>JBAQJS010000152.1:0-2508 GCA_049300435.1 Candidatus Acidiferrales bacterium | reverse complement strand
CTGTTCCTTCAATGCCAAAGGACCCGAAGGATCTGATGCTGCTGGCGGCTGGTGTGAATGGGCTGGGCGGTGCGGATGTGAAGCCGTGGCATTTGAAGGCGAATTACCAGACGTTCGATGCGGATGGGAAGCCGAAGGATCAGGGTGTGTTTGAGGAGTGGTGGGTTGGGCCTGAGAAGTACAAGGTGAGCTATTCGAGCGCGAGTTTTAATCAGACGCTCTATCAGAACGGCGATACGAAGCTGATTACTGGAGACAAGGGTTGGATTCCGACGCCGGAAGAGATGGTAAGGGGATATATAGACGACCCAATGCCTTCTGCGGCAGCAATCAGTAACACGAAATACTCTGTTGTCGATACGATGATTGGGACGGTTGCTCTTACCTGTCTTCGTCCGGCGCCCGCCCCACACGTTCGGCTTCTTCCCACAAGTTGTTTTGATGGGAGGTCTGCCGCGCTGAGGCTTCAAAGTTATTGGGACGGCTTGTATGTTCAGTTCAATAACCTTGTGGTGCTCGATGGTCATTATGTGGCGAAGCAGATCAGCATCGAGAACTCAAGTCTGGCGATCGTGCATGTGGATGTGACCGAATTGGATTTTCCGGCCAAGGTGACCGATGCGGAGGTGGCGGCGCCACCGTCAGCCAGAGTGGCTCCGTATACAGCCCACGATCCAGGACTGACTGGTGGACGCAGGGCTCAATGGAGTACCGTTGAACCGCCAGCTACTACGCGGTCGGATCATGGCACAGTGATGCTTGAGGCGACGGTCACGAAGCAAGGCAATGTCATCGATATTCAGGCCGTCAGCGGTCCCGAGATGTTCCGCCAAGCCGCAATCAACGAGCTTAGGACATGGAAATACACACCCTACCTATTGAAGGGCCAGCCAGTCGAGGTTCGAATCAAGATCGATATGAGCTATGGGCAAATACTTGCCAATGGCAAGGTACTGTATTGACGGACAGATCGCTTTCAAATGGCTCCGTTGATGCGGAAGGCGGTTCCGTGTTTGGATGGGGCTTCGCGAGGGACCTGGATGGTTAGTCCTTGGTTGTTTTGTTCGAAGGTTAGTTTCTGGTTGGTTCCGGCGATTTCGACGTTTTCTATTTTGCCTACGCTTAGC
This sequence comes from Candidatus Acidiferrales bacterium, assembly GCA_049300435.1. GTDB lineage: Bacteria > Acidobacteriota > Terriglobia > Acidiferrales > UBA7541 > Palsa-295. The sequence continues at coordinate 1,381 of JBAQJS010000152.1, read as the reverse complement.
GCGGTGTTTTGGGCGAGGGACTTGATGGTGAATTTGTAGTCGGGCCAGCCCATGACCAGCGCATACAAGGTTGCGCCTTTGGTGGTGAAGCGGATGTCTTCGGCGGTGAGGGCTCGGCGGGATGACTCGTTGAATCCGGCGGCGGCTTCAGCAGCGTTGGCGATGGCGGGCGGGCCTTCTCCGGCGATCTGCCAGGGGCGGGTGGCGAAGATGGCTTCTCCGTTGACGCGCATCCAGTCGGTGATGGCAGATACGATGGCGAGCTCTTCGGGGTCGGGCTGGCCGCTGGCGGGCAGCGGGATGTTGAGCATGAGGTTTCCGTTGCGGCTTACGATGTCGACGAGCATGTCGATGACTTCTTTTGGCGTTTTGTACTTCTGGCCGAGCTTGTAGTGCCATTGGCCGATGCAGGTGTCGGTCTGCCAGGGGCGCGGTGAGATGGTGTCGATGATGGAACGCTCGTGGTCATTGACACAGATGCCGGAGGCTCCGTCTTCGATGCGCTTGGAGAAGTAGACGGCCTGATTTTTGCCTCCGTGACGTGCGGCGCTGACGTTGTAGAGGTGGGCGACGAGGTTGTATCCGTAGTACTCGAAGGGGAGGGAGCCGTCGGAGTAGAGGAAGTCGGGCTGGCAGTGGTCGACGAGGTCCTTGATGCGCTTGAACCATTGCTGCTTCCACCAGACGGGGATGCCGTCCTCGGTCCACTCGGGCCCGCCGGGACCGGGGGATATCTGGTCGGAGTCCACGTAGAGGTCCTGATATTTGGGGTCGGCTCCGTCGTAGGGGATTCCGGCGTAGGGTCCAGTGGCGTCGCTGCCGTGGCTGGTGGAGAACCACTTATAGGTGATCCAGAGATGCTCGGAGACGCCGAAGGGCAGGTCGACGGCGCGGACGGCGTCGCGCCACATGGCGACGATGTCTTTGTGGGGGCCCATCTGGACGGCGTTCCAGCGCTGGTAGCGGGAGTTCCACAGATCGAAGTTGTCGTGATGGACGCCCATGCTCATGAAGTATTTGGCTCCGGCGGCTTTGTAGAGCTGGATGAGATGGGCGGGGTCGAAGTCCTGGGCCTTCCAGGCGGGGATGGTGTCCTTGTATCCGAATTTGGATTGGGGGCCGTATTTCTGGATGTGGTAGTTGTACTGGTCAGACCCCTGGATGTACATGTTGCGGGCGTACCAGTCGCCGTCTTCGATGGCGGACTGCGGACCCCAGTGGGCCCACATGCCGAATTTGGCGTCACGAAACCATTCGGGGACTTCGTAGTGCTTGAGCGAGGCGCGGGTGCCCTGGAAGGGGCCGGGGGCGATCTCTGATGCGGCGGGGTGGGCGAAGTCGGCGGGAGTTTCTCCGGGGAGTTGGGTGGTTTGGGCGGTTA
>JBAQJS010000151.1:0-12770 GCA_049300435.1 Candidatus Acidiferrales bacterium | reverse complement strand
GAATCGTCGCGTCAGGAGCGGCCGGGGCCGCCGGCTGCGGAACGCCGTGCGACGGCGCGCGGTCGCGATAGTAGGGGCCCAGGCCCAGGTCGTCGCCATAGCGCAGCCAGTCGGCGGCTTGCTCTTTCACGCGCTCGCTCGCGCCACTGCCGATGCGCGCACCCGCACCTGCGCTCCTGGCCGGATCCATCGAATCCTCCGCTTGAGAATCTACTTGGAATGTCGCTGAATTTCCAGCACCTGGTCGAGGATGCGATTGGCCACGTCGAACTTGCTGAGCTGGGGCAGCGCCAGCTCGCGGCCACCGCGCAGAAACAAAGTAACGATGTTGGTGTCGGTATCGAAGCCCGCGCCCGCCTGGGTCACGTCGTTCGCGACGATCATGTCCGCGGCCTTGCGTTCCAGCTTGCCGCGCGCGTTTTCGGCCACACGATCTGTTTCAGCGGCGAAGCCCACCAGAACCCGCGCGCCCTTCTCGCGCCCCAGCTCCGCCAGAATGTCCGGCGTCGGCTCGAGCTCCAGGATGAAGCTGCCTTCGCCGCGCTTGATTTTCTGCTGCTGCGCGGCAGCGGGGCGGTAATCCGAAACCGCGGCGGCCATGATGGCGACGCCGGCTTCCCGCGCGCGCTCCAGCACGGCGCGATGCATCTGCTCCGTCGAGCGCACCGGAACCCAGTCCACGCCTTCAGGGACCTGCAAATCCGTGGGGCCGCTCACCAGGATCACGCGCGCGCCGCGGCGCTGCGCCGCTTCCGCCAGGGCGTAGCCCATCTTGCCGGAAGAGCGATTGCTGAGGAAGCGAACCGGGTCCAGATCCTCGCAGGTAGGCCCGGCGGTCACCAGCACGGTCTGGTCGGCGAAATCGCGGCGCAGGCCCAGCACCTCGCAAACTTTTTTGACGATGGATTCGGTGGCGGCCAGGCGTCCCGAGCCGGTCATGCCGCAGGCGAGATAGCCTTCGTCGGGATCCACCACGTGGACGCCGCGCGCGCGCAACGCCGCCAGATTTTCCTGCGTCGCCGCGTGTTCCCACATATTCACGTTCATGGCCGGAGCGACCACCACCGGAGCCTTGGTGGCCAAATAGAGCGTCGCCAGGAAATCCTCAGCGATGCCGTGCGCGAATTTTCCCAGAATATCGGCGGTGGCCGGAGCAACCAGCAGCAAATCTATGCGCTGCGCCACGGCGATGTGTTCGATGGCGCTTTCGACGTTCGCGGGCGCGGAGCCGGCGGCGGCGAAAAGGTCGGTGATTACTCTTTGCCCGGTCAGTGCGGCGAAGGTGAGCGGCGTGACGAATTCCTGCGCGGCACGGGTCATCACCACCTGCACATCCAGTTTTTCCTGCTGCAGGCGGCGCACCAGCTCGGCGGCCTTGTAAGCCGCCACTCCCCCGGTAACGCCCAGCGCGATCTTCATGGAAATTCCGTCCGCCTAAGACTTCTTCTTTTTCTCGTCCTTATCTTCGGCTTGTTCGTTCAGGTGCGGGGCGTCGTATTCCAGCAGGCCCTTTTGCAGTTCTTCTTCGGCGATGCGCGTGGTTTTGCGCGAGCGGGGGTTATCCACCATGGGGCGCCCGCCGATCAATAATTGCCGCGCGCGGCGCGCCACGACCACCACATAAGCAAACTGGCTATCGGGTGCATCCTTGAGATGAGCCATGTGAAGATCAGCCTCCAAAAGACTTCAAGATTTCACGAATCCTGTTTTCGTTGCGCGCCATGCGGCAACGCGACGCCACCGCGATGGCCTGGATTTCCCGGCCGGCGCGTGCGACGTCGTCGTTGACCACCGCGTAATCGTAGTTCCGGTACTTCAGCATTTCATCGCGCGCGCGATTCAGCCGCCGCTGAATCTCGTCTTCCGCATCCTGCCCCCGCGCGCGCAGCCGGCCCACCAGGTCCTGCATCGAAGGCGGCAGCACGAAAATCATCACGGCCGAGGGCAATTGATCTTTCACCTGCTGCGCGCCCTGGACGTCAATCTCCAGCACCAGGCTCAGGTTTCTTTCCCGGGCCTCGTCCAGCCATTTCCTGGGAGTACCATACCAGTTCTTGCCAAAAACCCGGGCATACTCCAGAAACTCGCCGCGCTCGACCATCTGCTGGAATGCAGCCTCGGATACGAAATTGTAGCACTTGCTGCGGCTCTCCGTCTTGCGCGGCGCCCGTGTCGTGCACGACACAGAGCGCAGCACCTCCGGCAGCTCCAGTATCTTCTCCACCAGCGTGGATTTCCCGGAACCCGACGGGCCGGAAACGATCAGTACCAGCGGGTCCGCTTCGCTCATTCGATGTTCTGCACCTGTTCGCGCAATTTTTCGATTTCCGATTTCACTTCCAGCCCCAGGCGCGTGATTTCCAGCCCCTCCACTTCCACGCCGGGCGTCTTGGAGAGCAGCGTGTTCGCTTCGCGCTGCATTTCCTGCAGAAGAAAATCCAGTTTCTTGCCCACGTCCGCGGCGCCCGCCAGGAGCATTTCGAATTGTTGCACGTGACTGCGCAGCCGCGCCAGTTCCTCGGACACATCGCTGCGCTCGGCGGCAATAGAGGCTTCCTGCGCGAGCCGTGCCATATCGAGCGTCGCTTCGCCCAGCAGTTCCTGCAGGCGTGCGGCGAGGCGCCGGGCAAAGGCCGGACGCGCGCGTTCGGAAAGTGTTTCCAATTGCGCGCTCAGCTCTGCGATGTGCCGCAGGCGCGCGGACATTTCTTCGCGCAGGTGCTGCGCCTCCTGCTCGCGCATGCGATCCAGCTTCTCGAGCGCTTCGTTCACGCAGGCCACCAGCACCGGTTCCAGCCGCTCCAGCTCGCCCTCGAGCGACGCCGCAGCCGCGCCAATCACCCCTGGCAAACGCAGGATCGCGGCCAGGTCCGGTTCGGTTTGAATGCCGAATTCCTGGCGCAGCGAATTCGCGGCTTTCAGGTAGGCGGCCGCAACGTCGTGATTCACTCCCACGGCCGCCGGACCCGCCAGCTCGTGGTGCAAGGTGAAATCCAGGTGGCCGCGGCGCACGCGCTCGCGCACCATTTGCCGGATGCGCGGCTCCAGCGGCTCGAAGCCCTCCGGGATGCGCAGGTGCAAATCCAGAAAACGATGGTTCACGGCGCGGATGGTGACGCGCAGGCTCCAGCCGCTCTCGACGGCGCGCGCCTGCGCGTAGCCCGTCATGGATTTCAGGCCGGCGGAATGCGGCTTGGCGGGATTCACGGAAACGGATTGTGAGCCGGTACCGGGCATTTTTACAAAGGACCTGCCGCGCGCGTCGCGGGTTCGGCATCGCGAAATTGCATATCGTGCAAACGGGCGTACAGCCCGCGGCGTTCGAGCAATTCCTCGTGCGTGCCGCGCTCGCGAATTGTGCCCCCATCGAGCACCGCAATCAAGTCCGCGCGGCGAATGGTGGAGAGGCGATGGGCGATCACGAAGACGGTGCGCCCGGTCATCAGATTATTCAGCGCGCTTTGCACCAGCATTTCCGATTCGGAATCCAGCTCGGACGTGGCTTCATCCAGGATCAGAATCGGCGCGTCTTTCAGCAGCGCGCGCGCGATGGCCAGCCGCTGGCGCTGCCCGCCGGAAAGGCGCTGCCCGCGGTCGCCGATGAGCGTCTGGTATCCCTGCGGCATTTGCGTGATGAAATCGTGCGCCATGGCAGCCTGGGCCGCCGCCAGCACTTTTTGGTGCGGCAGATCGGGCTGGCCGTAGCACAAATTGTTCCAGATCGTGTCGTTGAATAGAATGGTCTCCTGCGTGACGATGGCCATTTGCCCGCGCAGCGATTGCAGTGTCACGTCGCGCAGATCGTGCCCGTCAATGCGCACCTCGCCCGCAGTGGCGGCATGAAAGCGCGGCAGCAAGTTCACCAGCGTGGTCTTCCCGGCGCCGCTGGAACCGACGATCGCGACGACCGCGCCCGCCGGAACTTTCAGGTTGATGTGCTGCAGCGTGGGCGAAGTGCCGTCGTCGTAGGTGAAGCTGGCGTTATCGAATTCCACGGACTGCGAGAAGGGCGGCAGGGCCACGGCGCCGGGCAGCTCCAGCTGCTCTTCCGGCAGATCCAGAAGCCGGAAAACCTGCGACGAAGTTCCCAGCGCCTGCACGAAGAGCTGATAAATTCCGCCCAGCCGCTTGATGGGCTCGTAGGCCTTGAACAGCGCGAAGGTGAACGCGCCGAACGAACCGATGGTCATGCGGCCCATTTTGATTTCGCCGCGCGCGTACAGCAGAATCATGGAAATCACCACCGCGCCCAGCACGTCCATGATAGGACCGGTGGCGGCGATGGCGCGAATCCAGCGCATGTTCTCGCGCAGCAGGCTGCGTGCCGCGTCGCGGAATTTTCCGATTTCGAAGCCCTCCATGCCGAAGGCTTTCACCACCCGGTTGCCGCTGATGGTTTCCTGCAGGATCTGGCTCAGGTCGGCCAGGCGCGAGCGGCTGTTCTCCGTCGAGCGCCGGATGCGTCGCGTCAATTTCGCCACCGGCCACACCACCAGCGGAACCAGCACGGCGGAGCCCACGGCCATGCGCCAGTCAATCACCAGCAGCACCACGATGAAGATCACCAGGCTGAAAATCTGGCGGAAAAAATCGGCCAGATAATCGGAAAACGCGCTGCGCATCTGCTCGATATCCGCGATGACCGCGGACATCACCCGCCCGACCGGATGGTGATGAAAAAATCCCACCGGCTGCTGCACGACCTTGGCGTACACGCTGTTGCGCAGATGGGTGACGCCGGAAAGCCCCACGTACTGGATCAGGATGCTGCCGAAATATTCTGCTATCGCCTTGAACAAGAAGATAAAAAGCAGCGAGAGCGCGAACACCGACCACACGTGGTGCACGCGCGAGGGCACAAAATCGTTCATGTACACGATGCGATGGGTGCCGGGAACCTGGAAAAGGACCAGCTTCTGTAGCGCGGACTGCGGATTCAGCACCACGTCCAGCGCTGGCTTGATGGCGAACGCCACTAACCCTTCGGCGACGCCCATCCCCGCCATCAGCAGAATGCCCATGGCCAGCGGCACCCAGTAGGGCGTCATATAGCGCAGCAGGCGGCGAATCTCTTCGCCCTGCGTCAGATTGGTCTCGCTGCCTGTTGTCTCGATATCCAAATCAAGAACTCCCGGCCGCACCCGCGCGGCCGCGTAATTTCAGGATAACTCGATGCTTTTCAAGACACGGACTTATCAATATCGCGATGCACCACTTTGCCCGAATACCCTTTGCGCTTCAAATCCCGCCGAATCACCTCGGCCAGCGTTACCGAACGGTGCCGCCCCCCGGTGCAGCCCAGCGCCACCGTCAGATAGCTTTTGCCTTCGCGAATATAATGCGGGATCAAATACAGCAACAAGCTCTCGATGCGCCGCAAAAATTCGCCGGTCTGCGAAAACGAACGAATGTAGCGCGCCACGCGCGGATCCTTCCCGCTGAATTTCCGCAGGCGCGGCACGAAATGCGGGTTGGGCAAAAAACGCACGTCGAACACCAGATCCGCGTCCGCCGGAATGCCGTAGCGGAATCCGAAGCTCACCACCGAAACCAGCAGCGGCCGCCGTCCCGGATTCTGGAAGCGGTCAATGATGAACTGGCGCAGCTCGTGCACGTTGAATTTCGTGGTGTCAATCACCACGTCCGCGAGACGCCGGATGGGCGCCATGCGCCGCCGCTCCAGGCGAATCCCTTCGGCGATGGAATGGTCCTGGCTGAGCGGGTGCGGGCGGCGCGTTTCGCTGAAGCGCCGCAGCAGCGCTTCGTCGCTGGCCTCGACGAACACCAGCGTGGCCGCATGCTCGGACGCCAGCTTGCGGTAAATTCCCGGCAGCTTTTCGATTTGCTCGCCCTCGCGCGCGTCCACCAGCAGCGCGGCGCGCTCCACTTCGCTGCCGCCTTCCACGTATAGTTCGCTGAATGTGGGGATCAAAGCGACCGGCAGGTTATCCACGCAATAAAATCCGAGGTCTTCGAAGGTATTCAGCACCGAGCCTTTTCCGGAGCCGGAAAGGCCGGTGAGAATCACCAACTGGCGCGCGTCGCGGTGGCGGATTCTGGCGGAGCGGCGCGGCACGGCGGGTAGTTAACCCTTGACCCGTCGGCGGTGGGTGCTGGGGATGCGCAAGTCCTCGCGGTATTTCGCCACGGTGCGGCGGGTCACCTGGATGCCCTCTTCGCTGAGGCGCTTGGTGATCTGCTCATCGGTGAGCGGGTGCGCGGTATCCTCTTCGTCAATCATTTTCTTCACGCGGCGCTTCAGGGAAAGCAGCGACATTTCGCTGCCCTGCGGCCCGTTCACCGATTCGCTGAAGAAGTAACGCAGCTCCAGCACGCCCTGCGGTGTGTGCACATACTTATTGGCCACGGCGCGGCTGACGGTGGAAGGGTGCACGCCCACTTCCTCGGCCACTTCCTTGATCATCATGGGCTTCAGATGATCCGCGCCATAATCCAGGAAATCGCCCTGGCGGCGCAGGATGGACTGGCACACCCGCTGGATGGTGTGCTTGCGCTGCTCGATATTTTTCATCAGCTGGATCGCGGCAGTGAAGCGCTCCTTCACGTAATTGCGCACGTCGCGGTCGGCGGCATCGCGCGCCAGCAGCCGGCGGTACATGGGATTCAGGCGCAGTTGCGGCAAGTCGTCTTCATTCATCAGCGCTTGCCATTCGCCGTCCACCTTGCGGAACTGCACGTCGGGCTCGACCAGGCGCGGCTCGGCGTGGTTGTAACGCAGGCCGGGCTTGGGATCGAGCTGCTTGATCACGTCCACCGCGCGCTTCACCAGCTCGACGGGGCGGTTCAGCGCCCGCGCCACTTCCTTCAACTGATTATTCTGCAGCAGCTTCAGGTGCTCGGCGATAATCTGCTGCGCCAGCGTGTTCTGCGGATCAATCAGCTTCAACTGGATCAGCAGGCATTCCTGCAAATCGCGCGCCCCCACTCCCGGAGGATCGAATTCCTGCACCATGGCCAGCGCTTCTTCCACATCTTCCATCGAATAGTTGCCGGACTGCGCCAGTTCCTCGAGCGTCGCGCTCAGATACCCGTTCTCGTCCAGGTTGCCGACGATGCCCTCCGCAATCCGCCGCACCGTCTCCGTGCAGATGCTGACGCTCAGTTGCCAGGCCAGATGGTCCGCCAGATTTTGCGCCGAGGAAAGAAACTTGTCGAAGGAGGGCCGCTCGATGTCCTCGCGCTCGCTGCTGCCCGCGCGCTCGCTGCCGGCGTCAAGATACTGCGTGAAGAAGGTCCCGAAATCGAATTCATCGAAGGGGTTTGCGGCTTCGGTTTCCGGAACTTTTTCCGTTTCCTTCTTCAGGAAAGCCTCGTCCGTGTAGCTGTCGGTGGCCGCCGCGCCCTCTTCGGTCACTTCATCCAGCACCGGATTCGCCATGATCTCCTGGTTGATCATCTCGCGCAGTTCCAGCCGGTTCAGCGCCAGCACGCTGACCATCTGCACAAGCCCCGGCGTCAGAATCTGCTTCTGCGCCACGCGGAGGCTGAGTTTGGGTGCGAGCCAGTTCATAGCAATCAGTTCAGCCGGAATCCTTCACCGAGATATACCCGCCGGACTTCCGGATCGTTCGAAAGCTGCTCCGGAGTCCCCGCCCGGAAAATCTTCCCGTCGTTAATAATGTACGCGCGATTGGTGACCGCCAGGGTGTCGCGCACGTTGTGATCGGTCACCAGCACGCCAATGCCCGCGGCGCTTAAATCCGCGATAATTTTCTGGATGTCCACCACCGTCAGCGGGTCAATCCCCGCGAACGGCTCATCCAGCAGCACGAACGACGGCGACAGCACCAGCGACCGCGCAATCTCCAGCCGCCGCCGCTCTCCGCCCGACAGCACGTACGCCCGGCTGTAACGCACGCCCTCCAGCCCCATCTGCGCCAGCAGTTCCTCCACCCGGTCGCGCCGCTGCTCGGACGTCAACGGCAGTGTTTCCAGCACCGCGAGCAGGTTCTCTTCCACCGTCATTTTCCGAAATACAGAAGGCTCTTGAGGGAGGTAGCTGATGCCGCTGCGGGCCCGCAGGTACATGGGTAGGTCGGTGATGTCCTCGCCGTCCAATATCACGCGCCCGTAGTCCGGACGTGCGAGGCCGACCAGGATATAGAACGTCGTGGTCTTTCCAGCGCCGTTCGGCCCGAGCAACCCAACCACTTCGCCTTGCTGAATCTCCAAACTGATTTTGTCAACGACCTTCCGTCCTCGATAGGACTTGCTAAGATCGGCGGCCTGGAGTTTCAACATGCCGGTTCATTTCTCAACCCGGTGCTTGGTCAGCGTGCGCGAACCTTCTTGCGAATCAATCAAAATCGTATCATTCGCTACAAAGAAGGTCAACGAATGGCCCGTGGTTGTGTCGCTGGAAGCATCAATAATGGTGGGTTGACCACCCGAAAGCACGAATTTCCCGTCCGCAGCGGTGTATTCGGCCTGCTCGGCGCTGCCCCGCCGGTCGCCCTGCCGTACCGTTACCCCTCCCAAAGCCAGGGCGCGGTCCAACTGGCGCCCTTCTCCCAGCCCGCCCGGCTGACCCGCCCCCGCGGCGGCAGTCGCCCGGGCCGGTTTGGCTGGTACAGGGGCGCCATTCGCGGCCGGCGGCTTGGCCGGCGCACCCGTCAGGAACACGTCCAGCGTCCGCGATTGCATCGAGCCTTGCTGCGACTCGGCGTTCACTCCGCCTTCCAGGTGCGCTTTGCCGGTGTCTCCCCAATACGTCAGCAGCGGCGCGCGAATCTGCCAAAGCGTCGGCCCGCTGGGCGTGGCGGCGCTGGCGACGGGTGCCGGCTTGCCGAAGCCCGGCGCCTGTACCTGCGCGGACGCTTGCGGAAAATTCGCCACTACGTTCCCGGTCGCCTGCATTTTCTTGTCGTCGCGCCAGATTTCGATCTGGTTTGCTTCCAGCACCGAATCGCCCTGCCACAGTCGCGCGTGCCCGGAATAAATCACGTCCCCGGAAGTGGTGGAACCCGCCAAAGTCTCGGCCGAAATGTGCCCCGGGCCGGAGCCCAGGCTCATCGCCGAGTTCTGCGCGCTCGGGAAATACGTCGAAACCACGCCGCCCGATGCGCGAATCTCGCCGGACTTCTGATTGATCGAAACTTTTCCGGCAGTGGTGCGGCTCATCGCATCGGTCAGCACCGGCGAGCCGTCCAGTTGAATTAGCTCCGTCGTGCGCTCGATGTTCGCGCGGTCGGCCGACGCTTGCCGGTCGGCCTGCTGGAAACGCACGTCGCCCTCTTCATCCAGCGTCTGCCATTCGCCATCGGGTGAAAATTTCGCCGTCAGCTCGTCCGCCTTGATGACCTGCGGCGGCGCCGAGCCCACCCGGCGCGTCACCGTGGCGCCGCCATGCCCCTGCAAATGGTCCAAGCGGCCGGCCGGCGAAAATTTCGCGACGAATCTCTTGGCGCGCAGCGTAGTGGCCTCCGCGTCCGACTTCGTTTCGATCACCGCGGGCGCAAGCGTGCTCACGGTCTGGACGGTTTGCTGGTCGGCGCGCTGCCCCGGACCAAATGTGGCCACCAGCGATTCCGTTTCGATCGAGCGCGATTCGGCTCCCGCCCGCGAATTGGCCTTCACGTTGCCCGTCGCCGCCATTTCCCGCACCAGGTTGTGCTCGGGCGTCATGGTGAATGCCACATTCGCCGCGCTGAAATGGTCCGCGCCGCCTGCGCCCGCGCGCGTGCCCTCCACGTTTCCCGCGGCGGTGATCCGCTCGATCCAGCCGTCCGCGTTGATGAAGGCCTCGAATTGCTCCGCGCTGGCCGTGGAAGTCCCGCGCGCATCCGCCGACCGCACCTGCGGGTGGCCCTGCGCGATCACGTGCCGCGCCCGGAAATCCGCATCCAGCTCGATGGCAATCTGGTCCGCCGATAGCTCGCGCCCGCCCTGGCGCACCGTCGCCGGCGCGTCCAGGTCCACCATCCGGTCGTTGCGCCGGATTTCCATGCTGCCGCCGGTCGCGGTGATGGGCAATCCGCCGGCCTTGTCCGAAGGTGCCAGGTCCAGCTCCACGTTGTGCGTGAGGCGCACCACTTCCTGCTGCGTGCTGTAGGTCACGCCGTCCGCATGGCCGGTGCCTTCCGGAAAGCGGAATTGCACCGGCGCGGAGGTCGAAGCTTCCCCGGTTTCGCGGTTGAACGATAGATCGCGCGTGGTCACCTGCAGCGCTTTGTCCGCGGGCTTGCCCGGGCCGGGGTTCGCGCTGGCCAGGTCAATCTGCACGTCGCCCGCGCACACCACGTCGCCCGTGGCAGGCTCGTAATTGCATTCGCGGGTGTGAATGTTGTCATTGCGGTCGCCGGCGCGCCCGTAAATCGTGATCCATACGTCCTGCAACAGGGCGCGGTTCTGGTCCTTATATTGTGTGGCGTGCGAAGCGCGGATGGTGAAAAGCGCGCGGCCCTGGTCCGTGCCGACGTAGGAGAATTCCGCCGATTGCTGCTGCACCGATTCCGGGATCGAAGGCGGCGCCTTCCCTCTCGTGCGCGCCTCGCGGATGGCGCGTTTGCCGTACACTCCGGCCACCACCAGCACAATCGCAGCCGCGGCCCACGCCGCCCAGCGTGCGTAACGCGCTGCTTCCTGATTTCGCAGAGCAATCCCCCGTCAATCCCCGGCAATACCTAGTTAGAACACGAGTATAGGCGAGAGGTTTCCTGCGAGCAAACCGGCCCGTCGCCGGGCGCTCTCCCAATTTGAAATCCGATCTGCTCCGGCTTGTATTTCTTCATCGGCATACCAGCTTCCCCCCAGAGTGAATTCTCCCCAATCCCGCTGGTACAAAAAACCCAGGTCAGGTCATCCCGAGGAGTTGCGTCACCGAAAACTGAAAATTCCACATGTACGATTAGCGCGTTTATCAGGACTCACGCTCAATCCCGTTGACAACCGCAAAGCAATGACCTCAGGGTGATTGCTGTCATGCCGAATCGCTCCATCGAAATTCACGATTCAGTGCTCGCCGCTATTTCACGCTCTGAGGGTGAAGCGCAACTCCATTTGTCATCGGTTTATATGCAGCAGAGTGAAGGTGTACCGGGCCGTGATGTCGGCACTGGCTGGGTTCAAAAGGCGATACTTCGCATACATGATGCAAGGGTAGACGGTGCGTTCTCGGAGTTTCCCGTGGATTTGAGTACCGGCCAGATTCGAATGGGGGAAAACAGTCTGGATAATGAAATTCCTGTTCCTCTTCGACACGAGGGCGCGTTTGAGTTGCGCTTACAGGCGATGTGGCAAGGACAAGTTACCGTTGCTTTCAGGAGCAGCGGTGCTGAATTGGAGTTACTCAGTGAGCCGGAATACGTGGAAGAATTTCGCCCGTATCCTATTTGTTGAGGACGCGCCAGCGTCAGGGATTCCGATGTAACACGTGCTTAGCGATGTCTGGCCAGAATTCGCGGAACACATTTGTCAGCGCGTCTCGCCCAATCGCGTAGCCGTACTTCGAGGCGAACCCGCCAAAGGTCCGAGTCTGGCTTGGGTAATACGCAAGCGAAATTCCTTGTGCGATGCCCCTACCTAACAGTTCGGAAACATTGAAGCTGTTGTGTCCGTGATAGTTCGGAGTCACAAAAATTCGAGTGGCAGAATAGGTGGCGCGTTTCCAGAAACCGCCCGTACCCATTGCGTAATAACGCTCGTCCTGATGGAATATTGACGGCAGCGCGAAGATGACCATGTAGTTGCCGTCTGCTTTATCCACGAACCCGCGCCAGTAGTATCTCCCATACCCAGCGACGCCTTTCCCGAGTTGGGGGTGCGCATTTGTTCCCTGAGCCATGAGTGAGGTGATGCCCACGAAGATAAATGACGAGTAGTCGAAACTGTTCTTGGTGGCAATCAGGAAGGCTTGCTTCGGCGTAGGCGGCGGTGGGATTGTCCCAGCGCTGACAGCACGGAAATTGGGCATGATTCCCAGAATTCGTTTGGGCTGCTGCCCTGCTGCCTGCGAATTCTGATTCTGATTCGTACTCTGATTCGCAATAGGAGCGCTTTGCTGAGGTTTCGTGGCGGGCGGCTCGGAATTGTTTGCACCTGTCGATTGCCCGGACTGCTGAGGTTGCGGATTCTGCTGAGTTCGCGTAGCCATGGTCGCAGATTCAGAGGATTCCTTGGGTTCAGCGGACTGCGACGATGCAAGCGGTGCCGTGGACGAACGCTGCTCCTGAGCAAACAGGCGGGGTGCGAACAAGATGAGCAGTAACGACAGAAAAATCCGCAAAGAGTAGCCCCCTTCTCGCATCTGAAATTTCGATATTCCATTCTGCCACTAATGGGCGCGGCTTCAAAATATCAGATTGGCGAGGGTGACCCTTCACAGCCCCGCCGCAGTGAACGCGCTAGTGCCAACTCGAATCTCGGTCATGGCCTCAGATTTTACTCCGGGCGGACCATGTTTGAACGCAGCAACTCGGCCACCTTCCGCGCATCGATGCGGTCGCTCTTGCTGCCTTCTTTGAGCAAAGCATTGCGGCGGGGATTACACACCACCAGTTCAGTCACGTGTGGTTTGATCAAGTCATACAACCAGGTGGCCCAGGTGCCTTCTTCGAAAGTCACATGCAAACTTCCGCGCAAGCCTTTCAGAAAATCCAGAATGGTGCTGGCCTCGGTTTCGATCGTGCACTCCATCACCAGCTTGCCCGAGGAGTTTAGAACCGCGATGGAGATCGCTTCCTTGTGCACATCCATCCCGATATACTTCACGTTATCCATTGAGGGCGCTCCTTTCTGAGGTAGGTTCGAGC
>JBAQJS010000150.1:0-46941 GCA_049300435.1 Candidatus Acidiferrales bacterium | reverse complement strand
CTTCCTTCAGTTGCTCATCGAAACTCCGAGTTTCGCTTCGCTGCCTGGCGTTCGCGCCTGCTGCGAATTCCGATCTCCGAGTCTCGATCACAAGTTTCCTGGTGGTCTTACCGCAAGGGTCACACCCGTTCCCATCCCGAACACGGAAGTTAAGCCTTGCCGGGCCGATGATACTGCGCTGGAAACGACGCGGGAACGTAGGTCACCGCCAGGATTTACATTCAGAAGGCCGCAACGCCAAAAGCGTTCGCGGCCTTTTTTGTTTTTGCGGCCTGCCTGCCTTTCGACCATGCTTTCCAGCACGACTCCCAAAGGGCGGCTAGTCTTCGCCTAATCCTCTTCCCGCGCGAACGCCGAACCGATAGAATCGTCCGACGTTCGGCGGGTCACTGCAATGCTTGCGAAGGCCAAGCAAAACCCACATCACTTTCTGGCGACAATTTACAAGATTTGGATGATGCGGCATGTGGATGTTCCGGCGGAGATTGCCGACGCGCTGATCGCGCAACTGCCCGGTGCGGCGCGCGGGCGCGGCGGCAAGAGCCGCGCTCAGCCACGCCTACAGCCGCACCCTACGCTCGCGCCGAAGCACATCCCGGTCGTCGCTGCTGTGAATCACTGCGTTGTGCGCACTACGCTTGTGCCGGCTGGGGCGGGGCGTTACCGGATGCAGATCAATACGGCGCTGCGCAGGGCGGCGGGCGGGGCGGATGCGGGTGACGTGATTGGCGTGTCACTTAGACTCGACCTGGAATCGCGCGAGGTTGCGGTGCCGGCCGAACTCCGAGCGACGCTGAAAGCGCATCCCCAGGCGCGCAAGGAGTTCGCGCGGCTGCCATCGGGCCATCGGCGGCAGCTCTTGCTCTATTACCTGCGTGCGAAATCGTCCAAAGCGAGGGCGCACGCGATCGAACGCATACTGGACCATCTGCGCGAACGCACACTCCTGCGGCAAACGAAACCGAAGGCAAAGCCCAAGGCCGCGGCTCGTCCCCGGTAATCCGACCCGCGCGCGTTCACCCGCACATTCCGGCGTACTGCGGGAAGTGCGTGCCGTGGGCGCGCATCTGCGATATCGTAGCGCTCTGTAAAAATCATGTTTGGCCAGAACATTCACCGCACCGAGCCGATTTTCCTGCTGCTGTTGCTGTGCGTGGCGGTGTTGGCGACAATCGCGAAGCGTTTCAAGACGCCCTATCCCATCGTGCTGGTAATTGCGGGATTGTTCCTGAGCTTGATCCCGCGCGTGCCGCGGATCGAGCTCAACCCCGAGGTGGTGTTCCTGCTGTTCTTGCCGCCGCTGCTGTTTTCGGCCGCGTTCCAGACTTCGTGGCGCGATTTTCTCTACAACATCTCGAGCATCGCGCTGCTAGCGCTGGGGCTGGTGTCTTTCACCGTCTATGGCGTGGCCATCGCCTGTCATTGGATCTTGCCGGACTTCACCTGGAGCCTTGGCCTGGTGCTCGGCGCGGTGGTCTGCACCACAGACGCGATTGCCGCCACGTCCATTACCCGGCGCCTGGGCCTGCCGCAGAGGGTGACCGACGTGATCGAAGGCGAAAGCCTGGTGAACGACGCCAGCGGGTTGCTGGCGCTGCAGATCACAATTTCCATCGTGGTCACCGGGCACGCGCCACCGCTGCACGAGCGGCTGAGCCGTTTGTTCTACCTGATCTTCAGCAGCATCGTGATCGGCCTGATCATCGCCAAGCTGGTGGCCTGGCTCATCAAGCAGATCGAAGACGCGCCGGTGGAAATCACGCTCAGCATCCTCGTGCCGTACTTCGCGTATCTCACCGCTGAAAGCCTGCACTCCTCGGGCGTGCTGGCGACGGTTGCGTGCGGGATGTACCTAGGACATCAAAGTTCGCTGTACTTTTCCACGCGGGCGCGCTTGCAGGGCGCAGCGGTGTGGGAAACGCTGAGCTTCGTGCTGAATGGCGTGGTATTTATCCTGATCGGGCTGCAGCTGCCCTATATCCTCGGCGATATTCGCACGCACGGTCTGGCGCGGCTAATATTCACGGGGCTGCTGGTGAGCGCCGTGGTGATCGTGCTGCGGATGGTGTGGATGTATCCCGGCGCATGGATAGCGAACTGGCTGCGCAGTCATCTGCAAGGCCAGCCCGGAGCGCTGCCCACCGCAGGCTACGTGTTTATCGTCGGCTGGACGGGCATGCGCGGCGTGGTGGCGCTAGCTGCGGCGATTTCGTTGCCCCGGACGCTCGCCGACGGCTCACCGTTTCCGCAGCGCAACGTCATCATCTTTGTTACGTTCTGCGTGATCTTCGTGACGCTGGTGTTTCAGGGTCTGTCGCTGCCTTTTTTCATCCGCCGCCTGGGGCTTGCGGGTGCCGTGGTGAAGAATCCGGAGGAGGAGCGGGCGCGTTACGCGATGATCGAGGCGGCGCTGGCCTATCTGGAACAAGCGCGCGACATTGACAAGCCGGCCTTTGCGCCCGTCTATCAGGATCTGATTCGCATCCAGAAGCATCACCTCAATCTGCTGCCAGGGGACGCCACGGTGGACACCGGCTACACGCCCAAGGACTACGTCCGCTACCGCGAACTCTCGGCGAACATTCGCGCGCTGCAGCGCGCGGCTCTGCTGAATATGCGCAATCATAATAAAATCAACGACGAAGTCTTGCGGCGGCTGGAACAGGAGCTCGATCTTTTCGAAGTGCGCTATGCCAGTTCGCAATAGAGCGGCAGGAGGTTCCCCCCTCATGAAGGCCATTTTCGCGCTGCTGCTTTGCATCTGCCTGGCGCCCGCTGGCTTTTCGCAGAGCAGAACCGCGCAGAAGCGCGCAGGCGATCCGGACCGGCTCGGCCTTACTTGCGCGGAAATCCTGCATATGGATTCGGCGGCCTGGGTGGCGCATTTCAACGAAAAAGCCGCCGCGGGAAAGGATGTGGCCGCGCAGCAGACGATTCGAGCTCTTGCCGCCTACGGGAAATGCTACGACGCGCGCACCAGCCACCTTGCGGCTGTGCTCGGCAGGAGCGGCAAAGGCCCGTTGATGGGAGCGCGCGGAAATTTCAGCGACTTCCAATCCGCAGTGCAGGATTTCGCGGCGAAGGCCCTGGCCGCGCAGAACCCGCCCGCCAGCCCCGAGAAATCCGCCTACGCCACGCTTTACGAAAAACAATTCCGCTACCAGTTCTACCAATCCTACGAGCAGAAGGATTTTCATCCCCGCCCGCTTACGCCCGAGGAAGCGGACGAATTCAGCAAAGCCAAGAACCATTTCGGCGAGCTGCTGGGGCTGCTGCCCGAGGACCGCATGCACACCGTACACGCCGCCTTCAGCGCGAACTTCGACGCCGGGCCGATGAGCGACGTCACCAAGTTGGAGCTGTATCGTTTCGCAATTTTTGTGTTTGAATCACCGACGGACAAACCATTCTCTCCGCCGCCGTTTTGACGCTCAGAGCCGTCTCTGCTAGGCTCATGCGTTCGCCTTCAGGGAGTGAACCAATTGAAATTTCGCATCTGGACCGCGCTCGCGATCGTCGCGGGCCTTTTCTGCGCGACCAGCCTGCCAGCGCAGCTAAGCGACGCCACCCGGCAGCTCGCATACGACATTTTCAAGCAGCTCATTGAGATCAACACCACGGATTCCGTCGGCAGCACCACGGTTGCGGCCGAGGCCATGGCCAAACGGCTGCGCGATGCCGGATTTCCGGCGAGCGACGTCCAGGTGCTCGGACCGAACGACCGCAAGGGCAACATGGTGGCGCGCATCCACGGCACCGGCGCTCAGAAACCGCTTCTTTTTATCTGCCATCTCGATGTCGTGGAGGCCCGCCGCGAAGATTGGTCCATGGATCCGTTCCAGCTCATCGAAAAGGATGGCTACTTCTACGGGCGCGGGACCGGCGACGTGAAGGATGGCGACGCATTTCTGGTGACTACGTTCATTCGCCTGAAGCAGGAGAATTATCGTCCCGATCGCGACCTGATCCTGGCGCTGACGGCCGATGAAGAGGGCGGGACGTCCAACGGCGTCGCGTGGTTGGTGAAAAACCATCGCGAGCTGATCGACGCCGAATACGTCGTCAATCCGGACGCGGGGGATTTCGAACTGGACCACGGAAAGCGGCTGCTGGTGGGCATTCAGGCCAGCGAAAAACTGTATCAGGATTTCGATCTGAAGGTGACCAATCCCGGCGGCCACAGCTCGTTGCCTACTTCCGAAAATGCGATTTATCAGCTCGCCGAGGGGCTCACGCGCCTGGAAAAATATCAGTTTCCGTTCGAGCTGAACGATGTGACGCGCGCATACTTTGCGCGCGAAGCCGAAATCGTCGGCGGTTCCACCGGCGCGGACATGAAAGCCATACTGCAATCCCCGCCCGATGCCGCCGCCCTGGCGCGGCTTTCCGCCATCCCCTATTACAATTCGCGGTTTCGCACCACGTGCGTCGCCACGCGGCTGGAAGCCGGGCATGCCAACAACGCCTTGCCGGGAATGGCCCGCGCGAACGTGAATTGCCGCATTCTGCCGGGGCATTCATCCGACGAAATCGAAGCGACGCTGGTGAAGGTGCTCGACGAACCGCGCATCGTGGTGACGCACGCGCAGGGCCTTGCCGCCAGCAGCATTCCCAACGCGCCTTCGCCGCTGCGGCCCGACCTGATGGCCGCGCTGCAAAAAGTCACGAATGAAATGTGGCCGGGTGTGCCGATCGTTCCGGTGATGGACGCGGGCGCGAGCGACGGCGCGATCACGCGCGCGGCGGGGATGCCCACGTACGGGCTTCCCGGCTTATTCATGGACGTGGACGACGATCGTTCGCACGGGCGCGACGAACGCATCCGCGTTGCTTCGTTTTACGATGGCGTGGACTTCTACTACCGCCTGGTGAAGGCGCTTTCTTCTCCGTCATGATCGTCACACGACATACCACGCGCAAAGGGCAGCAATGAGCTTGCTGCGCCGCGCGATTCTGGCAGCTTCGCAGAATCAATGGATGCGCGAGCACGCGCCGCGCCTGGGATTCATGCGCCGCGCCCTTTCCCGCTTTATGCCGGGTGAAGACGTGCAGGATGCCGTCAACGCCGCGCGCGCGCTCGCCGCGAACGGCATCCAATCGGTGCTGACGCACCTGGGTGAAAACATCACCGACCGCGACGAAGCGGCGGAGGTGACGCGCCAGCTCGTAGCAATGAACGATCGGATCCGCACCGCCGGCCTGCCTACGGAAATTTCCGTCAAGCTCACGCAACTGGGGCTGGACCTGGATGCCGGCTTCTGCTACGAAAATCTGGTGGCGCTGATTCAAGCCACGCCCGCCGACAAAATCCTGTGGATTGACATGGAGCAAAGCCCGTACGTGGACGTCTCACTGGAACTCTATCGCCGGGCGCGCACGGCATACGCCAACGTGGGCATCTGCCTGCAGGCGTACCTATATCGCACGGAAAAAGATTTAGACACGCTGATTCCCATGGGGTCGGCGATTCGCCTGGTGAAGGGCGCGTACAACGAGCCTGCGGAGATTGCCTTCCCGGCGAAGAAAGACGTGGATGAAAATTACCTGCACCTCACGCAGCGCCTGCTGAGCCCCGAAGCGCGCCGCGCCCGCGTGCGCACCGCCCTCGCCACGCACGACCGCTCGCTGATCGCGAAAATCATCGAATGGGCGGAGGCGCAGGGCGTGCCGAAGAATCTGCTGGAATTTCAAATGCTGTACGGAATTCAGCGCGCGGAACAGTCGCGCCTGGTGCAGGCGGGGTATCGCTGCGCGGTGCTGATTTCTTACGGCACGTTCTGGTATCCGTGGTTCATGCGCCGACTGGCCGAGCGCCCCGCGAACGTGCTATTCCTTGCTCGCAACTTGTTTTCGAATTGAAGCCGCATCCCACCCGGCCGTTCGATGGCGAATGGAAATCCCTCATGGTTGCGACGAAAAAAGGCGATTAAGAGCGGAAGCCGCGCGCGAGGGCCGTGCGGCATTAGAAACCAAGTTGCCGAAGGATTGCTCCGGCGGCGGGCCTAACGGGTTCGTTCGTCTCTTTCGATTTTGCCGTCGCGCAAGCGGATCACGCGATGCGCGTGAGCGGCGATATCGGATTCGTGGGTTACGAGGATGATGGTGTTGCCCTGCTCGTGCAGCCGCGCAAAGAGCCCCATGATTTCTTCGCCGGTCTGCGAATCCAGGTTTCCGGTGGGCTCATCCGCCAGCAAGATGGAGGGATTATTCACCAGGGCGCGCGCAATCGCCACACGCTGGCGCTGTCCGCCGGAAAGCTCGTTGGGCTTGTGCATCATGCGCTCGCTCAAATCCACCTGGCTCAGGGCATTCTTCGCGCGCGCCAGCCGCTCTTCCGCCGGGGTGCCGTTGTAAATCATGGGCAGCTCCACGTTGTGCAGTGCGGTCGCGCGCGGCAGCAGATTGAAGGTTTGAAAGACGAAGCCAATTTCTTTATTGCGGATGTAGGCGAGCTCGTCGTCGTCCAGCTGACTTACCAGGCGCCCCGCCAGCCAATAACTACCTTTGCTGGGCGTGTCCAGGCATCCGATCAAATTCATCAATGTGGATTTTCCCGAACCGGAGGGGCCCATGATGGCGACGTATTCGCCTTTGTGAATCTCGATGCTCACGCCGCGCAAGGCATGCAGTTGCTCGGCGCCCATCTCATACGTCTTCCAGAGTTCCTCGGTCTGAATGACGATGCCCGCGTCCACGAGGTCCTGCCGGTAAGTCTGTGCGGCGGCGATCTCTTCCACGGGCGTGGGCTCCTGGTTTCCTGTTGCTTAAGTGGCGGACTCGTCGCGCTTGGGCGTGGAGTTGTCCACTTTAATCGCGGCGCCGGGACGCAGAGTGCGCAGCGCCTTGTAATTGCCAACGATGATTTGGTCGCCTTCTTTCAGGCCGCTAGTAACTTCAATATCGGTTACGCCCGTGATTCCGGTTTGCACCGGCACGAAGTCCGCCCTCTTCCCGTGGATTACGAAGACACCCTGGACATCCACCTTCTGCTGCGCGTCTCCGATGGACGACGGCTTCGCGGCCGCCAACGTCACATTGCCGCCCTGCGACTTTTGCGCCTCTTCCAGATCCTTCTGCGTGCGCACCGCCAGCGCCTGAATCGGAATCGTCAAGACGCCCTTCTTGTGCGCCGTTTGAATCTTGGCGCTGGAGGAAAGTCCAGGACGGAGTCCCGGCGGCGGATTGTCTATCGTCACCACCACCTTGAAGTCGCGCGCTTCCTGCGTGTTCGCGGTGGCCTGCGTGGTGGCGGCCTGTCCGGAGGAGCGCAAAATGGCCAGTTCGCCCACCTGGGTCACGTGTCCCTTGAAAACTTTTCCGGGAATCGCGTCAATGCTCACGTCCGCCGGATCCCCTTCGCGCACATTGGTGATGTCGGTTTCGTCCACTTTTACTTCCGCGGTAACTATGCTCATGTCTGAAATCGTCATCAGGAAACTGCCTGCGGCGTTTTGAATTCCGGGGACCACGTTTTCGCCGACGCGCACCTCGATGTAGCTGACAATTCCGTCAATCGGCGCCACGTAGGTGGTCTTGCGCAGCACGTCCTTTTGATGCTTCAGCACGGCGTTCGCCTGATCCAGGTTAAAGCGCGATTCGTCGCGGCCGGCGCGGCTTTGCTCCACCTGCGCCTTCGCGGCATTCAGGCCCGCGGCGGCGGCGTCATAGGCGGCCTTGCTGGCGTCATAATCCGACTTGGCAATCAGTTGCTCCTTATAGAGTTGCTGGGAACGTCCCCAATCGAATTTCGCCTTCTCCAGATCGGCCTGGCGCTGCGCCAGGGTGGCCACCGCCGAGTCATAACCGGCGGCGGCGGCATGCATCGCGGCTTGTTCGGAATCAATGGTGGCCTGCTGCGCCTGCACATCGGCGGCGGGCTGGATATTCTCCAGTTTCAGCAGAATGTCGCCCTTCTTGACGTGGTCGCCCTCTTTCACGACGATCTCGGTGATCTTTCCGATCCCTTCGCCCAGCACGTTCGTATAGTTCTTGGGCCGTATTTCGCCGGAAGCGGTCACGATTGACGTCAGGCCAGCCCGCACCACGCGGCCCGTCTGGACCGTCACAACGCCTTTGTTGACCTGATAGGCGCTGAACCAGGCGATCCCCCCGAGCACCAGGACGACACCCGCACCAATACCGCCTTTTTGCCACGTTTTCATTGCTGTACCCTTGGATTCGCCCCTGGGGGCGACAGCTGTACACCCATTTAGTACGTTCTAGGGAGACTAAATGTTTCTCGGCTAGGGTTAGACGCTCGCGCGGGCAGAAAGAGAGGCGCAAATACCAAATTTCGGAGATCGTCTCCTCTGGCTGAGTGCTCTTCTGTTCCCGGGCCTTCGCTGACCTTCGTCACCATGCGTCGGCCGTTGGCGGCGCACCCAGCTGGTCCTCAACTCATTGTAAAGCTATTTGGAGCATAAGAGAATAGGTCAGTGGGCGCGCAAAGTGTTGCTGGGACGAACGACGGCGGCGATTCCCGGTTCGGGATGCGACTACCGGCGGCCCGTCAGCTTCCTGTGGCGGCGTGTTAACCCTCCGCGCATCCCGCCCCGGGCATGTGCAAGGCAACCCCAGGGAAGCCAATGGATTCCAACCTTTCAAACGCAGACGGGGGACTCGGGCGTTGACCTGTCCCTAGGGACAGGATAGAATCTCGTGCCTCGGGGCAAAGGTGTTACTATGCGTTGCATGGTCAAAGCGTTTCTTTTCGCTATTTTAGCCGCTGCATTGGTGTATGTTCCGCGGGCCTCTGCCCAATCTGAAACCCCCGCCCCGCAGCCGGACCAAACTGACAAGAAAGCCGCGCGGGAGGCGGCGAAAGAACGTTCCAAACGCGAAAAGGACCTCTACAACGAACTGGATTCCCAGTACAAGAAGTGGTTGAACGAGGACGTCGTTTACATTATCTCCCCGGAAGAGCGCAGCGCTTTTCTGCACCTCCAGACCAACGAAGAGCGGGAACAATTCATCGAGCAATTCTGGCAGCGTCGCAATCCTGACCCGGATTCCGCCGAGAACACTTTCAAGGAAGAGCACTACCGCCGGATTGCGTATGCCAACGAGCATTATTCTTCCGGCATTCCCGGCTGGAAGGCCGATCGCGGCAGAATCTATATCATGTGGGGCCCTCCGGATGAGGTTGATTCGCATCCTTCGGGGGGATCCTATGATCGTCCAGCCAATGAGGGCGGCGGCGAAACCTCCACGTATCCGTTTGAAGACTGGCGTTACAGGTATCTCGAAGGCATCGGGGAAAACGTCGAGATCGAATTCGTGGATCCGACGCTGAGCGGCGAGTATCGGCTGACCATGGACCCCAGCGAGAAAGACGCGTTGCTCTACGTTCCGGGCGCTGGCCTCACGCAGATGGAAGCCATGGGACTCTCCAGCAAGAATGCCCGTTTCAATAACACGGACGGCACGCACGACGGCACGCCCATCGGGGGATCGCCTGAGACGATGGAGGAGTTCACGCGGCTGGAGTTATACGCGAAAATCCAGCAGGCTCCTCCGGTTAAGTTCAAGGACCTCGAAGCCGTGGTTACCTCCCGGCTGGTCCGCGATCAGGTGAAATTCCAATATCGCACCGACTTCCTGCGGATCACTTCCGACACCGTCCTGGTCCCTATCACCATTCAAATTCCGACCAAGCAGCTCAGCTTCCAGGAAAAGAACGGCGTGGATTCCGCGTCCGTTAACTTGTTTTGCCGCGTGACCAGTATCAGCGGCCGCATCGTGAACACCTTTGAAGACAACGTTCGCCGCGATGTGCCGGCGTCCTTATTGCAGCAATCGCTGGGCACGGCGTCCATTTACCAAAAGGCGATCCCGCTCAGCCCTGGACTCTACCGGCTGGACATCGTTTTGAAGGACACCAACAACGGCAACGTCGGCGTAGTCAATACCCGGCTGGCCGTTCCGCGGTTCGAGGACGACAGCCTTTCCTCCAGCACGCTGATTCTCGCGGATGAGATCAAGCGGGTCTCGTCGCACGATATCGGGCTGGGCCAATTCGTCCTGGGCGACGTGAAAGTGCGTCCACGCATTGATTCTTCATTTACGCCGAGCGATGAGATGGGCGTTTTTCTACAGGTCTATAACCTGAAAGTGGACGACAAGACGCATAAGGCCGACGCCTCGGTGCAATATCGCGTCACCGCAGACAAGGCTACCGATCCCATACTGCAATACAACTTGGGCCAGGATAAATTGCCTTTGCACGGCGAGGAAATGACGCTGGAGAACATCATTACGCTGGGCTCGCTGAAACCGGGCAAGTACAAGTTGGAAGTCGCCATCACCGACAATCTAACCAAGAAAACCATCACCCCGGCTACGGAATTTACCGTCCGGCCAACCGGTGCGCCGCCTCCACAGGCGAAGTGAGAAGTTTGGTGAGCAGTTTCGCGATGATTCGCGCCATGAGCCGAGGCACTATTCTTTCCCTCTTCTTGTGCCTGGCCGCCGGGACCGCCGTAGCTGCGCCGCATTCGGGCAAAATAACGGGGCTGGTCGTTGATTCCTCGGGAACTCCGCAGATGGGCGCTACGGTTCTGATTTCCTCGGACCAGTTGCTGAATAGTGCGCCGTTTGAGTTGCTGACCAATGATCGCGGACGCTTTTCGAGCCTGACTCTGCCCGTCGGCGTTTATTCGGTGAAGGTAACGCTGGCGGGCTTCCTTCCGGCGGTCGAGCAGGATATCCAGGTAAGCGATCAGCATACGACTCTGTTGGAAATCGTTCTCGGCTCGGTCTTCAGCTCGCTGGAGAAATTGCGCCGCGCGCCCGATCAGCAGGTTTCCTCGGACGATTGGAGTTGGGTGCTGCGAACCTCCGCCGCCACGCGCCCCGTGCTGCGCTGGCAGGATGGCGATGTGGTGCTCGGCGGCGGCGCCAATCCTTTTGAGGGGCCGCACCAGGACCAGTTGCACGCGCGCCTCGAGCTGACCTCCGGCTCCGACCATCCCGGCTCCGTTTCCACGCTCGCCGATACGCCCGGCACGGCTTTCGCCTACGATTACGGGCTTGATGGACTCGGCAACCTGTTGATGGCTGGCCAGTTCAGCTACGACGCGGGTTCGCAGTCCAGCAGCTTCGTCGCGCAATGGCTGCCTTCGGGCGACTCGGCCCCGGGCCCGGTCACCACACTCCTGATTCGCGATTCCCAGCTTGGCGCGGCCGGCCCCGCATTCCGCGGTCTGCGCCTGTCGCATGATTCGTCTTTCCAGTTGGGCGAGCGCGTCAGCATCCGCTACGGTGCCGATTTCCTGATGGCGGGTTTACAGTCCACTACGTCGTCGCTGCGCCCTCGCGCCGAGATGGCAGTTCGCATCGCGCCCACGTGGCAGGCCTCCATGATCATCGCCACCAATGCCTGGCAGGATTCCGCCGGCGCTCCGGGTGATTTGCAGTCCACGATCAACCAACTCGACGCTTTCCCGACGCTTCTGCTGCGTGCCGGCCGGCCCGTCCTGGAAGATGGCATGCATGAAGAGGTGGCGGTGGAGCACGACCTGGGCAGGAAATCCAGCCTTACGGCCGCATTCTTCAGCGACCGCTCCAGCAATACTGCGGTGTTTGGGCACGGCAATATCTCCGGACCGGATTTCTTGCCGGATTATTATTCCAACGTTTTCGCTTACGATGCCGGGAGCATGAATTCGCTAGGCGCGCGATTGGTGTACCAGCGAAAAATCGCGACCAACGTGGATATGACCGTCATCTATTCCTACGCCGGAGCGCTGGCCCCGAATGGAGATACGGACCAAGGCGCGCTGCGCAACCAGTTGGCTACGCAATATCGCTCGAGCGCCGCCGCGCGCTTTGCCGCGACCATCCCCCGCAGCGGCACGAAGTTTGTCTCCAGCTACAAATGGATCAATGGACCGGCTGTCTCCCAGCAGGACGCCTACGGCCAATCCACCTATCACGTTGACCCCTACTTGAGCCTGGAGATTCACCAGCGGCTGCCCAGGTTCATCCCCGGGCATGCCGAAATCCTGGCCGACTGCGGCAACCTCCTCGCGCAAGGTTACGTCATCGTCTCCACCACCAGCGATGGCCAGATCGTCCTCGTACCGACCTATCGGTTCTTCCGGGGCGGGCTTAGCTTCCAGTTCTAGGGGGTCAGGCGCGATACTGTAATCGGGAAGCCGCCTTCCACAAATGGTATGCAATTTGCGTAGATTTGCCAGCACTTCTGTAACTCGCTAATAAATAAGACCTTACATAAAAAGGAATCTATCATTCGCTGGAAGCCGACGTGCTACCATTGTGCCGCAAGGATATTGGTGTACTCGGATGAACGATAGTCTGCGAATGCGGCTCGGCGCGGTAGTCTTGGCGCTATTCACATTGGCAGCCATTGTTTTCGCCGTCCTCAACTTCCAGCAGCGCTCCTTGTACGTTCTCCCCGATGATGGCGTCACCTGGATGGACTCCCCGCAGGGCGTCGCGGCTTGGCACGTGGTCGCTGATTCGCCCGCAGCCAAGGCCGGCATCCGCGAGGGCGACATCGTGGAAGCAGTGCGCGGCGTCACCATTCATCGCGCCGTGGACGTGACGCGCGAGCTGTTTCACGTCGGTCCCTGGACGGAGATTCGCTACCAACTCCGCCGCGATGGGCGGCCCTTTGAAACGCCTGTGGTCACCGCGCCGCAAGAGAACCCCTCCTCGATTGAAAACTATTTGCGCATCACCGGATTGCTGTACCTCTTCATCGGTCTGTTCATTTTCGTGCGCCGCTGGAACGCGCCGCGCGCCGTTCATTTCTACATTTTCTGCCTAGTCTCTTTCGTTCTGTACAGTTTTCATTACAGCGGCAAGCTGAATTCCTTCGACTGGATTATTTATTGGGGCAACGTGGCGGCGCTGCTGCTGCAGCCCGCCATGCTGGTGCATTTCGCGCTCGTGTTTCCGGAGCGGCGCGGCACTCTGTGGCCGAAACTCGCGGTCGTCTATGGCATTCCCGCGGCGCTCTTCACTCTGCACGTCTTTATCGCCACCGGCACGTTGGATTTCCTGCCGTCGTTCCCCGCGCGCTACTGGCTGGATAAAATCGAACAAGCCAATCTGGGGATTTACTTTGTCCTGGCCGCTTTCATTTTCTTCTTCAGCTTTCGCCGCGCGCCCAGCGGCGTATTGCGCCAACAACTGAAATGGGTCACGGCCGGAGCGTTCGCAGGCAGCTTGCCCTTTGTGTTTCTCTATATCGTTCCGTACTCGTTCGGCCTGGTGCCGCTGCCCTGGATGAAGCTTTCGGTTTATTCGCTCGCCTTCATTCCGCTGTGCTTCGGCTACGCCATCATCCGCTATCGCCTGATGGACGTGGACATCATCTTCAAACGCGGTCTTTCGTACACGTTTGCGACCGCGGCCGTCGTGGGCATTTACTTCGCTCTGATCGCCGTCATCGGCGAGCTGTTTCACCGTCCGGGCCTCTCCACCGGACCCGCCGGCGGCATCATCGCGATTGTGGTCGCGGCGTTTCTGATCGAGCCTGTGCGGGAATGGGTGCAAACGCGCCTGGACCGCTTCTTCTATCGCGACCGCCTCGATTATCGCCGCACGCTGATCGAATTCGGCCGCGCGCTCACCAACGAAGTCCGTCTGGAGCCGCTGGTCGGTTCGGTGCTCGACCGCGTCTCGCAAACTCTGCTCGTGGATCGCCTGGCGATCTTTCTGGAAGATTCCTCGCTTCCCGGCCAGTTCGTGCTTTCGCGCTCCATGGGTCTACGTCCCGAAGGGCCGCTTGACTTGTCGTTCCTCGATCCGGCGCGCCCGGCGTTTGAACGCGGCTGCCTGTTCTTCGAATCGGCGCGCGCGGCCATTCAGGAGTCAGAATCGGTGCGGCGCACGCTCGAGGAACTCGACCTGAATTACTTCATTCCTTGCCGCTTCCGCGAGCGCACCGTCGCGGTTCTGGGCCTGGGCAAGACCGTGGACGGCGATTACCTTTCCAGCGACGACCTGGAGCTGCTCTTCACCATCGCCGGATATGTTGCCATCGCCATCGAAAACGCGCGCCTCTATCATTCGCTCGAGCAAAAAGCGATCCAGATCGAGCGCCTGAAGGATTTCAGCGAGAACATCGTGGAGTCGCTCAAGATCGGCGTGGTGACCGTGGACTTCGAGGATCGCGTCGAGTCCTGGAATCCCCAGCTCGAGGATTTGCTGGATATTCCGCGCGTCCAGGCGCTGCACCGCAACCTGCGCGAAGTGCTGCCGCGGGATTTGGTGGCCGAAATCACTGCGCGCGCGGCCAGCGACCACGTTTCCGGCATTTACAAATTCCGGCTGAATACGCATACCGGCCGGCATCTGGTGGTCAACGCGTCCATCGCGCCCCTGGTGGGCAAAGACGGCGCGCGCCTGGGCCGTCTGATCCTGCTCGACGACATTACCCAGCGCGTTCGCCTGGAAGACCAGATGGTGCAAACCGAGAAACTCACGTCACTCGGCCTGCTCGCCGCCGGCGTGGCCCATGAAGTGAATACGCCGCTCGCGGTGATCTCCAATTACATTCAGATGCTCGCCAAGCAGATTCCCGCGGACGACCCGCGCCAGAAGACCATCGAGCGCATCGTGAAGCAGACTTTCCGCGCGAGCGAGATCGTCAACAACCTTCTGAACTTCTCGCGCACCGGCGCGGCGGAATTCATCGAAGTGAATATCAATACGGTGCTCGAGGAGACCCTTACGCTCGTCCAGCATCCCTTCAAGACGGCGCAGGTACACGTCGTCAAGAATTACAACGACGAATTGCCGCCGGTGCTGGGTTCCATCACCCGCCTGCAGCAGGTGTTCTTGAATCTTTTCATGAATGCGCGCGACGCCATGCCGCAGGGCGGCATGCTCGAAGTTCGCACCGGAGCGCACAACGGCTCCGTGGAAGTGGAAGTCACCGACACCGGGTCCGGGATTTCTCCCGAGCATCTGCACCGCATTTTCGATCCATTCTTCACAACCAAGGCCACCGGACGGGGCACCGGGCTGGGCCTTTCGGTGAGCTACGGCATCATCAAGGAGCACGCCGGCAAAGTTGACGTGCGCTCGACTCCGGGCAAGGGCACGTCCTTCCGCCTGGAGTTTCCCGTAGCCAGGAAAACTGTCCATGCCTAGGGGCTCCATTCTGGTTGTTGACGATGAAGTGGAAATCAGGGAGGGGCTCGAAGCTCTGCTCACTTCCGAAAGCTTCGAAGTCACTCTCGCCGAAACCGGCGAGGCTGGCCTGCAAAAGCTCGAAGATCGGCCCTTCGATCTGATGCTGCTGGACGTGAGTCTGCCCGACCGCAACGGCATTGAGCTGCTGCGCGAAATTCGCCTGCGCGATCCGCAGCTTTCCATCATCCTGATCACCGCGTTCGGCTCGATTGACATGGCGCGCGCGGCCTTCAAGGGCGGCGCGCAGGATTTCATCACCAAGCCCTGGTCCAACGACGAATTGATCGCGCAGATTTCCCTGGCCATCGAAGGGCGCCGCCTGCGCGATGAAAACGTACAGCTGAAGCGCGCCCTGAAGCAGCGCTACAATTTTCCGAACATCGTCGGCAAGAGCGACAAAATGCAGGCTGTGCTGGACCTGGTCACGCAGGTCGCGCCCTCGCGCTCCACCGTGCTGATTTCGGGCGAGAGCGGCACCGGCAAAGAAGTGATCGCCAAGGCCATCCACTCCGCTTCTACGCGTGTGGACAAGGCGTTTATCCCCATCAATACCGGCTCGATTCCGGTGGATCTGCTGGAATCGCAGCTTTTCGGCCACGTGAAGGGCGCTTTCACAAGCGCAGTCGCTTCCAAAAAAGGCCTATTCGAAGTCGCCGACCAGGGCACGATTTTCTTCGACGAAATCTCGACGGTCGGCCCGGAAACGCAGGCCAAGCTCCTGCGTGTGATTCAGGAGCGCGAATTCATGCGCCTGGGCGGCACCGAAACTATCAAGGTGGACGTGCGCATTCTCGCCGCCTCCAACGAAGACCTGAGCAAGCTGGTTCGCGAAGGCCGCTTCCGCGAGGATTTGTTCCATCGCCTCAACGTCATCTCGCTCCATCTTCCGCCGCTGCGCGATCGAAAGGAAGATATCCCGCTGCTCGTCCAGCGCTTTCTCGGCCAATTCTGCCAGGAAAACGGCAAGCCGCCGCGGATCTTCACCCACGGCGCCATGAAGCTGCTGATGGATTACGATTGGCCCGGCAACGTGCGCGAGCTGGAGAATGTGGTCGAACGCGCCGTGGTGCTTTCCACGCAGGAAACCATGGACGCCGATCTTCTCCCGGAAAGCGTGCGCACGCGCGAGATCGTGCGCGGCGTCCGCCTGCAGCTCGCCGAATTTCTGCCCCCGCTGCCCGGCCAGGTTGGCGCACCGAGCGCGGCGCCCTCGCTCTTCGAGATTCTAGAAGAAGTCGAGCGCCGCATCATTGTGGACATGCTCGAACGCACCAACTGGAACCAGACCGAAGCTTCCGAGCGTTTCCAGGTCCCGCTTTCCACACTGAACCAGAAAATCAAGCGCCTGGGCATCGAAACGCGCCGCCGCAACATGTCGCCGCGCGGCTCCGCGGCCTTCGGCGAAGACCCATCCGAGTTTTCCGCCGGCAAATAAGCTGCGCCTCACCTTGGTGGCGCTGGCGTCCACTTCGTTCCGCAAAGAAACGGACTGCGGCGGCCATCCCTGGTTGCGAACTAGACAACAACTGCTTCCCGCCATCCTTTGACTCCCGGAATCGTCAATTCTAAAATTATTTCACGCATGTCCGATGCCCGCGCCACGATGGAAGCGAAACCGGAGCCGAGCGACGCGCCGCAATTGCAATGGCGCGTGCCCTGGCTGACGCTGCTGCTCGCCGCCCTGCTGGCCGCCACGTACGCCTGGCAAGTGGCCGCGGATCATTCCAGCCCCAAGCATCCTTTCGACTCCGTTCTGCTTGCTCTCGGCATGAAAGGCGAAGCCGTATTCGCGGGCCAGTGGTGGCGGCTGCTCAGTGCCATTTTCGTGCACATTGATTTGCATCACATTGCCGTGAACCTCTGCTTCCTACTGCTCTTCGGATGCATCGCGGAGACGATTTTTCCGCGCGCCAGCTATCTTGCGTTGTGGTTTCTGGCGGGCATCGCCGGCAGCCTGTCGCAGTTGGCCGCCCTTTCGCCGCGGGCGTATGGATACGGCTCGAGCGGCGTGGCTTTTGGCCTGGTGGGCGCGCTTTGGAGCGCCTACAGCCTGCATCGCGTGGGCTCTCCCTCGACGGTGCGGCGCTGGTCCGTCGCGATTCTCCTGGGAA
This sequence comes from Candidatus Acidiferrales bacterium, assembly GCA_049300435.1. Taxonomy (GTDB): domain Bacteria; phylum Acidobacteriota; class Terriglobia; order Acidiferrales; family UBA7541; genus Palsa-295. The sequence continues at coordinate 29,665 of JBAQJS010000150.1, read as the reverse complement.
TTTTCATCATTCTGGGCTTCATGCCGGACTGGATTCATTCTCATTACATCAACTCGGCGCACCTCGGGGGCCTGCTCGCCGGAATGTTCCTCGGCCTGGCCCTGCCCACGCGCATCACGCCCGCGCCCGTTAAGCGCCTCTGCGCGACCATCGCGATTACCGCCATGCTTTTCGCGGGATGCGCCCGCTTTGCCCACCAGAAGCAGGATTTCCTTCTTCAGCTATTTGCGATCGAATCCGCCCATCCGGATTTGCAGCAGCTTCCCGACTTTCCGCCTTCCGCTGCAGCGAAATTGCAGGATGCGGTCATCCGCCATCCGGATTTGCTGGCCGCGCGCCTGATGCTCGCACGCATGTACGCTAAAGAAGGCCGCACTGAAGAAGCGATCCACCAATATTCCGCCGTCTTGGCCGCGCGCCCGGAGCAGGCCGACGTGTGGGACGAAGCAGCAAACGTGGCGCTGAACGCTCATCGCTATCCCGAAGCCATCGTCGGCTTCACTCGCTACATCGAACTCCGTCCCGCGCGCCCCGGCGCCGCCGGCCCGAGCGCGACAAATGCGGAGATCCTGCAAACGCTAGCTTCGCTCGCCCAAGCCTATGAATTGGGCGGCCATGCGGACCAAGCGATCGCGGTGAATCGCCGCATTTTGCAGCTGGACCCGCAAAATGGGACTGCGCAAGATAATTTGAGCCGGCTGCTGAAGCTCAGCGTTCACGTCAAGCCCCACCCCTAGGTTCCGGTTGTTGCGCAGCTGCGCAGTGGTATCATCCGTCGCCAGAGCCCGGGACCGGCAGCCGCAGTTCGCGCACAAGGAGCAGTTTTTCCACCGAACAATGGGATCGCTTGCGGCCGCCACTGCTCCGGAGAATGATGGGCTGCGCCGCCAACTTGGCCTGGGCTCGGCCGCTGCGGCCGTCGCCGGGGAATGCATCGCTGTCGGCATCTTTCTCACGCCGGCCGGAATGGCCAAATCTCTGGCTTCGCCTTTCTGGCTGCTCATCGTGTGGCTCGCCGTCGGCGCCATGACGCTCAGCGGCGCTCTCTGCTACGGCGAACTCGCCGGCCGTTTCCCCAGTTCCGGTGGAACGTACGTGTACCTGCGCGAAAGCTTCGGTCCGCGCGCCGCTTTCCTCTACGGCTGGATGTGCCTGCTCGTCCTGGACCCGGGCCTCACCGCGGCGTTTGCTACCGGCCTCGCCGCCTATGCTGCGTACATCTTCCACTGGACGCCGCTGGTCATAAAACTCGCCGCCATTGCCGCCATCTGGGCCGTTTGCATCCTGAACATCTTCAGCATGCGCATCAGCGCCGGATTTCTCCGCTGGATCACCTGGCTGAAATTTGCGGTCCTTGCGATTCTCACCGTGTGGGCGTTCGCTTTTCGCATGGGCACGTGGTCGAATTTCGTTCCCTTCGTCGCCCAGCGCACCGGCGCGTTGCCGCTCGCTCCGGCGCTGGGCGCGGCCATGGTCGGCGCGTTTTTTGCGTTTGGCGGCTGGTGGGACGCCACAAAAATCGCCGGTGAAGTGCGTGATCCCGGCCGCACGCTTCCGCGCGCGCTGGTGTTGGGCGTGCTGGCCGTCACCGCTGTGTACGTAGTGATTAGCACCGTGTTCATTTATCTGGTGCCCATCGAAAAAGTCACCTCCGACGGCACTTTCGTCGCGCAGGCCGGCGCAGTGCTCTTTGGCTCCGCAGGGGCGGTGATTTTCTCCGCGATCGTGGTGGTTTGTGTGCTGGGGAGCCTGGCGGCTTTCATGATGTCCGCGCCGCGCGTTTATTACGCCATGGCGCGCGACGGCCTGTTTCTGAAATCCGTCGCGCGCATACATCCGCGCTTCGGCACGCCCGCGCGTGCCGTCGTCATTCAGGGAATCATCGCCGCCGTTCTGGTGGCCTTGGGATCGTTCGAGCAAATCATCGCATACTTCTTCTTCGTGGCTGTCGTCTTCCTGGGTCTCACGGTGGCGGGTCTTTTTGTGATTCGCGGCAAACCGCAGCAGACGAAGAGCGTCATTCTGACGGCCGGCTATCCCTTCACGCCCGCCGCTTTCCTGGCCCTGGTAGCCGTCATGCTGATTCTGCTCGCGACCCGCAACCCACGCGAAGCCGGACTAGGCTCCGCCGTGGTGCTGGCGGGCTGGCCCGTGTACGGCTGGGTCCGCGATTCTTCGCTTTGATTTTTTGGCAGGTCCTTCGAGGAAACGCCCGTAGGCCCTTTCTTTCAGCAATCCGTCACGAGACCAGCGGCCGCCCTGCAATCGTTTCCAGGATGCGAAAGGGCGCCGCTTCCGCCGCCACCAGCGCCTTCGGCGGAATCAGAAACGTCTGTTCGATGGCATACTGCCCGCTTATCGCCGCATGCGCCACGCCGTCCGTGAACACAATCCACGTCGCGAGGGGCGGGAACTCCATGCGCGTCTTCGGACAATCGGCCTGGAACGCGGCGTTTTCCTTCAGATAATCGTGGAAGCGCAGCATGAACATGTCGTACGGTGTGCGGCCCGTCGCGCCGATCCCCAGTTTCGCTCCCAGGTTCTGCACCGTGCGTCCCCAGAACGAATCATCTTCGGCAATCTGCTGCAATCCGGCGGCGTTCGCGAATTGCCGCGCCAGCGCTGCGAAATCCTCCGTCGTCGTCCATACGCGCGGCCGCGTGGTGTTTAGGTTCGTGAATACGCGCAGGATGCGGCCGCCCCGCGTGGGCCGGCTGGGGAAGGCATCCACGTGCAGCAGGTCGTTGCGCTTGTGCAACGGCAAGTCGCGGTTTTCTTCCTCCAGCGGCCGGAAGCTCGCGAAATCCAGGTTCCATTTGCCGCTGTAGGGAGAAAGAAATTTGCCTACAAATTCGATGATCTGCGCGCTGTAATTCCGCATGATCGAATGCAGCCGCGCCACCGTCTCCGCCTTGCCCGAAACGCCGCGCAGCATATCCTCGCTCGGCCGGTAGGAGACGTTCTTATGCATCCGCAGTTCGGTCCATTCTTGTTCGCGCAGGAATTGCTGGTCCTCGGCGGGCATATGAAACGGAAGTTCGCGGAAAACGAGGATCTGTCCGCGCTCGATGAGCTCGCAATAGGCGCGCCCGCGCGCTTCGTGCTGCTCGCGTCCGACCCAGCCGCCGGGGCATCTATAGTCTTCGACCAATATCCAGGGCAGATTCGCCATGCTGTGTTGTACTCGAAGCTCGCAAGACGCTACCACCGCTATTTCTTCGCGGCGCTCGTCACTTGATACCCCGGCGGCAGCAGCGTAGTGCTCAAGTCCAATCCGGAGAGATCCACGCCCTCGAGGTTGGTCTCGCGCAGAATCGCGGTGCGCATCTCCGCCCCGCTGAAATCGGCGCCGCGAACTTCCGCGCTGCGAAAATTGGCTGCGCCGAAATTCGCCCGCCGCAGGATCGCCTCCCGCAAATCCGTGCGGAACAATTCCGCGCCTCCTACCTGCGCTTCCGTCAGGTCCGCGCCGGCGAGATTCGCTTCGGTCAAATCCGCTTTGCGCAGATCGGCGCGCCGCAGCTTCGCCTTGCTCATATCCACCGACGAGAGCCGCGCGTTGTACAGCCTGGCACCTTCCAGATTCGCGCCCTGAAAATTTACCAAGTCCAGATTCATGTTCTCCAGGTTCACCCCGGAAAGGTCTGCGCCGGAAAGATCCGCGCGCATTCCCGTCTCATCGCCACGCACGAACCGCTGGTGCGCCTCGATAATTTCCGATACCCGCTTGCCCTTGTGCCGGATACTTTTAGGGGATTTCACACAATTCCTTTCGCAGCGCCCTGATTTCGAATGACAACGGAACCCGCCGGGACGGCCAGCTTACCTTCGAATTTTACTAGAATCCCGGCCTTTTGCGACGCCTATCTGCCCGTTGCACGAATACCTGGGCTTTCGCCCAGGGCGATGATTCTGTGATACCGTGAAATGATGCGGCGGCATTTCGAGCTACGTTCTTCGCGCCACGCAGACGGCCATGCAACTCGTGTCCCTGGCCCCGCCATCGCGTTGCTGCTGGCGCTCGCAATCGCCCTCTCATTCGTCCCGTGTAGCGTCGCCGCGCAAGAGGTCCAGGACGTCCCCACCGAAGAAGTCGTAGTGAACTTTGCGGCCGGTCGCGTCGTGATCGCCGTCGTGAAGGACGCCATCATCATCGCCACCGTTGAAAACAAAATCGAAACGGGAACCCACCCCCCCATTCCCGTGCAGCTCAGCAGCCGTCGCGCCGGCATCATCCTCGGCGCCGTGGATTGGTTTTCGCCTTCTTCGCAGCTGCAGCTCGCGCGCCTCGATAGCGAATTGCCGCACCTGCATGGCCATTTCGCCGTCCAGGGCCCGCATCTGAACCAGGTGCAGGTGCAAACTACCGGCGAGGCTTCGGACATCGAAGCGCTCGGCCAGGATCTTTTCGAGCGCATGAATGTCGTCGTCAACAATCTCCACGGCAAGCTCGATTGGCCGCCGGCTGAGCCCGTAGCCGAACTGATCCTTACCGATTACATCGAGGGGTACGGCCCGGAAATCTGGCAGCTCAATTTCACACTAACGCAAGAAATGCAACGGATAGATTTCTACGACACGCACGTCTCCCATCCCACCTACCAGCAATTCTGGCCGCCGGAGAAGGGCCAGCCGCACACCCTGGTGGAATTCCAATATCCGCCGGAAAACCCCACGCCTACTCTGCTCGATTTGCTGCGCCGACACGATCCTCGCCTCGAGAAAATCTGCGCTTCCGACCAGAAGATGCGCGAAGTCGCCGACCGTTTTCTGAATGGCGAAAGCAACAAGGCACCCGCCGCCGACGCCACGCAGTTTCTCCGCGCCGCGCTGGACGTGTTGACCCCGCCCAGTGCTCGCCAGACCATGGCCGTCATCCACTTTGACGCCGGCTTTGAATGGATCCTGCGTCCGCCGCTCGAGCCCAGGAAATATAAGACTCCAGCCCAACAGGAGCGGCCCGCCGACGCCCCTTCACTCCTGAACGGTTCATCGCCGGACTAAAATCCGCGAGCCTCCGCCGCACCGCCGCCAACTCGAAAAGCGCAGCAACGAAGGATCTCACGTCAAACGTGGGGTAATCAAAAAGGGCAGGATTTCCCGCGATTCTGAATGATTTCGCAGGCTCGATCTACTTCCGTTCCGCAAGCTGCTGCTGCAATCGCGCGTTCTTTTCGGTTACCGACTTCGCCAGCTCTTCCTTATGCTCCACCAATTTCCGCGCGATTTCCGGATCGGACAAGCCCAGAATCTCCGCCGCGAAAATTGCCGCGTTAACTGCTCCGGCCTTGTCAATCGCCATCGTAGCCACGGGAATTCCGCCCGGCATCTGCACGGTCGCAAGCAACGCATCCAGACCGTTCAAGGAACTGGTGCCCATCGGCACGCCAATCACGGGCAGAGTGGTGCTGGCCGCAATCACTCCGGCCAGATGCGCTGCCGCGCCCGCCGCTGCGATGATCACTTTCAGCCCGCGCCGCTGCGCGGTCGTCGCGTACTCATGCGCGCGCACCGGCGAGCGGTGCGCGGACATCACTTCCATTTCAAAGGCGATGCCGAATTTATCGAGCACCTTCCCGGCTTCGCTCATCACCGGCAGATCGCTGTCCGAACCCATCAGCACTCCGACCTGCGCCTCGCGTTGCTTGTCCACTGCCGTCACTGCGACACTCTCCGTTCCATTTCTCCCTCCGTGTCTATCGTTTCACTCGACGCCAGCACTTCGATGCGGTCGCCGCGCCGGATTTTCCCGGATTTCGTCACGCGGCACAGCCACCCGCGCTGGCCTCTCAACTCCTCTTGCAGTCCCATGCGTATCTCGTCCATGCGCGAGCACGGGTCGCATGGCCCGGTAATTTCCAGCACGCATTCTCCTACCCGCAGCATCTGGCCGGTCGCGAGGGATTGGAAATCAAGCCCCTGCGTCGTGATGTTCTCCTTCACCACGCCGGGGGCTAGCCCGAACTTATCCAGCGTCTCGCGGTCCATCAGCGACACTTGACGCTTGCTCCCCGGCCTTCCGTGGATGCAGTCCTTGAAGCCCTTGTTTTCGACGGCTTCGGCTTGCGGGACGTCGCGCATCGGAAAACGGTGGACCAGGCACGTAAAGAGGCGCAGCACCTCAGCCATTTGCCAGCGCCTCCGCAGCCAGTCTCCGGCCTATCTTACTGACTCCTATGTCTTTACGGTAGTGCGATCCCTTTATTCTAATCTTACTAGCCGCGCCGTACGAGGCATCGTGCGCAGCCTGTAGAGTTTCGCCGAGTGCGCCAACCCCCAGGATTCGGCCACCACTCGTGTAGTAATTGCCACCCTCGGATCGCGTTCCCGCGTGGAACACAGCGACGCGGGGAACTGCCTCTGCGGCGTCAAGCCCCTCGATGAGCCTACCCAAAACCGGGTCTGACGGATAACCCTCGGAAGCCATCACCACACACACACTCGCTCCCGGCGTCCACTTGGCCTGCGACGGATCGAGCTTTCCCTGCGCTGCGCCCATGCACGCCGCGGCAAAATCGAAATCCGCACGCAACAAAATCGCCTGCGTTTCCGGATCGCCCAGCCGGCAATTGTATTCCAGAACCTTTGGGCCATCTTTGGTAAGCATCAAGCCGAAAAAAATGAACCCGCGATACTCCATTCTTTCTTTGCGCAATCCCGCCAGCGTCGGCCGGACAATCCTCTGCAGAATCTCGACCTCGACTTCCCGCGGCAGCATGTCGTCAGTGGAATACGTTCCCATGCCCCCGGTGTTTGGCCCTTCGTCGTTATCGAACGCTCGCTTGTGATCGCGCGTCGGCGCCAGCGAAACGAAATTCTCGCCGTCGGTCAAAATAATATAGGAAAGTTCCTTACCGGCGAGCCCTTCTTCCAAAAGCACGCGTCTTCCGGCGTCGCCAAATTCTTGGCCCTTCATCAATCGCTCGATGAACGATTTCGCTTCGCTTGCCGAGGACGTCACCAGCACGCCCTTGCCCGCGCACAATCCGTCCGCTTTTACGACTACGGGCCACGCCGCCGCGTCGAGCTTCGCGCTGGCTTCGCTTGCCGATTCGATGACTCCGTACACGCGCGCCGTCGGAATCTCATTCCGCTCCATGAATTCTTTCGCAAACACTTTACTGCCTTCCAGCCGCGCCGCGCTTTGTGGCGGCCCCAGAATCGCCAGTCCTCGCCGCGCGAATTCGTCGGCGATGCCATTCACCAGCGGCAATTCTGGGCCCACAATCGTCAAGTCCGCGCCCAGCCTCGTCGCCAGGTCCGCTGCCGCGCGCACGTCGCCCGTATTCAGGGCCACGCATTCGGCGACGCGCGAAATTCCGCCGTTGCCCGGCGCGCAGCAAATTTCCGTGACGTTCGCGCTCTGCCGCAGCTTCCACGCCATCGCGTGCTCGCGCCCGCCGCCACCGATGATTAAGATTTTCATGGTTCCCGTTTGCAGGAACAAGAACGATACGGCGGTCTGTCCGGCGCTGTCAACTCCCGCGGCCTCGACGTCATGGTTCAGCTTGCTCCGTTACGGCAAAAGTGCTTTCATTTACCGCCATGCATTGGGATTTTGCTCTCATTCTGATTTTTCTCGGCGTTGCCGTGCCGCTGCTTGGTCGCCGGCGCGTCCGCCAGTTGATGTGCTTGCCCAGCACCACGAAGATGGACCGCCTCTCCCTCTACGCTTCCACGCTCGCGTTTCAATGGCTCGCCGCTGGAGTAGTTCTGTGGCGCACCAGCGCGCATGGATTACGCGCACCGCAGCTTGGCCTCGCCACTCCGTATCCTGCGCTTACGATCGTGACTACCATCGCGCTCGCAGCCCTCGTGCTGTTCAATCAGCTTCTCGGCCTGCGCCGCCTCACCACGCACCCGTCCAGAATTCAGGGCTTTCTTCCACAGCTCGCGCTGAAGCTATTCCCGCAGGACGACGTTGAGCGCCTGGCCTTCTTTGCTTTGGTGAGCACCGTGGCGCTGTGCGAGGAATTGATCTACCGCGGCTTCGTGCAGCGTGTGTTTCAGGACTGGTCGCGTGGCTCAATCATCGTCGGAATCATAGGTTCGGCTGCGTTCTTCTCCCTCGCGCATCTGTATCAAGGCCGCCGCGGCCTGATTTCCACACTTACTATCGGCCTTGTATTTTCAACCATACGGGCATGGACGGAAAGTCTGTTACCCTGCGTCGTCGCTCACTTCGTCGCGGACATTACCGTCGGACTGCTGGCGCCTGCACGAATGCGAAATGCGCTCGCGAGTATTACGTCGCAAGCTGCAGAAAATAAACACGATACATGTGTCTAAACAAACGTAAAACTACCTACATAGTATACAACTGTGAAACCAATTTCTGATGAACAGATTTCGGATATCTTGCTGCGGTACGGCGTCTTTGCGGACGGCCCACTCTGCCAAAATATCCGCGTTTACATGGAGTTGCTGGTTCGATGGAACCGCCGCGTTTCGCTCACAACCGTGACAGATCCGATCGAGATCCTTCGCTTCCACTTTGGCGAGAGCATGCTGGCCGCCCAGGCGATCCCCATACGGCATGGTCGGCTCGCCGACGTTGGCTCGGGTGCCGGCTTCCCAGCCGTACCAATCCATATGGCTCAGCGCGAGCTAAGCCTGGTTCTCATAGAATCTAACATCAAGAAGGCAACTTTTCTCTCAGAGCTCAGTCGCCAGCTGCAGCTGGATCATGTTGAAGTCCACCGCGGGCGTATGGAGGATTTGCCTCTCATGACGGAGCGATTCGACTTTGTGACGGCCCGGGCGCTCGGAATTGATGACGAATTCCTTCGCTGGTCGAGCACTGCGCTTTCAAGTAATGGAATTCTGGTCTTATGGGTCGGAGAACAGGATATGAAGAGAATTTCAGCGCGATCGGGATGGAAATGGAGAGATCCAGTGAAAATTCCTAATTCCGATAGGAGGTTCATTCTGGCCGGGTCGGTAATCTAGCTCCACGCGCATGTTTCACGTGGAACGCACCAGGAACGCAGCATTGTTCCACGTGGAACGACCATGAATTTGCCACGCTCCACGTGAAACATCTTGCCTCTCGGCAAACCTCTCTGTTACATTTCTCCCGCATTTGGGAGATTCTCTGGTGGCCCGCGTCATCGCGATTACAAACCAAAAGGGTGGCGTAGGAAAAACGACAACAGCCGTAAATCTTGGCGCTTCTCTCGCCGCCTCGGAACAGCGCACTCTCATCATTGACTGCGACCCCCAGGCCAACACCACCAGCGCACTGGGATTTCCAAAGGATCCTGCGCGCCGCACGCTCTACCAGTCCATGATTCTGGATGAGCCCATAGAGAGGATTATTCTCGACGCCCAGGTCGAGAGCCTGGACCTCGTGCCATCGGACAAAAATCTCGTCGGAGCGGCCGTCGAACTCGTGAACCTCGAGAATCGCGAGTATCGGTTAAAGGGAGCGATTTCCGGCATTCTCGCGCGCTACAACTACGTTCTGATAGATTGTGCGCCGTCGCTCGATTTGCTTACCCTGAATGCGCTCGCAGCCAGCGATTCGGTCCTGGTTCCGATTCAGTGCGAGTATTTGGCGTTGGAGGGTGTCTCCGAGCTTCTCGACACCCTGATGCGACTGCGCCGCACGATCAATCCCTCCTTAGCAATCGAGGGCATCCTTCTAACCATGTACGACGACCGCACCACGTTATCGAAACAAGTCGCGGCCGACCTTCGCAGCTTCTTTGGGGCGCAGGTATTCGAAACCATAATTCCCAGAAATGTCCGCTTAGCCGAAGCGCCGAGCCACGGAATGCCTGTCATGTTCTACGACATCCATAGTAAGGGCGCTGAAAGCTATATTCAACTAGCCAAGGAGGTTATCGCTAATGCCCAGAAACGCATTGGGCAGGGGATTGAGCGCGCTGATTCGGGAACCGGAGCCGGCAACAGCCCCGCCGCCTCAGCCGCCACCGCAGGAGCTGGCGCCAGTGGCCCAGCCGCACCGCCCAGGGGCGGGAGCAATGGCGGCGACGGCGGCGGCCCCGGCACCGACTGAGGGTTTATTCCAGGCGGACATTGACCTGATTGACCCCAGCCCGTATCAGCCTCGCACCCGCTTCCGCGAGGAGGCTCTCGACGAGCTGGCTCGCTCCATCACGTCGAGCGGAATCGTGCAGCCCCTCGTCGTCCGCCGGATTGGCAGCCGTTACCAGCTGATCGCCGGCGAGCGTCGCTGGCGCGCAGCCCAGCGCGCGGGGCTCACGCGCGTCCCGGTCGTCGTTCGAGACGTGCCCGAAGAGATGGCACTCGAGATGACGCTGGTGGAAAACCTCCAGCGCGAGGATCTGAACCCAATCGAACAAGCACATGCCTTTCAGCGTCTGATTGACGAGTTTCACCTCACGCAAGAACAAGTCGCCGATCGCACGGGCAAGGACCGAGCCACCATCGCCAACGCGGTGCGGCTATTGAAGCTCGAAGAACCCATTCAAGACCTGCTTGAAGAAGGCCGCATCACGGCCGGGCACGCACGCGCTCTCCTGGCGCTCGCCGATTCGCAATCGCGCCTGACCATCGCCCGCCGAGTTGCTCGCGGCGGCATGACGGTCCGGCAAGTCGAACGTCTTGCCTCGCGTAGTACGAAGCCGCATGTCAACGCACCGACCTTCTCGTTGGATGCTAATACCAAGGCAGCACTCGAAGAGCTGCAGCGCGAGTACGGCACGCGCGTGCACATGAACCCGCGGCACGGCGGCAAACCAGGTCAGTTAGTCTTTGAATACTACGATGATAGTGATTTGGCACGTCTCTACGACCAACTCATGCGAAAATAGTGTTACGCTATTTACCTTGCATGAGGGCTACCGATGGGTTGGTTTGACCGCAAGCGACATGATTCTGGCGAATGGGCTGGCTTCCTCGATCAGGGCGTGAAGCTCGAAGGCCGCCTCGAGTCCATCGGAACGTTCCGCATTGACTCCGCGATGAAGGGAACGTTGGTTTCCCACGAAACACTGATTCTCGGCGAGCACGCACACGTCGAGGGGCAGATTGACGGCAACTACGTGATTATCAGCGGCCACTTTGACGGCATCATCAAGGCTTCCGGCAAAGTGGAGCTGCAAACCAAGGCCATTGTCACCGGGGAAATTCACACGCCCTGCCTCGTCATGGAGCCTGGCGCCATATTCGACGGCCGCTGCCACATGCTCGCCGCCACGGACGCTTCCAAACCGATCACCATTCCCATCCGTTCAGCCGCCGCGCACGCATAGAACCTCGCGACGCCGCGCGCTATAATCGTCCAATCGGTTCCACGGAGGTACTGATTTGGCGGAACAAGTTCGGCTGACGACCACCGCAAAAGCAGCAGGCTGCGCCGCGAAGTTGAGCCCCAGCGTTCTCGACGCGGTGCTCAAACGGCTTCCGCCGCAGCGCGACCCGAATGTGCTGGTTGGTTTCGAGACCAGCGACGATGCCGCCGTCTATCGCCTCACCGACGATCTCGCCATCGTTCAAACAGTGGATTTTTTCACGCCCATCCTCGACGACCCGGAGCTGTTCGGCCAGGTGGCCGCTACCAACGCTTTGAGCGACGTGTACGCCATGGGCGGGCGCCCGATTTCTGCGCTGACGATCCTCGCGTTTCCCGCAGCGGGCGCGCCGGAAATTCTGGAACAGATTTTGCGCGGCGGGTTGGCGAAAATGACGGAAGCGAATTGCACCGTGGTCGGCGGCCATTCGATTCGCGACGATGAATTGAAATTCGGCTACGCGGTGACGGGGGTGATTGATCCACGACGGATCTGGAAGAATGTCGGCGCGCGGCCTGGGGACGCCTTGATCTTCACCAAACCGATCGGCACGGGAGTGATCTCTACGGCCCTAAAACAGGGGCAGGCGGAAGAAGCCTGGGTCGCCGGCGCCACGGCCTCCATGACTCGCCTGAATCGCGACGCGGCCGAAGCGCTGCATGAAATTGATGTGGCCCACGCGCCGGACAAGCGCCCGATTCACGCCGTCACGGACGTCACCGGCTTCGCCTTCCTCGGCCACGCGCGCGAAATGGCCATTGGCAGCGGGGTCTCACTGAGAATAGACCACGCCCGTCTGGATTATCTGCCCGGCGCGATCGAAGCGGCTCGCCGCGGATTTTTCTCCGGCGGCATGAAGAACAATCGTGATTTTGTCGAAAGCTGCACGGATTTTGCGCCCGCCGTTCCCGACGAATTCCGCGCGCTACTTTTCGATCCGCAAACTTCCGGCGGCTTGCTCGCTGCAATCGCTCCCGAATCAGCCGCCGCAGCTCTCGCTGCTCTGGAGCGCCACGGCGTCCCCGGCCGCATCGTAGGAGAGGTCACCGCCAAGCATTCGCCGCTCCTCGCAGTCGTCTGAATCGCGCCCCATCGTGTACACTCTTTCTTTTTTCAATCTCTCATGGACACCATAACTCACGGAATCGTCGGTTCGCTCATCGGCAAGGGCTTTTTTTCGAAGCGCAACGCGCGGGTCGCAACTTTCGCCGCCACTATCGGAGCCATGTTTCCGGATGTGGACGTCGTCGAGGAAGTTTTTTCCCGCGATCCCCTCGCCATCGTGAAATATCACCGCGCGATCACACATTCCTTCGTCGGCTTGCCGTTTTTCGCCGCAATCCTGGCGTGGCTCACGCGCGCCGGTTTCGCTTTCGCCAGAAAGCGTTGGGGTCTGCGCGATTGGGAATCCCCTTCCTGGCTAATCCTGTTCATCATTTATGCCGTCGCCATCGCCAGTCACATACTGCTCGACGCGATGACTTCCTTCGGCACGCGAATCTGGTATCCGTTTTCGCAGGATCGAGTCGCCTGGGATGTGCTCTTTATCGTTGATTTCTGCTTCACGGCGATTGCCTTGCTTCCTCAAATCGCCGCGTGGATTTACTCCGACCGGACCAAGGGCTCCGCGCGCGCCCTCTCGATGTGGGCTGTATTCACCATCGGCGCATTCGCCGCATGGATCATCGCAGCCGCGGTAGGATTTCCGTTTCACGTCTGGATTGCGTTCTTCGCGAGCGGAATCATCGCCGCGCTTTTCTTTTTTCCGGCCATTCGCGACGCGGGCTTCGGCGTCGCCGCCGCGCGTTGGTCCCAGGCCGGCTTGGTCGTACTGCTCGCCTATGTTTTCGCATGCAGCGTCGCTCACCATGCGGCGCTGCTGCGCGTGAGGAATTTCGCGTCCGCGAATCACGTCCCCATTGACCGCATCGCGGCGCTCCCGCTCCCGCCTTCACTTCTCGATTGGGGCGGCGTCATCCGTTCCACCGACGGCGTGTACGAAAGCCGCTTCGACCTGCGCGATGCCGCGCCGCCCGCCTTTGCCTTCAGCGCCGATTCTCCGCCGAACGAATACGTTGCGCGCGCGCTTCAGCTTCCCGAGGTGCAGCTCTATTGGTCCTTCGCCCGCTTCCCGGTGATCCGCACCTTCACTAAGAACGGCCTGCACTATGTGGATTTCGACGAGCACCGCTTCATCAGCCGCAAACGCCGCGGTCCCGCGCCGTTTTCTTATCGTATAGTATTCGATGGCGCTGGCGATCCAATCGAAGAGGGCTGGGAAGCGGAGGGCACCGGCGTGCAGCGCATGATTCGAATCGCTCCGCCACACACGGGGAAAGCGCGATGAAAATTCTTATCTTTAGCGATATTCACGGCGACTTGCGTGCTCTGGAGCGGGTGGTCGCGCAGCCTGCCGACATCTACATCGCCGCCGGCGACCTAAGCAATTTCGGCAAGGGGCTTGAGAACTGCGGCAAGATTCTGCAGCCGCTCGGCGCTCGCCTGTTCGTGCTGCCCGGAAATCACGAAACGCACCAGCAAACCAAAGCCTTCTGCCAGCAGCACGGCTTCGTGGATTTTCATCGCCAGACGCGCCAGGTCGCCGGAACCAATTGGGCGGGCCTGGGCTATAGCAACATCACTCCGTTCAAGACTCCCGGCGAATATTCGGAAGCGGAAATCGCCGCAGCCCTCGGGCAATTCGCTGGCCTCGAAAAACTCTATCTCGTCGTCCATTTCCCGCCGCTTGATACAAAATTAGACGAATATGCCGCAGGCCAGCACGCCGGAAGTCCGACTTTGCGCGAGTGGGTCGAGCGCGAAAAGCCGCTCTACCTCTTCTGCGGGCACATCCACGAAACGGCGGGCATCAGCGATCGCCTCGGCACGACGCAATGCATCAACGTGGGCAAGCAAGGCTACACCATGGAAATGTGAAACGCGAAAAGTGGGCGCCAACAGCAATGAGGATTAAGGAAAGAAGAGCCGCAGCGAAAAACCTAAAGCGTCACGCAAACCGCACGAATCACTAATCATCACTCACGAATCACACGCCTCACTTCTTCCCCGCCGGATACACCACCAACTGCCGCCGGTCGCCCACACCCTCGCTTGCCGTGCGCACTCCCTGCGCTCCGCTCAATTCCAGGTGAATCAATCGCCGTTCGCGCGGCGACATGGGATTAAACCGGAAGGGCTGCCCCGTCTCGCGTACCCGCTGCGCGGCCACACGCGCTGAGAGCTTCAATTCTTCCAGCCGCAAGGCGCGATACTCGCCGCAATCGAAACGCACGCGGTCGTGCAGCCGCGGGTCCAGCCGCAGCCAGCGATGCCCCACGTGCTCCAGCGCCAGCAGCAGGTCCGCGTTGTGCTCCAGCAGAAAATCCTGATCCGCGCCGTGGAACGCGACCAGCACATCCTTGTCGTCCGGCGCGCCATCCACCGTCGCCGGTGTCGAAATCTCGTATTCGATCTCGAGGCCCATCTCGCGCACCGCCACGTCCAGATAGCGCTTCAATTCCGCGATCGCGCGCTCGCGATCCAGGCGCGCTTCGCCCTGCCCGCGATCTTTCACAAAGGGCCTCTTCCCAACCGTTGGTCGTTCGTCACGCATCAATGACTTTCTTTTTGAATTTGGATTTGGAGGGAAGCGGATCTGTCTTGTTCAGGTAATACTGCTGCCCGATTCCCACCAGGTTGCTCGTGAACATGTACAAATTCAGTCCGCTCGACAGCCGGAAAAAAATGAACCCCATGAACAGCGGCATCAGCGTCATCATTTTCTGTTGCGTCGGATCGGTGGTGGTCTGCGGCGTCATCTTGGTCATCAAGTACATCATGATGGTCATGCCGATCGGCAGAATATAATACGGGTCCATCGCCGAAAGATCGTGAATCCAGCCGATCCACGGCGCGTGGCGCAGCTCGATGGCCCCGTTCAGCACGCGCCACAACGCCCACCAGATCGGCATCTGAAACACCATCGGCAGGCAGCTTCCCAGCGGATTGATGCCTTCCCGGCTGTAGATGGCCATCACTTCTTCGTTCATTTTCTTCTTGCGCGGATCGCTCATCGAATATTTCTTGTAGCGATCCTGAATCTGCCGGATTTCCGGGCCCACTTTCTGCATCTTCTGCATCGAGCGCCAGCTCTTCATTTTCAGCGGGAACATCGCGACGTTGATCACCAGCGTCATCAGCACGATGCACCAGCCCCAATTCGCCACCTTGGTGTGCAGCGTCTGCAGAATCCACAGCAGCGGTTTGGCGATGACTCCCGTCCACCCGAAATTCACCAGCTCCGAAAGCGGCGGCTGAATTGTCTCGAGCAACGAAAGTTCTTTTGGCCCCACATACACGCGCATCCGCAGCGGTACGCTGGCCGTGGTTCCCGTCGCCATTTCCGCTTCCGGCTCGGTGGTTTGCTTGCCGTCCTTGGTATCGGCGTGGTTCTGCATCCAGTGCCACAGCGAGAGGTCCGTGCCGTCCGGCAAAAACGCCGCGGTAAAAAACTGATCTTCGATGCCCGTGAATTCCAGCGGTCCGTATTGCACCGCGGGCTGGCTTTGATTCCCTGAAACGCCCAGCTTCTTGTACTGCAGCAGACTCAGCTTGCCGCCGGTGTTGTAATACACGGTGACGAGCTGCGCCGCGTTATACACGGCTCGGTCGCCGAATCCGCCACGCCAGGCCAGCGCCACCGGCTCCGGCTTGCCGTCCAGCGTCACTGCCACTTCCACGGTCGTTTCGTAATTTTCGCTGAAATTCAGCGTCTTGCTGACGTCCAGATGCCCGTCGCTCCAATGAAAAACGATCTTTACCGGAGCGGTGAGTGGATTCGCGTTGTTGTTGGGGATGGCCTCGAACTCCTGCTTCGCCGACGCGCCCGCGGCGCCGCTCTTTTTTTCGGCCGCGACGCCTTGATACGCCTCCACCTTGTAAAGCGCGGAGTTCGCCTTCGCTTCCAGCTGCGAATCGGCCAGCACCAGCGAAAACGGCCAGCCCAGTTGTTGCGCTACCGCTTCGTTCACCAGATCCAGCGGCCGCGGCGGCTTCTGGTCGTCAAAATATTTGTTCAGCTGCCAGGTTTTCACCACCGCGCCGCGATTGGATAGTTCCACGTGATACAGCGGGCTTTGCACCACCAGCAATTTTTCCGCGGTGTCTTCCACCGCCGTGGGATTCACCGGAGCCTTGGGGGCTTCGCCCTTCCGCGCGGCCCGGCGGCCGTGTTCCGGCGCGGCTGCCGCGCTGCCCGATGCGTTGTCCTGTGCGTTGCCCGGCGCGCTTTCCGTCGCAGAGGGCTGTTGCGCAGTAGCTGGAGCCGTCGTCTGCGGAGGCGGGACGGGCGGCTTGTAGAAGTGTCCCCACGCGAACAGGACGATCAACGCCGCAATGACGAATACAATTCCGCGGACCTGGTCGGACATTTCCTTCACTGCGCGTGCTCCTTGCTCTCCACCACGGCGGAGTGGCCCCCGCCGCTGCGCAACCATTCCGCGTCCAAATCTTCCGCGTCCGGCACGGGATCAAATCCGCCCTGGGTGAAGGGCCGGCAACGCCCCAACCGTTTCAGCGCCAACCATGCCCCGCGTCGCGCGCCGTGCAGTTCGATCGCTTCCTGCGCGTAGTTCGAGCACGAGGGATAAAACTTGCAGGCTCCACCGAGAAACGGTGAGAAGAAAACCTTGTAAAACTGCACGAAGGCCAGCAGCACCCATTTGGATATGGATCGCGGCTTCGTTGCGGAAGAATTCATGTGGCGATGGTCGCAGATGTAGTTCACGCCCTGCCCATCGGTCTTGTCAGCGGCGCTCGCTGCGATCCCGATGCCGTCAGGCGCGGCTGCAGCCTCATTCTTTGCGGGCATGGGCCTTGGCCCGTGAAGTTTCTGGCTCCCGGATTTCGTCCGCCCCATTTCTGCGAACTTGCGCGCGGATCTCGCCACTACCCGGCCGTCTGTGCCGTGCGCGCCGGCATCAACCGCAACAGCTCCGCCGCCAGCGCCGAAAATTCCGCCGTCGCGGCCGAGCTGCGTGGATGAATTACAATGTCCCATCCTGGGGCGATCTCCTGTCGGTGCAATCTCACTATTTCGCGGAGGCGTCGCCGGATTCGGTTGCGCCGGACCGCGTTACCCAGCGCCTTTTTTATGCTCCAGCCGAACCGGCTGCTGTCGAGGCCATTGGGACGTAGAAATAGCGTGAACTCGCGGCTGCTGCGGCGCCGTCCTTCGCGATACACCGCGTCATATTCGGCGCGGCGCATCAGGCGAAAGGCGCGAGGGAAACCCAGCCGCGCCGCGTCAGACGCGCGTGAGGCTGTGGCGCCCTTTTTTGCGGCGTCCTGCAAGGACTTTCCGTCCACCCTGAGTTTTCATGCGCTTGCGGAAACCGTGCTTCTTGTGTCGGCGCCGCACATGCGGCTGAAAAGTGCGCTTCGGCAACGATTATCTCCCTGACGATTTATTAGGATCCGAGTCCCGCACCAGCGGGCGAGGGATCTCCATCGGGCTGCCGCACCCGCCTCTACAACTACCGCTCCGCGGCGCAGCACCCGCTTCTCGGCTCGTTCGCGCACTGCGGCGAATCAAGCCCCTAGTCGAAACAAGCAGTTTAGACGACCCGCGCACCACGGTCAAGGAACCACCTGCTATGGGCACTGTCCAGCATTTCTGTTGAAAGGGGTTTTTAGGGTGTCTCGCATGAGTGTTGTCTCAGGCATGCATTCGTTCCGCCGCCAGCAAATAGCAGCGCAGGACCTGTTCGCTATGCGCGGCATCCACACAGCCGGGAAAACGGCCCAGAGAGCGCCGCAGGCGCCGGAAAAAATCTTCCTCTAAGTTCATCGTAGGTAATGGGAGGGAGGGTCGAGACGTTGTTGCGACCAAAAGTAGCGATTGACGATGAATTATTTGTTGACATGGAAGGAGTTGAGTTGGTTTCCGATTTCCGGACACTTGCGGTTGAGAGGGGTGGCGTTGGAGTGGGGAGGACGGCGGGTTCGATCGCGGCCCTGGGGAGTGGCGAGTGGGAGCGGGGCCGGACATGGGTCCTCCTTAGGCGGGCCGTAAAAGCGCCCGACTCATGATAACATAGTCAGTATTAGAATAAAAGGGAGTTTTGGGGAGAGGCGGAAATCTGGTGGGCTTCTCCGCAGCAGTGGAAGCGGGCGTTCACCGACGAAGTCCGCTAACACGAATCCGGGACGCGATGAAGAAACGCGAGACGCCGCCGCTTCCGAGTTGTCGGCTGTTATGTTTATGCCGGCTTGGCACCTTGAGCCTTTGCTTTGGGCGCGGCCTCGTATTCGTCGTGCCGACGCACCCAGTCCATTCCTCTCGTCTCGTTGCGCCCTTTCGGAGCGCGGTCCAGGATCATCAACGTGCCGATCAATTCCTCGCCGCCGCGCGCGTAAGTCGAGTAGGTATGGAAGATATCGCCCGCCTCGTCCTTGTAGAAGGCACTCAGCCCGGGCAACTCGGTTCCCGCGGTCTCCGGAACAACCGGTATTTCCGTGAAGTTATAGAAAACCTTGCCGGTGGCCAGCTGTTCCTTCGCAAACGAAACGTGGTAGTCGAAATTGAATTCGCTGCCGAACGCGCTCACCCAGGGGAACTTCCACCCCATGCGGCGCTTGTACGCGTCAATCTCCACGAGCGGCGCGCGCGATACCGCGACCAGAGTCACATCGTGATGTTCCAGATGGGGCAGCGTTCCTTCGAAATGATCGGACAGGAACGAGCAACCCGGGCAACCGGCGGCCCACTGCGGGCCCAACATGAAGTGATAAATCAGCAGCTGGCTGCGGCCCGCGAACAGCTCGGACAGCGTCTTCTTTCCCGCCGGCGTGTCGAACACATACTCTTTCTCGACTCTCACCCACGGCAGCGCCAGGCGCTCGGCATTGACCTTGTCGCGCAGCCGCGTGGCTTCCTTTTCTTTCACCAGCAGCGCCTTGCGCGCGGCCAGCCATTCTTCCCGCGATACCACTGGATGCTGTTGCATGAGCTGCCTCCTAATACTTGACTCGATACGTTGATATCAATATTATGGACGTATGTCAAGCCCTGTAACCGTTCCCTACGAGACTACGCTGCTGGTCCGCGACTGCTGTCTCTGCCTCCATGTGCAGCGCGCTGCACGCGCTCTGGCACGGCGCTTCGATGACGCTCTGCGACCCTTCGGCCTGACCAACGGCCAATTTTCGCTGCTCATGTCTCTGAACCGCCCGCAGCCGCCGGGGATGGCGGCGGTGGCGTCTTTGCTCGCTATGGACCGCACCACGCTGACTGCCGCGCTCAAGCCATTGCAGCGCCGCGGTCTGGTGAAAGTCACGCCCGATCCCGCGGACAGGCGCAGCCGTATGATGGCGCTCACGCCAGAGGGGCAAAGCCTGCTGGCCTGCGCCGTTCCAATTTGGGAACGCACCCATGCGGCGGTTGAGGGTCTGCTGGGGAACGGCGACGCGGACCGCCTCCGCACGAACTTGCGCGCACTTGCCTGAACGGACCGATCACCAGCTCACCTGTTCGTGGTGTTCCCTTCTTTGAAATGCAGTCGGCCGAACGGCCGTCGCTGCGCCGTCGCGCCAGTCTCGAATCTATCTCTCGGCGATTAGAAAAGAGACCTAACTCCGATGACTGCAATGCGAGCACCAGTTCTAATCGTCCGTAACTTGCTCGTATTGGCCCGCGCCTCCCCAGCGCGCCATTCGGGAATCACCACTCGCGCGCTACAACACCGGACGCGGCGACCGCAACTGGCGTTGCCGATCCGGCGGGAGTGTTCTCATCAGCGCACAACTTGCTGGTTCGTTCTTCCGCTCGCAGCTGCTCTGCTGGCGGCGTTTGCGTTGGCAGCTTTTTTTTCACTTGCCGCTGCCGAACCTGCCTTAGAATTTGCAAATGCCTCTCTGGCACATTCTCATCCTTGCCGTCGTGCAGGGATTGACAGAACTGCTTCCCGTCTCGAGTTCGGCGCACGTCGTAGTCGCTGAAAAGTTGCTTGGCCTGGACCCCTCGTCTCCTTCTATGACCCTGCTTCTGATCATGCTGCACACCGGCACGATGTTTGCCGTAATCGTTTACTTTTGGAAGCAATGGCGCGACGCATATTTCCAGAGCATGGCGGCCTTCCGGAGGTTTGCCGTATATGTCGTGCTCGCGACGGCCCTCACCGGATTGGTCGGCGAGGCCCTTATAAAGCTCATCGAAAAGACCTACTTCCGCGGCGTTCCGCACGCGCAGATCGAGGACCTGTTCAGCCACCTGGAACTTGTGGCTCCCGCCCTGGCTCTGGTGGGAATTCTGATTCTCGTGGCCGGTTTCGTCGAGCGCGGAAAACCGCTGGACAGTTTCACCACGGCGAATGAGCTGAACGCAAAACGGGCGGGGATTATCGGAGCCGTGCAGGGACTCTGCTTGCCGTTTCGAGGATTCTCCCGCTCTGGCGCAACCATCTCTGCGGGAATGCTCCTAGGGATGGCGAAGTCGCGCGCGGAAATGTTCAGTTTTGCGCTGGCGGTGGTTCTCACGCCGGTCGCGCTGGCTCGCGAGGTGATGCGGGTGGTGCATGCCGAACACGCGGGAGGCGCCGCGACTTTTGCGTCGGCGGCTTTTCCCAGTCTGCTCGGAGCGTTTTTCGCATTCCTCGCCGGGCTGGTCGCGCTGAAATGGCTAAGCGCATGGCTGGAGGGCGGCCGCTGGTATCTCTTCGGCATCTACTGCCTGATTGCCGCGCTGGCTGTCGGGTACCTATACCATTTGGGCTACTGATTCTTTCCGGCGCCCACGTTTCGCGCGTGGGCAAGCACACGACTACGACCCAGCGCCCCGTTCCCACGGCGGAGGAATTTTCACCGACGCCATCCCCGCGGCTTGCGCTGCCTCAATCCCCATGTCCGTATCCTCAAACACTAGGCAGGATTCCGGCGCCACTCCCAGTTTCGCGGCCGCGAGGAGAAAAGCGTCCGGGGCCGGCTTGCTCTTCTGGTAGTCTCCGGCGCAGATCAGCGCGTCGAATTTATCCAGCAGCCGCAGCGAACCGAGCGACGCCATCACCGATTCCCGCGTGCTTCCCGATACGACCGCGAACGGAATCCGCCCATGCTGGTCTTCGATATGCTCCACCACTTCAGGCACCGCTTTGAGCTGCGGCAGCAGTTCCAGATAGAGGTTCTCCTTGCGCGTCGCCACGCCCTCGACAGGCATGTTCAGTCCCTGTCTTTCGTTCAGCATGGCGACGATTTCCGCCACGGGCGTGCCGCCCCATGCATAGAAGAGTCGCTCGTCAAATGAGCAATTCCATTCAGCAAGGGCTTTCTTCCAGGCGATGTAGTGAAGCGGCATCGAATCCACAATGGTTCCGTCGCAGTCGAACAAATAAGCGCCAAATGGCCCTTCCGGCAATTTCAGTTTCACGTGTTCTGCGAATCTCCCTATCATATTTTAACCCATCGCCGGATTAGCCCGGCGAACGTGCCTTCAACCGTTTGGCTGAAGCAGCTGATGGTTGCACGCTCCAGCTAGTTTCTAATCGCCCACCCGGCGATTAGAAATCGGCCTAAGTCTAATGTCTGCAATACCGACATCCGTTCTAATCGCCTAATTTTTCGGGCTTTCGCGCACCCGTCCCAGCGCTCCATTCAGGATTTAGGCAGCGCGCCCCGCAGAAGACGCCAAGAGCGCGCAGCTCCAGGTCACTTCGCGTTCGGCTCCTTGAGCGGATGGGGAGTGGCCTCCATGGCCCAGATGGCCGTGGGGCGCATGTACATGCTCGCACGGAAAAGGCCGCGGACGTCGTAGGCTTCGGGAGTGCGGAACCAGTAGCCGCGGCCATTTTTGGGATCCCATACCACGTTGTACACGCCTTTTGCGGTGTGGTAGGCCTGCTGGGACATGCCTTCGGTGATCATTTCGGAGGCGATGCTGAAGGTGGCGCCGGTCCAGACTTCCTGCACCTGCTCGTTATCGTGCAGCATTTCGCCGTTCGCGCTCATGCCGCTGACGGCGCCCATCTGGCCGCCGCCGAACTTCATCACGTTGTTGTCGTAGATGGTTTGCAGGGCCTTGACGCGCATTTCTTTCGGCACCAGGTCGCCCAGGCCGGTGAGATTGGCGTACCACTGCCCGGCGAGCTGTTCGGACATGATGGCGGTCTTGTAGGAGCTGCGGGTGTCGTAATTGAAGTACGAACCGTTCCAAAGTTTCTTGATGAAGGCCGCTTGCGCGCGTTTGAAGAGCGCGTCGTATTCCTGGGCTGCGGCAGCGTCACCGAGGATGCGCGCCATTTCCGCCGTCGCGCGGACAGCGGCGAGATACAGATTGCCGCAGTACGCGCTCTCGCCGCTGGCCGGCCATTCGTCGTAGGTCTGATCGGGAAAGCCGCCGTTTTCGATCAGGCCGTCGCCATCGGTATCGAATTTCCGCAGGTAATCCAGCGCCAGACGGACGGATTTGTAGTTGTAGCGCAGGAAGTCGAGATCCGTGCTGCCGCTAAAAACGTAGTCGCGCCAAACGAGCAGCACGTACTTGCTGTTCAGATCGCGCCAGTTGGTGACGTCCTGCCAGTTGTACTGGTTGACGTTGACCAGTGGGTCCTCGATGGGATTGCCAAGGTCGTGCGGGGCCGCGCCCGGCGTCTTGCGCTGGATCGTCTCGAACTTGTGCTGTTCTCTAAACATCCAGCCCCACAGCGAGCGCTGCGGATTTTCTTCGGGAATCGTGTCTGAGTATTCGCGCATGGTCTGCTTCTCGATTTCCGGCCAAAACTGGATGAGCGGCCAGGAACCGTAGAAGCGCACGTCCAGAGTTCCGTAATACTGGTAGTCGAAACACTCCATGTACGTGAACGAATCGGTCGCGGCGCTGGAAGGATGGTTCGGATTGGCTGGCCCATTGAGTTCATGGCCCCAGAGCGTGCCGCCATCCGCCAGGTAATAGAGCTCGTTGAAAAGCTCCGCGCGGAACCAGGCGGGCTTGGATTCGTCGGAAAGATAAGGCTTCTGCCAATCGTCAATCTGGCGGCTCCATTCCTGGCCGTTCTGCAGCGCCGCGCGGGCGATAGCCCAGGCGTTGGTGCCGGGGGCGCCAAAGAATTGAGCGTAGTGGCGCACCCATTTGCGGCCGCCGCCGAACTGGACGATGGGAAAATCCCAGGACAGCGCCATGGGAATGAGTTTCTTTTCGCCCGGCGCCAGCGTGAAGCGCACGGCGATGGCTCCCGCCATCTGCTCGCCGCTACTGGAGACGGAAAGGCAGGAATTGGCCAGAGCTCCGGATTGAAAACATCCGCCGGGAGCGAAGTCCGGGAGGCGGCCATCGGCCGCGAACGACTTCCAGACCTGCGCCGCGGGCAAAGTGGGATCGAAGTCGGTGGTGTAAGTCACCTGGACGCCGGAGCCGGCCAGAGTGGCGATGGCCATTTGACCGTCCCACTCTTCGGAGACCGGGCCTTTGCGCTGGCGGTCGAAGACGATGCCTTGCATGTTGCCACTGGAGAGCTTCTCGGTGGTGAATCTGTTGATGTCGAGCGCGTTCAAGGCGCCGCCGAAGTCGTGCGCCTGATCGCGGAACCAGCCGGTCATGTTGGTCCAGGAAAACATCAGTGAGACGGTGACCGGCTTGTCGGTGGGGTTCTGCGCGTACCAATTGTAAACAGCGACGGGATAGCTGGATTCCTTGTAATTGTTGGGGATTACGGGCGAGAACTGTTCGAGAGTAAGCGTCACGGGAAGCTGCGACGTCTTATAGGCGTACCAGGATTTGGGACACAGCGCGGCATATTCGCCCGCGCCAACCGGGTAGCTCCAATTCCATGCGGAGAGCGCCAGACCCTGCGGCTTGCCGGTGGATAGCACAATGGCGACCGGTTCGCCCCCGTCTTGCTGCGCGAAAACGGAGAATTGATCGGCCGGAACATTTTCGTATTTGTGAATGCCCGCCTTGACGTGCCAGCGTTCAAAATTGCCGCGATAGGTGCGGGAGAAAGTGCCGGCGCCCAGTCCGCCGACGGGCGCGCCCTGCCAGTAGCCGTCGTCAAGATTTGTGTCCGGGGGCAGCTCGGGCTTGCGGGTGCCGGGGTTCGCGGGCGGTTGGCCGATGGGAATGCGCCAGGCAACCGGGGGAATTTCGTCTTGCGCCGGCAGGGAAGAAGCGCAAAACAGCAGGGAAAGAGCAAGAAGGAGCGGAACCCTGGACATTTACAGTTCTCCTTGGCCGGACATTGGCATTTTTGCGCGAAGTCGAATTGTACACAGAAAACGAGGGGGATCGGCTCGATTTCGACGAGGGGTTGCGTTGTGTGGGGCCGAAAAACGAGCGACAGCGCGGCGCAAAGTGGCGCTGCGGCATCGCGCGGACGCATGCTAAAATAAATAAGGGGCGCGATTATGAAATTCGGCGTAGTGCAATTTCCCGGTTCGAATTGCGACGACGACGCTTTTTACGCGGTCGGCGCGATCCTCGGGCAGCCGGTGGAATTCATCTGGCACCAGTCGGAGAATCTGGCGGGCTGCGACGCCATAATCCTGCCCGGCGGGTTCGCTTTTGGCGATTACCTGCGCACCGGGGCGATCGCGCGATTTTCTCCGGTGATGAAAGCGGTGGAGCGTTTTGCGCGCGGCGGCGGGCTGGTGCTGGGCATTTGCAACGGGTTTCAGATTTTGCTGGAGGCCGGACTGCTGCCCGGCGCGATGATGCGCAATCAAGGCCTGCGCTTTCTGTGCAGGCAGGTGCACATCCGCGTGGAAGCGACGGACACTCCCTTCACCAGCGCCGCGCAGCCGGGACAAGTGCTGGAAATTCCCGTCGCGCACATGGAAGGCAATTATTTCTGCGAGCCTGCCGCGCTGGCGGAGCTCGAGCGCAACAACCAGGTGATCTTTCACTACGTGCGGCCGGACGGCGCGGACGCGGGCGCGAACGACCGCGATGCGAACCCGAACGGCTCGCTGGTCGCCATCGCGGGAATCTGCAACCGCGAGCGCAATGTGCTGGGTTTGATGCCGCATCCGGAACGCGCGGTGGAGGCGCCGCTAGGCTCAGCGGACGGACTGGTGATTTTCCGCTCGATGGTGGCGAGCCTAGGGGCCGAGCGGAAGCCGGCGGAACCGACCAAGAGCGTCCCGGCGGCGGTTCCGGCGTAAAGCTTGCGCGCGTTCGTGCGCGCGCGACGCCCACAAAAAATGATCGAAACCGAAATTAAAGTTACCCCGCAAATCGCCGCAGAGCACGGCCTTACTCCCGAAGAATACGCACGCACGCAGAAAATACTGGGGCGCGACCCGAACTTCACCGAGCTGGGAATTTTCAGCGTGATGTGGAGCGAGCACTGCTCGTACAAATCGTCGCGCGTGCATTTGAAGCGGCTGCCGACGCGCGGAACGCACGTGGTGCAAGGCCCCGGGGAAAACGCGGGCGTGGTGGATATCGGCGACGGCTTGGTGGCGGTGTTCAAGATCGAATCGCACAATCATCCGAGCTTCGTCGAGCCGTTTCAGGGCGCGGCGACGGGCGTGGGCGGAATTCTGCGGGATATTTTCACGATGGGCGCGCGGCCGATTGCGGTGCTGGATTCGCTGCGGTTCGGGCCGATTGCGCCAGGGCCTGCCGCGGGGAACGCGACGCCCGAGGAAATTGCGCGGAACCGGCACATTGTGGATGGCGTGATACGCGGGATCGGATTTTACGGGAATTGTTTTGGCGTGCCCACGGTGGGCGGCGAAGTGGCGTTCGAGGCGTGCTATTCGAATAATCCGCTGGTGAACGCGCTGGCGCTGGGGATTTGCAAGCGCGAGGAATTATTTTTCGCGAAGGCGCGCGGCGCGGGGAATCCGGTGATTTACGTGGGGGCGAAAACCGGGCGCGACGGAATTCACGGCGCTTCGCTGCTCGCTTCGGCGGAATTCAGCGAGGAATCGCAACAGAAGCGGCCCAACGTGCAGGTGGGCGACCCATTCATGGAAAAATTGCTGCTGGAGGCGTGCCTGGAAGCGATGCGCACGGGCGCGGTGGTGGCGATTCAGGACATGGGCGCGGCGGGGCTGACGAGTTCGAGCTCGGAGATGGCTTCGCGCGGCGGGTTGGGAATCGAGATTGATCTGGCGCGGGTTCCGCAGCGCGAAACGGGAATGACGCCGTACGAAATCATGCTGAGCGAATCGCAGGAGCGCATGCTGCTGGTGGCGGAGCGCGGGCGCGAGCGCGAAGTTTTCGATGTGTTCCACAAGTGGGGACTGGACGCGGTGGAAATCGGCCGCGTGACGGAAGATGGAATTTTGCGCGTGCTGAATCACAAGCAGGTGGCCGCGGAAATTCCAGCGCACGCGATTGCCGAGGAAGGGCCGCGTTACGAGCGGCCGATCGCGAAACCTGGCGCGGCGGCGGGCGCGGCGGGGAAGGCAGCGAGCGTGCCGGTGTCCGCAGCGGGAACGGACTTGACTGAGAATTTCCGGCGCTTGCTGGCTTCCCCGACGATCGCTTCGAAACACTGGATCACCGAACAGTACGATTCGATGGTGCGCACGAACACGCGATTCGGCCCCGGCGCTGGCGATGCGGCGGTGCTGCGACTGAAAGAATCGAGGCGCGCGCTGGCCCTCGCGACGGACGGGAACGGACGCTGGGGATTTCTCGCGCCGCGATTGGGCGCGATGCACGCGGTGGCCGAAGCCGCGCGGAACGTGGCGTGCAGCGGCGCGCGCCCGATTGCCGCGACGAATTGCCTGAATTTCGGCAATCCGGAAAAGCCGGAGGTGATGTCGCAGTTCAGCGAAGCGATTGACGGGATTGCCGAGGCTTGCCGGGTGCTGGAAACGCCGATTACCGGCGGGAACGTGAGTTTTTACAATGAAACTTTGGGCAAGCCGATTTATCCCACGCCCATTCTGGGCGTGCTGGGATTGCTGGAAGATGCCGAGTGCGCTTTGGGTTCGGGATTCATGAACGAAGGCGATGCGATTTTACTGCTGGATGGAAGCCGCGAAGATGGAGGGCTGAAGGCCGTCGCTGCGAGGAGCGAATTTGCGTCCAGCGAATACGCGAAGACGATTCATGGGATTGTGGCGGGATTGCCGCCGGAGATTGAATTGGCGGCGGAGAAACGGTTGATTGATTGTTTGGTGGCGTTGGCTGGCGAACGCGCGGTGCGTTCGGCGCACGATGTGAGCGATGGTGGGCTGGCGGTGAGCGTGGCGGAGTCGTGTTTCGGACGCGAAGGGCTGAGCGCGGAGATTGCGATCGCGGCTGGCGGCGCGGAAGATTTTGCGGAGGGCGCGTTATTTGGAGAGCGTGGCGCGCGGGCGGTGGTATCTCTTGCGCCTGCTTCGCTTGCTCGCGTGAATGCGATTGCGGCACAATACCAAATCCATGCGCGGCAAATCGGCACAGTCACACGCGGTGAATTTCGCATCCAATATGAGGGCGCAGCTGTGATACAAGGCAGTATCGAATCGTTCCGACGCGTGTGGAGCGAATCTCTGCCGAAGGCCATCGAGAAAGCATGACGAATGGGCTAGTCAATGGAGGCCGTTGGCTCGTAGCGGTAGTTTTCGCTACAGAGGCTGTCGCAATGGTGTGGAGTAGCTTTGTAACGCCCCTCATTGACAGTATCAGCGGTTTTGCGCGGAGCGAGCCTTTATCGTTTTTCCCGGTGTACGCAGAGATTATGTCGTCCTGCACGCTGCTGCTCTGCGCTTGGGGAATTTTCGCTCGGCGGGTCTTGGGTCGTTATATTGCGATTTGTCTTACGACTTTCGAGATCATCGGCGCCCTGGCCGCGTTCCATTTTGGGGGCGGATCCAGAACTTACCTAGCTCTAACTTTTGCGATAGCGCTAAATAGTGCGATTTTGATCTGGCTTCTGCTTCCATCGGTGCGGGCGGAATATGCCCGAAAGGCGCTGACGGCGTGACGACAGCTATGCAACTCGGCGACGATCATTTTCACGACCATTGCGGCGTTTTCGGGATATTTGGGCACCCGGAAGCGGCGAAGCTGGCTTATCTGGGGCTTTACGCGCTGCAGCATCGCGGGCAGGAATCCGCGGGGATCGCTTCGACGGACGGCGCACAGGTCCACGTACACAAATCGCTGGGGCTGGTGCAGGAAATTTTCACGCCGGAAGTGATCGCGCGGCTGCCGGGCGATGCTTCGATCGGGCATACGCGCTATTCCACGGCGGGCGACAACACGCTGATGAACGCGCAGCCCGTGGTGATTGACTGCAACAAAGGCAAAATCGCGCTGGGACATAACGGCAATTTGACCAATGCGATCGAGCTGCGAAAGAAGCTGGAACATCGCGGGTCCATTTTTCAGACGACCAGCGACACCGAAGTGATCGTGCACCTGATCGCGCGGAGCGCGGCGCGAAACCTGACCGGCGCGATCGCCGATGCGCTGAACCAGGTGGAAGGCGCATATTCGTTGCTGCTGCTGACGCGCGACGAAATTTACGCGATTCGCGACCCGCGCGGATTTCGTCCGCTGTGCCTGGGGCGCCTGGAGGGCGCCTGGGTGGCGGCCTCGGAAACTTGCGCGCTGGATTTGATTGATGCGGAATACGTGCGCGACGTGGAACCGGGAGAGATGGTGCGGATTTCGCGCAGCGGAGTGGAGTCCTTTCATTTCGCGCCGACCAAGGCGCTGCAGCAGTGCGTCTTCGAGCACGTGTATTTTTCCCGGCCGGACAGCATCGTCTTCGGCATGCCGGTGAACCGCACGCGCGAGCGCCTGGGGCGCTTGCTGGCGAAAGAGCATCCGGTGGAAGCGGACATCGTGACGCCGGTGCCGGATTCCGGAGTTCCGGCGGCCATCGGTTATTCGGCGGATTCGGGAATTCCCTTTCGCATGGCGCTGATCCGCAATCACTACATCGGCCGCACGTTCATCGAGCCGGAGCAAGCCATACGGGATTTCGGAGTGAAGCTAAAACTGAATCCCGTGCGTCGAATGCTGGAGGGCCAGCGGGTGGTGCTGGTGGACGATTCCATCGTGCGCGGAACCACCAGTCGGAAAATCGTGCGCCTGGTGCGCGAGGCAGGCGCGACGGAAGTGCACGTGCGGATCAGTTGTCCGCCGACGATTTCGCCGTGCTATTACGGCGTGGATACGCCGCGGCGCGAGGAATTGATCGCGGCGAATTACTCCGTCGAGGAAATCCGGAAATACCTGGGCGCGGATTCGCTGGGTTACGTTTCGCTGGAGGGATTGCGGCTGGCGGTCGAGGATACGGACGATACCAGCCATAAGTTCTGCACGTCGTGCTACACCGGCAGCTATCCGACCGAGCTGGTGCAACTGGAAGTGGAGGCTCATCGTGAAAGCTGACGTGGAAGAAGCCGTGGCCGCCGACCGGGAACGGCAGGAGCGGGTGCGGCAGGAAGAA
>JBAQJS010000149.1:0-1919 GCA_049300435.1 Candidatus Acidiferrales bacterium | reverse complement strand
AAGCTGGAACAGAAACCGTTCTCCGGGCATGTGTTTGTGTTTCGGGGACGGCGCGGCGATCTCATCAAGGTTCTCTGGTATGACGGTGACGGGTTGTGTTTGTTGGCGAAACGACTGGAGCGTGGGCGCTTCGTTTGGCCGCAAGCGGCGAGCGGCACGGTTTCGTTAACGCGGGCGCAGTTATCGATGCTGCTGGAAGGCATTGACTGGCGGCGGCCGGAGCGCACGTTTGATGCGAACGGCAAGGACCCGCAGTTGTCGGTGTAACCGGCGAGATTCTTTGCACAACTTTTTTTGCGGGCACGGGGATGAGAACGAGCGCGTTCATGCGATACTCCGCGCATGTCAGTGGTGGCGCTCCCCGATCTGAACGCTCTTCCTGCAGATGCGCTACGAGCGCTGATCCTTACTCAATACGAACAGTTAGTCTCCGCCGAAAGCAAGTTACTCTCCACGGAAAGCAAACTCACCACCACGCAGGAGCAGTTACAGTCGCGTGAGCGCGAGATTGAGCATCTCAAGCTGCTTTTGGCCAAGCTGCATCGCATGCAGTTTGGGCGCAAGTCGGAGAAGCTCACGCGGCAGATCGAGCAGTTGGAGTTGCGGCTGGAGGAACTGGAATCGAATCGCAGCGAGAAAGAGCCCCACGCGCCAGAACCGGCTCCCGCCCCCGCCGCTTCGACTCCTGCGGCGAAACCCACCCGCCGCACGCTGCCGGATCATCTTCCGCGACAAACGCGCCGGCACGAGCCGAAGGAAACGGTATGCCCGCAATGTCAGGGCGAGCTGCGGAAGTTGGGCGAAGATGTTTCAGAGATGCTGGAGTACGTGCCCGCCAGTTTTGTGGTGATTCGTCACGTACGCGCGAAGCTGAGCTGCACGAAGTGCGACTGCATCGTGCAGGCCGAAGCCCCCAGCCGTCCGATCGAGCGCGGTGTAGCGGGGCCGGGCCTGTTGGCGCATGTGCTGGTCTCGAAGTACTGCGATCACTTGCCGCTCTATCGGCAATCCGAGATGTATGCGCGTCAGGATGTGGAACTGGAGCGCTCGACCTTGGCCGACTGGGTGGGCGGCACGAGCCGGTTGCTGGAGCCGCTGGTCGGAGCGTTGCGTCGTTACGTGATAGCCGCAGGCAAGTTGCACGCCGACGACACGCCGGTGCCGGTGTTGTCACCGGGGAATGGCAAGACCAAGACCGGGCGCTTGTGGACCTACGTTCGCGATGATCGTCCCGCGGGCGACAGCGCCGCCCCAGCCGTGTGGTTTGCCTACTCGCCGGATCGCAAGGGCGAACATCCTGAGCGGCATTTGGAGAAGTTTCGCGGCACGCTGCAGGCCGATGCCTACGCGGGATTCAATCAACTCTACGAAAATGGCCGCATTCAGCAAGCCGCGTGCTGGGCGCATGTGCGGCGTAAGTTCTACGATCTCGAACAGGCACACGCTTCCCCAGTGGCGCGAGAAGCGCTGGTGCGGATCGGAGCGCTGTACGGGATCGAAGAAACGATTCGCGGTAAGCCGCCGGACGAACGCCGTGCCGTGCGCCAGGCGCAGTCGAAACCGCTCCTCGACTCTTTGCGACAGTGGTTCGAGGCGACCTTGTCGAAACTGTCGCGCAAATCGGAGACCACGGTGGCGATTCGCTACGCCCTCTCCCGCTGGGACGCGCTGGTGCGCTATACAGAGGATGGACACATCGAGATCGACAATAACGCCGCCGAACGCTCTTTGCGCGGCGTGGCCCTGGGGCGCAAGAACTACTTGTTTGCGGGATCGGATACAGGCGGAGAACGCGCGGCCGTGATCTACAGCTTGATCGGTTCGGCGAAGCTGACCGGTCTCGATCCCGAGGCCTATCTGCGCGAAGTGCTGACCCGCATCGCCGATCATCCCATCAATCGCATCGAGGAGTTGCTGCC
>JBAQJS010000148.1:0-4562 GCA_049300435.1 Candidatus Acidiferrales bacterium | reverse complement strand
GTGCACAAGTTCCTCGTCCGCAATGTCCTTGAGCACTGCAACGGCGAGTTGGTTTTCGGTTGACTCGGCAAGCTGCATATACATCTGAGTCGCTTCGTACTCTGCAGCTACCATGAACCGAATCGCTCTGACGAGTTCTTCGTCCGTGAGCTTCCTTGCATTTGCCAACTCTGAAAAAGGCGACCCGAACTGTGGCATATCGTTTTCCTCTGCCTAATGCACGTGACACCAATAGCTAAGGTGGCGACATTGAGGACTATCACGTTTGTAAACCCGTGACGTCTTAAGGTCTGTGCGGAATTGACCATCGCGGCTACGTCTGTACCTTGCAAATGTCTCTCTGAGTTCTTCAGCGAGATCGCGCTGGAAAAGTACTCAGTACCCGCCCGCCTGAGTTCGCATAAGCGATGGGATTGGGGTGAGCCAAGGAATTGGCGTGGCCGAAGAGCCGTAATACGTCGTTTGAGGTGTCCTCCAGACGACTATTAGGCCTATGCAATACGCGTGTCGCCTTCGCGGCAATACTTGTGAGCAAGTAACGATTCGTTACGTGCGCCGCGGCGCCGAATACAAGTTCAGATCGCATTTTCACAAGCTTCCAAGGCCTCAAGATTCGGAACGATTAGAATCGACCCGCGCTGCTCAACAAGCCCGTGGCTCTTGAAATCCTTCATGATTCGGGAAATTGTTTCGCGTGAGGCGCCGATGTGCTCACCGATTTCCCCGTGAGTAAGCGAGCACTGTATTCGGACACCACGCTTTGTTTGCACACCCTCTTTGCACCACTCCAGAAAAAGCCTCGCCAGCTTGGATGGCGCGGTCAATACTAGGCCGAGAGTCCGCAATCGTTGAGCGGTGCGGTTGTAGTCCACGCCCAATTCGCGCATTACATTCTGACTGGCCATCGGATAGCGCATTAGAAAGTCGAGAAAGTCTTGACGCTGGAGCGATCTGATCATGCAAGGGAATTGTGCCTCTGCCGTTATCACATGAGGACATCCGGAGAACGCGGATGTGAGCCCGAGGATTTCCCCTGGCCACGCGATAGCAAGAATGAGTCGTCTGCCATCGATTGAATTGATCGAAAGTTTGACTCTTCCCTTAAGCAAGAACAGCACATCCGATGGTTCTTGCTCCTCGCTAATCAGAACGGTGGTGCGGGGACAGCGTTGGGGTTCTTTAATCGACTCAAACTCTCTTATCGCTTGCGTCGACAGGTTTCTGAAGAATTCACCTCGTCTCCAATGCGGGCCAGTATCGTCCGATCGAGCCTCCCAATTGACTAGCGAGGGAAACTCATCGACCGTGCATTCTTCTCGCTGTTGGGCACTCTCATCGAAGGAACTACCCTCGGACCGATCGGCATGATAGGCCCACGAGGGTTGTGAATCGATCATTGGCAACGTTCGCATTCCATCCCTTTGATGTACGACCTAATCTCTTAACGGCGAAGAACGGACACAATACAAAAGTCCGTTTTACCGCCAGGAAACCGGTTAGCAGAGCGTTGCATAAAACGGAGGAGAAGGCTGTTCAATTATGCTCACTTTCAGGAGATTTCAAGTTCGTTGAAAGCGCAAGGATTCTCCCGCCTAGATTTGCGAGCACTTCAAACTTCCATCAACTCCTCTTCTAGGGCGATTGAGCAGTATGAAGTCAGTTTGCTTAGCTGGCAGGAAGACAGAGAAACATGTGCCAGAACGACCCGGCCGGCACGAACTCCAAACGCGTATTGAACCACCAATACGGTTGATGATACCGGCGCTTACCCACAATCCAAGTCCTGTTCCTCGGTCCCCTTTTGTGGTGAAGAAAGGATGATAAATTTGCGCCCGATCTTGCGGTGCAATACCACTCCCGGAATCGGCGATCGAGATGCAATAACCGGGGGATTTATGGACTTCACAAAGCCAGTGTGGAGCAGGATATAGGTGGAGGATGACCTGTCCGCGAGCGGCCGTGGCATCAAGCGCATTGAGCAACAGGTTCGTCACGACCTGCACAATTTCACCTCTGAAGGCCACAATTGCACCTTCCGTCTCAATGCGCTCGTGAAAAACGACCCCTTTCCTCTCAGCCTGCAAGCCATAAAAGTCTGACACTTCGCGGAGCACAGCTTTCAAATTGAATTCTGCAGGCTTGTTGCCATCTCGGTGAAACTTGAGCGCATGTGCAGTGATGTGACGCAGGGCTTGCAACTGATCTTCGAGCGTGGTGATGTAGGCTCGCGTCTCGGGGCTGGTTTGGAGAGGGGCCAGCAGATAGACCAGATTAGTCATTGCTTCTAAAGGATTGTTAATCTCATGGGCCATGGTTGAGGCGAATCTCGCGGTCACCGCTAGCTTTTCGCTATTGACCAGGGCCCGTTCCATCCTCTTCCGATCTGTAATTTCTTGCTTCAGTTGCGCGTTCAAGCTTTCTGCGTTTTCCCTGAGTTCATGCTGCCGCACCCCTGACAGCAATAGTTGCTCATTCACGGCGATTGCTTGCTGATGAAATTGTGTCGTCTCGGTCACTTGCATCATGACACCCGCTGGGTGATCCGCTGCGCCGCGGACGGGCCACATGGTGTACGACCAACGAGCGGAATGATCTTCTGTCCTTTCCGGCTCAGTCTGGATTATGACTTCTCCCGTGCTATACACGCGGTTCAGCAATCGAAGGCAGCCCGCCCAGCCCACGACCTCGTCGAAACGCTTTCCCGACAACTCATCATTAGTCTTCGAGGCCAGCCGACAGAAGGCAGGATTGACGTAGCACAGGATGTGATCGGGTCCCGCCAATGTAGCCACCGGCAGCGGCGAGGTGTTCGAAATCAAGCGCTCTAGGCCCGAAACACCGGATTCCCAAGCGAGGCGAAGTTCGGCTCCGAATTCCTGATTCTCAGATGATTCCTTAGGTCTGATTCTTGGTTTCGGATTCATGGGAGGACTGCACCTCATGGGTGGACCGGTTCGAATGCACAGGGATTCCGCTGATCAGGCCCTGATAGTTTGTCAGGCGTTGATCCAAAATAACCACGCCCTTCGACGTGATTTCATATTCGCGAATCTCTTTGGCGTGATTGCCTCCGCGCATCTTGATCACCACCATAACCTTGCGAAGTTGACCGTCAATGGATACATACCGGAGCCGGATGATGTCATCGCAGAGAAAAGAAATGGAGTATGTACTGAAAGGGAATTCAGTAAAAGATTCATCTACCTCAACAGTGCTCAGAATCGTTACTCCGATTCCTGTCAAAGCGAAGATCATCCGATAGAGCGACTCGCGAAAGTCAGCGCGAAAACCGGGCGAAAGAGCCATCTCGAACCCTGCCAAGGAGTCGATCACGAGGCGTTTTGCGCCGATCTTCTGGACAGCGTCGAGAATCGACTGCATGGTTTCATCCACCGAGAGATCCAAAGGGCGGAGATAGAGGATCGTGAGTTTCTCGTCGTTCTGCGGTGTTTCCAAATCCAAACCTAAACTGGCGGCCCGCTCTGCATAGGCTTGCGGGCGTTCTTCAAAGACCGCCACGATTCCCGGCTCCCCATGGCGTATGCCCTCCGCAATGAATTGGGTTGCGAGAACAGATTTCCCGGTGCCCGATGACCCCGCTATGAGCACGCTATCGCCCTCGCGCACGCCTCCATCCAACATCCTGTCCAACTCCGGAGCGCCGAAGGATAGGCGCCGATTGCCCGGTGGATTTCTCTTGCGTGCGCTCAACCCAAATGTGCGCGAGAAGGCTTGCACTCCGGCCTCGGTGATGCGGAACGTGTGCAACCCGGGCACAGAAGCCTGGCCGCGCAGTTTTATGATTTGCAGCTTGCGGACAATTGAGTTTCGCTCTGTCGTCTGGCGCAGCCAGAACAGTCCATCGGCGACGGTAAATATCGGATTATCGCGCAACTCCTCCTCGGCATATTCGCCGATTAAGAAAGTTGTCGCTTGCCAACTGGCAAGAGACAGGGCTAAGCGCTGAATGAAGGATTGCAGGTCCATGTCGCTTTTCGGCTGTCGCATCATCGTGCGGAACGAGTCAACAACCACCACAGCAGGGTTAGCCCTTTCAACTTCTTTTGTGATTTCCGCCAGGACCGCGCCCAGGTCCTTCTCGAGCACAATCTGGCTGAGGTTGATAAAGCGAATCGCATCCGGCAGCTTGGCGGGATCGAAAAATGTGTACTGCTGCTGATATCGCAGCATCTTTATGGCGGATTCACCCAGCACAGTGAAATAGAGAGCCGGTCGCTCTGGGGTCGCATTAGCAAACACGAACTGGTGTGCCAGAGTCGTCTTCCCGCTTCCGGGAGCCCCCGCGATGTTGTTGAAAGAGTATTCGGGAAAACCGCCCCCCACAATCTCGTCGAGTCCCGGAACTCCGGTTGGCAGCTTGTTGATCGTTACATTCTTTTCCGTCGTCACGATTTTCTCCCATTCCCCGAATTGCGATCGTCAAGGGATGCACCTGGCCACGCATCGCGCAGCAGGCTCAACGTTAATGCTTCGCCAAGGAAAATAAAGAGCAGTCCGAGTAAGCGAGAGATCAGGATGACTCCGCCCTCATGAACCCGATC
>JBAQJS010000147.1:0-5370 GCA_049300435.1 Candidatus Acidiferrales bacterium | reverse complement strand
CCCGCAAGCTTCGGCACTCCTCAAGACATCCTGGGCCAGGATCGCGTTCTGGCGATTGCCGTTGGCCGCTTCGACCAGAAGAAAATCGCCGCGTACGCCCTGCGCACCGGAAAGCAAACCGCCGCCGGCACGCAAACGGTGTACGAAGTCCCGGGAAACCCTCCCGTCTCGTTTATGTTTCTTTCGCCCACCCGCATCGCGCTGGCAGGCGGCCGCAACGCAACGGAGCTGCTGTCACGCGTGGATGTCAGCGCCGCGTCCTCGCGCCGCGAACCCGCCATGCAATCCCGCATTCAACGCGTCGCCGGTGCCCCGCTCTTCGCCGTCGCGCGCACCGACCATCTTCCGCCCAGCCTTTACTCCAGTTTCAGCAGCTCGCCGCAGCTCGAACAGCTCGCCCGCAGCGTCCAGGTCCTCAGCTTTGCCGGCCAACCCGACGGCGACAATCTCAAAGTCACCCTCGACGCCGAGTCCGATTCCCTGAAGAACGCCGTGCAAATCGCTTTCCTGCTCGAAACGGGCAAGATGGCCGGCTCCATCGCGCTCTCCGACCCTCACACGCGCCGCCAGATGACTAAACCGCAGGTCGCGTTCCTCGAAGCTCTCCTGAACCGCACCAGCATCAATCACCAGAATAAAATAGTGCGCCTCACCCTCGAGATCACCCCCGAAATGCTCGCCGCCGCCCCGTCCACGGCCGCCGCGCCACGCATTCCCAGCGCGCCCCGCGCCAACAAGCCGCCTCCCGCCGCTTATCCACACAGCTCCAGATAGATTGCACAGCGAGATTGCAGTGCAGGGAAAGGTGCGGCTCCGACGAGGGCGAAGAATTAATCTGCGGCCGAGGTCGAAGTAGCTGCGTTGCTGAGGTAACGCCAGGGATTAACCGGCGTGTTGTAAATGCGGACTTCGTAATGCAGGTGCGGGCCCGTCGAGCGCCCGCTGTCGCCCTCAAAACCGATAATGTCGCCGCGCTTCACGCGCGTGCCCACATGCGTGCTGAATCCCGAAAGATGCCCGTACCACGTGCTCACCCCGAATCCATGATCCACCACCACCAACCGCCCGTAGCCCGCACGCTGCTCCACCACCACCACCACGCCGTCCGCCGTTGCGTGAATCGCATCCCCGTAATGCGACGCGATATCCATCCCAGCGTGAAATGCGCCCTCACCGCTGAACGGGTCCAGCCGCTCACCGAAGTGCCCGGTAATCTCTCCCACCACCGGCCACAGCGTCGGCACGATGCCTAGGCTGCTCAGCTGCGTCGCCGGCAAAAGCCGCATACCGCCATCCGACAATGTCACCGCCGATGCATTCCTCTGGAGGTAGCTGAATTCGTCCACCGATTCCTGGTATTCCACGTCCGGCTGCTCGGAGTCATCCCCAAACGCAAACGGCGTCTGCCTGAACCGCGTGATGCCGTAAGCCATGGCCACTTCGCTCGCCAGCGATTGCAAAGAATCCAGCCGCTGGTTCGTATCCTTCACTTCGGTCTGCAGCGCCCGGTACTGCTGCTTCAGAGTGTCTTGCTCCCGCCGCAGCGAATTGTAATTGGTCGCCTTCCACAGCATCCGTGAGTACGAACCCATCCCCGCCAGAATGGTAATCCCGCCCACCGCCGCCAGAATCGCCAGGGCGTGCAGCACATAAAACGGCACACGCACCCTCTGCATCCCGCCGGATGCGCTGGAAGCAATAAAGAACGTGTAATACTTACCCTTCATAAGCTCTAATTTTTCCCTGTCTTATTTTGATACGGCTGATGGAAAATCGCGCGTCCCCGGTCGCGATTTCCCGGCCTGAATCCTAAGTCCAATCGCAGAAGCGTGATGCAAAACCCGCTGAATTGTAATGACCGTACCGATGGTGGTCAACCTCAAACTTGAGTTTTCCACAGTCCCTTCCTCTGCGCAAAGGACTTATCGGCACCGGCCCGAATTTTGATTAGGGTTTCCCTCGCACAAACCTTACCTTATATGGGAAGCGCTTTACAACTGTACCAAAGTTCAGGATGCCTCGCGAAAGCCAACTCATCGCCAAGATCTCCCGGGCGCTCTCCCCGCGCAAAGGCGCTCCGCCCAGTCTTCGCCTCGGCATCGGGGATGACGCCGCCGTGCTCTCCCCCAACGGCCGCTCGGAATGGGTCCTCAGCTGCGACACGTTCCTCGAGAACGTCCACTTCCGGGCGAAGACCCACCCGCCGGCATCCGTTGGCTACAAGGCCCTCGCCCGCGCCTCCAGCGACCTCGCGGCCATGGGCGCCACTCCCCGCTTTTTCCTGCTGACTCTGGCCCTCCCAGCGGCGCGCGCCAGCTCGTGGCTGGATGCGTTCCTGCGAGGTATGGCGCGCGCTGCCCGCGAGCTAGGCGTCACCATCATCGGCGGCGATACCACCCGCAGCCCCCTCAGCTTCGTCAGCATCACCGTGCTCGGTGAAATCGCCCGCGGCTCAGCCTTAACCCGCTCCGGCGCGCGCCCCGGCGACATCCTCTACGTCAGCGGCGCACTCGGCCGCGCGCAACTCGGCT
This sequence comes from Candidatus Acidiferrales bacterium, assembly GCA_049300435.1. Taxonomy (GTDB): domain Bacteria; phylum Acidobacteriota; class Terriglobia; order Acidiferrales; family UBA7541; genus Palsa-295. The sequence continues at coordinate 2,839 of JBAQJS010000147.1, read as the reverse complement.
TGCAGCTGGTCCTGCGCGGCCATGCCCGCGACCGCCGCCTGCGCGCACTCGTCCAGCCGCACCTGTATCCCAAAATCCGCCTCGCGCTCGGCTCCTGGCTGGCCCGGCATCGCATCGCCTCGTCTGCGATGGATCTTTCCGACGGCCTCTCGACCGACCTCGCCCGCCTTTGCGCCGCAAGCAAAGTCGGCGCGAAAATCTACGCGAACAAAGTTCCGAGCGTCGTGATTCCCGCAGCCGCTGCGCGCGTGCTCGGCAAGCGAAAACTCGATCCCCTGCAACTCGCCCTGCACGGCGGCGATGATTACGAACTCCTCTTCACCGTTCCGCCACATCACGTGCAGAAACTGACCCGCGCGTCCGGCGCCGCAACCCTGACCCCAATCGGAGAAATCACGCGCGGCGGCAAGATCCTCCTGGTACAAGGGAACCAACGCGAAACCACGCTCAAACCTGGCGGCTGGGATCCGTTCCGACGGTCGTAGCGCCCGCCTGCAGAGTGTGTGTACGAACTGCAAACCGGTACTTCAGCGGCTTCACAGTTTGCGGAAAAATGCTCCCGGGCCCAGGTCTTGACTCTGTAGCGGCCTTTTCACTCTGAGAGCCTGCCGGTGGCAGGCTCGAAGGGCAGGTGGGCGCCTTTGTCTTGGCCGTCGCGAAGACGCAATCCGGAGTTACTTCTGACTCAGCAGATACACGTCGGCGTGGCCGCCGGCGCGCGCGTAGATAACCGTGGAAAGGTCGCTGGAATAATCGTAGGCGTTGCCACCGCTGACCAGCGGAAAAGCGAACGGCAACTTGAGCGCCACCTGCGGCTTGCCGATGACTTTTCCATCCGCCCAGCCCTGGCGGTAAATCGTAACGTCTTGTTGCGACGGGATCGCGTACGTGAAGGATTTGTCATCCTTGCCCGTGACCACGCCGAAGGTCACGACTCCGGGCACCAGAGCGGTGCACTTCCCGTCGGCCAGCGACAACTGGTAAATTCCCACCTTTCCTGCGCCGCCCAGCAATGTCAGCAGATACTTCCCGCCCGGCGCGACGTCAAAGGCAAAACCGCAAGTGTCGCTGACCTTCTCCGGAGTGGAACCCTCCGCGCTCTCGCGCGAGATGGTGGCCTGGTTGACCGTCTTTTCAAAGCTGTTCAGATACACGGTCTTCTGGTCGGGGCTCAACAGCACGTTCTGGACCGTGCCGCCCGACCAGGTCAGCGGCTGCAGGCCGCTCCCGTTGGTCTGGACGACGTAAGGTTTGTCCGGCGAACCGGATCTTTCCTCGATGAAACCGAAGCGCGAGCTGTCTCCAGACCACATGGCTGTGGCCAGCGATTCCCCGCTGGCGATTTTTGTTTTGTTGCTGCCGTCAATGTCCGCCACCCACACTTCGTTGCGGTCCCGCGACGGGATGGTGATGTAGATCACTTTCTTTCCGTCGGGTGAAATGGCGGGCTGCGTGGCGTTTTCCGAGGCGATGTCGGCGACTTGCTTGGTACGGGTATTGTACGCCGTCAAAAATCCGGAAGACTTGCCGTTCACGAAGTAGAGACCTTTCCCTGCGGGATCGGGCATCGGCCAGGTGTCCGGACCGGTTCCCGTCGTAACCTGTTCCAATTTCTTGTCCGCCAGTCCGTACTTCCAGATGTTGGTCAGGCCGTTTACGGTGCGGCTGAAAAGGATCGTGTCACCCGGATCGTCCCACACGACGCCCGCCGCGATGCCCGGGATCTCATCCAGATCGGTTTCGGTCTTCTTGGCGATGTCAATCTCATGCGCGCGGAAGCCTTCGCGCGAAGAAACCGGGTCCGCCGTGAGCACCAGCAAATGGCTGCCGTCGGCGTAGGGCAGGATTCGGCTGATGGGAAGCGTGGCGGCGCCGAAGGTATATATTTTCTCTTCGTCCAGCCCGGATTTTCCGGCGCGCAAGATTTCTCGCTCATCGGCGTCGGTGTAGAAAAGGAACGCGCCATCCGGAGAAGAAGACAAATGCGAACCCCCCACCACTCGGCTGGGTTTTCCGCCCAGCGTCGGCACCGCCCACTCCTCGGTTTGCTGTTCGGATTTGCCGTAGTAAATCTGGGATCCATCCGGCGAGAAGCTATCCACGATCTTGGCGCCGTCGTCGCTGGTTAGCTGCAACGGCTGACCGCCGGAGGCCAGCATCACAAATACCTGATCAACGCCCGTTACCGGCGAGCTGAAGGCCACCGTGTGGCCATCCGGAGAAAGCCGCGCGAAATCTATCGGCTTATCCCACTGGCTGATTTGCGTGATTTTCGCGGGCCCGCCCGGAGCGCGGGAACCTCCCCAGAAGTGATATGCCGCAAACGCGGCGGCCGCCAGCAGCACCACGGCGCAAGCGGCTCCGACGGCGTATTTCTTCCTCGCATTCCCCACTGCGGGCTGTGCGACGACTGCCGTGGACGAACTGCTCGTGGGCTGCGGCGCCGAATCCTGCGCCGCGCGGCCACTGGTGGAAGAGATGCGCCCCGAGTCGGTGTCCCGGCGGAGCCGCTTCAAGTCGGTGCGGATGTCCGCAGCCGCCTGATAGCGCAGGTCGCGATCCTTTTCCAGCGCCTTGTTGATGATGTCTTCCAGCTTCGGCGGAAGTTCCGGATTTAATCGCACCGGAGCCACCGGCGCGCGATTCAGAATTGCTTCGGTAATCACTCCGGAAGTTTCGCCGCGGAACGGAACCGCGCCGGTGGCCATTTCGTAAAGCACTACGCCAAACGAAAACAGGTCGGTGCGCGCGTCCAGTTCCTTGCCGCGCACCTGCTCCGGCGACATGTACGCGACCATGCCCACCGCCACGCCCGGACTGGTGAGATCGTCCGGTCGCA
>JBAQJS010000146.1:0-7225 GCA_049300435.1 Candidatus Acidiferrales bacterium | reverse complement strand
GGTGCGGGGAATGCGCGATGGGGGCGCTGGTGGGCGTTTTGGGCGCGATTAGAACGGGGTGCGGTTGTTTGTTTTCAATAGGTTGCGTCATTTTCTAATCCCGGAATCCGCGATTAGAAATGCGCGGGTGGGTGAAGAGGGGGTGGCGAAGGGCGGCCCGGGGAGCGCGAGAGGCGGAAACGCGAGCAAGCCTGGGCATGCGTCCTCCTTGTGTGGGCGAAATAAGCGCACGACTGATGGTAACACAGTCGCTAAGGGAATGGAAGGGAAATGCGGGGATGGCGCCGGCGGGATTACGGCAAAGATACCGCAGAGGCGCAGAGGGCGCTGAGAAAACCTGGGGCATCGGCAACAGCACCGCAAGGCACGGCAACAGCGCCCGTCTGAATGCGGCGGGCAGAGATTCAACAGCGACAGCAACGGCAACAGCAACAGCGACAGCAACGGCAAGAGCAACGGCAAGAGCAACGGCAACAGCAAGAGCAACGGCTGCCCGGTTCGATGAACCCGAACCGGCCGCTACAAAGTCAAAGGCACTTTTCAGCATTTCTGTTCAAAGCGAGTGGCAGCCGTTGCCCGTCGGGCTTCGCGGCGCCGGGGTGATTTTGCGAACCCTGCTATAATGGAAGTTTCCGATGAAGCGCAGAAAACAATCCGTGCGGTCCAGGAAGGCGCGCGTGGTGGCTGCCGCGCGGTTACCCACCGGCTTTGGCCGCTTCCGAATTTTCGGCATCGAGGGACGCAAACCCGGAGAAGAGGCCGTAGCCATCCAGCATGGCACGCTGAACGGCTCCGCACCGGCGGCCGGGAAAGCGCGTAAAGCGCCGCTGGTGCGCGTCCATTCGCAATGCCTGACCGGCGATGTATTCACGTCCGAGCGCTGCGATTGCCGCGCGCAACTGGAATTTTCGCTGCGCAAGATCGCCAAGGAACCGGCCGGCGTGCTGCTGTATCTGCCGCAAGAGGGCCGCGGCATCGGCCTGCTGAATAAACTGAAGGCTTACGAACTGCAGGACGCCGGCCTGGACACCGTGGAAGCCAACCGGCAGCTCGGTTTCGCGGACGACGCGCGCGACTACGAATTTGCCGCCGAAGCTCTGAAAGCTCTCGGCGTGCGCGCCGTACGCCTGCTCTCCAATAACCCCGACAAAGTGAGCCAGCTCGAACGCGCCGGAATCCGCGTGGTCGAGCGCGTCCCTTGCCGGCCGCGCACTAGCCGGCATTCCGCTTCCTACCTGCGCACCAAGAAGGACAAGCTGGGCCACCTGCTGGCCGGGCTGTAGCTGGCGTTCACTGGAAATAATTCCTCAACAGGAGTCGGCTTCGGCGCAATACCAAGAACGCTCGCCGCCCAGTAAAACAGTGGCGTTTCCACCGCAATTATGGATATTCTTCCGGCTGTTGGCACCTTCTACGGGAGGGAGTCGAAGCCATGAATCCCGCCACCCCAACCGACGTAGCGATGGCGTTCGTCGCGAAGATCAACGCGCACGATGTGGACGGGCTCGTCGCGCTGATGACGCCCGATCACGTGTTCGTGGACGCTCTGGGCGCGACATTTCGCGGCGCCGAGCAGATGCGCCAGGGATGGAGGGGCTACTTCAGCTTGTTTCCCGACTACGCCATTGAAGTGACGGACGAATTCCATGGCGGTGAAGTCGTCGCCTTGTTCGGAAAAGCGCGTGGGACTTTCGCGGTGAACGGCGAATTGGCGCGGGAAAATTTCTGGGAAATCCCCGCCGCCTGGAGAGCCGTGGCGAAGGATGAACGCGTCGCCGAGTGGCGCGTCTATTGCGATAACGATCCCGCGCGCAAAATCATGGCCGCCCATACCGCGGCGAAGACCGCCCGCTAACCGCCGCCGACGAAGTGCACGATTTCAAAAGTATCGCCCGGCTGCACCTGCGTCTCGTGCCAATCGGCGCGCGGCAATATGTTCAGGTTGCGCTCGATGGCCACGCGGTCGCCCGGCATGCCCAGATGGTCCAGCAAGGCCGGCACGGCGATGCCCTCGGGCACTTCGCGGCGCTCGCCATTGATCGTCACCGTCATTGCGCGGCGCCGGCGGCGGGGTTTTTTGCGCGGGTCCTCATCGCGAAACGAATTTCGTCCTTCCACAATTCCGCTTGCGCCTGAATCACCAGCGCCAGGTCACCTTTACCCAAGGGAGGCAGCGGAAAATGGATGCGCACCCGGCCCTGGTCGTCGCTGGTGCCAGAATGGCTGCCGCCGTCCAGCGCGCCTTCGATCACGGCGTTTACTTGCGCTCCGGCTTGCGGCTGGCGGTCCGCTTTGCGCGAGACTTCCAGTTCCAGCGAGACTTTTCCGGCGGAGAGCCACGACCCGGGATTCAGCAGTTGGACCTGGATGCCGCCGGGGCGGCTGGCCTGCGTGGTCGTGTCCGCGGAAGCGATTTCCGCGTCCAACGCGCCCGAGCGGAGCGCCTCAATCACCGCGCGGTGCTGCTCTTCCACGCGGCGGCGAAGTTCATCGGCGGTGTGCGGCGCGGCTTCCGCAGCCTGTTCGTAATTCGATGCGCGGCGATGGAGGATTCGCCCGCTTTGATACACCACCGTATCTATCACCGGGTGATTGGGGCCGCGGTCTTCGGTCTGCACGTGGAACACGTGACTGCCGATCTTGACGTCCGTATTGAATCCGGAGCTCATCGGGATTGATTTCCTAAGCTCTCCCCAAGCCGAACGCGGCGCAAGGAATCTCGCTGTAATGCAGAGTTCATTTGACCGGCTGCGCTCGGGTGGCTATTATAACAGCGCCAACAAAATGAACAGCAACTACCTCGACAACTATGGCTCGCTGTTGCTGATGTTTATACTCGCCTCGGGACTGGCGGGGGTGCTGGTGATTGCCTCCGCGATCGTGGGCAAACACAAACGCTCGCGCGAGAAGGACGAGCCGTACGAGTGCGGCATGCATGCCTCCGGCGACGCCCGGCAGCCCATATTCGTGCAGTTTTACATGGTCGGACTGCTCTTTATTTTGTTCGACATCGAGGCCATCTTCCTCTATCCCTGGGCCCTGATCTACGGCGATTTGAAAGTGTTCGGCTTTGTGGAGATGCTGCTTTACATTATAATTCTGCTGGCCGGTTACATATTCCTCTGGAAGAAGGGCGCGCTCAACTGGACTCGCTGAGACGCCGCCCCTCGGGAACCGAACCCATAGTGGAACCGCAGGATACTGACAAACATCCGGTAGTGCACAAACTCAGGGAGTGGAGTGCGCCGGCGGTTGCCGAAGTGCTTGAATTTCGCGGAGAAATAACGGTAGTCGTGCCCCGGGAACAGCTTCTGGGCGCTGCCGAGTACCTGGCGACGGAGCCTTCGCTGCGTTTTTCGTTCTTGTCCGATATCACCCCGGTGGACCGCTTCCCCCTCGAGCCGCGCTTTGAATTGAATTATCATCTGGTCTCGCTGGACCGCCGCGAGAGGCTCCGCCTGAAGGTAAAGCTTTCCGGGAACGACCCGGTGGTCCATTCGGTGACATCGGTGTGGCCCACCGCGAACTGGCACGAACGCGAAGGCTACGACCTGATGGGGATTCGTTTCGAGGGCCACCCGGACCTGCGGCGGATCCTGATGCCGGATGATTGGGAAGGCCACCCCCTGCGGAAAGATTACCCGACCGAGGGATACCGATGATTCGGTGCACGCAGTGGTCCGCTGCAGCGCAGAGGCGCGTCCGGCAATGAGCGCCGCCATCACCACTCCCACGGGCGCAGCCCGGACGATGGTCCTGAACATGGGGCCGCAGCACCCGTCCACGCACGGCGTTTTGCGCGTCATCCTGGAGCTCGAGGGCGAAATCGTGCTGAAGGCGGAGCCGGTGATCGGATACCTGCACACCGGAATCGAAAAATCCTGCGAGGCCAAAACCTACTCGCAGGCCATCACCTTGACCGACCGCATAGACTACCTGGCGCCGCTTTCCAATAACCTGGGCTACTGCCTCGCGGTGGAAAAAATTCTCGGGGTGGAAGTTCCCAGGCGCGCGCAGTACATCCGCGTGCTGCTGACGGAATTGACGCGCTGCGCCTCGCACCTGGTCTGGTTGGGCACCCACGCCATTGACCTGGGCGCGATGACCGTTTTCCTCTACAGCTTCCGCGAGCGCGAGGAAATCCTCAAGATCTTCGAATACCTCTCCGGTCAGCGCATGATGACCAGCTTTTTCCGCATCGGCGGGCTGGCCCTGGAGCCGCCCCCGGATTGGCTCGATAAAGTCCAGCGCGTGCTGGATTCCCTGCCCGGCCACATTGACGAATACGAAGATCTCCTCACCAAGAACAAAATCTGGCTGGCGCGCACCCAGGGCGTCGGCTACATCAGTTCCGCCGATGCCATTGCCATGGGCTGTTCCGGGCCGATGCTGCGTGGCAGCGGCGTGGCCTACGACGTGCGCAAGGCTTTTCCGTATTCCAGCTACGACGAATTCGATTTCAACGTGGTCACGCAGAGCGCCGGCGATTGCTACGCGCGCTATCAGGTGCGCGTGGCCGAAATTCGCGAGAGCCTCAAGATCGTGAAGCAAGCCATGGGAAAAATCCCGCCGGAAGGCCCGTTCCGTGCAGAGGTCCCGGGAATCATTCCGCCCTCGCGCGAAGAAATGAAGACGTCAATCGAAGGCCTGATTTATCATTTCAAGATATTTACGGAGGGTTTCGCGCCGCCCCCGGGCGAAGTTTACCAGGCCATCGAATCGCCGCGCGGCGAGCTGGGCGTCTTCGTCGCCAGTGACGGCTCGGCCAAACCGTATCGCGTGAAGTTTCGCGCTCCATCTTTCGTGAATTTGCAGTCGCTGCCCAAGCTCGCGGAGGGCCGCTTGATAGCCGACGTAGTCGCCTGCATCGGCACGACCGATATCGTGTTGGGGGAAGTGGACCGCTAGTTTTCGGCGGAAAAAGGTTTCTATGCAATTGCCAGCAGCACTCGAAGAAAAATTTAAAATTCTGCTCGGACGTTATCCGGTAAAGCGCTCGGCGCTGATTCCCATGATGATGTACGCGCAGGACCATTTCGGCTTTCTCAGCGACGAACTGCTCACTGATATCGCGCAACGGCTGGACCTGAACATGACCCAGGTGACCGAAACCCTGGAGTATTACTCGATGCTGCGCCGCAAGCCCGCGGGGCGCTATCACATTCAGGTCTGCACCAACATTTCCTGCATGCTGCGAGGCGGCAACGAGCTTTACGCGCACGTGCAGAAGCGACTGGGAATCGGCAATAAAGAAGTCTCCGCCACCGGGACGTTCTCGCTGGAGGAGGTCGAGTGCATCGGCGCCTGCACCGGCGCTCCGGCCATGCAAGTGAATTACGACTACTACGAGAACCTGGACCCGGAAAAGGTGGACGTGATTTTCGAGCAGTTGCAGGACGGCAAGAGGCCCAAGCCCGTGCCGGTAATTTCCGGCGCGCTGCACGAACGCAATCCCAACGAGGTTGTCGTCATCAGTAAGAATTTCGGGGTCCCCAACTCGCGCTCGATTGACGTCTATTTGCAACACGACGGCTACAAGGCGCTGGAAAAAGCGCTGCAGCAGATGACCCCGGACCAGATCATTGACGAAATGAAAAAGTCGAATCTGCGCGGGCGCGGCGGCGCGGGATTTCCCGCCGGCATGAAGTGGAGCTTCGTGCCCAAGGATCTTCCCAAGCCGAAATACATTCTGGCCAATGGCGACGAGAGCGAGCCCGGCACTTCCAAAGATCGTCCGCTGCTGGAAATGGATCCGCACCAATTAATCGAAGGCATGGTGATCGCCGGCCGCGCCATCGGTGCGAATCAAGGCTATGCTTACATCCGCGGCGAATATCGCTACATTATTGACATCCTGGAAACCGCGATCGCCGAAGCCTACGCCAAAGGCTTTCTCGGCAAAAATATTCTCGGCAGCGGTTTTGATTTCGAGCTAGCGGCCCACACTGGCGCGGGCGCCTACGAGTGCGGCGAAGAATCCGCGCTGATGGAATCGCTCGAAGGCAAGCGCGGCTATCCGCGCATCAAGCCGCCGTTCCCTGCCGTGGTCGGCCTGTACGGCCGCCCCACGGTGATCAACAACGTGGAAACGCTCAGCACTGTGCCGGCCATCATTCGCGGCGGCGGCGATTGGTACGCCAGCCTGGGCACTCCGAAAAACGGCGGCACGCGTCTTTATTCCATCTCCGGCCATGTGAATAAGCCCGGAATTTACGAGCTTCCGCTGGGCTTCAGCCTGCGCGCGCTGATTGAAGACGTTGCCGGCGGCGTGCGCGGCGGCAAAAAACTGAAAGCCGTCATTCCCGGCGGCAGTTCCTGTCCCTTGCTCAGCGCCGATGAAATTGACGTGAACCTGGACTTCGACTCGGTCGCCAAAATCGGCTCGATGCTCGGCTCCGGCGGCACCGTGATCATTGACGAGGACACGTGCATGGTGGACCTGGCCCGCCGCATCATGCATTTTTACGCGCACGAATCTTGCGGCTGGTGCATTCCCTGCCGCGAAGGCACCACCTGGCTGCGCAAGATGCTGGACCGCTTCCACGAGGGCGGCGGCCACGCCGAAGACATCCCGCTGATTGACGAGTTGGCGCAAAATATGCTCGGGCGCACTTTCTGCCCGCTCGGCGATGCCGCTGCGCTGCCCACCATCAGCATCGTCAAGAAATGGCGCAACGAATTTGAAGACCATCTGCACGGGAAATGCGCGCACAAACCTGCGGAAATGATTCTGGGAGCTCACTAGGAAACGCATGGCGGAACAAAAGCGAGTCACTTTCACTTTGAATGGCCAGCAGGTCGTCACGTCCGCCGGCACGCTGGTCATCGAAGCGGCCAAAAAACAGGGCGTCGAAGTCCCTTCGTTCTGTTATTACCCGGGCGTCACGCCCTCATCTGTCGCCGCTTGCCGTATGTGCCTGGTGGAAGTGGAAAAGATGCCCAAGCTGCAAACCGCGTGCACGCTCGTCGCCACCGAAGGCATGGTCGTGAAGTCCGACACCGAGCAAGTTCACAAAGCGCGCAAGGACATGATCGAATTCCTGCTTTCCAATCATCCGCTCGATTGCCCCGTCTGCGATAAAGGTGGCGAGTGCGAATTGCAGGACATGACATTCCGTTACGGCCTAGACCACAGCCGTTTCACCGAAGAAAAACTTCACTACCCCGAAGAAAAGTGGTCGCCGCTGGTTTATTTCGATGCTCCGCGCTGCATCCTGTGCTTCCG
>JBAQJS010000145.1:0-78136 GCA_049300435.1 Candidatus Acidiferrales bacterium | reverse complement strand
ACCTCCCCAGCCTTCGCGCCACGCGGATCGCCAAACATTCCCGCGTGTATTCGTCAATCAGCGTCAGCATCCGCAGCGTTTGCCCGTCGTGCGTCATGGCGCTCACGAAATCGTAACTCCACACATGGTTCGCTCGTTCCGGCCGCAGCCGAAGGCACGATCCATCTCCCAACCACAGCCTCCCTCGCGGCCTTTGTTTCTGCGGCACTTTCAACCCCTCGCGCCGCCAGATCCGTTGCACGCGATCCTTGCCTACATGCCAGCCGCGATACCGCAACAGGGCGGTGATCCGCCGGTAGCCGTAGCGCCCGTATTCGCTGGCCAGCGTCGCGATCTCGTGCGTCAACGCATCTTCGTCGCCTCGATAAATCACCACGTAGCGTTGTGTCCCTCTCCACTGCCCCAGCAGCCGGCAGGCATGCCGCTCCGATACTTGGTGGTTCTCGCGTGCATGCCTGACCGCGCCACGCCGCCGCTCAGGGCTTAGAAGTCCCCCTCTGCCACATCCTGCAGAATTTGCTTCTCCAAAGACAGCTCCGCCACGAGCCGCTTCCGCTTGGTGTTTTCCCGCTCCAACTCCTTGAGACGTTTAGCTTGATCGAGTTTTAATCCGCCGAATTCCTTCCGCCAGCGATAGTAGGTCTGTGCGGTGATCTCGGATTCTTTGCAGGCCTTCGGTGTGGTCTTCCCGTTGGCCAGTTCCACTTCAACCTGCCGCAGCAGCGTCACAATCTGGTCCGGCTTGTATTTCTTCATTGGCATACCAGCGTCCCTCCCGAGTGAATACTCTCTCACTCCCGCTGGTACAAAAAACCCCGGTCAGGTCACTTGGCTCGCCGATTATGTTGTAAACTACCCGCCTTCGCTGGCTGTTGGACCGACACTCGCTGCAGAGTCCACCGGTGTTCAGTCTCGCGGATTTGGAAGCGTAATCATGGTTGACCCCGCCGATCTCCGGATGACGAGAATTCCACTCAACCACGGAGCCGGCCGCATGCCCGCACTCGGCTTTGGCACCTTAATCCCCGACGCAGCCGTGACGATAACTGCGACCAGAGACGCACTGGAAGCCGGATTTCGACACTTCGATTGCGCGGAGCGATACCGGAACGAGCGCGAGGCAGGCAGGGCGTTGCAGGCAGGACTTGCCGCTGGGGGGATCGCGCGCGAAGACATTTTTGTTACCACGAAACTGTGGAACTCCAATCACCGGCCCGGGCGCGTCGAATCGGCTTTCGAGGCGAGTCTGGAGAGACTCGGGCTCGAGTATCTGGATCTTTATCTCATACATACTCCATTTGCATTTCAACCCGGGGACGAGCAGGATCCGCGAGATCAAAACGGCAATGTCCTTTACGACCACGACGTGACTTTGCTCGACACCTGGAAAGCGATGGAAAGTCTCGTGGACCACGGCAAGTGCCGGGCCATTGGACTTTCGGACATCGGTCTAATCGAACTGAAGCCCATCTACGAATCAGCGAGAATCAAGCCAGCCGTGATCCAAGTAGAATCACATCCGTATCTGCCGGAAACGGAGCTATTGGAATACTGCAAGGAGAAGGGCATTGTGTTTTTGGCTTTTGCGCCGTTAGGCCACGGGATGAAGCCGGGACTGCTCGAGGATCCAGTCATTTCAGCGATCGCCGCCCGAGTTGGAAAGACGCCGGCACAAGTGCTGCTTGCTTGGGCGGTGCAGCGCGGCACGGCGTTGCTTACCACGCCCAGGACTGCGGCCCGCGCGAGGGAGAATTTCGACATCTCTGTTCTGCCGGAAGACGCGCTCGACGAAATCAATCGCATTCAGACTAGGCAGAGGCTGAATCAAGTGGTAACAACCGGCGTTCCGGGTTTTATTCCGAAAGGAGGATGAGCATGGAAGCGAAACCGCAACTGGAATGGTCAGACAGTGTGAGGTACCAATGACGAAACTGACGAGCTTTCAAGCGGACATTCGCCCGCTTTTTACCGAGCGAGACATTCAAGGCATGATCAAGGGGTTCAACCTGGCAAGCTACGATGAAGTCAAAGCGCACGCGGCCGCCATCTACGACCGCATTCGGGGAATCGGTGGAGCGGTAATGCCGCCGCCACCGCCAAGAGGAGAAGGTCCTTGGCCCCAAGCTCGCATCGAGCTATTCGCAAAGTGGATCGCGGACGGGTACCAACCTTAGGCGGCCTCAAAGCGCCCGAGCCCCGCTACCTGGCTTTAAATTACGCTTTGGACCGAACCGAGGAGAGCGACGCGGAAAGGAAGGTCGCATTCCGATGTCCCCTAGAGCAAAGAAACCTTCAGACCAGACAGAGGCCGAATGAAGTGGTGAAAACCGGCATTCCGGGTTTTATTCCGAAAGGAGAGCGTACGTGAGCTCGAAACCGCAGCTGGAGCAGACACCGCAAGAGCAACAAATCCGTGCGGCACTGGATCAGCATTGGGCGGCGTCCGATGCCAACGATTTTGAAACAGAGCACCGCATCTATCTCGAGGACGCGGTGCTGGAGTACCCGCAGTCAGGCGAGCTGACCCGCGGTCGGCGCAACATACAGGGCCAACGCGCCAGTCAGCCGAGCAACAAGCGGTTTTCTATCCGACGAATCATTGGCAGCGGTGAGCTTTGGGTCACCGAATTCATCCTGACGTATGACGGCAAGCCGTCCTACACCGTGAGCATCATGGAGTTCAGGGGCGACAAGGTTGCGCGGGAAACACAGTACTTTGCGGATCCATTCGTGGCCCCCGCATTCCGCGCTCAATGGGTCGAACGGATGGACACATAATCTCGAGGCGCGAGAATTCTCTAACGACATCGCCATTTGAGGTTTGCAGCATAATTGTCGAGAACAGAGATTCACGCCAGAGACCCGCTAAGTCCTGATGAACGCGGTTACCGGAGAAGTCGAACTGCGTGATATGGGGGATCGTTGCAGCACCTCCTCCGATGGAGGGACAAGAGATGGATTGGAAACGGTTGCTCCAGTTTGCGCTGTCGGGTAGCAGTGATTTTGAACAATATGCCATCCTGCTGGTGCGCGTTTCGATCGGGCTGTTCTTCGCCATCTCCGGGGCGAACAAATTGTTTGTCGCCGGCGGCACGAAACCCGTTTACGAAACGCTCGTTAAGGCCAAAGTCCCGTTTCCCCGCCTGACGGCTTATTTCGTGTCGGGTGTCGAGTTCGTTGGCGGATCCCTGGTGACCGTGGGGTTTCTTTCGAGCCCGGCCTGCGTGGCGTTATTGATCGATATGATTGTCGCCGTCCTGACCGACACGCTTTCCACCATGCCTAAAGGACTTTCGCCTCTCAGCTGGCTCGACGATTTCCTCTACCTTCCGGAAGTCCTGTACGTGCTCTTCTTTATCTGGCTGATCTGCTCGGGTCCGGGAAAGTTCAGTGTCGATTACTGGCTCGCCGGCAAGTTACTTAGGTGATCGAGCGTCCCTTCGGCAACAGGAAGATTTGTGCGGGAGGAATCCTGACGGAATGACTCGGCTGCTATCAGTCAACGTTGGGCTTCCGCGCGACATCGTGTGGAAAGGGCGCACTGTACACACCGGCGTCTGGAAGAATCCGGTGACTGGTCGCTGTCGCGCCGGCCGGTTGAATCTCGAGGGAGACGGTCAAGGCGACCTGGCCGGGCACGGAGGTGAACACCGAGCCGTCTTCGTGTATCAGATCGAATCGTATCGCTATTGGCAGGAGCAATTGAAGAGGAGCGATTTCGTTTACGGACAGTTCGGTGAGAACTTTACGATCGAAGGATTTGCTGATGATGCGGTGTGCATCGGCGATCGCTTTCAGATCGGCACCGCACTTTTCGAGGTCACGCAACCTCGCGTCACATGCTATCGCGTCGGCATTCGGATGTGAGCCGGCATGGTCGTAAACTCCCTGGTGTCTTGCGACGCTCCTTGACGTGGGACTGCGGGATCGTGAAAATGGCCGCGAGACTCGGGCTCGCATCTCTTTCAAATTGCTGATCGCTTAACCACAGACAGAATGTGGGCATGTATGCGGCAGGATTTCTCGGAGGTGCACAACAAACGGGGAGGGCATCGCGAATTTCGCAGCTCTCCGGATGTTAACAGGTAATCGCGCAGAGTTCCGCAGCAGGCTGATCGCACTCCGCGCGGCGTTGATCGCACTAGCCCCACTTTGCGGACAGTCTGAATTGATTGCTATGAGTCAGGTTTGCGACGTCCGACCTGAGGACGGGTCGCCACGAGAGCTTCCTGACTCGGACATTGGGAGACGCAAATGGAAATCAAGTCGGAACGACGCACGATCGTCAACAACACGTCGTCACAGGCCGGGCTCCAGAAGGTCTATGTCGTTGGGGCAGCGAACTCCACTGAAAATAGAAGCATCTCCCGACGAGGGAAAGTGCGGCTCAAACCCTGGATTCGACTGCTGCTGCTCTGTCTTCCGTTCTCTAGCGGAGCAGCCACATTCGCACAGTACAATCCGCTTCCAAGTCCGATTGCTGAGGAAGAAGTTGCCGGCCCGGCGCAGGCGGCCGTGCGAGCTGGGCAGAATAATTCTGCAGTTTTGTCGCAGAATCCCTACCTCGGTGGAGTTCCCGTCGGGGAACGGAGCGCAATACCGATACCCCTCTCGCTGGAAGACGCCGTCGCACGTGGCCTCAAGCAAAACCTCGGAGGCTTCTTGGCTAGCGATTCAGTGACGGATGCGCGTGCACAGAAATGGCAAGCCCTGAGCGAGTTACTTCCGAATGTGACTACCGACACCGGATTTGGCGCTCGTCAAATTGATTTGAGGGCGCAATTTGGTCTGAATATACCCGGAGTGCCAAAAATCATTGGCCCATTTGGCTATTTCGACTCGCGGGCTTATCTCAAGCAAACCATTTTTGATTGGGAATCCATCGAGCGGAAGCGGTCTTCCCAGGCGCAGCTGAAGTCGGCCGAGTACGGCTACAGAAATGCGCGCGAGCTTGTTGTAACCGTCATTGCCTCCAACTATCTGCTGGTCATTGCCGACCAGTCGGAAGTTGAATCGGCGCTATCGCAAAGGGACACCGCCACAGCACTTTTTCGGCAGACGTCCGATCAGCACACCGCAGGCCTTGCGGCGGCCGTGGACGTTCTGCGTTCACAGGTCGAGCTGCAATCACGTAAACAGAAATTGCTCGTCGCGCAGAATAATCTGGAAAAGCAGAAATTGGTTCTGGCGCGAGCAATCGGGCTCCCTCCGGGGCAAAAGTTCGAAATAATCACACAGGTCGGTTACCAAGATCTTTCCATACCGCCTCTAGATGACGCGATACAAAGCGCGTACAAGGCTCGCCCTGATTTTCAGAGCCAGATGAAACAGGTCCAGTCAGCCGAGCTCGAGAGAAAAGCCAGTTCTGCGGAACGTTATCCGTCGCTGGAACAGGTAGCCGATTATGGAATCACCGGAGTGAATCCGGCTTCCACACACGGCACCGTTGATGCGGCTGTGACGCTCCGCGTCCCGATTTTTCAGGGCGGAAAAGTGCACAGCGACGTTTTGCGCGCCGATGCCTCGCTGCAAAGAGCAAAGCAGGTACTCGAAGACTTGCGAGCCCAGATCGATCAGGAGGTTCGCGACGCTTATCTCGATCTGGAGGCGGCCGGGCAAGAAGTCTCTGTGGAGAAAAGCGCGGTAACGCTCGCTACGGAGACGCTGCAGCAATCTCGCGATAGGTTCAGCTCGGGAGTTACGGACAACATAGAAGTGGTTCAAGCGCAAGACGCGCTCGCGACAGCGAATGACGCGTACATCGCCAGCCTTTACAGCTACAACCTCGCAAAAATATCTCTGGCAAGAGCGGTCGGGGTCGCGGAGTCGCGCTTTGCCGAGTACCTGAAAGGAGAGTGAGTATGGCTGAACAAAATCAGGCATCGAATCCACCGCAAGTCACTCCGCCAGTACAAAACGCGCCAACGAGCGATTCCGGCGCAGTCGAGGCGCCACTTCCAGCCTATCCCAGGAGGCGCTCGCGCAAACGTCTGATCCTTCTTGCCTCGCTCGTAGTTCTGGTCGTTGGCGGCGTTTTCCTCTGGGAGTATTTTTCCGGCTTCGAGTCCACCGACGACGCCCAGGTGGACGTGCATCTCTACCCCGTCAGCGCTCGCATTTCCGGATATATCCAGAAGGTCAACGTTGAGGACAACCAATGGGTCGAGGAAGGTTCTACGCTCGTGGAAATCGATCCAAAAGACAATGAAGTGGCGTTGGCAAGAGCGCAGGGCGCACTGGACAATGCAGACGCTGCCGCGCAGAGCTTGCATCTCGACGTGCCCATATCTTCGGTTGAGGCGTCGAGCCAACTGAAGTTCACCTCCTCGGATATTCAGAATGCCCAGGCAGCCATCGAGGCAGCGGAAAAGGAAGCCGCGGCGGCCCATGCCCGCGTTTTGGAAGCTCAGGCGGAAAACGTAAAGGCGCAGGATGATGTCACCCGCTATCGTCTATTGCTCGCGAAAGACGAGGTACCCCAGCAGGTCTACGACCATGCATATGCCGCCGCCGCGAGCGACGTCGCGGCCGTAGCGGCGGCGGAAGCGGGCGAGGCGGCCGCACAACAAGCCGTTCGGGAAGCGCACAGCCGTCTCATTGAGGCCGAAGCACGGTACGAAGACGCTCAAGCGGGACCGCAGCGCGTGGCCTCGACGCAGGCCAAAGCCCTTGCTGCCGTTGCGGACATACGCCAAAAAAGAGCCGCGTTTGAACAGGCCCAGTTGAATCTCGGGTACACCAAAATACTCGCCCCCGTAACCGGCGAGGTGACGAAAAAAGTTGTCGTCGGATTAAATGTGGAGCCTGGAGAGCAGCTGCTCACCGTGGTGCCCCTGGATCAAGTCTGGATTACCGCGAATTTCAAAGAAACCCAGCTGAAACACATGCGCGTGGGCCAGAAAGCTGACATCCACCTGGACTCGAACGGCCGCACCTACCACGGGCATGTGGATAGCATCGCGGGAGCCACGGGACCTCTGTTTAGTTTGCTGCCTCCGGAAAATGCCACGGGAAACTACGTAAAAATCGTGCAGCGCGTACCGGTGAAGATTGTTCTGGAACCGGGCGAAAATCGTGACCATCAGCTGCGGCCCGGCATGAACGTGGAAGCGACGGTGTACTTGCGATGAGCTCTGCAGCCGCAACGTTTCCTTCGGAGCAGGTGATCTGGCGTCCTAAGGTAAATCCCTGGGTGATCGGCGCCACTGTTTCGATTGCGGCATTTGTGGAAGTTCTGGATACCAGCGTTGCCAACGTAGCATTGCCTTACATCGCGGGAGGCTTGGGAGCCAGTTACGACGACAGCACATGGGTACTCACGTCATACCTCGCAGCAAACGCCATCGTCCTGCCCATGAGCGGTTGGCTTGCCGAAATCATCGGCCGCAAGAAGTATTTCATGTTCTCCCTCACTATTTTCACGGTCAGCTCCTTGCTTTGCGGACTCGCGCCGAGTCTGCCTGTACTGCTGTTCTTTCGCGCTCTGCAAGGCATCGGTGGAGGCGGTTTGCAACCGATGGCGCAAGCGATTCTCAACGATTCCTTTCCTCCAGAGAAGCGCGGCGTCGCATTTGCTCTTTACGGCATCTCCGCGGTTCTCGCCCCCACAGTCGGGCCGATGCTGGGAGGCTGGATTACAGACAGCTATTCTTGGCGCTGGATCTTTTTCATTACCTTGCCTCCGGTTCTCCTGGCTCTCTATTTGACCTATACACTGGTTGAAGATCCGCCGTTCCTTCGCCGGATAAAAAGAGGGGGGATCCGCGTGGACTACATGGGAATATCCATGTTGGCGCTTGGAGTTGGATCGCTGCAGGTGCTTCTGGATAAGGGGCAGGAAGACGACTGGTTGGGCTCGCATTTCATCACCACCCTGGCGATAACTGCGGCAGTTTGCTTGATCACACTGGTCATCTGGGAATGGTTCCGAAAAGATCCGATCGTGGACGTCCGTATGTTCAAGAGCTTCAACTTCGCCGCAGCGAACCTGATGATGTTCATGATGGGGTTCATGCTTTTCAGCACTTTGGTCTTGATTCCCGAATTTCTCCAGACTCTGATGGGTTACACGGCCGGACTCGCAGGTCTGGTTTTGTCCGGAGGAGGAGTCGTCTTGCTGGTAATGATGTCGTACCGCGCCTGCCGCACTCGGCGTGGATGTGTTGTTCGGGATTACTTTTCACGAAAACAGCAATGTTTGACTCGGGCTCAAGACGCCACATGACATACACGAGGTTGCAGGCGTCCTGAGCGTACAGCTCGAAACCAAACTGGTGGTGGTTTTGACCAGAGGAAGGGGTGTCGCTGTCGTCGCTGGGCCCAAGATAGACAAAATGTGCTTCAATATCCTGCGGCGTTTCGCGATTCATGGTTGCGTGGACGTTCGGGTCGGTGACCAGGAGACGATGGGCGGGCAAAGCGGTGATCGTTCCTTCGGTAACGCAAAGGTTGGTCAGGGAAACATGTACACGCCGCGCGCGGCCGGTCTGTAAGATTACAGGAACCGCGAGACCGATGTACCATATGAGAGCGAGTGCAAGAGAAAAGCCCGAAGCACGCAAACCACCCTCCGAACTGGGACGAAGGGCCTGAACTGCAACTACGAGTCGCCTACGTTACCGCAGATAACGGATTCCGTCACGCAATTCCGATCACCGGACCGTGCCAGCTCAATCGGCATCGCCGTTCTCGTATTGTGGTGGCCTGCTTCGATCCTCAAGAAGTAACTCGCAATTTCGCGCGACTGCGCCCTTATTGCTCAAGCCTTGGTAAACGCCCTCACCGGACAACTGACGGTTGCTGATCCGCAAAGTATTGGTCCAGACTGTGCTCGAACTGTGCAAAGTAGCGCCCGTTTGAGCCACTGTGCACAATCATCAGAGATCCAAGTCGCTGAAAACAGGAAGCGTTTTTGACTCAAGAATTGTTGCGGATGGACCTCCTTGCCTTAAATAGTGACCAGCCCGAGTTCTTGTACCACCGTGAATGAGAGAGTCTACAGGCGAGCCGTGCTCGTTGATGCTGGGACCAGAGAACATTACGAAAGAAGACGCTCTCAGGAGTGAATGTGGGAGTGCGCGCAAAAAGAGATTGACAGAGTCGGTGTTGTTCGACATGCCTGATAAAACGCTCAAACGGCCAGAATCCGCTATACAAACGCTACACGGCAATTCGTCCAAATGCTTAAATTAAATGCCAACAGCTAGATACAAATGGTGGAGGCGGGGGGAGTTGAACCCCCGTCCGAGAAACCTTGCAACACGAAGACTACATGCTTATCCCGTTCCGTTGGTTTCGCGAGCAGCGCTCAGAACAGGCAAGACGCGCTGCCAGCTAGTCCGATGATCTCGCCGCCGCATTGCGGACCGAAACGCGACAGCCAGCCTACTGTGTGACGCCCCGACCCACGCGCGTAGGTAACGCCTGGGGGAGCGCGTAGCCTAATTTGAGTTAGGCTGCGAGTGCCAACTGTGAGTTGCCAGTTGTGTTGTTCCACCATCTTTCGGGGAGGTGGGTCCCGGCATGCCTTCGAGCCGCTACAGTTTCCGTCGAAACCGTTGCGCCCCCGTCGGTCCTTATTAGGATACCACCGCGTGGCACGACAGCCAATTCGCTGCCCTGCGAAGCGGTTCCTTCCTGTGCAGCTCCCGGCGACGGAAGCCTGATGGGGTGCTCGGTGAGGGCTTTCACAGAAGCCTGTAGATGGAGAGGATCATGTAGCGGCGGGTCTGGCGCTGGCAGACCGGGCACTGCAGCCCATCGCTTCCTGCCCCGTTCGGCTCGCATCCTACCGCGTCAACGCCGCGATCATCTCCGCATACCGAGGGAACTGCGCGCCCAGCTCCGCCCGCTTCCCCGTTTCGTAGTCCTCATACTCGAACCCCGGCGCCATGGTCGTGCCCAGCAGTGCAAACTTGCCGCCCGCGCGCACGCGCGAACCCTGCCACGCGCCTCCGGGCACCGTGTGCTGCAATCGCATACCCGCCGCGATGTCCTGCCCCAGCCAGAGCACCTCGCCGGTGCCGTCGGAATGCAATTGCAGCATCTCCACCTCGTCGCCAAGATAAAAATGAAACATTTCGTCACCGCGCACCCGGTGCATCGCCGAAAAAGTGTCCGGCGTCAGCAAATAGTAAATCGCCGTCGAGATTGCCCGCTCCCCGGGATAGCCCGGCAGCAAGCTCGCCGGCAGCATTTGGCCGCCGCGGTAAGTTTCGACGAAGTACCCACCCTCGATCGGGTGCGGCCGCAACTTCAAGATTTCGCGAATCTGCTCCGCTGTCGGCATAACCGGTCTCTCTCCGTTGCGAGCATTGCAAGGCTCGTGGTTTGCCGCCTGCGCCTTCCGGCATGGCAACTCCATCACACTCGCGTTGACTTGGAAAGCGAACCAGTCTAACTTCATCTCGATGCGTCTTGCCAAATCAATCCTGATGGCGTTCATCGCGCTCGCACTGGCGCTTTACGCGTTCGATTGTTCGGCGATGGCTTCGCCGGCGGAAGCTATGCAGTGCTGCAATACGATGCCCTGCTCGTCGCACGGCCACAGTCAGGATTGTTGCAAGACGATGCCGGCGATGCACGCTCCCTTCGTGAAGTCGTCCGCGGTCCGCGTTGCCTCTATCCCGTTCGCCCTCTTGTCGGTGCTATCTGAAAATGGCGACCGCGCAAGCAAGATTTCTTCCGCGTATGCCGTCGTTGCCCACTCGCATGCTCCGCCCATCCTGGATCTTTCGGATCTCACGCCGCTTCGTATCTAGCCACCTTCCAATCGAAAAATAGATTTGGCGCGCCCGTGTGTTTGGGCCGCCGGCATTTTCCATTGGAAGGAAAACTGTGAGACGACGCAAAGTGTTGCAAGCGATGTTGTTGCTGTCCTTGTCGTTTTCCGCTCCCAGAGCGAGAGCGCAAGGCGTCGCGCCGGAAACCGCTCCGACGCTGTTTCCGGGCGGGGCGCTCATTTCTTACAACTCCATTTTCACGACGCGCGGTCTGGATCCCGTTTCATCGGCGAGCATCCCGGCGACGGCTAGGCCAACTTTTTCACACGAGGGTGATTTCAACTTTACTTGGGGTTTCTATCGCAATTTCGATCTCACGGTGCTGCTGCCGCTGGTAACCAACGAATTTGGGATGCACGGGACAGGCGGCACGCTAGGTGGAACAGGTCTGGGCGACACGATGCTGCTGGTAAAGTACCGATTTTACCGGCGCGATTCGCAACGCGGAACGACGCAAGCATCCATGACGCTGGGCCCCAAACTGCCGACGGGACGAACCGATTTGCTGGACGATGACGGCGCCCGATTGCCTGCCTCGTTACAGCCAGGCTCAGGCTCTACAGATCTTTTTGCCGCCGTGAATTGGACGTACACGGGACTATTCAATCTGCGCCGCCTGGTCGCCGATGAGGATTTTCACGCGATCGTCCGGTCCCAGGGAATCCAGAGAACCAAGCTCGGCGACGGCGTCGAATCCCGTTTTTGGCTGTCGTATCGGCCGTATGAAGCCAGAGACGCAAGTCGCGAATGGTTCATCGGTCCTGTAGTCACGTGGCTCCACTCGCAGGACGACCAGATCGCGGGAGTAAATCAACCTGGAAGCGGCGGCGACGCGCTGCTCGCGGGTATTACCACGTACGCGGGCGTTCGGCCGGGCATGCATATCTGGCTTGGAATGGATTGGGATGTCGCGCACTCGACGGGCGCGATGTTCATGCCCGTTCGCCGCCACATCAGTTTTGGAATCACGCAGCAGTTTCGCTTTCATCTCTAATGAAAGGAGCAACGATGGACATACGGAAAATTGCGCTGCTGGCGTTGCTGGGCGCGGCGCTCACGCCGGTAACGCAAGCCCAGGTAAAGCACATTGAAATGCGCGTCGAAGGCATGACCTGAAATTTTTGAGCATACGGGGTGAAACAACACCTCGGACGCCAGTCTGGCGTTCAAAACGTGGAAGTCAGCTTGATTGACGGAAAAGTGGATGTGACGCCCAAGGAAGATGGACAGATTGATCCTGTCCAGCTCATCAAGGCCACATACGATAGCGGCGTGAGCGTTGCCGAAATGGACATGGTCGCGCGCGGAACCTTGTTCAAGAACGCCGCGGGCGAACTGATGTTCCGGGTTGCGCCCAATCGGTCGTTCCCGGTTGTGCCCAATGATCTTTCGAAACAGCTCGAAGCGCTGGCCGGCTCCGCGACAGAGGTTACGTTGCGCGGCCAATTGTACAAGAAGCCTCCGGGGAAAAAGAAAACGGACCCGTCGGCTGCCATCAAGTTGTTGATACTCGAAGTCCAGAAGAGGGAATGATGGGGAGATACGTCATGTTGATCTTACTTGCCGGCGCTGCTATGACTGGGTGCCGTCAGCGCCCTGCGCCCATTTCCCGGGCCACGCAAGCTGCGCTCCGCGCCGGTGAAATCGGTTCGCAGCTACCGGATTTCACGATGAAGGACCTCTCGGGACGCGATATTTCGTCCGCCAGTTTTCGAGGCCAAGTCGTGCTGGTTGACTTTTGGGCTACCTGGTGTCAGCCGTGCAAGAAAGAGATGCCCGGCTACCAGAAACTGGCGGACCGCTACCATCGGCAAGGATTTGCTGTCATCGGTCTGAAGTCCGCGGTAATGGCGGATACGGAAAATCCCGAAAGGTTTGCTCGTAGAATTGGCGTTCGTTATCCCCTTGTTGTCGCCACCGATGATCTTGCCGAAAAATTCGGCCCGATCCAGGGCTTGCCGACGACCATGCTGTACGATCGGCATGGCGTGCTGCGTTACAAAGTAATCGGATTCGAGTACACGAAAGTCATCGAGGCGGAGATACAACGGCTGCTCTGAAATGCGAAGCGAGCGCGTCTGCGCGCCGTCCGCGAGGTCGAATTGCCGCGGAGTCGGACCGACCGCTGTCTGGCAGGCACGCGCTTCGGTAATGTTGGTTGACACCCCCAATTACCGTTTCCATAATCCAGAAGAGGCAACGATTCCTTTGGCTCCCAGGCAATCCTCGCTCGAGCACGCCCTGGAAGAGGCGGTATCCCGCGCTCTGCGCGACAACCTCGCGCCGCTGCAGCGCACCGCCGACGAGTTGCATCACGCCTACGCGGATTTAGTCGCGGCCTGCGGTTCCAGCCGTCCCAGCAACGCTTTGCCGGCGCTGCTGCGCGCGCAGACCGCTGCCGCCGCGCTGGCCGCGGGGCTGTCCGTCCTCTCGAATTTTGTGGCCGTGGCGCTGAACCCGCGCGAGCAGCATTCGTCCGGGGACGAGCAGTCCTCCGCGCCCTCATCTGTCGCGGTGGAAGAGGAAGCTCTCGAGGCCGCGGAAGAAGAGCCGGAGGTTCCCGCTGCGGCAGCCGTTCCCGCGGCGCCCGAGCCGGAACTCGAATGGGTCGAAGAGCCTGAAGAAGTGCTGGGCGCAGCTCCCGCGGCCGCCGCCGACGCTGCTCCCGCGCCCCCCGAAGCGGTTCTGGCCGAGGCAGAACTCGCCGCCGAAGAGGCTTTCGACGTTGGCGCGCTCCCCAAGGAAGAGCAGGAACTGCATCGCCGCGCCAACCGCGTGGCCAAAGTGGCCATGCAGGACATCAAATTATTGCAGCCGAAGGAAGTTCGTCTGGGGCGCGAACATAAGGACCTTTGCGCCAGGCTGCGCGTTGACATTGATAAGGCCCGCAAGGAATACGACCGGCGCTTTCGCGCCATTCAGGACCATCCCGTGGATTATTTCTACGATTGGATGGTGCAAATCCTCGCCGATGGCGACGCCAACGCCCTCGGGGAATATCCGTATCCCTCGCCTGTCTTGCGGCATTAAGATATAAAAGATAATCAGAATGAGGTTCTTCGGCCCTGTGATTCGCGGAATCGCTGTTCTATTCGTGTTCTCGGTCGTGGTGTGTTTGCCGGCGGCTTTCGCGGCGCCACAATCCGCGCCCGCGCCATCCCAGAAGACCCCTTCACATCACGCGAAGAAGTCCACAGCCGTCCCCGCCACTCGCCCCTCCGCAACGCCCGCTGCTAAGCAGCTCGAAGAACTGTCTCGCGCCCTGAAGAAGAAAAATCCCGCGGTGGCCTACGCGAAGCTGAGCGCCCTGGCCATGCGCAAGCCCTCCGGCGCGCTGGGTGCTCGCGCCGCGCTCGCCCTGGGATATTACGATTACGGGAAGGAGCACTACGCGCAGTCCGCAAAGTGGCTGAAGATCGCACAAGGCGACCCGTTGCTGCGCGACTACGCGCTCTACTGGAGCGCGCAAACCAATCTGGCGCTCAACCACAACGCCGAAGCTCTGGCGCAACTCGAGGAATTTCGCAAGGACTACCCCGATTCGGTGATCACCGACGAAGTCTTGCAATCTCTGGGCGTGGCCGCACTCGCGCTCGGTAAGCCGCAGGAAATTCTCACCGCCCTCGACGCTTACCCGCCGGCCAGGGAAAAGCCCGCTCTGCTTTTCCTGCGCGCCGAAGCCCGTGAACAATCCGCGCAACTGCTGCAAGCGGCCGGCGATTACCAGACGATCTATTTGCGTTTCCCGTTGGACGAGCAGGCCCGCGAAGCCGGCGAGAAGCTTGCCTTTCTGCGCAGCTCTCTCGGCGACAAGCTTCCCGCCATCCCGGTCGAACAGCAGATCGAACATGCTTCCACGATATTCATGAGCCATCAGTGGGGCGACGCGCGCAGCGAATACTCGCACCTGCTGCCGCAGTTGACCGGCGCCGACCGTGAACGCGCCGAGCTGCGCATCCTGGAATGCGGCGTCGCGCTGGGCGCTGGAGTCTCCGAAATCTCCGCCCTCAGCATCACCGACCCGGACGTGGACGCCGAGCGTTACTATTCCATCGCCAATTACTATCGCGACCGCCCCTCCGAAGCGCAGATGGTCGCCGCGGTGGAGTCCGCTGTGGCGCGCGCTCCGGACAGCCGCTGGTCCGAATCGGCGCTCTTCCTCGCCGGGAATTATTACTGGGTGATGCTCGAGCGCGACCGCGCCGCCACCTACTACAAGCGCCTCTCCGATAATTTTCCGTCATCCGCCGAAGCGCTTCCCGCGCAGTGGCGCTACACCTGGGCGGCGGTCCTGAAGCGCGAGCCGGAGGCGCCCGCCGATCTCGCGGAACATCTGCGCCGTTTTCCCGGCTCGCAATTTTCGCCTGACGCCCTCTATTGGCTCGGCCGCCTTTCCGAGGAAGCAGGGAACTCCGCCCTCGCGCGCACCTACTACACGAAATTGCAGGAACGCTTCCCGGAGAATTATTTTCAGGCTGCCGCGGCCAAGCGCCTGCGCGCCCTCGGTCCGGGTCCAGCCGCCGATGCGGACGTCCTCGCAACGATTCCGCCGGTGCTTCCCGCGCTGACCCTCGGCCCGACGATTCCGGCCGCTGCGGCGGGCCGCCAGGCGCGCGCCGACGCGCTCCGCTCCATCGCCTTTGACGCTTCCGCCGAACTCGAATTGCGTGCCGCCTTTGCCGCGACCCGTGAGCCCCGCCTGCTGCTCGAAGCCGCGCAGGAAGCCGTGAATGCCGGGCACGTGGGCGCCGCCATCGTCACCGTGCGCCAGATTTATCCGCAGCTCGAGTGGCGTCCTTTCAACGAAGTTCCGCGCGAGGTATGGCTCACTGCCTACGCCATGCCTTTCGAGTCCTCCATCGTCACGCGCTCCTCCAGCGCCGGCGTGGATCCCATGCTGACCGCCGGGCTCATCCGCCAGGAGTCCGCCTACGATCCCGAGGCGCGCTCGCACGCCAACGCCTTCGGCCTGATGCAGCTTCTGCCGAAGACGGCGCGCCGCTTCGCCAAGCAGGCCAAAGTGCGCTACTCCACACCCATGCTCTTCGAACCGGATTACAATATCCGCATCGGCACCATTTATTTCGCCGGGTTGCAGCGGAATTTCGGCAACGTGGAATCGGCGCTCGCCGCTTACAATGCCGGAGAAGACCGCGTCTCCTTCTGGACCGCGGGCCAGACCTATCGCGAGCCCGCTGAATTCGTGGATTCCATCCCTTTCACCGAAACGCGCGACTACGTCGAAATCGTTACGCGCAACGCGGACATCTATCGTAGGTTATATGGGCGCAAGCTGGATGAGCCGCAATCCGCGCGAGGTCCGAAGAATGAATCCTTCACTGCCGCAGCCCGCCGTGGCCACTAGTCCGCGCCTTTCCTCGAAAGCCGCGCAGTTCACCGAGTCCGTGATCCGCGAAATGACGCGTCTGGCTCTGAAGCATCAGGCCGTCAATCTCTCGCAGGGCTTTCCCGATTTCCCTGCGCCCGCCCACATCAAGCGCGCCGCGCAGGAAGCCATCGCCGCGGACGTGAATCAGTACGCCATCACCTGGGGCTCGAAATCCCTGCGCAACGCCATCGCCGAAAATTTCTCCCGCGCCAGCGGCGCCCCCATTGACCCCGAACGCGAAATCACCGTCTGCTGCGGCTCCACCGAAGCCATGATTTCCTCCATGCTGGCCATCGTCAATCCCGGCGACGAAGTCGTGGTCTTCGAGCCGTTCTACGAGAATTACGGCCCGGACGCGATTCTTTCCGGCGCCACGCCGCGTTTCGTGAAGCTGCACGCGCCCGATTGGACGTTCGATCCGCAAGAGCTCGCCGCGGCCTTCGGCCCCAAAACCAAAGCCATCATTCTCAATACGCCCAATAATCCCACCGGAAAGGTTTTCGAGCGCACCGAATTCGAACAGATCCGCGAGCTTTGCCTGCGCTGGAATGCCTACGCCATTACCGACGAAATCTACGAGCACATGCTCTACGACGGCGCGCGGCACATTTCCATGGCCACGCTCGACGGCATGCGCAACCGGACCATCACCATCAACGCGCTCTCGAAAACCTACAGCGTCACCGGCTGGCGCGTCGGCTGGGCCATCGCCGCGCCTGAAGTAACGGCCGCCATCCGCAAAGTGCACGATTTTCTCACCGTCGGCGCCGCCGCTCCGTTGCAGGAAGCGGGCGCCATCGCGCTGCAATCCCCGCCGGAATATTACGCGACCCTCGCGAGTGATTACGCGCAGCGCCGCGAACGCCTCCTGGGAATCCTCACCGGCGCGGGCTTTCGTTGCTTCAAGCCGCGCGGCGCCTACTACATCATGACCGACATTTCCGCGTTCGGTTTCCCCGACGATGTCGCCTTCGCGAAATATCTCGTCACCGAAATCGGCGTCGCCGCCGTTCCCGGCTCCAGTTTCTATCGCGACCCCGCCGACGGCCGCACCCACCTGCGCTTCACTTTCTGCAAGACCGAAAAAACCTTCCAGGCCGCCGCCGAGCGCCTGTCCAAACTGAAAATATCCGCGTGATCCGAATTTTGCGCGCCAGCCCGGATCGTCGCCGCCGGATCCGTTCCCGCCGCGTTCGCGAAATTACTCCCCAGGACCTGTGCTAGAATCGCGCAGCCGCCCAGGAGAACGCCGATGGCCGCGGAATTCGCGCTGATTCCCGCAGGCACCCGCCTCACCGCCAGCGGGGAAGGCCAAGCCGTAGAAATCGCCTCCAGCCACACCCGCACGTTCCTCTGCTTTCTGGAGATCACCGCGCAGCTCGAACAGGAATCCGTGGACATTTCCATCTGGGGCTCCGCCGACGGGCAGGACTGGGGAAAAATGCCGCTGCTGAAGATGCCTCAGCGCTTCTATCGCGGCGAGACGCGCCAGGTTCTGGATCTTTCGCTCAAGCCGGAAATTCGTTTCCTGCGCGCAAAATTCGAACTAACTCGCTGGGGCCGCGTCGCCCCGCATCCCTTGTTCGTCCTCGGATGCAGCCTGGTTGAAGTCCCCGCGTTCACGCCGCAAACCGTCGCCGGCTGATCCGCCGCCGCAATTCCGCAGTCCGCGGCTAGGCGTTCAGATCGAACTTCTCCAGATACTCCGGCACCACCACCGGCCAGTGAAAGCGACTCGCGATTCCGGCGCGCAATCCCTCCAGGCCGCTCGGCTCGCCGTGCACTAGAAACGTCTGCCGCGGCGGGACGGTAAATCCCGAAAGCCAGCGCAGCAGTTCGCTTCGTCCGGCGTGCGCGGAAAGCTGGTCCAGCGTCACGACCTCGGCGCGCACCGGCACTTCCTGTCCGTGAATGCGCACGTACTGCGCGCCGTCCTGCAGCAGCCGGCCCAGCGTTGCCTCCGCCTGGTAACCCACCAGCAGCACCGCGCTGCGCGAATCCGGCAGCCTCTTCGCCAGGTGATGCAGCACGCGCCCGCCGGTGGCCATGCCGCTGGCGGAAATAATGATGCATGGGGAAGTCACGTCGTTGATCTTCTTGGAGTCCTCCACCGCCCGCGTCATGTGTACTTCGCGCAAGTTCAGCGGGTCGCGCTGTCCTTGCTGTTCGTCGCGCGTGAAATCCAGATCGTGATCCTCGTGATGCCGCGCGTAGATATCCGTCACGCTGATGGCCATCGGGCTGTCCACGTACACCGGCAGCTTGGGAATGCGCTGCGCGTCCTCCAGCTCGCGCAGGTAATACATCAGCGTCTGCGTCCGCCCCACCGCGAAGGCGGGAATCACCACCGTCCCGCCGCGCTTGGCCACCCGGTTGATCACCGCCGCCAGCTCATCCGGCACCGAAGCCGTGCCGTGCTCGCGATCGCCGTAGGTGGATTCGCACAGCAGAAAATCCCCGCGCGCAGGAGGCTCGGGATCCTTCAGGATCGGCTGATCGTAGCGCCCCACGTCGCCGGAGAAAACCACCAGCGTCTTCTTGCCGTTTTCCGTGATCGTCAATTCCAGCCACGAAGACCCCAGGATGTGCCCGGCGTCGTGCGGCCGCACCGAAAATTCCGGGCTGATGCTGAAAGCGTCCGCGCGCGGAATTTCCCGGAACGCCGCCAGCGCCTGCTGCGCCTGCGCGACGGTGTACAGCGGCAAAGGCGTCTTGTGGCTGCTGTATTTCTTGCGCGCCGCGAATTGCGCGTCCTCCTCCTGCAGGTGTGCGGAATCCGGCAGCAGCAGTTCGCACAATTCGCGCGTCGCCGCGTTCGCATAAATCGGCCCGCCGAATCCCGCCGCCACCAGCCGCGGCAAATACCCGGTATGATCAATGTGCGCGTGCGTCAGCAGTACCCAATCAATCGTCGCCGCTTCCACCGTCAGCGGATTCCAATTCCGTTGCCGCAGTTCTTTCGCGCCCTCGAACAGGCCGCAATCCACCAGCAGCCGCTTGCCGCCCGCTTCCAGCAGATATTTCGAGCCGGTGACCGTTCCCGCCGCGCCCAGAAACGTGATTTTCGCCATGGCCCGTGCATTCTAGGCTCATCTCCCGCGCGGTTCCACGTGGATTATTGCGCCGCATAGCGGCGGAAACGTTCCGCCGCGATTTGCGCTTGACCCGGCGGCCATCCCCACCGTAGGCTCACCAATTCGCGGCGCAGACCAAGGGCGCGCGCGGTTCGTTCGGGTTCGCCTTTGCATCGGACGCCTTTAGGCGGGCGCGGCGGTTTCTTTGCCGGCGCGCGATGAGGAAGGAACGTCAGAATGCACGCCCAATCGCGCGGACTACGATTTGCTGGGTCACTTAGCTTTCACTGGGCAGGGACACGAAAAATGAAATGGATCGCCGCCATGATGTGCACGTTGCTGCTTGCCACAGTCGCCGCCGCGCAGGATGCGCCCACCGCGCCTTCCGCCCCGGTCGCGCAGGATTGGGCCGCGCAGTCCTTAACCCGGCACGCCTGGGAACTGGGCTTCCTCGGCGGCGGGGGCCTCGGCTTCGGCAAATCCGATAACACCCAGTTCGCTTACGCCGGCGCACGCGTCGGCTGGATCCTCACCGGCAATCATTTGCACGGCATCATGCGCGGCAATTTTGAATGGGCCGTGGACATCCTGCCGCTCTACGCCGTCCTGCCGCCCGCTGGCGGCGTTTACGGCGGCAGCATCAAGCCGGCCATCTGGCAATGGAATTTCACCAGATGGCAGAAAGTCTCGCCCTATCTCGCCGCCGCCGGAGGCGTGGTCTTCACCACCAGCAACGTCCCTCCCGGCGACACTTCGCAGGTCAATTTCACGCCGCAATTTATCGTCGGCACCCATATTTTCGTCAATCCGCGACGCGCCCTGTTTCTGGAAGGCTCCTTCGGCCACATGTCCAACGCCAGCCTGGGCAACCACAACCCCGGCTACAACGGCACGTTCCTCTTCACGGTGGGCTACAGCTGGTTTAAAGGTGGCCGCTAAGTAAGCTGCCGGGCGCTCGCGCCGCCAAGAGGCGCTCACAACGCGCTCTCTCTGCGAACTCTGCGCGAGAGCCTTTCTCTGTGTCCTCGGTGCCGGTTTCTCCGTGAACTCTGTGTTAGATCCTTTGCCGAGTAATTCACACGCGGGATTCCGAAATCACGAACAACGCAATTTTGCACTCTGTTCAGTTCATCCGTTCATCGGCGTCTTGATCCGGGTTTTTTTCGGGCCGATTTGCGTTTTGACTCTCTTAAAGATCCGATGAAATGCTCCAAAATCTCCGCCGGCAAAGGCGCATTAAAGTCGTTCGCAATTCTGACCGAGCCCCAGTCCATCCCAAGCGGGCGCGCAGCTTGTGGCTTTCCAAGCGTAACTTTGTTGGACATGGACTCTGTTAGGAACCGACCGGAGGGCGGCCCGACGAGATTTGGTGGAGCCGACGGGGTTGTAGCTCGCCCTTTGAAGAAAACCGAAGAAAAACCGCTAAAGTCCGGCGTTTATTGCCACTTGCTGATTCTTCCAATGGCCCTTAGAAACCCTCTGAGGTTCTCTGGGCACCCTCATATTGCCCTATTCTGGCAACAGTTGGCAACAATCGGTAGCGTACAGTTTGCAAATTTCTCTGAAAGACTCCGTCTATGAGTCCCCGTCCCGCTGGGCCGATTTCGGAATAGAGACTGATTTCCAGCCGCGAAGCGACGTTAGGCAATGAATATGCCATCAACAAACTAATTGCTTATCACTGCGATAACCTTCGATAGTGTTCAACCGCAATGTTGTGATATCACATCGATTTGATTATCAGATGCGGCGGACACTATGCCGTAAATTTCGAATAGCAAAGCCACCCGTCTGAACCTCACATTGTCCTCGTCGCCCCCCTGCGCGCTCGTCGCCAAGCACACACAGCGATGCATGATAATACGCAGTCAATATGAACTCAAAGGTACACACACAACATAAACGCAGCAATGTGCGGAGAGATCCTTCGTCGCTTCGATCCTCTGGATGACGGCCATGTACGAGCGATTCGCTGCGGCGTGGCGGGCGAACCTTCGTGGTAATATCCGCCAGGGTTTTACGACACAAAAGGGGGCCGCGGCATGGATGGCAAACCAGCCACCGTTGATGGCTTGAGATCGCTCTACGTCGGCAGTGCCGTTGCGAAGGCGTTCTTTGACCACATCGCACGGCGTGAGCGCGAGCAAACGGTGACACCGGTTTCCCGCATCCGCTACCTCTTGCGGAAAGAAGGGTCTGATTTCAGACGCTCTGAGATCATCGGGCTCTTTAGGGACCTGGAACAACAGAATTGCGGGCGGTTCATCGAAGGGAGGCGTGGGCTGCAGTCGCGGTTCAAGTGGACGATGGGCATGATTAGTGTGGCTCAAGCGGCTTCGGGCGCCGCGGATAGCATCGAGCCTTTGAAGCCATCGATTGACCCTGGGAACGAGGCCAGTGCTCGCGGTTGGAAAGACATCGGTGAAAAGGGCGAGAAACGACTCGACATGCCGGCCTCCGATGAGGTGGAGAGCACCGGCCTTGAAGACGAGACGGGCGATGACGGAGAAGATACCTTTGAGATTACTGAGCCATTCGATCCAGGGCGCATAAGAGTTGAAACAAAGCCGATGGTAATCCAACTTCTGTTGGATCGGATTAAGAACAATGAAATAGATCTAGCACCCGACTTTCAACGGAAAGCTGGGATTTGGAACAGGCAAGCCAGAAGCCAGCTAATTGAATCGTTGTTGATTCGCATCCCTCTTCCTGCCTTTTATATGGACGGAAGCGACGAAAACAAATGGCTGGTTGTGGACGGCCTTCAACGGCTTTCCACCCTCAAGAGTTTTGTTCTCGACAAGACTCTCCAGCTAACGGGCCTAGAGTTTCTCAGCAATTGCAATGGAGCCACTTTCGACCAATTAGCGCGCGGTTTGCAGAGACGGATTTTGGAAACGCAGGTGACTGTTTTTCTCATCCAAGAAAACACACCGCCGGAGGTCAAATTCAATATTTTCAAAAGAATTAATACGGGCGGTCTTCCCCTGTCGGCACAAGAGATTCGACACGCATTGTATCAGGGAGAAGCCACCCGAATGCTGAAGGACCTAGCTACGGGCTCGGCTTTCAGAATCGCGACAAACTTGGGGATTCGTGACGACCGCATGGGCGATCGAGAGTGCGTTCTTCGGGCCGTCGCATTTATGCGAACCAATTACCGGCAGTATAGGTCTCCGAACTTGGACAGCTTTTTGAATCAATGCATGCTTGATCTAAACGGATACTCCCCGGAGGAAATCGAGCAGCTTAGAACCAGATTCACCCGAGCGATGGTGGATTGCCGACGTTTGTTTGGAAAGAAAGCGTTCAGAAAGCAAAGCCGCAACAATTCGAGGCGCTATCCCATCAACCGAGCACTGTTCGAAGTGTGGGCGACTAACATCGAGCAGTTATATCCCGCTGACATTGAGGTTTTGGACGGCAAAAAACTCGAGTTGAACGACCGATTCGTTAGTTTATTGGAAGACACGGATTTTGATGCGGCGATATCTTTCGGTACTGGCGATCCCCGAAAGGTTCTTCTTCGGTTCTTAAAAGTTGAGGGAATTATTAAGGAGACTCTCGCGTGATCAGAGAGATCCATTTAACCAATTTCAAATGTTTCAGATCCCAAACAATTAAGTTTGGTCAGCTGACTCTTCTTACAGGACTAAACAGCTCGGGAAAATCAACGATTATTCAATCTCTGCTTCTGCTTAGGCAGTCCTACGTAGAAAACATGCTTCCCGACATCGGATTGGCGATTAACGGCCCCTTGGCCCAGCTGGGCACAGCTAAAGACGTGTTACACGAGGAGGCGGACGCAGATCAGGTCAGATTGAGGTTGGTCGAGGACGCCGTGATGGACCTGTCTCTGACGTTCTCATACCAGGAAAATAGCGATGTGTTGGACCTCAGTTACATTCGACCCGTCGGCGATGTTTGGAGCATGAATCTGTTCACGGACAATTTTCAGTATCTTCGTGCAGAACGTCTCGGGCCGCGCACTTCCTTCGGCCTATCCGACTTTGAGGTCCGAAGACACCGAAGAATTGGAATAAGTGGAGAGTATGCAACGCATTTTTTGTCGGTGTACGGTGGTGAGGCGATGGAGCACTTCGGGCTTCGGCACTCGTTAGCGTTGTCGAATGCCCTCAAATCTCAGGTCGAAGCCTGGATGGCGGAGATTAGTCCCGGGGTTCGGCTGAACGTAACGCTATACTCCGACATCGATCTAATCACATTCGGCGTCTCGTACATGTTGGGTGGCCAAGTCGCAAGTACTGAATACCGTCCGACAAACGTCGGTTTCGGCATCACGTATGCTCTACCGGTGGTCGTGGCTTTATTGTCCGCAAGGGTGGGCGGACTTGTAATCGTCGAAAACCCAGAAGCTCATTTGCATCCGCGTGGCCAGGTGAAGATCGGCGAGCTGATCGCTCGCGCGGCTTCGGCGGGTGTCCAGGTCATTGTCGAAACACATAGTGAGCACGTTTTGAACGGAATTCGAATCGCCGTGCACTCGGGAGCGGTTCCTGATCCCTCTATAATCTCCATCTACTACAGTAAGTGGGAGACGGGTGGTACTTCGCCCACTCTAACTCCGGTCACTGTTGATAATCGTGGACGCCTTTCCGATTGGCCCGAAGGATTCTTTGACGAAACCGAGCGTTCACTCGACAGCCTTCTCGACGGAAACTAGAATGACTGCGATCCTTGTTTTCAACGAACTCTCAATACCTGCGGCTATCGCGGACCCACCGCTTGGAGCACAGTACTTACGGCAATTTTCCGACGTGCTTCTCGATCGACGAATTCGAGGTCGCAGACTACTGGTCACCCCTCGCGAATTTCTTAGCATGCAAGTCAGCATTGGATTTTCGATCGGGAGGTGGCTGTCAACGGAACGCTGGAATGAGCGGGACAGAGGTATTGCGACGAAATTACTGATCGACAGACGCGTAGATTTCGACCACTTCGTACAAGTCCGGAACAGCACAGATTTGGAAATGGAGTGCGCATACGGAGGACGCGTTGCCAACGGCGTACGCGTCGCGCACAGCGAAGGCGGACTTGCTGTGAGTCTTCCCTCGGAACACGAGTGGGACACACCGTCACTTCGCTTTGAGAAGACTTGGATAGAAGGGGAAAACGTGCATACCGCCGAGGATCGAGTCCCGCACGCTTCCACTTCGGCGCACTTGGATGCAAACCTTACATGGCTTCAAACCACAGAGACAGCGCCGCCAGTGGATGGGCACGATTTGTGGGATCGCCGGGTGGAATTGTTTCCGAACTTGGACTTTTGCGCATCGGTCGAGTCGCAGATACGAATCTTAGGGGGTAATCAACGGCGCTTTCAGCTGGTGTTGCGGGGCTTTTCAGATTTGCAGCGATATTGTGGTAATTGGGTTACCGATAATTTCGATATCAATGCACTATCGCGGGCGTCCGGTGAGAGCCAGTCAACATTGCAGAGATTCGGCGGTGAACGGACGTTTCTCTGCCCGGACGGCGAATTTAGGATTTTCGAGTTCCATCTGAAACGAAACGACACCCGAATTCACTTTCTAGAGCACGCCCAGACGAAACGCATTCTCGTCGGCTACGTCGGCGATCACCTTCGAATCGTTACCAATTGAGAGATCTTTTGTCTCGATATTTATGTGCCACGTACCGTTTCACGCGCGAGGCTTTTCGCGCCAGGTTGGCGGAAATTCAATTTGACGTGTGGGCGAGATGGAATAATGTACCGCGCTCCAGCCCGGGACACGCTCGGGGCTCTTCCCCCGCCTTCGGCCTAATCTGGGAATCCAACCTTCAGGAGACGTACTCTGCGGAAGACACTGTGGAGTGCAGCGGCGGTGCCGTTTTTTGCGGCGGTTGTGCCGGCGGCGCATGCGGATACGAACACGGATATTTATTCGGCGACGTATAACTGCTCGGGCCATTGCGAGGCTATGAGATCCTCGAGCATCCAAACCAAACCGTGATTGCGAGGTTTGACTTGTCTTAGGGGCCGCTCTTCAAAAAGACCAACTACTTCAGTAACTAGACGAAGTAGCGGGGACGTCGGGGAACAGTCCTCTTGAGTTTTTCCGCAGCGGAGTCCTCGCTATGCTCCAGCCCATTAAAGGCGTTGATCTGCTCCGTAGCCGAGCGCCAAATATTTTCGGTGCGGGCCTCCAGCGCAGATCCTAGAACGTCGCGGCGTGTCCCAGTGCGCTCCAAGTCATCGCTAATTTCGGGGTTGTCGTAGACCCTGGAAAGTAATTCCTTGATCTTCGTTGGGGTTCGTTCAAAAGGCATATTACCGACATTGTATATCACACGTCGATGGCGTATGCCCCATTCGGGCTTTTGCCAACGCGCTGGCGTCTCACATCCGGAATTTCATCTTGTCGTGCCCCGCAAACGCGTATCAAGGAGATCGTCATCGCCTTGACCCGCAGAGTCTGCGCCTAGATTTCGCCGGAACAATTTCGGGTTCCGCCTGATAAACGGAAACGTGAGTCCTCCCTGATTCCCCAGAAGTCCGCTTCTGGGAAATTAGATTATCGTCTGGCAATTGGGTATCGCGGGCGGCTGAGAAGGCATCGGAATCTGATACTTAACCCAAAGCAGGGGCCTTTTAAGCCATTTTTCCGCCAGCGTCACGACTTGCCTCGGCGCGCCGAGACCCGTCAAGCCATCCCATTTCAATTACATCCTAGCTCGGCGGATGCCCGCGTGCGTCAGAGCGTGCCTCATCTGGTCAATCGAACTGACACCAAAACTGACACCAGATTTTGCGCTGACAATTTCCCACAACCCCGTTTCCGGATATCTTCCGTAGCCCCCACAATCCGGGAGCTACACCGTTCTAGGACACAAGCGCGTTTGTCAGGACTGATCTTTCTAAGCATGACGCACATAGCGGTCCTATTCGTTCCTCGTCGTACGATTGTCTAAGAGCTGTTCGTGGCTCTGCCAGAACCGCGCTCGATCCCTAGCGATATGCTGATACGGTTATTGCAGGCGAGGTTGGGATCCTTCCGACTTGAATCTTGCTCTTCGCGGCGCGTCCAAGGCAATGGATTGAAGGTCAGCTCATTCTCAATATGAAACTAGCCTAATGCGGTCGGAAGGTCTTCCCCGTCTCAAGCAGAGTCTTCAATCGCGAGAGAATTCGCGGCCACCCATCTGCGTTCTGAGCATACGCCGGATCGTCCTCCGCCCAGTCATCATTCGTTACCACAACCTTCACTGCTTCCGACTCCGGAGTCAGCTCCACCCTCACTCTCGACATCACAGCCCCATCGCCCATGCCGAACTTGTACTCAAACACCTTTGGCGGCTCCGCCCGCAGCACCTCACCCGTCACATACCGCATCCGCTTCCCATCTTTACTCGGCCCCGACCACGTCATCGCTCCGCCAGGCTTCAGGTCCAACTCAAAGTCTGCGCCCATGAAGATCTTCTGATTCGCCTCCTTCGAAACGAACCCGTCCCAGACCTTTTCCACGGGGGCGGCGATGTAATACGTAAAGATCAGTGGGGCCTTCGCCATATCAAACCTCCAAGCGCTCGTCGAAAATCATGTAGTGTCTGACTCAGACTCTAGCAAAATATCTAATCGAAAGACCAGCACACCAGCGGCCGTAAGATACGTGAAACCGCGATACTTGATCGTGATCGGGCGGCTTGAAACTAATAACGTGCCCAAAGGGAGGCTAGCAGCATGTTTAATTTAAAGAGATGAAGCCTCCTGGGAGCAAGCGGAAAGTACCCTGCCTTCCCCGGGAGGAGGCTGACCGGCGCATGTGCCAGAGCGGCCCAGTCTCGAAAGTGAGCCATCCAAGTCCTGACCGCACCAGCCTGAGCTATCGAAAGCGGCGAATGTCCCGCGCCTGAATCATCTGGAGCTTTGCTGGCGCGCACCAATGGCATGCGTTCGCAGCGATCCGACCGATCCGTCCTCTCAAGTCGGCTTGTCAGAAGTGATCCCGGGGCTGGGCATCCGTTCTCGGACCACAGGCAACGCGGAAGATATCGCGGGCCAGAAGTCCGCTTGCAGGAAGTGATCTCCGCGCTTGGCATCGACTCTGGATGGCGGGCGGCTCCGAAGCGATTCGATTCCCAGAGAATCGCACCGAAAAAATCGCGTTCAAACAAGTGGATTCTCTTACTTAGGAACCGTGGCGCTCCTGCGCCCAAGGCAAGAGCAGGAACGTTAAGTAGTTGGTTCGTCTAGCATTTTCCTATGTCATGCATTACGGCTCTTTACGGTGTTTGGCAGCATTTGTTCCCAAGTTGTTCCCAAGTCTTGAACCGATTTAGCGGATGATCGGCCCAGACGTGACCTGAAATTGTCGAGTAAATGGTCCCGCGTCTTTGATGAAGAGAGAACTCACCGTCTCTTCGTTGCACATGCATAGATTCGAGACGGACCTTTCGCATCCGCTGTAGTAAAGCCAAGGGATGTAGTGAACGATACGCATCCTCAGCGGCCGAGTAGTTGGACTTCGCTACCGACCAAAGGCTGAGCTTCTTCCCACGGTCCCCAAAGATTCAGAGGAACTTCGTAGGAACTTCCGTCCGAACCGCTCAACGTTACGATATCAGCGATTCGGTCGATGTCTGTAACCTTATGGATTGGCAGTGACCGAGTGAACATTTCGGGATTGGTTTGAATCGTCATAGGTCCTCGGGAAAAGCTTCGAGCAAATCCTTCGTGCGGTACAGCAGCTTAATCTTGCCCGTGGTGCATCGACCAGTCCAGTATTCGCCTTCGAGCATGCGTGTTGGCACTCTGACGACCCGCAGGTGAGCAGCGCCATCGTGGATTGGGCTGCGATGCCGGATGTCAGCCTTCGAGCGATTGGTGTAGTTGTAGCTGACCGTGACGAGACCCGTTTCCTTCTCGAATGCGATCTGCGCAGCACGACTGAAACTCTCCGATTCCTTCGTAAATAATGTGCAACTCATCGTGCTGAACGTCTGACGCACAACCAAGATCATTTTCAGCGGAGGAATCTCCGCGCCCGTCTTCGGATTAACCCACGTGCTCTGCAAATCCCCGTGCCACGTTCCTTGGATGTACGGCACGGTCACGAGCCAGCCTCGGAAAACCGGCAACCGCCACAGCCATTTGGTGAAGATCACGGAGAGAACTACGAAGATCGTCACGACATCGGGCAGCTTCGTGATCGCTTCCCAATTGATCGCCAGAGGTGTCTCGGTGAAGTGCAACACGCCGACCCAAATGGCGAGTATCACGCCCAACATGAAATAGATCAGAGCTTCCTTCTTGACGCTCTCCATTAATCGAAACCCCAATAGTCCCAAGCCGCTGAGATAAAAGCGTGCGCTTGCGTCAAAGTCCAAGGTTGTCCGGTGCGAAACAGATACTTCAACTCGTTAATCTCGCCCCACTCGCTGCACGTCTCGAACTTGATCGTGTCGTTGAACAGGTTCGCCAGCACCTCACGAACGTCGGTCGTGTACGTTTCATGCCCGAATGCACTGTTGGGAGCGTTCCACACCAAGCATTCGACCAAGAACGACGGGATGGGATCAGCAGCAGCGATCTTTTCTTCGCACATCTTGTAGCGCAGCCGCTTGAATATACGAACAACGTCTTTGAATCGCCCGCCAGTGTCCGTGTTCTTGCTTACACCGTTTGCGTAGTGCTGATCGGGCCAATTCTGGATGCGACCGCCGTTATCAGGATCGAACGCCGTGCCCTTGATATGTGATCCGTCCATCGCGTAGCGACGGAATTCGAAGCATGGCACAACGTCGGCGGCGATTCGATACGTGTTCTCTTTGATGTCGAACGCCTTGTTGCCCCGAGTCACATGCCCATCTTTAAAGTAGGCGGTCAACGCTGCACCGAGATCGTTCTTGTAGGTCGCATAGTTCACTGGTCCCGGCACAACAAAACCAGCCACTTGAGGACTGAGCTCAGGCGGAAGGTAATAGAAGAAGCTGTCGCTGCAACGCACGCAAACATCCACGTCGCTATCCTCCCGGACGTTGGTGCGGTTGCAATACGATCCCTGCGCAAACACTTTGATGATGAGCTTCGATAAGGCTGAGCTTGCAGCGAGTGCCTTGCGGACGGCAGTGACGGCGTTGTCACATTTATCCAACTCCGTCTAACCCGGAGCCTTCGCCCAAGATTTGAGAGTGTCCTCTAAAGCCACGTACCGCCTCCCAATACGTCATAGCACAAGGCAGAATAGAAAGCGAAACCCTGACTGGTAGTTATCAGGATTCTAGATTATGTGGCCATCGACACTATTAATTCCTCAGGACAAAACGCATGAGCCTCTCAGTCTCACACACATAGACGCCCCAACAATTCGTGACGATAACCATTCAGTTTCATCGTGATTTTGCCGGGATTCGGAACCGTCTGGTAAAATCCCCGCCAACTCAGCCATGACAGCTACGGGGGCTGTACTACTCACCGGATTCAGTGCGTACTAAAAAGGTGAAGCGCATGCTCTGGCGCTCGAGCAGCAACAGGAGGTATATATCGCGCCCGCAGATACGCCTCAAGTCGGCCTCGGCGCGACGCGAAAAACGCAGCGCAGACATGGCTAGCGCGACACCGTGGGGAGCCTGAGGGCTCTGCAAAGACGTATAAAGACATCGTCGTCGGCAATATCGACTGCGATTGTCATTGTACATAAAACCCAAGCGCCGCAAGCGAAGGCAGCGCCATTCATACTCCGCACCCATTCAGAAAATAAGATTGAAACGAACGCGCCGAAACTCCGCCTGACTACAGCGGACATTCCGTTGTATGACCCTGAGAACATGACCATCACCAGTTGTTCTCAAGACGACTGGGATTTGGCTGTTCGCATTATGCAATCCGGTCGAATGGAACGTCTGGCCTCCCAGTGTACGCAGTACCAAGGCGAGGTTAATGAGACAAATGAAAGACCACGAGGTTCTCTCTCGGAACGGCCCCCCGGTCCTCTCGTGCTACGTGGTGCGAGCGTCAGTCTATACGCGCTCCGCGACGCCTCCCAAGGAGAGGACTTGTACCTGTCAGAGCGGCACTTCCTGGACGGCAAAGGCGATGACTCGAAGGCCTATGCTCACCGCTATGAGCGCATCGGCTTCCAGCGTAGTTCCCCTCAGAATAATTTTCGGCGCATCATTGCGTGTCCAATACCGAAGGGCCAGTATTGCTTCGACACAGTCAGCTACGTCCCTGAAAACGAAACTCGCATCCCGCTTTTTCTCTTGTTAGCCTTGCTCAACAGCAAACTTCTGGATTGGTATTTTCGGCTTGGCAGCACAAATTCCAAAGTGAACGAGTACCAGTTCGACATTCTGCCGTGCCCACGATTCTCCCCCGACCGTTCCGGGTCACACGGCGCAATCGCCAAGGATTCCCTTTCTGCGCTCCGGCAACACCGATTTTCCGAGATTCCTCACATCTTGGCACCGGCGCTGGCCGCGCCACCTTTTGGCGTTGCAATTGCCGACATACTTATCGGCGCTGCTCGCAGCATCTGCGGCATCGAGTCATCCCGAGAAGTAACTCGTCACCAACGATCGCAGCTTGCATCTGAGGCTCAACCCTACCAGGACCTGATCGATCTACTTCTCTACAAAATGGCTGGCCTCGCTGAGGTCGAATGCAAGGCCTTGGAACAGCGGCTTGACCGAATGCTCTAGCGGAGCGGCTGGAGACCGTGGTCAGGATTGATCTCGTCTCTTGGAAATTTCGCCGTGTTGTGATTCGCTCGGAATCCATCGATAAGGAACCCGGTGCCGACCCGCAAAATCAGGATAACCGACGAGCTTGACCGCTTTGTGACCCGGAGGGTTAAGACCGGGCGTTGCAGAGACGCCAGTGCGGTTGTTCGCACCGGGTTGCGGATTTTGGAGCGCGAGGAAGAGCAGGATGAAGCAAAACTTGCAGCTCTGCGAGCCGCCATTGACCGAGGCGACGCGAGCGGTATCCGATAAGCCCTGTACTGTTACCATACCCACCAAAAAGCCAGAGATTTCCCGCCGCGTCGGTCCTTGAAGTAGAACCCGAGCGCGCCCCAGGGATGTTGCTCGCGGCGGCCGTACCTTGAGTCCCGTACGTTCCCGGTTCGTCGGTGTAATTAGCACCATTCACCCAAGTCCATTCGTTGGGACCAGTAGTGGCGCCACAAGCAACGGCCACGTTCGTCACGTTGGCTGTTGCCGTACGGTCGTCAGGCCAGTGGTGCCAAAGCACGATACCGGGACCGGAGGCGATCCACCCCACACAATAGTCCCAAGCAGAATCCAAACTTTCCGTACGTGCGCCGGAAAGACGGTGCGCTGAACCCGCACCGTTATTCTCGATTGCCGACCGTTGCCCGAACCCAAGTGCCTTCGCGAACGATGTAGTGTCACTCGGTAGCTCTGAGCCGCGCACACCGGAATCATGAATGTGATACCCACGACGCTTGGCTTCTTGCAGCAGCCACGGTGATTCACGCAGAGAAAGAGCGTCCAAAATGAGAACAGCCTTGCCTTCTGTCGTCCGAT
Organism: Candidatus Acidiferrales bacterium; assembly: GCA_049300435.1. Taxonomy (GTDB): domain Bacteria; phylum Acidobacteriota; class Terriglobia; order Acidiferrales; family UBA7541; genus Palsa-295. The sequence goes on along the minus strand of JBAQJS010000145.1, from coordinate 46,382 downwards.
TCCAAAAGTCGATGATGGATTGAGCCGTGCGAGGAACTGAGTTTTCAAAATCCTGCCAAAGTTCCCACGCGGAGCCAGAGAGTAGCAGTTCAATTTCACTGACCCTTCGCTCCCGCTTGGCAATTTCTTGTTCTGCGTTTTCGGGAGCAAGCGGGGCGGAAAAGATTCTCCAAAGCTGCTCAAAGAGAGCTTGCCACGCTTCCTTGGGCGGGGCTGTGAGAACTGAGTCGAGTTTCGGGTCGCGATCTACCGTCATTCCGACTCTTTCTCCAAGTTCAGCGAGTACGTTACGCCGTCCGGGAGTTTCTTCAGCAAATCGGTCAGTTGTGCTCCGGTCATTTGAGAAACGTTGATGTTTACGTTGGCGATGCTGGTCGCGGCACCTATACCCCACTTTTCTACTTCGCCGAGTAGGTTCATCGGCGTCTTCGGAGGTGCCGCAAACGGTTTAAACGTTGGAGTAGGTGACGGTGTGATGCTCGCCGGGTCGCTAAATAAGTTTGGGGGAGCACCACTCCCCCAAGGTGATGGGGGGGCCAACGGCTGTGACGCTGGCGGCGATAAAGGCAGAGGGAGAGTTCCTCCACTTTGGGGATAGGCACCGGGCAACATGAGGATAGTTTGCTCAAGTTCTTTGCCTGACCCTAGTTTCCCTTTGATGCGTTGCCACGCGGAGTCTTCCGATTCACCAGCTTGAGCTTGCAGGAGTTCGAGACCACGATAGTTCATGGCGATTTTTCCGGAAGCGCAAAGACGCAAAGTGTTTTCCTTGACAGCCATTTCCCCGAGCCAAGGGATACAGTGCTTGCTGTCGATGCTTGGCTCTTGTAGTTCGCCAATGAACTTGGCCAGCGATGAACTGGAGGTGGCTTGCTTCAGAGCGGCTTCATCGAAGTCCTCCGCGATGAACAGTTCGTTTGCGATCTTGTCGTCAATCGCCTTTGGGATTCTGTCGCCCGTGGCGTTGTGCCGCTCAACGAGAAAGCTACATTCTTCTGGCTTAGCGAAATTCCAAATGTCGAGAATCGCAAAAGTGTCGAAAAGGTCCGTAAGCCTTGGGCGAAGATGCGAGTTCTGGTAGGTCGTGTGAAGTGAGCGGAACGCTGGGTCGGTTTCTTTCCAGATATTAGACAGATAAATGGCGCGTGCGTATACGATCAAATCGCGGTTGAAATAAATATCTCCCGAGGCTCTCTTCGGCAGAAGAAACCGGAGCGTGTTGCGATGCTTGGGAAGATGCTGCTTGAGCCATTTGCCAAGGGTCGCACCCACATTTTCGGGATGTTCGGGCAACACAATAAGCGTTAACCGGGCGTCCCAGCGGTCAGGCCGCTCGCTTTCCGGTAGTTCCGCCCACGGGTCGTTCTCCCAGTTCCTTCGCAATACCACGACGCGAAACTTGCGCGAAACTTCGTCGCTACCTCCGATCACGTACCGGACCTGCGTCGCAAGTTGGTCTATGTCCTGATTGGCTTCAAAGAGCTTGTTATTTTTCGCGTGTGCGAGCAGCTTTCCCTCGGCGTTTTCTTCTTCCTTGAAGACGAGACGATTTCCAACCGGATGAATGTTGAAGCTGTTCTCACGAATAAGCGCCATCTCAGCCGCAAACGTGTTGTCGTCGATGGCCTCGATGCGAGTGATGTCAGACTGCAACTCGGATGGCTCGGCACCGTTTACCCGATCAACGCTCAAGGAACGAAGCCAGAGGGCGCTTAGGATGTCAGCAGCGTGCGGGATGTTCTTGTCGGCATCCTGAACAGCGGTACGAACAGCTTCCAGATTGCGCCGCGCCTTTTCCAGCAGTGTCCGGTGGATTTGATTGGCCACTGAACTCAGAAGCGAAGTGACGCTCCCTTTGTCATTGTTGATGTCAAAGTCCGCTGCGGTGAGGACTGGTGATTTTTCGCCACGAGTCTTGAACAGGTCAACGAGGATGCGGATGAGATCGCGGGTTTCTTGCGCTTCTGTGGCGACGAGCACTTGGTCTTCCAGCAAACGCATTAGCGCTGGAGAGTAAGGCCACGCTTCCATAAACTCTATTCGCTTCGCTTCGTGTTGGGGCGGCGGAACTTCCGCGAGTCGAACATATTCGGCGACATGGGTCGCAATAAGAGTACGGATTTGGCTGTCTGGAACGTTGAGCCGATTCTCGAAGATACGATAGAGAAGAAGACGCTGGCGATCTTGCTTGGCCTGTGTGCCTTGAAAATCCACGAGGACCGGATTTATCCGACGAATTTGCTGATACGCTTGCGATTGATTGTCGCGGATCGAAGTAACAAACACGAGTAGCTCAGGATGATCATTGGCGATCTCTGAGAGAAGTTGAATAAAATTAAAAGCCCAAGTTTGCGTTTTGGCTTTCCCGTTATCGCTCAATCCATCGAACCACGTTTGGAATTCGTCGAGGAGCAGGACGGTTGGTTTCGCCCTAAACATTTCAAGAAGAAGGTCGCTGCTGGGAACGTTTGTCTTGGCATCGCCTCCGGCAAGCCATTTGCCCTTGGCGAGTTGGCCCTGCGGATGGCGATCAAACAAAATGTCCCACAAAAACTTGAATCGTTGCTGATGGAGGCTTTCAGCAATGACGAAGAAATCTGTGCGGAACTTGAGATTGTTCAGTTCCGGGCGGTTTAGCCGTGTGGCCCAATCAGATAGCCACTTGGTCGCAGCAGCAGGGTCATTCACTGTATGCCACAGCGCGGCCATCAAATGGGATTTGCCCTGTCCCCGCCCGCCGAGCAATACGACGGGACGAGATGTGGCTGGTTGCGTCGCTTCCAACACACGCAAGAGATCAACAGACGGATAGGTGATGCTACCGCGATGCGGTCGAGCAACGGCGACTTAGACGACATAGTTCCACCTTTCTTTTTTGGGCCGCTTTTCTTGTCATGGAAAGCACGCGGCTCGTAGTTCCTCCTCATCGAATGGTGCGGAGAGCGTCCCGAACTCGTAGGAACCCGGAGAGAGGGAACCTTGCCAACTGCGCTGATCGCAATTGCAGAAACTACCGCAGCGCCATAGAAGAGCCAAAGCGTACTTCGACGGCGGTAGGCCAGATTCTCTGTGGATTGAACAGGCATGTGGGCCTCCAAGCTTGCTTCCAGTGTAGTGTATAACGTACATAGTGTCAAGTGCAAGATTCCTGGGGTCTCGTACACCGCTCTCTCGTACCCGCCAGTCCGCAGATATATGGTCTTGACTCCATAATGTATTCCATGCCATATTTATACACGTGAGATGGGCCGTTGAGATGGCCGATGAATTCGAACCAGAATTTCACGCTTTGCACGAGGATGTGCGGAGGGAGATTCTGGCGCTTTCGATGGTTCTAGAACAGTTTGGGCCGCAGTTGGGTCGCCCACGGGTTGACACACTGAGAGGCTCCCGGTACGCGAATATGAAGGAATTGCGATTCAGCGCGGCAGACGGTGAATGGAGAGTGGCTTTTGCTTTTGATCGCAGGCGCAAAGCGATTTTGCTCGTAGCGGGAGACAAATCGGGCGGGAGCCAAAAACGTTTCTACCACGAACTGATAAGGAAGGCAGATGAGCGTTTTGACGCGCATCTTGCCCGGATCGGAAAGGGGACGTAACTATGTCCGTGAACGTGAATGAAGTAATTCGGAAACTGAATCCAGCCGAGCGCAAGAAGGTCGAGGACCGCGCGGCTGAGATAGTCGCGGAGGAAATGAGCTTGCGTGATCTCCGAAAGGCCCGCAAACTCACGCAGGCCCGCGTCGCCAAGACTCTCGGAATCACCCAAGACAGCGTTTCACGACTTGAGAAACGCAGCGACCTGTTGATCTCGACACTGCGAAAGACGGTCAAAGCCATGGGCGGCGACGTGCGCATTGTCGCTGAATTCCCTGATCGCGCACCGGTCGTACTATCTGAATTATCTGAGGACGACCCGCCACGCAAATCATCTCGGAAGCACGCGCACGCCGAAGTCTAAGGCTCCGGTGCTCCCAGTGCCGTCAAGAGGTCGGGCCCGCTAGCACGGGTCCTGTGCCTTGGAGAAATAAGCAATGACGTTGACACGAGATTGTAAGGAAACGATCCAGGCGCGCGTTCAACGCGATCCCGGTTTTCGCGAGGCGCTTCTGCGCGAGGGGATTGAAAACTTTCTCTCGGGTGACGTTGAAACCGGGAAGATCATCGTTCGCGATTTCATCAACGCCACAGTGGGGTTTCCCAAACCAAGCGAAATCACGCATCGTTCCGCAAAGAGTCTTATGCGAATGCTCGGACCGCGCGGCAATCCTCAAGCGCGAAATTTGTTTGAGATCGTCAAGTACTTGCAGGAAACCGAGGGCGTGCAATTTGAAGTCCGGCCTAGGCGCGCCGCGTCGCGCACGAAGTGGAGCGGGATGCCTGCCACTGTTCGCTTGGGACGTCCTTCGAATTCCTAGTCCTTGATGTGAACAGAAAACTGAGGGTTTGTTAGAAATACGGCGATGATCGGGGCCTAGGTCTTTGCCACTTTGGGTTCGATAGGCTCGAGGCAGAGCAGGCCAGAGGAAGTACTGTTAGTCTTGTCATTCGCGTCGCGCTCCCAGACGATTTCCTTGATCTGCCAATCTCTGCCGGAGAAGCGAACCACATCCCCGTTTCCCGGCGATTTGTCCAGGATTATGTCGCCAATTTTTTCCTTATTTTCCGAAGTGCAAAGGTCATATCTCATTTTTAGGCTCCAACCTGAAGTTAAATGGGCCACCTACGTAAAAAATCGTTAACATGCGGACGGGAGTCATTCGATCCGCTCCGAAACATCACAGCCGGGGAAGAACAGGGGGACCGCTTCTGTTTTTGTCGGGTCTACTGTTTTCCAACATTTCCCGTTCGAGTTTTTTCGCTTCACGTTCTTCGTCCAACTTTCGTTGTTTCTTAGCAGCAGCGATGGGAGCGTAATAAATGGCAAAGGCAGTGAGCGCACCCACGAGCAAACCGCCAAGACCCAATAGCCAATCCGCGCGAGTCATACGCATCACTCCGTCGGTTTGGGTTATTCCCCGTCGCATATGCGTTTTGCCATGATTGGTCTTTCCGCCGCGCCGAAGGACCGCGCCTGTCTGCCAGTTGCCCACACTGTAGTGCCTTCGGAAAGGCCAATCGAACTTGTTAGGTATCCGAAACCCTCAAACCTCGGCGTTGAATCCCTGCTGTCTACATTCTAGGGCTCGTACTTCCACAGGTCGTTGAGGTCCCCGCTTGTCCCGAACTCCGTCGAGGGGTAACCAAACCCACCGAAGAGCCAGAAATTTCCGGTCGCGTCTGTCCAACAAATAGACTCCCAGCGCGAACCAGGAATGTTGCCTGGGGCAGACGTACCCTGAGTCCCGTATGTCCCGTTCTGGTTACGCACGTTCGACCCGCCGATCCATGTCCACTCGCCCCCGCTGTACTTCCACAGGTCGTTGAGTAATCCGGGTGTCCCCGTCGAGTCGTAAGCATACCCACCGAAGAGCCACAAATTCCCGGCCGCGTCGGTGCAAGAAGTAGAAAGGAATCGCGCCCCAGGGATGTTGCTCGCGGCAGCCGTACCTTGAGTTCCGTACGTCCCGCTCTGGTTCGTCAGGTTCGACCCGCCGATCCATGTCCACTCGCCCCCGCTGTACTTCCACAGGTCGTTGAGGTATCCAAAAGTCCCCGCTGAATCGTAACCACGCCCACCGAAGAGCCACAAATTCCCGGTCGCGTCGGTCCATGAAATAGAACCCGAGCGCGAACCAGGGATGTTGCTCGCGGCAGACGTACCCTGAGTCCCGTACGTCCCCTTCTGGTTGACCACGTTCGCCCCGCTCATCCATGCCCACTGGCCCGCGCTGTACTTCCACAGATCGTTGAGGTATATAAGGCTACCGCCTTGCGACAAGGAAAGGCCTGTGACTCGGGATGATGGAGAACTTATCGGCCTCATTGATGCGGGCACGATGTTTGTCGGATTTTGTGTTGGCCGTGCGCAAGTAGATTTGAGTCGTTGTGATATCGGAATGCCCAAGTTCCTGCCGCAAGGTTTCGATGTCAACTCCATTCTGATGCCGCCGCGTGGCGTGCAATACCCTGAAGGCATGGCAGGGTTTCTCCGGTTTATCAACCGTATAACCCGCCACCTTCGCTTTGTGGATCAGATCATTGACGATACGGTCTAAGTGCTTGTCCACCGTTCGTGTCGCGGGAGACGGGAAAATCAGCTCGTCGTCCAGCGCGTTGACGCGATATTTCTTAAGGCAGGCAAGTAGAGTGTCGCTGACCGCGACGGTTCGTTCTTCATAGTCCTTGGGCTTGAAACCGAGCCTCGGCTTAAAGCGAACCGACACGGTCTTCTCCTCCCAATTGACGTCAGCCCACTCAGCAACCGCAGCTTCGCCGATGCGGAAGCCAGTCCCAACGAGAAAACGGATGAGAGCCTCCCCGATGTTGTCCGCGACACTGAGCATGGCGGCGACTTCTTGGTCCGTGTAGGTCGCATATTTCTTGTTCTTGTTCCGCTTGTCCACATTGATCGGCCAATCCTTCTTCTGCACCCAGTCCTCTCTCGCAACGTACTTGCCGATGCCACGGTCGTTCAGGAAAACCATGGTCTTCAGGAAATAGTTGAATACAGTGGATTCGCCGATCGGTGCTCCCGTCGCTTCGGAGGGGCGTGTCCGCAACTCGTGCAGAAAGTCGAGCATGTCATCGCGGCAAATTTCGTCGAAGAAGGTTTTCTTGCAGCTTGCGACAAATAGGTTGACGGCTGTGCGGTAGCCGAGGTACGTCTTGCGCGATTTCTGCTTGCTGCGTTGGATGTATTCACGCGCGCTATCCTCAACCGTCTTTCGAGGCACCGTACTGGCAACCACCAACGGCGGATGTGCCTCTCGCTCGGCAGGGCGTTCGAGTGGTCGGCCATCGTCCATGTTGATCATCGCAGTGTGAGCCACCGCGACATCTTTGCCAATTCTGATGGGTGTGCGTTTCGCGCGACTCGTCGGACGGAGGTAATACGTTGCTCCTTCTATGGGAATCGGACGATGATTTTTCGAGAACTGCACATTCATGAAGGGAAATTTTCCGTTGCCGGCGTTGATGCGTGCGATGAGTGTGTAGTGCGCCATATCTGTTTTCCTCGCAGAGCGTGAAAGATTCATGTTTGAATGCAAGAGGAAAATGCAAATGTGGCAACAGTACGTGGTAACAGTTAGCGGCTTTCTGAGGTAACGTCTTTGATTTCTTCAAATGGTGGAGCCGACGGGGTTCGAACCCGTGACCTCCTCGATGCCATCGAGGCGCGCTCCCAACTGCGCTACGGCCCCACCGCGGAAAGACTTAACTCGTTTATAACATCCCGCCCGCGCACGGTCAAACGCCCTCACACCGAGCCCGCAGTGCAGTTTCCACCATCGTCCGCCAGTCGCAGCAGAGCCTAGCACGACGCTCCGCGAGCATGCAGCAACCGACGCATCTGCGCTCAGGCCGCGTTCGTGGCGGCTGAACCCCTGTACCAGGGTTTGCGGCCAACGGAAACGACCGCCCTTCCCGTTCCGCTGCTACCGCCCTGAATCTAAGCCACTTGCACCGCCAAACCCGGGTTTTCCCGCGCGGTACCTTCGGCGCATACCCCGCCCGGCGTTTTCTGCTATGCTTGCAACGAATCCGGGCGCCTTGGTGTCTAACCATACTGAGGGACACGCCCTGGAGCTTCAAGCTTCGGAGGTACACAGAACGGCATGTCCGACTTTGCGCAATCTCTGCCGTGGGGCCGCGACGAATCTGAGCTGGTGAATGAACTGCAGGCGGGCTCGGACGCGGCATTCGACTGGCTCGTCACCTATTATCACGGCGGGGTGTACAACCTGGTGTACGGCATTCTCTCCGATTCCGCCGACGCCGCCGACGTCACGCAGGATGTTTTCCTCCGCGCTTTTCGCGGCATCCGCGGTTTCCGCCGCGGCAGCTCGCTGAAGACTTGGCTGTACCGCATCTCCGTTCGCCAGGCGCTGAACCATCGCCGCTGGTGTTGGCGCCACCACCGGCAGCAGATCTCGATTGACGCGGAAGAAGAAGGCAAGAACCCCGCGCTGGATCTGAAGGATTCCGAAGCATCGCCCTTCGAACAGTGCGAAACGCGCGAAATGCAAGCCACGGTTCGCCGCGCTCTGGCGCAGATTCCCGATTCCTTTCGCGGCGCCGTAATTCTGAGAGACCTCGAAGGTCTTTCCTACGAGGAGGTGGCTGAAGTGCTCGAAGTATCCGTCGGCACCGTGAAATCCCGCATCCTGCGCGGCCGCCGCCTGCTCAAGAACATTCTCGATCCGCTGGTGCGCGCTCCCGAACGCGCCGCCGTTTCTTCCGATTCCGCGGGCCTGTCTTATCCTGCTTCCTCCGCACGGCAACCTCAACCGCTCGCGCCGCCGGCTGTGACGACCCCGTCGCCGTCGCTCGCACCGCTAGCCGCCCACGCGACCGCCTCGTCGCTAAGAGGTGCCCGATGAATTGCCTTCAGGCTGAACGCCATCTCGCCGGTTATCTCGATGGCGCGATCTCGCCCCGTTATCACGCCCAGGTTCGCGAACACCTCGCCGCCTGCCAGGATTGCAACGCGCAGCTCGAACGTTTCCGCCGTCTCGCCGTTTGCCTGGCGAGCGTTGCGCCAGCCGCGCCGCCCCCCGATCTTGCCGTGCGCATTCGCGTCCGCGCCGCCCAGTCCGGCGCTCCCTGGTCGGACCTGCGGCGCTTGTGGTCGCGTACTGCCGTCTCCTTTGAAAATATTCTCAAGCCCCTGGCCGTGCCGGCCACCGGCGGAATTCTCACCGCGCTCTTCGCCTTCGTTTTCCTGGTGCAGAATATTCTGGTGGGCGTTCCCATGACGGGCATCGTGCCCAACGATCTTCCCTTGAATTTGGTTCAACCCGCGCGTCTGGAAAGCCTCGCACCGTTCCCGGTGCCGGGAGTGATCGGCTCCTCGCCGCAATCGGAATCCGGCGAGCTGCTGCTCGAAGCCACGCTCAACGCCGCGGGCGAAGTCGTCTCCTACAAGATTCTTTCCGGGCCCAACGATCCAGCCGTGCAACGCCAGCTCGACCAGGTGATGCTCTTCTCGCGCTTCAGCCCGCAGCTCAGCTTTGGCCGTCCCCAGGCCGGTGGCCGCGTGCTGGTAAGCTTCAGCGAAGTCCGCGTCCGCGGCTAACCCGCGCCGCGGCCGCTGCCTCCTTGACTCTGTCCAAGCTGCCATTTAGAGTCTCTCTGCATCTTTTGTAGTAGGCGCGCTTGCCGCGCGGGGGTCCTGCGGTGGTTCCCGGATCCTATGCTCCGGGTGGTTCGAAGAACTCAGTAAGGAGTTTCGTTATCCCAAAGTCTTCCCAGAAATTCTTGGCGTACGGATTTCTCGCTGCCATCATCGTGCTGTTCGGCACCGCTGTTCCTTCCGCGACGCGTGCTCAGGCCAATTCCGAAGGCGTCCAAACCGGCGTCAGCGTCGAGGCCAGCGAGCAGATTTTCTCGGTGATGTGCGCGCTCGACGCCGCTGGCTTCGCCGCCGATGAGAGCACCCTCGCCGAAATGCCTTCGCGCCTGGCCCTGCGCGGCGAATTGCTCAGGATGCAAGGGCCCGCCACCGACGCGCTGCGCCAGTTCTACCGCGATTACGCCCTGGCCGACCCCGGCGAAACCCTCTCGCGCTATATCACCTTCGCTCTGGTCATCGGTCCGCCCCCGAACTTCACCTTTCTTCTGGATCGCGAGGTGATGCCGCCCGACGCCCTGGCCATCGAAGGCTTTCAGGAAGTGCTCGCGAATTTCTATCACGAAGCGCGCTTGGATCTGCGCTGGACGAGCGTCGAACCGGAGTACGCCCGCGCCGTCGAACGCTACCAGTCTCCGGTTCGCCGCGTGGTCACCGTTTCCAACGCCTACTTGCGCGAGATCTATACCCCGCGCTATGCCCACTCCTTTACGGTTTATATCGAACCCCTGGTCGGCAACCGCACCAATTTCCGCAATAACGGCGACCATTACGCCATCGTCGTCGGCGGTGGCCCCGACTTCCCCGAAGCCGATGTCCGCCACGCTTATCTCCATTTCATTCTCGATCCTCTGCCCCTGAAATATCGCAATAATGTGATGCGCGCGCGCGGCCTGCTCAATGTTGCCGCGCGCTCGCCGCGCCTCCCCGAGCAATACCGCAACGATTTCATGGCCTACGCCGACGAATGCCTCATCAAATCCGTCGAGCTGCGCATTCGTCAACTGAAGCCGCCGCAGCAAGAAGCGGTGTTGGCCCAGGACGATCAGGACGGATTCGTGATGGTCCGGCCGCTGGTCGAGCAACTGCAAAAGTTTGAGAAAGCCGAACCCGCGATGTCGTATTATTTCCCGGACTTGATCAACGGGATTGACGTCAATGCCGAGCTGAAGCGCCTGCAGAATTTCCAGTTCGCGAACTTGCAGGAAACCGCCGCGGCGAACGCCTCTCCGGTCGGTCTCCATGGCGGCTTGCAACCGGCCAAACCGGCGCAACTAGGACAATCGGGCGATCCGCAATCGGACCTGGAGCACGCCCTGGCCCAGGGCGATCATGAAATCGCGCTGCAGGATGTTCCCGGGGCCATCAAGACTTTCGAGCAGGTTCTGGTGAATTATCCGGACAACGCCCGCGCCAATTTCGGCCTGGCGGTTGCTTCCTTGCTCAATCACGATGCGGAACGCGCCCAGGCGCTCTTTGAAAAACTGGTAAACACTGCGCCCACGCACGGCTCAGCACCCGGTTCTGCTCCGGCCGCGGGCGCCCCCGACCCGGCGATCATCGCCTGGTCGCACGTGTATCTGGCGCGCATGCATGATTTCGCGGAAGAGCGCGTCGAAGCTCTCAGCGAGTACCGCGCCGCGCTCGCCATTGATGGCGCGCCGGAAGCCGCTCGCGTGGCTGCGCAGCGCGGCATTGCCGCGCCTTATAATCCGCGCGGCTCCAGCGCCACCAGCGGTGGCAACGGTCCGCCCAAACAGTAAGCCTCGGCTGCCGCTGCTCGCCAGCGGTGGGTTCGGGGCCATCCAAAAAAGGAAGGGAACAAAATGATTCTCGCGTCAATCCGCACTGGCATCGCAGCTCTTGCAGTCCTCCTCGCTTCTGCGCTTCTCTCCGCGCCATCCTCTCTCGCGCAGGACCAGCAGCAGTCCCCCAAGCCCGCTGCTCCCGCCGCCCAGGCAGCCCCGGCATCCGGCGCTGCCGGCGCGGCCGCCGCTCCCGCCGCCCCTGCCGTTGATCCCGCGGAAGAGGCCGCTTACAAGGCCATCACCGACGCCAAGCCGGAAGATTCCGCCACCATCATCCCGCTCGGTGAGGCATACGTTCAGAAATATCCCACCGGCAAATACGCCGGGCAGGTTTATTCGGCGCTGGCCATCGAGTACGAGGCCAAGCAGGATCTGCCGAAAATGTACGCCACTGCGGACAAGGCGCTGGCCATTAATCCCGACGATGTTCGCGTGCTGGTGGTGGTTGGCTGGGTCATCCCGCACCATTCCGATTCCAACGATTTGGACGCGGAGAGCCAGCTCGATAAAGCCGAAAAATACGAAAAGCACGCCCTGGAGCTTCTCCCCACCCTGCCCAAGCCCGCGAACCTCACGGACGAGCAGTTCGCCAAGCTCAAGGGGCAGCTCGAAACCCAAGCGCACAGCGGCCTCGGCCTCGTTTATTTCCGCCGTCAGAATTTCGCGGATTCCATCACCGAGCTGCAGAAGGCCACCGCCGACCCGGCCAACCTGGACCCCACCGATCTTTACGTGATGGGTTTCGAGCTTACTCAGCTGAAGCGCTTCGCGGAATCCGCCGATGCATTTCAGAAGTGTGCCGCGATTCCCGGCGGCCTGCAGGATCGCTGCAAGCAAATGGGCGCCGACGCCAAGAAGCAGGCGGCATCGCAGCCCGCGCCGAAGTAGCGAGAAGCCGTTTCGCGCGTCGCTGGCACGGAAGGGCAGGGCTTCGGCCCCGCCATCCAGCGCCGCGCTCGCAGTTCCTTAGTTTCGAAAGCCATGTTTGCCCGATCACAGCAATCTATTCGGAAGCCAAGTTCGCGCGGGGTGACCGCGTCATGACGCCGCAGGAGCGCAACGAACTCGAAGCCGTCCTCGGGCACCATTTCCAGCACCCCGAGGAGCTGGACCGCGCGCTCACTCATCGCTCGCACCGCCAGACTTCCCACGGCACGGACAACGAACGCCTGGAATTCCTCGGCGACCGCGTTCTAGGGCTCATCGCCAGCGAGCGCCTCTGCCGCACCTTTCCCGACTGGGATTCCGGCAAGCTTTCCAAGGGCTTGGCGCGCGTGGTCAACGCCACCTCGCTGCATTCCGCGGCGAAGAAACTTCAGCTCGGCCACTATCTCCGCCTCGGCCCCGGCGAAGAAAAAACCGGCGGCCGCGATAAGAAGCGCCTCCTCGCCGACGCTTACGAAGCGATCCTCGCCGCGATTTATCTCGATGCCGGCCTCGCCGCCGTCGCATCCTTTCTGCAGCGCACCTTGCTCGATCCCGCGCTCGCGGACCACTCCGCCGCGCTCGGCCGCCCCGACCACAAATCCGCCTTGCAGGAATGGCTGCAGCAACGCGCGCGCGGTTCCGTCGAATACCGCATCCGCAGCGAATCCGGCCCCGAGCATCAGAAAGTTTTCGAAGTCGAAGTCTGGCATGCCGGCGAGCGCCTCTCCTCCTCCTGCGGCCGCAGCAAGAAAGAAGCCGAGCAGGAAGCCGCCTCCGCTGCCCTCGAAATCCTCGAGGCCCGCGGCGCCGCTCTGAAACCCTCCGCGTGATCCGGCGCGGCGCACAACCGCCCTTGCTGATTTTTTCCCCAAGCTGCTAAAGTGAACTCATGGCATCTGAAACCACCGCCTTGCCCGCAACGGATGTTCCCGGCCCTCCCGACCCGGGCGTGGCCGAGCCCCAAAAATTCGCGCCATCGCGCAGCTGGCTCGCGGAATTCCTGGAAATGTTGCTGGTCACCCTGCTTCTCGCGCTCTTCGGCACTACTTTCGTGGTCCAAGCTTTCAAAATCCCTTCCGGCTCGATGGAACCCACGCTGCTCATCGGCGACCACGTTTTCGTCAATAAATTCATATTTGAAGGTACCGGTGCCTGGTACGACAAGCTGCTGCCCTATCGCGACGTCCGTCGCGGCGACATCATCGTCTTCAAATTTCCTTTCGACGATCATCCGCACTATGTCAAACGCGTCATCGGCCTTCCCGGCGACCGCCTGCGCATCGTCAATGGCGATGTGTACCTCAGTGGCGCTCTGCTGCACGAGCCCTACGTCGTGCACGATCCCGCCTTTCAGGATCCCTACGGCGAAAATTTCCCGCCCGCCACGCGCGACGCCGTGGAATTCACCGCGCGCAGCGAATGGGCCGCGCAGTTGCTCGATTACGTGCACGATGGCCAGCTGCTTGTCCCTCCCGATCACTATTTCGTCATGGGTGATAATCGCGACCACAGTTCGGACAGCCGCTACTGGGGTTTCGTGGATCGCGACTCCATCATGGGCCGGCCCATGCTGATCTATTGGTCGGTGCGCGCCACTTCGGAGGACTATCGCTCCCGCGGCGCTTCCAACATCCTGCGCGGCTTCGCCGACTCTCTGCTGCATCTCCGCGCCGAAACCCGCTGGCACCGCATGCTCCGCGAGGTGCATTAGCAGGCGCGCGCCGCCCCGTGCCCGCCGCCGCGGTTCGATTTTCAAACGCGTCGCGTTCGATCGCCATGTCGCAAACTCTCTCGGAACCCGCCATCCACACCCCGCCGCCGGACCCGGCGCCGCGCCGTCGCCGTCGCTGGACGCGCTGGCTCCGCTGGCCCGTCGCCTTCGTGCTCCTGCTGTGGCTCGCCGGCTTCGCCGTCTCGCTGCTGATTCGCCACACCCGCTTGCAGAAAAGGCTCACCGCCCGCCTCGAATCCGTTTTCGGACGCAGCGTCGAAGTCGGCCGCTACGATTTCTCACTCTGGGGCGGCCCCACGCTCGAAGCTGAATCCGTCACCTTCGGTGAAGATCCTCGCTTCGGTCACGAATATTTTCTGCGCGCCGATTCGCTCACCGTGCGTCTTCGCTGGCAAAGCTTTTTCCGCGGCCACATCGAACTCGGCGCCATCTCTCTCGAAGGTCCCAGCCTGAATCTGGTGCGCAACGCCCAGGGCGATTGGAACGTCGCCGAATGGCTGCCCAAATCCGCAAACTCCGCCGCGCCGGGCGCGCCGCCGTCCTCGCCCGGCCCTCCCGTCCGCTTCGGCCGCATTGACGTCAGCTCCGGCCGCATCAATTTCAAACGCGGCGACGAAAAGCTTCCCTTCGCTCTGGTGGACGTAAACGGCTACGTCGAGCCCGACCGCTCCGGCCGCTGGACCATGAACCTGGAGGCCGTTCCCATGCGCGCCGCGGTCCTCTTGCAGCAGGCCGGCACCATTCGCGTTTCCGGCCACGTCGGCGGCACCTCTTCGCGCTTGCTCCCCGCTGTTCTGGATTTGGCCTGGCAGGATGCCTCGCTCTCCGACGTTCTGCATCTTGCGCGCGGCTACGATTTCGGCGTGCGCGGCGATTTCGGCCTGGTCATCCACGCCGAGACCCAAGGCGGCAATTGGCTGCTGCAAGGCCGCGCCGAGCTTCGCCGCCTGCATCGCTGGGATTTCGGCCTCCGCCCCGACAATCCCGCCCTCAACGTCAACGCCAAGATGATTCTCTATCCGCTGGCCTCCGGACTGGACATTACCGAAGCGACCATCGAGGCCCCGCATTCCTGGGCGCGCGCCGACGCCCATTTTTACTGGCCCGCTGCTGTCGAAATGCAGCCGCCCCGCAAGATTCCCGAAGCTGCGCCCGCTCAATTTGAAATTACCCAGTCGCAAGTGGACCTGGGCGACGTGCTCGCCTGGATTCGCGCGTTTCACCCCGATGTCGCGAACGACTCCTCTCTCCGCGGCTCCGCCACCGTCCGCGCCGCCTTCTCCGCCTGGCCGCCGCGCCTGACCTCGGCCGCCGGCGCCATCGCCGGCGCCGACCTATCCACCGCCCGCCTAAGCGTTCCCGCGCACCTCAGCCGCACCGAGTTCCGCTACGACCACGACGCCTTCACCCTGCTCCCCGCGGTCGTTTCCTACGGGCCTTCCGATGGTTCGTTTCGCCTGGAAACCATCGCAGCGCCCGTGCTGCACGAATTTTCCACTTATCATTTGTCCGGCAATCTCGCGCAAGTGCGCGACCTGGTGGCCACCGTCGGAGCTCTGGGATGGAATATTTCCCGCGGTTGGGATCTGGCTGGCCCGGTGCGCTGCGATCTCCGGTGGCAGGGCGCGCGCTATCCCTGGCAGACCCAGCCCATCGGCACGATTGACTGGGGAGGGGAATCCACCGGCGCTTCGCTACTCACGCCGTTCTTGAATCAGTCCGTCAAGCAGATCAGGGCGCGCGCGGATTTGAAGCCCGGCCTGCGCCACATCGCGCTCGCCTCCGCGGAAGCTTTCGGCTCGCGCTGGTCCGGCACATTCGATCGCCGCGACGCCGCCACCGGTTGGCAGTTCGCGCTATCCACGGACACGCTCTCCGCCGTGGACCTGGACCGCTGGCTCAATCCCCGCTGGCGGCAAAGTTTTCTGGACCGCATGCTGCCGTTCCTGAATTCCAGTTCGCCCGTGAACGCCGTCCCCGAAAGTCTCCGCGCCGAGGGCCGCATCAATGTGGACCAGTTTTCGCTCGCGCCTCTCGCCCTGCGCCGTTTGCAAACCGATTTGAAAATCGGTGGCCGCCACATGGAATTCTCCGGCGCCAAAGCCCAATTCTACGGCGGCGCCGTCGAAGGCTCCCTCGACGCCCAACTCACTGCCGCGCCCGCCTACCGCGTCCGTCTCGATTACACGCGCGTGGACCTCGCCGCCCTTTCCTCCGCTTTTCCCGCCCTGGCCGATCTCTTTGCCGGCTCGGCCTCCGGCGAATTCTTGCTCGATTCCAGCGGCGCCACGCGCGCCGATTTGCTCTCCTCGCTCGCATGCCAGGGCAACGCGCGCATCACCGACGCAAAGCTGGAAAATATCAGCCTGTCGGAATCCATCCGCGAAGCGCTGCGCCGCCCCGGCACGAGCGTCTTTCCCGCCGCCTCCGCCGTATTTGCCTGCGACGACGGGAAAGTCATCTTTCGCCGCCTGCGCCTGCAGGGCGCGACCCAGGAATTCGACGCTTCCGGCTCCGTGGACTTCTCCCGCAACCTCGACCTGCAACTGCGCTCTCTTCCCGGCGCCAACTCAAATAACGACGTGCCGGCCGCAGCCCCCGAGCTCTTCCATCTAACCGGCGTCCTCCGTGCCCCTGAATTTCAGTTAATCAATCCCCCAGCATCCCGTCCCAGGGAGTAACCGAGTTGAACAGAACCCACCACCAAACCCCGCCAAGCCAGCAGCGAGCAATTGCGGTCGAAACCGCCGCTGAATTCGCCGTTGCATTCGTACCGCCGGCGTCCTGCCGCCTTCTTGCCCTCGTCTCTCAATTTGCATGGGCCGCCTTCCGACGCGCGCGCCGGACGCGACGCCACCGCCCATCTCTCCCCTCGCCAAAACCCAAACGGCACCGCCTCGCCGCAACCGCCGCCATCGCAATCCTCGCCCTATTCCTGCTGCCCGCGAACCTGCGCGGCGTCCCCCCCGAACGCATCCACCTCACCCCCAACTTCACGATGGGTCAATCCTTCCGCTACCACATCGAATCCCGCACCACCACCACCGGCATCACCACCACGCCCATCGTAAATCCCGAGGCCGCCTCGCAACTCAAGCAAGTCGCCGACCTCCAGCTTCGCCTCGACGTCCTCGGCGTCCAGCCCGGCGCGAACGGCGCGCCCCAGGCCTACCGCCTCCGCGCCACCTACGAAAAAGCCACTGCCTCCACCGAGACCGACGCCTACGATCCCGCCGCCACTTCTCTCGACGATCAATACAATCGCCTGCAAGGCCGCTACGTCGAATTCACCATCGAGCCCGGCGGAAAAATTTCTCATGTCACCGGCCTCGACGATGTCCTCTCCAATCCCTCCGCCGCCAACACCATGCGCAACTGGCTCGACGGCTTCTCTCCCAGCGCGAATCTGCCGCGCGACGGCATCGCCATCGGACAAAAATGGGACGACGAGCGCCCTCTCGACCACACCCCGCTCGCCAATCTGCTCTGGCGCACCCAATCCACTTACCTGCGCGACGAACCCTGCGAGCTTCCCGACGCCTCCGCACCTCCCGCGCAAAAATCCGCCGCAAACTCCGCCGCAGCCCAGCCCCTCTGCGCCGTGCTCCTCACCCGCTTTGAAATCCTGCGCCACGGCTCCGCGGGTTCCGACGCCACCCCCGAAGACTATCGCCACAACGGTCTGCGCACCTCCGGCACCTGGACCGGCCAGGGCCAGAGCCTCGACGACGTTTCGCTCCGCACCGGCATGCTGGTGCGCTCCACCCAAACCAGCTCCCAGCAAATGGACTTCGAAATCGTCAGCGCCATTTCCGGCTCGAAAATCCACTACGCCGGAAAAATCGAAACCCAGTCCGAAATCACCCAATTGCCCAACGTCGCCCCCGCGCAGCCCTAGCCCAGTCCAAGGGCTGTTTTTGCATGAGTAGCGATGAGTTGACATGTCCCGGTGCAAGGTCTAGCATCCCGCTCAAGTGCGGTCCCTTCTCACGAAGATTCGCGGAGGTCACAAATGAACGATGTCGCGCGCTTGCGTTTTTTGCGCATAGCGTTGGTTCTCGTTGGGTTGATCTTTATTGCGGGCGTCTATCCGATGATGACGCTCTGGTGGCCGTCCGGTTGGCGCTGGCAGCCCAATCAACCCGAATACGAACAAATGATTCTCGGTGTCTATGCCACTTTGGGCGTCTTTCTCCTCATCGCTTCTCGAAATCCCTTGCAGAACCGCAGCCTTATCTGGTTCACCGTATGGTCGAGCTTTGTCCATGCCGGGATCATGACCGTACAAGTGATCAATGCCCCTTCAGAGCACGGTCACCTTCTCGGCGACATCCCGGCGTTATTCATCGTCGCCATCGTCCTTGCCGTTTTGACGCCCCGCGGCGCCGCCGTACGCAGCGAGAGCTAGACCTCGCCAGAATTGTGGCCACGCAGACTTGACTTGTCAGGCATTACGATTCATCTGGGGCTGGCAACGGAAGTAGAGGCCCGGTCAGCCGCATGCGGCCACGGCGAGTTCGGACTTTCCGACGGCCGAGCTCGCCTGCTGTTACGCGTAACACGCGAACTAAGCGGGGCAAGATGGACCCGCCGGTCGTTCCAACGCCGCAGTCGGAAACCGACTCACCGCCCGCATCCGCAACGCCTCTGCACTCCGTGCCCAAATGCGTTATAATTAAAGTTTTGCACAGGGCGCGGCGCACGCGCTGAGGGCGGTCCCATGAAATTCAAGCTAGCCAGCGATTACCAACCCCGCGGCGACCAGCCCCAGGCCATCTCCCAGCTTCTCTCTGGCCTCGCCGCCGGTGACCGCCACCAGGTCCTCCTCGGCGTCACCGGCTCCGGCAAGACTTTCACCATGGCCAAGGTCATCGAGGAGATCAACCGCCCCACCATCGTCCTCGCCCACAATAAAACTCTCGCCGCGCAGCTCTTCCACGAATTCAAATCCTTCTTCCCCGATAACGCCGTCGAATATTTCGTCAGCTATTACGATTACTACCAGCCCGAAGCCTACGTCCCGGCCAGCGACACCTACATCGAAAAAGAATCCACCATCAACGACGAGCTGGACAAACTCCGTATGAGCGCCACCCGCTCCCTCTTCGAGCGCCGCGACGTCATCATCGTCGCCTCCGTCTCCTGCATCTACGGTCTGGGCTCGCCCGAAGCTTATTACGGCATGATGCTCCTGCTCGAAAAGGGCATGTCCATCAACCGCGAAACCATCCTGCGCAAGCTCGTCGAAATTCAGTACGAGCGCGGCGAAGATCTCCGCCGCGGCACCTTCCGCGTGCGCGGCGACATCATCGAAATCTATCCTCCCTACGACGATCTCGCGGTCCGCATCGAACTCTGGGGCACCCAGATCGAAGCCATCCGCAAGATTGACCCGCTCACCGGCGAAATCCGCCTCACCCGCGAAGGCGAAATCACCCGCCAGCCCATCTATCCCAAGACGCACTACGTCCTGCCCGCCGAACAGCGCGAGCGCGCCATCCAGAGCATCTACGAGGAAATGGAGTGGTGGAAAGGCGAACTAAGCCGCCAGGGTAAGATCGTCGAATCGCAGCGCATCGTGCAGCGCACCAATTTCGATATCGAGATGATGCGCACCATCGGCTACTGCCACGGCATCGAAAATTATTCGCGTCATCTTTCCGGCCGCTTGCCGGGCGAAGCGCCGCCCACCCTGCTCGATTACGTCCCCTCAGACTATCTTCTCGTGGTGGACGAATCCCACCAGACCGTTCCACAGCTTCACGCCATGTATCACGGTGACCGCTCGCGCAAACAAACTCTCGTGAACTACGGCTTCCGCATGCCTTCCGCCCTCGATAATCGCCCGCTCACTTTCGAGGAGTTCGAGCACCGCACCAATCAAGTCGTGTACGTTTCCGCCACGCCCGGCCCCTACGAGCTCACCAAGACCGGCGGCGGCGTCGTCGAGCAGGTCATTCGCCCCACCGGCCTCGTGGACCCCGAAGTCGAAGTTCGCCCCGTGAAAGGCCAGGTGGATGATCTCCTCGAACAAATCCGGCAGCGCACCGCGCGCAACGAACGCATCCTGGTCACCACTCTCACCAAGCGCATGGCCGAAGACCTCGCCGAATATTTCGCCGAGGTCGGCATTCGCGTCCGTTACCTGCACTCCGAGATTGACACTCTGGAAAGAGTCCGCATCCTGCGCGACCTGCGCCGCGGCGAATTCGATGTCCTCATCGGCATCAACCTTCTCCGCGAAGGCCTCGACCTCCCCGAAGTTTCGCTCGTCGCCATCCTCGATGCCGATAAGGAAGGCTACCTCCGCAGCGCCACCTCCTTAGTCCAGACCATGGGCCGCTGCGCTCGCCACATCGAAGGCCGCGCCATTCTCTACGCCGACCGCATGACTGATTCCATGCGCCAGGCCATCGGTGAAACCAGCCGCCGCCGCGCCATCCAGGAAGCCTACAATCGCGAGCACAACATCACCCCGCAATCCATCATCAAGTCCGTGGATATGCAGCTTGCCCGCATCATCGAAGCCGATTACCTCACCGTCCCGGCCGACGATCCGGTCATCGGCGAAATCACCAGCGAAGCGCAAATGATTCACGCCATCGCCCAGCTAGAAACCCAGATGCGCGAAGCCGCCAAAAATTTCGAATTCGAACGCGCCGCAACAATCCGCGACCGCGTCCGCGCCCTGAAACAACGCGACCTCGGCGCCATCTTCGCCCCCGCCCCACCGGACGCTCCACCTCCCGCGCCAACCTCCGCCAGCCCAGCAGAAGCAGAGCCGCAAGAGCCCGCCGCCACACACGCAGTCGCGCAGGTCGCCGCTCCGCCAGCCAAACCTAAGTCGCCGGCCAAGCCCCGCAAACGCAGCGCAAAGATATAGGCGCACGGCATGCCGTGCCCATGTTCACAGCGCCCAGCGTCCGAAATATCAGGGTAGGGGCGCTGCTTGCTGCGCCCCAGCTTGCCACGGCTTCAGCCCCGCGAGGGCGCCGTACGGGCGGTTCGCGAACCGCCCGCTGTAGCCATGCCGTGCCCGCGTCCCCGCGTTGGACGCGGGCCGCTAACCATTTTGGGGTGCGGCGGCTTGCCGCCGCTTTGCATTGCGCGAGGCTTGCCTCGCGTGCCTTCCATCAACGCTTCCAAGCCTCAATCCACGGCGCTGCGCAGTCCAGCCACCGGCTTCCGCCAATCGCCCTGATTTCCCATCAAGCCAAAAATTCGTGAGCTACAATCAAATCCCCATGCTAATTTCCCAGACGGAGAAAACCTCATTGCGCCTCATCCGAACGCACGCCAAGTCGCTCCTGCTCCCGCTTCTGCTGACACTCCTAACCGTCGCAGCCTCATCCTCCACAGCCCGCGCACAGGCACAGCCTCCAGCGCCGGCACAAGGACCGGTCCCCGCCCCACTCTATCCTCCGGGCAACGAATTCGGCGTCTGGGGCGGCTATTCATTCGCCAATTCCCAGGTTTTCGGCAGCACGTCCGACCGCCAGGTCGGCCTTTTTGCCCTGCGCTACGCCCGCACCCTCTATGACAAGCCCTTCACCGCGCTGCAATACACCCTCGACGTCATCCCCGTCGAAACCGTCCGCCAACCCAGCTACCAGGTATGTCTGAACCCTGGCATATATGGCTATTGCTCCAGCGGCCGCGAAACCGTGTACGGCGGCGGCTTCAATCCCATCGGACTAAAACTGAATTTTCGCCGCCAGCATCGCGTGCAGCCCTTCATCGCCTCCACCGCCGGCTTCGTCGCCTCCGTTCGTCCCGTTCCCGTGGACATTCCCGGAGGCACTCAATTCAATTTCACTTTCGATTTTCAGGGCGGCGTGGACCTCTTCAATTCTTCCCGCACCCGCGCCTGGCGCATCGGCTACAAATACCAGCACATTTCCAACGCCTACCGCCACGATTTCAACCCCGGTGTGGACTTCAGCGTAATCTACATCGGCTACTCCTTCTTCAAATAGCCAACGACCAGTCCGGCCTGTCGGTAGGGGCACAGCGTGCCGCGCCCGATGGCGTGGACGACTCCACGTAGAAGCAACGGTAGGGGCGCTACTTGCTGCGCCCGCCTTTGACGTGAATGGTGCGTCGCTCAGCGTGGCCTCAGCGGCACAGACGATCCCGCCCGCGCCGCAAACCTGCCGCCGCTCTCAACCGGGACCCACGCCATAGGCGCTCCACGGATGGAGTGCGGGAACTTGCTCGGCTTGAGAGCCTGCCAGTGGCAGGTTCGAAAGGCTTCCGCTTTCTCTCAGGCGAGGCTTGCCTCGCCCCTGTCGCAACGCCACGCGCCAAAATCTCACACCACCCCGCGCTTCAACTCCTCAATCCCATAAAACGTCCCCCGCCAATAAATCCCGCCCTGCCGCAAAGTCACAAAGGTTGACCGCACCAGCATCCACGCAAAAATCAAAGCCCCAATCGGCTGCGTCAACCCATACAAAGGCGACTCGCCCAGTTCCACCGCGGCCCCCGCCTGCCCCAGCACCGGCAACACAATCGCCACCGCCGCGAATGTCCGTCCCCACCCGCTCAGCAACGGCAACGCCACCCAAGGCGCCACGAACGCCAGCAAAATCCCGGCAACCTGCCCGCAAGCCATCCACAGCCGGAACCCGGTCGCCGCGTAAAAATTCTTCGTCGTCCCGCGCACGATATTCCCTAGGCCCGCGTGCCAGTGCACGCTCACCGTCCGCCCCGATTTCGCAATCCCGGACCGCAGCCCCGCATGCTTCACCAGCTTCCCCAGCTTCACGTCGTCAACCACTTCCATAGCCAGCCGCCGGTGCGTCCCCATCTTCTCGTACGCGCTGCGCCGCACCAGTTGGAACGCGCCCACTCCCACATACGTGTTCGATCGCGGATCGCTCACCCGCCACGGCCGCAAACTCATCAGAAACGCCGTCGCGAAAAATGTCATCGCGATTTTTTCGCCCACCGTGAACATCTCCGCGCGGCACAAAAGCGTCAGGTGGTCCCACCCTCTCTCTTCCGCCAGCGCAACCGTCAACCGCAACACGTCCGGCTCGAAATGCACGTCCGCATCCGTAAAAATCAGCCACTCGCCGCTCGAGTGCTCGAAAGCCGTCTGCAATCCATGCGTTTTTCCCAGCCATCCAACCGGCAGGGAAGTCACCTGCACCACTTTCAGCCGGGGATCGCGCAACGCCGCCTCTTCCAAAATGCGCGCGGTCGCATCCGCAGACCGGTCGTTCACCGCAATCACCTCATAATTCGCATAATCCAAAGTCAAAAAACTCGCAACCGCCCCCGCCAACTTTTCCCCCTCGTCCCGCGCAGAAAACAAAATCGAAACCCGCGGCTCGCCTTTCGTGTTGCTCTTGTGAATTGCCCCACAGGGCGATTCACCCTGAGATTCGGCTGCGCCGAATCGAAGGGTTGCGGCCGTATCTTCAGTTGGGCGCTGTTGCCTTTGACTTCCTTGCAACGCCGGAATCGCGAGCGCCCCACGCGCCAAATCCACAGCCGCCAGCACCCACGCCAGCGCAATCACCCCCAGCAATCCTGTCCAGAACCAGTGCAAGCGAGAATTTCCTCCAGCAGGCGAACTGCGAACACGCTATGCTATCACTTTGCATGAAGCGCTCTGTTTCCATCGTCGGTGCCGGACGCCTGGGTCGCACGCTTGCCCGCCGCCTGCATCGCCGCGGATGGCGCATCGTCGCCGTCGTCACCCGCTCCGCGCCCCATTCCCGCGCCGCCGTCCGCGCGATTGGCGCCGGCACCCCCTTCGCCGCCCTCACGCGACACGTACTGCGTGCCGATGTTATTCTGTTAGCGACGCCGGATGACGCGCTGGCCGCGGTCGCGCAAGAACTGGCGCAACTGGCGGGAAAAAACTGCCGCGGAAAAATCATTTTGCACACGAGTGGCGCGCTGGACCGCGGCGTTTTGCGGCCGCTCGCGCAACTCGGTGCTTGGACAGGTTCGCTTCACCCCATGCAAACATTTACAGGGCGCTCGCAACCTGAATTGAACGGCGTGATCTTCGCCATCGAAGGCCATCCGCGCGCGCGCCGTGCGGCTCGCGCAATCGCGCTCTCGCTTGGCGGCGTGCCCGTCGTCGTGTCCGGCCGCGCCAAGCCCGCCTACCACGCCGCCGGCGTGCTGGTGGCCGGTCACGCTCTCGCTCTCACCGAGGCGGCCACGCAAGTGCTCCTGCAACTCGGCTTCACCCGCCGCCGCGCGGCCCAGGCGTTGCTCCCTCTCCTCCGCCAGACTCTCGCCAATTTCGAACAGCACGGCCCGCGGGCTGCCTGGACCGGTCCCATCGCTCGCCGCGATTACTCGACGGTCGCAAGGCATCGCGCCGCCCTGCGCAAATATCCAGCCGAAATCAACGACGCCTACGCCGCGCTCGCCCGCCTTTCCGCCCGCGTTCTGGCGAAAGACGCCGCCAAGACTTTGCCGCAAATCGATCGCGCTTTGAAAATTCCCAGGAGGAACCGGCAGTGAAGAATCTCCACATCCCAGTCGAACACGCCACTCTCGCCAACGGCTTGCGCGTGGTCATTTCCCCCGACCGCTCAGCGCCGGTCGTCACCGTCGGCGTTTACTATCAGATCGGTTTTCGCCTCGAGCCTCGCGGCCGCAGCGGTTTCGCCCATCTTTTCGAGCACATGATGTTCCAGGGCTCCGAAAACGCCGGCAAGATGGAACACATTCGCCTCATCAATTCCTCTGGCGGCATGCTCAACGGCACCACCAATTACGACATCACCAATTATTTCGAATCCGTCCCCTCCAACGCGCTCGAACGCGTGCTCTGGCTCGAAGCCGACCGCATGCGCGCCCTCAAAGTGGATGATGAAAATCTCCGCAACCAGCGCGACGTCGTAAAAGAAGAAGTCCGCGTCAACGTCATGAACCAGCCCTACGGCGGTTTCCCCTGGCTCGATCTTCCGCCCGTGGCCTTTCGCAATTGGCCCAACGCCCACAATTTCTACGGCGATTTCGCCGACCTCGACGCTGCCACTCTGGAAGACGTCCGCACCTTCTTCCACACCTACTATTCGCCCAATAACGCCGTCCTGCTCATGGTTGGCGACCTGGACCCCGCCGAAGGTTTCGCCCTCGCCCGGCGCCATTTCGAAAATATTCCCGCGCACCCGCTGCCGCCCCGCGCGGACGTCACTGAGCCCCCGCAAACCGAGGAGCGCCGCGGCGAAGTCGCCGAAAAATTCGGCCCGCTGCCCGCCATCGCCATCGGCTACACCGTTCCGGACCGCCGCAATCCCGATTGGTACGCCGCTTCAATTCTCGACCGCGCTCTGCACGGCGGCCGCGTCGGCCGCATCTATCGCCGCCTGGTCCTGGAAAAACAGATTGCCGTCGAAACCGATGGCGGCGCGGACATCATCGAAACCAACGGCCCCACCCAGATGGTCACGCGCATTTTTCACAATCCCCAATTCACTTCCGGCGAAACCATCGCCGCGTTCGACGAAATCATCCGCGAAATTCAGGAAAACGGCATCGCCGAAGACGAGCTGGCCCCCGTCAAGGTCAAACTCCGTGCCGATTATTACTCCAATCTGGAAGGGGGAATGGGAGCTCACATGCCGCGCTTCGGTCTGATGCACTACCTCGCTTGTTTCGCGCTGTTCGATGGAGATCCCGGCCGGATCAATACCGTTCTCGACGGCTTCGAAGCCGTCACTCCGGCGCAGGTGCAGTCCGCCGCGAAAAAATATCTCGTTCCCTCCAATCGCGCCATCCTCGTGCGCCGCCCCGTCGCGAAGGAAGTGGCCGCATGAGCGGAACAACCACCAAACCCCTGGCTACCACGATGAACTCTGCCGCCGCCACGCAGCCGTCCGTCACGGTTCCGCCGGCTCTCGGTCCCGAACGCCCCGTCGCTTGGCCCCAGCGCGCGGTGCGCACTCTGCCCAACGGCCTGCAAGTCGTCCTGGCCGAGCTGCGCACGTTCCCGAAAATCACCGCGCAGCTTTTCTTCCGCAGCGGCAATGCCAGCGTCGCCCACCGCGCGCCGGGCCTCGCCGAAATCACCGCCACCGTCGTGCGCACCGGCACCGCCTCGCGCACCAGCCGCCAGATTGAAGAAGATCTCCGCCGCATGGGCGCGGACCTCGGCTCGCACGCCGGTGCCGATTCCAGCGCCATCTCCA
Source organism: Candidatus Acidiferrales bacterium (assembly GCA_049300435.1). Lineage (GTDB taxonomy): Bacteria > Acidobacteriota > Terriglobia > Acidiferrales > UBA7541 > Palsa-295. The sequence continues at coordinate 20,523 of JBAQJS010000145.1, read as the reverse complement.
TATCCGGCCTCGCCGAATTTTCCGCCGGTCTCTTCGACCTGCTCGCCGACCTCGCCCGCAACGCTTCCTTCCCCGCCGAGGAATTCGAGCGCGAACGCAGCCGCAAAATCGAAGGCCTGCGCATCGAACGCACCACGCCCGGCTTCCTCGCGAACGAGCGCTTCCGCCGCGTCCTTTTCGGCGAGCATCCCTACGCGATCGTTTCGCCCACCGAACAGCAAGTCGCGGCCATCGAGCTGCCGCAGCTCCAGGATTTCTACAGCCACAATTATTCTCCAATGAACGCGCTGCTCATCGTCGTCGGCGATTTCTCCGCAGACGCTATGTTCGCGCAAATTGAAAAAGTGTTCGGCGAATGGCAGGCTTCGCCGCCTTTGGCCATGGTATCGGCGGCACCGCCGCGCCACTTTGGACGCCGCGTTCACCTCGTCCATTTGCCCGGCAGCGTCCAGACCCAGGTGCTCCTCGGCAATATGGCCATCACCCGCCGCGATCCCGATTGGTCCCGCCTGGTGCTCGCGAATTCCATCTACGGCGGCGCATTCCATTCCCGCCTGGTCATCAACATTCGCGAACAAAAAGGCTACACCTACAGCCCGCGCAGCGGCCTGCAGTCGCTCCGCCAGCACGGCTATTTCAGCGTGCACGCCGCCGTGCGCAACGAAGTCGCCGCCGCCACCCTCACCGAAATTTTCTACGAGATGGACCGCATCCGCTCGCTCCCCGTCACCGCCGAAGAACTCGCCAGCGCCCGCAGTTATCTCACCGGCGTTTTTTCCCTCGGCGTCGCCACCCAGGACGGTCTGCTCGGCCAGCTCTCCACCATCTATCTCGACCAGTTGCCCGAGAACCATCTCGAAACCTATCGCCAGAAAATTCACGCGCTCGCCGCGGACGACGTTCTCGCCGCCGCCCGCCGCCACTTCGATTCCACCAACGCGCAAATCGTCCTGGTCGGCGACCGCGCCCAAATCGCCGAGCAAGCCGCCCTATTCGGCGAAGTCACCGAATACGACGCCCAGGGAAACCAGCAGAAGTGACCAGAGGAACGGACTAGTTGCGAAGTTGTGGTGGGAAAAACTCGAGACGCGCAATCATTCTAGTTTTGTCGCTACTGCTGTACGTCCACACCGTTTCAGCACAGAAGCATCCGCCGCAGCATCCGCTCGATTTGAACTCCGCCACCGCCGCGCAACTGCAAGAACTCCCGGGCATCGGCCCCAAAACTGCCCAGGCCATCGTGGATTTCCGCGCCAGGAGCGGCCCCTTCCGCCGCGTCGAAGATCTGCTCGCCATCAAAGGCGTCACCCAGCCCCGCCTCGATAAAATTCGCCCCTACGTGATCGTCAAACCTCCGCAGCAGAAATCGCGCTAGCCGCGAAACGAATCTCGCATTCTCCGCGCCCTCCGCAGTTCCTCAGTGAACTCTGTGTTAAATCCTTGAACTCCTGTCGCCAGCAACCGCTACACCGGATGGCCAGTCGGCGCCGTGCCCATCGCCAAAGGCACCTGCTCCGCAATCTCCAGCCCGTAGCCTTCCAGCGCCACCACCTTGCGCGGATGATTGGTCAACACGCGAATCCTCCGCAATCCCAGGTCAATCAATATCTGCGCGCCAATGCCGCTTTCGCGCTGCACCAGCCGCTGCCGCCCCAGGTCCTGCTCCACTTCCTCGCGCGCGTGATAGCGGATGCGCGGCAGCTCTGCGGCGTCCGCCTCGCGCGGCGCGTCAATCTGGAATCCCCGCCCGGTGTGGTGCAAATACACGAAGACTCCGCGATCTTCCTTGGCAATCGCCGCCAGCGACCGCTCGATGATCGTGTGGCAATCGCAAGCCGTCGAGCCGAACGCATCCCCGGTAAGGCAGTGCGAATGCACGCGCACCAAAGGCGCCTCGCGATCCGCCACGCCGCTCGCCACCGCCCCCGCGCGTTCGCCCTCGCGCACCGCCGCGGCAATCTCGCCGCGCACCAGCGCCACATGCAACTCATGGTCCGCGTCGTTTGAATACGCGATCATCCGGAAATTTCCGTGCCGCGTCGGCAGCACCGATTCCGCGATCCGCCGCACGTGCCGCTCGTGCTGCATGCGGTAGCGGATCAGGTCCGCCACGGTCAGCAGCTTCATCCCATGCAGGCGGCAGAATTCCACCAGATGTGGAATCCGCGCCATGGTGCCGTCGTCGTTCATGATTTCGCAGATCACACCGGAATGGTCCAGGCCCGCCAGCCGCGCCAGGTCCACAGACGCTTCCGTCTGCCCCGCGCGCACCAGCACCCCGCCGTTGCGCGCCCGCAGCGTGTACACGTGTCCCGGCCGCGCGAGGTCCTCCGGCCGCGTGTCGGGATTGGTGGCCGCGCGGATCGTCGTCGCCCGGTCCGCCGCGCTGGTTCCCGTGGTGGTGCCCACCCGCGCGTCAATCGGCTCGCAAAAAGGAGTCCCGAACATCGAAGTGTTGCGCGGCGTAATCGGCGCCAGGCCCAGTGCGTCGCAGCGCTGCTCGGTCATCGCCAGGCAAATCAGCCCCCGCCCGAATTTCGCCATGAAGTTGATCGCTTCCGGCGTCACTTTCTCCCCGGCCATCGCCAGGTCGCCCTCGTTCTCGCGGTCTTCGTCGTCCACCAGCACGATCATCCGCCCCGCGCGGATCTCTTCCAGCGCTTCTTCCACGCTGGCAAACGGTGCCTTTCGCTCGCTCATTTCAGTCCCTCGCCCATAGCTCCAATATACCACCGCGCCGCCCGCCAAGACTGGCGCGGCAGCGCTCACCCGTGCTTCGTGATTTGTGACTCGTGATTCGTGGTCCCCGCGCTGCGGACGCCGCCCCACTGTTTGAAAAAGAACCAGATATCAGCCTCTACGCACCGCTCGCGGATGTCGCGAACCCAGTTAGAATCGGCTCCGATTCGGGTCCCACATTCTTACCTTCCAGCCACTTGCCGTGTGTGTATTGATACCAGTGGCACTCGAGCCCGAACTGTGTTAGCGTCAGTCGGGGCACTACTGAAGTCCCCAAAGGACGCATCATGCGCAACCTAACCCGTGCTCAGAAATCCCTCGTCTCCAGCCACCACCGCGATTTCTATGACAATGGAGAAATTGACCTCAAATATCACAGCCTCCGCTGCGAAATCTGCCGCCACCCCTCCCGCGAACTCGTCGAAGAAGCCTTCCTGCAATGGCGCAGCCCCCGCACCATCATGCGCGTCTTCGAACTCAAGTCCCAGACCGCCCTCTACCATCACGCCCACGCCTTCAAACTCTTCGCCATTCGCGACCGCAACCTGCGCTACGCCCTCGGCAACATGATCGAGAATGCCGACACCGTCCCCCTCACCGGTCCGCAGGACGTCGTCCGCGCCGCTTACGCCTTCGCCCACATCAACGAAGACGGCCGCTGGGTCCATCCCACCACCAAATCCGAAGTGATAGTTTCCGCCAGCCGCCCGCAACCGCTCCCGACCGGCTCCTTCGCCCGCCACGAAGACGGCGCCGCTCCCGGCCAGCCCCGCTTCGCCTCACCGCCAAGCGAACTCCGCGAGCTGCCAGCCGCGACCGCGGCCGAGGACCCGGCCGAAAACCCGGCCTGCGCACCCCCGGCCGAGCCCCAATCAATCGCTACTGTCCGGAAATCGGAAAACGATGCAAACCACTGAAAACAAACAGCGGCGAACCCAATCAATCGCTAATTTTGGTCGCAACATCGCCGCCGCGCCCGGCCCTGGCCGCGCGGCGGCACAGACCAATGCGCGGGGCACACCTTGGGCGGCAACCGAGCATCTTCGCGGCGGACTACTTGCGGATGAAGAAATAAAAGGACATGCAGAAGCCTACGGTGATGACTACCCAGCGGACGTGCTGCGGATTCATTTTTTGCGCGTAGTACGCGCCGCCGTAGCCCCCGATCAGGCTTCCGGCCACCATCAGCATGGCCTGCGGCCACACGATTATTTTGGCGATCATGAAAGTGACCAGCGCCACGCCGTTCACCACGCTCACCAGCAGCGTTTTCACCCCGTTCATCGTGTGGATATCCTCCAGCCCCAGCAGCGCCAGCAGCGAAAGCACCAGGATCCCCACGCCCCCGCCGAAGTAGCCGATATATATGGCGATGAAAAGCTCCAGAAAAAATCCCGCCATGAGCATCGGCCGGGAAGCGTTGCGCCGCGCCGCGCGGTTGCGGACCCACGCGCTGATGCGCGGTCCGAAAAGGAACAGCAGCGTCGCGCCCAGCAGCAGCCACGGAACAATCCGCAAGAAAGTGGATTGCGGCGTCTTCAGCAAAATGCGCGCGCCCAGCACGCCGCCGATGATCCCGGTGATCAGCAGCGGCGGCAGCAGGCGGCGCGCCTCGGGCGTAAACGCACGGCGATACGCCACGGTGCTGGCGATGGTGCCGGGCCAGATCGCCGCGGTGCTGGTGGCGTTGGCGGAAATGGGCGCCATGCCGGTGAAAAGCAGCGCGGGAAACGAGATGAAGCTGCCGCCGCCGGCAACCGAATTCAGAACTCCTGCGATGAAGGCCGCGCAAAAAAGAAAAATCGGATGAGGAATGTGCACACGAGAGAATAACATTGGCGGCGGCGATGGCAAGAACCCGCGCAGTCCGATGCGTCAGGCAGCGCGCGGCGATTTGCTTACGCCAGCTCGCGCTTGGTGTAGATTTCGCTGCGGCGCGAGTTGTGAGCCGGCGCCGCCGCCGGCTCGAGCGGAGAAGAAAAATCGCAGAAGCGATTTATCCCGCCCGCGCGTCTAATGGAAACCGATTGAACCGCGGGCGGCTTTCGGGCATGCTAGCCCCAATCCGTTCGCCTGCCAGCGCCGGAATGCGGGCCGCTCGACGGCCTGGGCGTGTTTTCGAACGGGTGCGGTTTCGGCGGCGTCCGCCGGCATTCGGTGGAATTCGGTGGCAATGATGTGTTCCCCCTCGCAACTCGCAGCTAAGCCTTTTCCCATCAAGAAAGCGTTGCTCATTGACGCGGACGATGCGACGCGCGCGTTTCTCGCGACCGTGCTCGATCCCCTGGAATGGAGCATCCGCCACGCGCCGGACAATCGCACCGCGCTGGCGCTGGCCGAAGCGACCCACTTCGATCTGATCCTGACCAGCGAAAAAACTTCCGGAAAAGACGACGTGGAATTGCTCCGTAAATTGCGCATGGCGCGGCCGCATACGCGGCTGATTATCCTGACGGATGAAAGCGCGCCTTCCTACGTGATTGATTCGATGCGCGAGCGCGCCTTCAGCTATTTCTCCAAGCCGTTTTCGCTGGCAGCGCTGGCGGAAATGGTGCGCCTCGCGACCGAGAAGCCTTGCTGGGACGACGGGATCGAGGTGGTGTCCGCAACGCCGGAATGGATTCGCGTGGTGGTGCGTTGCGACCGCACCACGGCCGACCGGCTGATCCAATTCCTGCACGAGATTGCCGACCTACCGGAAACGGAAAGCAATGCGGTGGCCACCGCGTTTCGCGAAATCCTGCTGAACGCCATGGAACACGGCGGGAAATTCCAGCCGGACCAGTACGTGCAGATTTCCTACGTGCGCTCGCGGCGGATGGTACTCTGCCGGATCAAGGATCCCGGCGCGGGTTTCACGCTGGATGAAATTCAGCACGCCGCCGTGGCGAATCCGATTGACGATCCCATTCGCCACGCGGTGTATCGCGAGGCCCGCGGGATGCGCCCGGGCGGATACGGAATCCTGCTGGCGCAAAAGCTGGTGGACGAACTGATCTACAACGAAGACGGCAATGAAGTGCTGCTGGTGAAATACCTCGATCGCGGCGGAGTGCAGCATTAGGCCGCGCGTTCGGGGCCACGATCTGGCGGTCGCGGCGTCGAACGGAACCTCACGCCGTGTAGCGAGCGGTTAGCGGCGGGAATGATTGCCGCCGCTCTTGCCGCCGTGCGAGCTTCCTCCGTGTGAACCGCCGCTGCGCGAACTCCCTCCGTTCGATGTGCCGCCGGACCCGCGCGGCGCGCGAGTGAGAATGGTTGGGATTTGTCTTGGATCATGGGCTGAGCCGGACGAAGTCGAGGGCAACGACGGATACAAAGACAGCGGCAACATCCAATACAAATACAACGTCAAAGACCCTACGCTTCCCGCTTTGCGGGAAGCATGGGGCGCCCGACGCGGTGATTTGCATCTGCGTCGTGATTTGAGATTGCGTGGTGATTGGGGGTGGTAGTGATGGGGCGCGCTTGATGGGTGTGGAGTAGAATCGCGGGTTGCGGTTGGGTGGTTCGATTTGCCGGGAGGGATTGGGCGCTATGGGCGAGGACGACGAGAAGAGGATTTCGCGGCGCGGGTTTCTTTCATCGGTGGGGTCGGGGTTAGTAGCGGTGAACGTGGCCGCGGAGCTGCTGAAGGATGCTGCGGCGCAACAGAAAGAGGTGCCGCCGCAGCTGGTGGTGCCGCCGCCTCCGGGACCGCAGCTGGGATGGGCGGTGGTGGGGCTGGGCAACCTGGCGATGCACCAGATTCTGCCGGCATTCGCAGGATGCGAGAAATCGAAAGTGACGGCGCTGGTTAGCGGGCATCCGGAAAAGGCGCACAACCTGGCGCTGCGTTACGGAGTGAATCCCAAGAATATTTACAACTACGAGAATTACGACACGATTCGCGACAACCCGGAAGTGGACGTGATTTACATCGTGCTGCCCAACAGCATGCACGCTGAGTACACCATACGCGGCTTGCAGGCGGGCAAGCACGTGCTGACGGAAAAACCGATGGCGATTTCGGTGGCGGAGTGCCAGGCGATGATTGACGCGGGCATCAAGGCGAATCGCAAGCTGATGGTGGCCTATCGCTGCCGCTACGAACCATACAATCAGGAAATGATCCGCATGGCGCGGGAGAAAACGCTGGGGCCGGTACAAATCATCGAGGCGGAGGCGGGGTTCAACATCGGCGATCCCACGCAATGGCGTCTGCAGAAGGCCATGTCCGGAGGCGGATCGCTGATGGACATCGGAATCTATTCGCTGCAGGCGGCGCGATATATTTCCGGCGAGGAGCCGGTAGCGGTGAACGCGCTGTGGCATACGGCGCCGGGCGATCCGCGTTTCAAGGAAGTGGAGGAAAATATTCTGTTCCAGTTGCAATTTCCCAGTGGCGTGCTGGCAAATTGCAGTTCGAGCTACGGCAGCTTCAGCCCTTCGCATTTTCGGGCGCTGGCGCCGCAGGGATATTTCGAGCTGGATCCGGCGTCCACCTATACGGGATTGCGGATGAGAGTGTGCCGGGGCGACACGCTGGAGGAGATCGTCTTTCCGCCGTGCGATCATTTCACGGCGGAGATGGATCACATGTCCGGATGCGTGATGGAGAACAAGACGCCGCTGACACCGGGAGAAGAGGGATTGCGGGATATGAAGATCATGACGGCGATTTATCAGGCGGCGCAGAGCGGCGGGACGATCGCATTGTGAAGAGAGCGGCGCGCGAGATTGCGCCGCTAGAAACGGCAAGACGATCCGGCGGGATGCTGGGAGGATAGGGTGCATGGGGTACACACGACGCTCGGTGCTGGCGGGTTTAGGGTTGGCGGCGATGGAAAGCGTGATGGCTCCATTGGGGAGGAAGGCCGCAGCGACTTCGCCGCAGGCGGCGCGGGGAGCGAATCAAGGCGCGGGTGGGAATGCGGGCGCTTGCCCGTTCCGGCTGGCGGTGATTAATGATGAGATCACGCAGGATTTCGAGAAGGCCTGCCAGATCGCGTCCGGCGAATTCGGGTTGCAGTGGATCGAGTTGCGTTCGATGTGGGACAAGAATGTTACGGAGCTGAGCGCGAAGCAACTTGAGGATGCGCGGAAAATTCTGGCAGAGCACAAGCTGCGGGTGACGGATATCGCCAGCCCACTATTTAAGACGGATTGGCCGGGAGCGCAGCGCTCGGCAAAGAGCGCGGCGCGCGACCAGTTCCATGCGGACTTCGACGCGAGCGCCCAGGACAAGCTGCTGGAGCGCTGCATCGCGTTGACGAAGACCTTCGACACAAAGCGGATTCGCTGCTTCGATTACTGGCGGCTGGACGATGCGAAGCCGTACCGCGGGGCGATCAACGCGAAGTTGCAGCAAGCGGCGCAGCGCTGCGCGCAAGACGACGTGATTCTGATGCTGGAAAACGAAATGTCCTGCAATACGGCGACGGGGGCAGAAGCGGCGGCGGTGCTCGCGGCGATTCCCGACAAGAATTTCATGCTGAACTGGGATCCGGGCAATGCTGCGGCGGCGGGCAGCACGCCGTATCCGGACGGCTACCGGCTGCTGCCGAAGGAGCGCCTCGGGCACTGCCATTGCAAGGACGTGGTGAATGCGCCGGGAGGGAAGCACGATTGGGCGCCGGTGGGCGCGGGCATCGTGGATTGGGTGGGGCAACTGCAGGCGTTGCAGCGGGACGGGTTTCATTACGGGTTGAGCCTGGAGACGCACTGGCGCGGAGCGGGATCGCCGGAAGCGTCCACGCGAATCAGCATGGCCGGACTGAAGAAGACGCTGCTGAAGGCTGGAATTTCCTGCTGACGGCAAGCTATCCTGACGGACGGTGAGCGGGCGGCGGGCAAGAGCCGCGCGCGATAAGGAAAATCATGATTACACGGCGTGAATTTCTGGATGCGATGGCGGTGGGAGCGGCGGGGCTGGCGGTGGGGAGCACGGCGAAGAGCTACGCGCGCATTGTGGGCGCGAACGACCGGCTGAATTTCGCGGTGATCGGGCTGAACGGGCGCGGGTATGCGCATTTATCGTCGCTGAAGGCGAACCGGAGCGCGGCGCGGATCGCGTATGTGTGCGACGTGGACAGCAACACCCTGCGCAAGTTCGCCGAGGCCACGCAGCGAGAGATGGGCGAAGCGCCCGCGATGGAGCAGGACTTCCGCAAAATTCTGGCGCAGAAGGACGTGGACGCGATCACCATCGCGACGCCCGATCACTGGCACACGCCGCTGGCGATTGCGGGATTGCAGGCGGGAAAGCACGTGTACCTGGAAAAACCGTGCAGCCACAATCCCGCCGAAGGAGAGCTGCTGCTGCGCGCGGTGCAGAAATACGGCAAGCAGGTGCAGATGGGGACGCAGCAGCGCTCTTCGGATTACACCACCGAGATTGTGGAGAAAATTCACGCGGGGCTTATCGGCAGGCCGTATTACGCGAAAGCCTGGTACAGCAACGTGCGGAAATCCATCGGCATCGGGAAGGAAGCGCCGGTGCCGGCGCAACTGGATTGGGATTTGTGGCAGGGGCCGGCGCCGCGGCGGGAGTACAAGGATAACGTGCAGCCCTATAACTGGCACTGGTTCCGCATCTACGGGACCGGCGAGACGCTGAATAACGGCACGCACGAGGTGGACGTGTGCCGCTGGGCGCTGGGCGTGGATTATCCCAAGCGGGTGACGGCGTCTGGCGGGCGGTACCAATTCAAGGACGACTGGCAATTTTACGACACGCTCAACACCAGCTTCGAGTTCGACGATGCGATGCTTTCCTGGGAAGGCAAGAGCTGCCAGGGGATGAAATTTTACGGGCGCGACCGCGGGTCGGCGATCATGGGGACGACGGGGACGGTGGTGCTGGACCGCGACGGCTACGAGATTTACGACCTGAAGGGAATCAAGTCGAGCGAATACAAGGTGGGGAAGACGACTTCGTCGGCGGATTTGGTGGGCGCGGATTCGATGACCGACGCGCATTTTGCGAATTTCATCGCGGCGATCCGCGGCGGAGCTAAATTGAACGCGCCGATTGCGGTGGGCAACGTGGCGGTGACCATGCTGCAGCTTTCCAACATTGCCTGGGAGGTGAATCGCGAGCTGCAGCTGGATACTGCGGACGGGAAGATCCAGGGCGACGCGGAGGCGATGAAGATGTGGGGGCGGGAGTACGAGAAGGGTTGGGCGCCGGAGGTTTAGGCGGTGCGGCACCGGCGTGGAGCGGACGAGATGAAGCATAGGATTTCGCGGCGCGAATTGATTGGGGCTGGGGCGGCGGCGGTTGCGGCGCTAGCTGTTCCGGGCGACGTGCGGGCGACGCTTGGCGCGGCGGCCTTGGCGGTTGACGCGGCATCGCCGGTTCATTTGGGCCTCGCGAGCTATACGTTTCGCAACTTCAGCCGGGCGCAATTGATCGGATTCATGAAGCAGTTGCGCGTCTTCGAGTTGAACGCGAAGGACGTGAAGGACCATCTGCCGATGGATCCGCAGGGGGAGGACGCGGCGCTGGCGGATTATGCCGCGGCGGGGATCCGGTTGCATGCAGCCGGGGCGATCTATTTCACAAAAGACGACGACGCGGACATTCGCAGCAAGTTTGAATACTGCAAGCGGGCGGGGATTCGGGTAATCGTGGCGGGGGATCCGGCGCCGGAGACTTTGCCGCGCATCGAGAAATTCGTGCGGGAGTACGACATCCGCATCGCCATTCACAACCACGGGCCGGAGGACAAGATCTGGCATTCGCCGCTGGACGTATGGCAAGCGGTGAAGGGGATGGACCCGCGGATGGGTTGCTGCATGGACGTGGGACATGCGGCGCGCGCGGGCACGGACGTGGTGGCGGCGATCCACGAAGTGGGGCCGAGATTGTTTAACATGCACATGAAGGACCTGACGGACTTCAGCAGCAAAGAAAGCCAGGTGGCGGTGGGAGACGGGGTCATGCCGGTGCGCGGAATTTTTGAGGCGCTGGTTGCGACGAAGTACGCGGGGTTCGTGGATCTAGAGTACGAGGTGCATCCCGACGATCCGATGCCGGGGGTGATCAGCAGCTTTGCTTATATGCGCGGGGTGCTGGCGGGCATGGGGTACGCGAACGGGAGATAAGGCGAAGCGGCGCCGGTGGAGCGGAAGATTGCCCGCTGCGTCCTGAAGAGCGCAGGACGCAGCGGGCGATGGAAAGTCACGCGGTAAGCGACGGCTCAGTTATGGTGTTCTTCCTTGTTGTTGTTCTTCTCTTTCTTGATCTGCTTGCTAGTCTTGTTCTGCTCTTTATTGACCTGTTTCTTTTCCGTGGGAGTGAGCTTGCCTTCGTTGGCCTCGCGATCCGCATGGACCTGTTGATTGATGTGCTCCTCGTTCCGTTCGGTCCGGGCGGTTTCGCCAGGAGTCATCTTGCCGCTGTCCACGCCATTGGCAATGCGCCGTTGCTGATTTTCCTCGCGCTCGCCGACGTGGCTCATCGCGGGATTGGCAGGCTTCCCGTGATTTTCCGAGGCGAGATTGGAGCGGTCGGTGCTGGCCGTGTGTTCGTGGTTGAGCTGTTCGGAAGTGGGCTGAACGTGCTCTTCGTTGGCTACAGCGCGTTCTTGGGCCGTGGGAACAGCGTGCGTCCCGCCGGGGCCGCCGTTGAAGCTGGCGCGGCTCTCGACGGTGGTGTTGTGGACGACGGTGCGGTCCACGTAGGTGTTGTGAATGACGGTGGTGTTCACGTGGACGACCGCGGTGTTATAGGCAAAATGTCCGCCGCGCCATTCGCCGCCGACGAAGCCGGCGCCGCCATATCCGAAGCCGTAATTCACGCCGCCGTAGAAGCCGACGTGCGGTCCCCAGTAGCCGGCGTGAAAGGCATACACTCCGCCCGCGTAGCCCCAGTATCCCGGGGTCCAGAGCAAGCCAACTCGCGGAGGAGCGACCCAGACGCCGGGCACCCAGTAGTAACCGGCGGGACCGTAGGCCCAAAAGCCCGGGGTCCAGAGGTAGCCTTGAGTGGGGCAAAGAGGTTGATCGTAAACCGGCAGAGCGGGCGGCCCGACGTGGACCGAAATGCCGACTGAAATTTGCGCGGAAGCAGGAGACGCGAATGACGCGAGCCCAGCGGCCAGAAACAGAACTAGAAAAAGCATTCGAGTGACAGACGACTTACCCATCGCAAATTCCTCCCTTGAATATATGAAGCGTTCAATTTTCAGTTCGTAAAAGCACACCGGAAACGGGACTGGGCTAGTTCCGTACTTGATGTAACACCGGGGACCGCAGAAGGTTTCGCGGCGCCCTTTTGGGGTTGCTGAATGGCAAACCTGGCCCGGCTTCAAGAATTATAGCGAGTAGGCGGGTGGGCGGAGCCTGGCCGAAGGGACGTACTCCCCGATTCGGTAAATGGCGATTAAGTTATTCATACTACAGGGCTTACCTGGCTTGTGGCGTGGCGGCCTTTTTTACTAAGGCGTGCGTATACAGTGAATGGCCGCGGCGGCCCGCGGTTTCGGCGGCAGTGCCGTAACCGCCGAAGCGCCAAGAAGCATCGGAGGAATTTGGCGCGAAAGGATTGCGGCGCCCGGGTGACGTGACGCAGCAGCGTGGAGCCTGCGATTTGGCGCCGATGAATCGCACGGTGTGAGCGCTGTGGTAGGATTTGAGGCGCTTGCGTGAAGGGCCACGCTGATCGGAAATTCTACGGGAATGGGAGCTAGCGATGAAAGACGCGGAGCGGCCAGTGACGGAAACGAGCGCGAAACAGATGAGCCGGCGGAGCCTGTTGCGAGGCGCATCGGTGGCGGCTGTGGCGGGGATGATTGGGAGCGGAGCGGCGGGGCGAGCGGGTCAGGGGGAAGCAGCGAGTGCGACGGGCAGCGCGGGCGTGGCGGACGCGAGCAAGACTTTCCCGGACAAATTCCTGTGGGGATGCGCGACGGCGGGACATCAGGTGGAGGGCAACGATATCAACAGCGAGCTTTGGACGCTGGAACACTTGCCGCAGAGCATGTTCAAGGAGCCCTCGGGCGACGCATGCGACCACTACCATCTCTATCCGCAGGACATCAGCATGCTGGCAGATCTGGGGTTCAACACGTACCGGTTCTCATTGGAATGGGCGCGCATTGAACCGGACGAGGGTTTTTTTTCCAACGCGGAATTGGAGCACTACCGGCGAATGTTGGCGGCGTGCCGGGAACACAATTTGACGACGCTGCTGACGTACTCGCATTTCACGGTGCCGCGCTGGTTTGCGTACCAGGGAGCATGGCAGAGCGCAAATGCGGCGGACCGCTACGCGCGATTCTGTGAAAAGGCCACGAAGCACCTGGGGGACCTGGTCAGCTATGCTTCGACTTTTAATGAGCCGGATATTCCGCAGCTGCTGGACTGGTTTCCCGCGCCGGGAGATTCGGGGGCAAGCCTGACGGAAATGTTTCAGAAGGCCCTGGGCAGAATTCGCACGCAACTGAACGCACCGGAGTTTTCGAATTTGCTGCTGGGCAACGACAAAAAGATCCGCGATGGTCTGCTGGCCGCGCACCACAAGGGCAAGGCGGCGATGAAATCGGCACGCAGCGAGATGCCGGTGGGATTCAATCTGGCGCTGACGGACGATCAGCCGGCAGCGACGGACAGCCACATCGCCGAAAAGCGCGCGGAAGTGTACGGCCCCTGGCTGGAGGTGGCGAAGCAGTGCGACTATCTGGGAGTGCAAACCTATTCGCGGGCGATCGTGGGGAAAAGGGATTTGCCGCCGGCGAAAGGAGTGGAGCTGACGCAGGTGGGCTGGGAATTTTATCCGGAATGCGTGGAGCACGTGGTGCGTTACGCCAGCAAGGAAGCGGGGGTGCCGCTGATCGTGACGGAGAACGGGATCGCCACGACGGACGATAGCAGGCGCGTGGAATATTATCAGCGTGCGCTGACCGGACTGAAACGCGCGATTGACGATGGAGTGGACGTGCGCGGCTATGTGACGTGGTCGCTGCTGGACAATTTCGAGTGGATGTCCGGGTTCGAGCCGAAGTTTGGGATTGTGGGGGTGGATTTGACGACGCAGAGAAGGACGATCAAGCCGAGCGGGGCGTTTCTGGGCAACATCGCGCGGCGGAATTCGCTGTGAGCGAGTGGCGCGTGTAAGTGGAAGGCGGGAGCGGCAAGCAGCGAGCCGACGCGAGAGAAAACGAAAAGGGCGCCGCGACGATCTGGTCGCGACGCCCTTTTTTAGTTTTTGCCTGGACTTTCCCGACTGCTGCCCGCGTGATACTGGTGAGGTCCTTCGGCCCGGCAGCGCCGAGCCGAAGGATCAATCACCTTCCCGGGCTGTTTAGTACATGCCGCCCATGCCGCCGGCGCCAGGAGCGCCGCCGCCGTGTGCCGCACCGGCTTCCTTCGGTTCCTTGATGTCGGCCACCAGAGCTTCGGTGGTGAGCATCAGGCCCGCGATGGAGGCGGCGTTCTGCAGAGCCAGACGAGTGACCTTGGCAGGGTCAATCACGCCAGCCTTGACCATGTCGCCGTACTCGCCGGTGTCCGCGTTATAGCCGAAGTTCTCGTCCTTGGACTCGCGGATCTTGCCGAGAATGACGGCACCTTCGTCGCCGGCATTGTGCACGATCTGGCGGAGAGGCTCTTCGAGCGCGCGCTTCACGATGTTGACGCCGATGGCATCGTCTTCGTGAAGCTTGAGCTTATCGAGAGCCGGGATGCAGCGGATCAAAGCCACGCCGCCGCCGGGAACGATACCTTCCTCGACAGCCGCGCGGGTGGCGTGCATGGCGTCTTCGACGCGAGCCTTCTTTTCCTTCAGCTCGGTCTCGGTAGCAGCGCCGACTTTAATGACGGCAACGCCGCCGACGAGTTTCGCGAGACGCTCCTGCAGCTTTTCGCGATCGTAGTCCGAGGTGGTGTCCTCGACCTGCGTGCGAATCTGGCGGACGCGGCCCTCGATCTCGGAGGCCTTACCGCCGCCTTCGACGATGGTGGTGTTGTCCTTATCAATGGTGATCTTCTTGGCGCGGCCGAGATCTTCGGGCTTCACGTTTTCGAGCTTGATGCCCAGATCTTCGGTGATGGCCTTGCCGCCGGTGAGGGTGGCGATGTCTTCGAGCATGGCCTTGCGGCGATCTCCGAAGCCAGGAGCCTTCACGGCAGCGCACTGCAAGGTGCCGCGGAGCTTATTGACCACCAGAGTGGCGAGAGCTTCGCCCTCGACGTCCTCGGCGATGATCAAAAGCGGCTTGCCCTGCTTGGCAATCTGCTCGAGAAGGGGAAGCAGGTCCTTCATCGAGGAGATTTTCTTTTCGTGGATGAGGATGCGGACGTCTTCGAGGGAGCATTCCATCCGTTCGGGGTCGGTGACGAAGTAGGGGGAGAGGTAGCCGCGGTCGAACTGCATGCCTTCGACGACCTCGAGGGACGTTTCCATGGTCTTGGACTCTTCCACGGTGATGACGCCGTCCTTCCCAACCTTCTTCATGGCTTCGGCGATGATGCCGCCGATGTGCTTGTCGTTGTTGGCGGAAATGGTGCCGACCTGAGCGATCATGTCGCCCTTGACGTCCTTGTGCAGCTTGCTGATTTCCTCGACCGCAACGGCGACGGCCCTATCAATGCCGCGCTTCAGAGCCGTGGGGCTTGCGCCGGCCGCGACTGCCTTCACGCCTTCGCGGAAGATGGCCTGGGCCAGCACGGTGGCTGTGGTGGTGCCGTCGCCGGCTACGTCGGAGGTCTTGGACGCCACTTCACGAACCATCTGCGCGCCCATGTTCTCGAGCGGATCCTGCAGCTCGATTTCCTTGGCTACGGTGACGCCGTCCTTGGTGATGATCGGCGAGCCGAACTTCTTTTCGATCACCGCATTGCGGCCCTTGGGGCCGAGGGTGATTTTCACTGCATCGGCGAGCTGATTGACGCCGCGCAGGATCGCCTGGCGAGAATTTTCACCAGTCACGATTTGCTTTGCCATGATGTCTTTCTCCTCTTTTTGTTCTTCGAGTTAGTTATCCGGAGCGAGGATTGCGGCCCGCCCGGGAGACTGCGTTGTGTAGTTACTTCTTGCCGCCGGCTGCCTTGGCAGCGGGGCCGAGTTTGGCGAGAATTTCGTCTTCCTTCATGATCATGTATTCCTCGCCGTCAATGGTGATGTCGTTGCCGCTGTACTTGCCGAACAGGATGCGGTCTCCGGGTTTCACGTCGAGGGGGATGAGTTCGCCCTTTTCGCGGCGACCGCCGCCTACGGCGATGACTTCACCCTCTTGTGGTTTCTCTTTTGCGGAGTCCGGGATGATGATGCCACCCTTGATGGCTTCCTTCTCTTCCAGGCGCCGCACGAGGACGCGGTCGTGCAGGGGCGTGATATTGACTGCCATTTGTGAAATTCCTCCAATTGTGTGCTGAGATCTTGCCGCGGAGAGTTACCGAGGTCGAGCGACCACTTAGCACTCCTCACAGGCGAGTGCTAATATAGCACGGAGAGGGGAGGAGTCAAGGAGAATCGGGAAGAAATCTGACAATTCGGCGCTCACATATCCGGCTGATTGAAGTCATGTATTACATTTATTTTCAATTAGTTAGATGCCGCCAGATTTTTCCGACACATGATTATTGTATTGCGAGCGATGCCGGGCTAGAATCCGGGCACTGACGCGCGTGACATTACTATTCTATATCCGGCTCATCAGCTTTACAGCTGGGACGCTGGTTTATCTGTTCCTGCTGGCGTTAATTTTGGGGCACCGGCGGCCGCGATTTTTCGAGCGACTGCTGTTCTTCTTGATCCTCGCTTTGTTCCTGCTGTACTCGGGCGGGCTGCTGGAAATCAACGCGATCATTCAGTACGCCACGCCGCCCGACGCGACGCGCTATTTCTACCAGGGGCTGATGGCGCTGGGGATGTTTCTGCTGCTGCCGCTGGTGTGGCACACGCATTTTGCGTACGGACGGCAGATTCGGCAATCGCCGCCGGGAGTGGTTGGGCGGCCGCTGGTCCTGATGTTCTATGTCGCAGCGCTGATCGAATTAGCGCTGGGAATCGGGCTGGCGTGGGGCAGCCCGCCGGAATTCCGGCTACCGTTCCTGGCGGCTTACTTCCTGCGCGCTGGGTACTGGGCTCTTCCGGCGGTGGCGCTGCTGGATGTGGCGTTTGAGGCGCGAGACTGGCGCGCGGCGAGGGGGAGCGCGGAACGGCGATTGTTCCAGTGCCTCTGCGCGGTGTCCGGTTTGCTCGCCGTGCTGCTGGTTGTACCGATCGTCCTGCGGGGAATCGCGCCCGATACGCTGGAGGGGGTGCGGACGGCGACCGTGCTGGCGGGAGTGCTGCCGGGCGTGGTGCTGGGTTATTTCTTCCTGCGGCGAAATTTTCTGGAGTTTGGGGCGCAGCGGAATTTGATGTACGCGCTGCCGGCAACTTTCCTGGCGCTGCTGTACCTGGCGCTGGTGCGGCGGGTGAGCGGGTGGCTGGAACCGGTGCTGCCGCCGGAGGCGACGGCGAGCGTGCTGCTGTTCGTGCTGATTTTTCTGTTTGAACCGCTGGAACGGGCGATTGGGCCGGTGCTGCACCGGCGCATGGCCGAACGCATGGACCGGGTGCAGCGGCTGACGGTGGAATTGCAGCAGGAGGCGCGGCAGGGAAACGTGGCGCACCTGGTGGCGGAGGCGGAGCGGCGGATGCGCGAGGAATTCGGGCTGGCGGCGGTGCGGATTGCGATTCCGCGCGACCGGGAGAGTGGGGCTTTGCAGGCGCCCGGCGGGCTGGGGCACACGGCGCAGATGCGGTTGATGAAAGATGGGCAGGAAATGGGAGTGCTGGAAGCGGCGACGACCGGGTCGTATCTGACGGGCGAGACTTCGGCGGCGCTGGAATTTCTGGCCGAGCAATTGCCGGGGATGGCGGACCTGGCGCGGTTGATCGAGGACAAGCTGCGGCTGGAGCGCGAGCTGGCGGAGCGGGAGCGGATGGCGTTGCTGGGGCAGATGGCGGCGAGCGTGTCGCACAATCTGCGCAACCCGCTGAGTTCGATGAAGACGGTGCTGCAGGTGCAGCTGGAGAATCCGGATTTGCCGCTGGATGTGCGGCGGGACTGCACGTTGATCGTGCAGGAAGTGGATCGCATGAGCGAGAAGCTGACGCAGCTTTTGCGTTACGCAAAGCCTTCGGTGCACGGGGAGCGGGTGGCTGCGGTGGCGGTGGCGGCGCAAACGGCGTGGCTTTTCGGGCGGGATGCGGAGCGGCGCAACGTGCGGCTGGAATTCGAGAAGCCGACGCAGGAGATCGTGGCGCAGGCGTCGGAAGAGGCGCTGAGCGAGGTGCTTTCGAATCTGATCGTGAACGCGATGGAAGCGCAGCCGAACGGCGGGCGAGTGCGGGTGAGCTTGTCGCGCGCGGAGGGCAGGCTGTCCATCGTGGTGGACGACGACGGGCCGGGGATTACGCCGGAGCTGCGCGCGAAGATATTCGAGCCGTATTTCACGACCAAGGCGACGGGGACCGGGCTGGGGCTTTCGATCGTGGCGCGACGGATTGAGGAGCTGGGCGGAACGCTCGCGTGCGAGAGCCCGCTGCGGCAGGGGAAAGGCACGAGGTTTCATGTAACGTTGCCGCTGGCGGACGAGGAAGCGAAATAAAATGATGCGAACAATCTTGCTGGTGGATGACGAGGCCACGGCGCGGTACGGGATGGGCCGGGCGCTCGAGAAGCAATATAAGGTGATCGAGGCGGAATCGGCGGCTGGCGCGCGGGCGGCGCTGGCGGCTGCGGCGCCGGACTTGATCGTGCTGGATATGGTGATGCCGGGCGAGGACGGGCTGTCGTTCCTGCGCTGGCTGCGTGCAAGCGGGCAAGAGACACCGGTGCTGGTGGTGTCCGCGCTGGATGCGGCGAAGACGGCGGTGGAAGCGCTGCGGAGCGGGGCGGCGGATTACATCGTGAAGGGCTTCGACATCGAGGAATTGCGCAAGCGCGTTGGGAATTTGCTGCGGCTGGCGGAGCTGGCGGAAGAAAACAGACGTTTGCGGCGCGAATTGGTGGCGGACGGGCAATTCGGACGTTTGCTGGGGGCTTCGGACGCGATGCGGCGTGTTTTCGAGATGGCCGAGCGGGTGGCGGCCACGGACGCGACGGTGCTGATCCTGGGCGAGAGCGGAACGGGCAAGGACCTGCTCGCGCAGGAAATTCACGAGCGTTCGCCGCGGCGGGGAAAAGCGTTTGTGGCGGTGAATTGCGCGGCGCTGCCGGAAAATTTGATCGAGTCGGAACTTTTCGGGTACGAGCGCGGAGCGTTTACGGGAGCGGCGCAGCAGCGCAAGGGGAAATTCGAACTGGCTTCGGGCGGAACGATTTTTCTGGATGAGATTGGCGACATGAATCCGGTGACGCAGGCGAAAGTGCTGCGCGCGCTGGAGAATCGCCAGATCGAGCGGCTGGGCGGGTCGCACGCGATGGACGTGGACGTGCGGGTAATCAGCGCGACGCACCGGGATTTGCCGGGGGAGATTGCGGCGGGGCGGTTTCGCGAGGATTTGTACTACCGGCTGCGAGTGGTGACGCTGGAATTGCCGCCGTTGCGCGCGCACAAGGATGATCTGGCGATGCTGGTGGACGCGTTTCTGGGGCAGTTGGGAGCGCGGCACAATCATCGCGCGCACTTGAGTCACGAGGCGATGAGTCTGCTGCGACGCTACGATTGGCCGGGGAATGTGCGGGAATTGCGCAACGCGCTGGAACGGACTTTGGTCTTGTGCGACGGCGATGAGATCACCATGGCGGATTTGCCGGAGGAGATTCGCGAGTACCAGGGGCCGCGCGGCGCGGAGAAGGGGGCGGAGGAGGAATCGTTCTTGGGCGAAGCGGATTTTCGCGAGGCCAAGCGGCAATTCGAGATTATTTATTTGAGGCGGAAATTGGAAGAGCATCATTGGAATGTTTCGCAGACGGCGGCGGAGGTGGGATTGCACCGGCAGAGTTTGCAGGAGAAGTTGCGGGAGCTGGGAATACAGAGGCCGGGGAAGTGAGGCGGAGGTTCAGGAGGTGGAGGATGTAGAGGAGGTAAAGGAGGTGGAGAAGGTCAAGGAGGTTGGGGATAAAGGCAGTGGCTAGTGAATAGTGGTTAGTGGCTAGAATGAAGAGCGGGCAAATTGTTCTTGCTCGGCCAGGCTTATGCGCGAAACGGATCACGTTGGACGAATTGGTGGATACATTTTGGCGGGCGGGGAAAGCTCGCGCATGGGCGCGAACAAGGCTTTGCTGGAGATTGGCGGGGAGGCGTTGATTGTGCGAGTTGCGCGGTTGGTGGAGTCGGTGGCGGCGGGGGCGACCGTGGTGGGGCGGCCAGAAACTTATCAGGCTTTGGGATTGCGGGCGATTGCGGATGATTGGCCGGGTTGCGGACCTTTGGGCGGGATTGCCACGTCTTTGCGGACGTCGCAGCCGGATTGGAATTTGATTGTGGCTTGCGATTTGCCGTACTTAACCTTGGCGTGGCTGGAATTCTTGCTGCAGCGGGCGCGGCGGTCGGATGCGGACGCGATTGTGCCGATGAATACGCGGGGAGCGGAGCCGCTTTGCGCGGTGTATCACAAGCGCGGCGCGGCGGCGTTGCGGAGATTGATGGAGCAGGGAGTGCGCAAGGTGAGCGACGGGCTGGCGCAATTGCGAGTGGAGGCGATAGAACCGGCGGAATGGAAAGGCTTTGATTCCGAGGGGCTCCTATTCAAGAATGTGAACGCGCCGGCGGATTACGAAGAGGCGCGGGCGAAATTGGCCGGGCGCGCGGGAAAATGAGCGAACACTATTTCGAATTCAAAAATGTGTGCAAGGCATTTGA
>JBAQJS010000144.1:0-2753 GCA_049300435.1 Candidatus Acidiferrales bacterium | reverse complement strand
GGTGCTGGCGGTCGTGGGAGTACACGTCGGTCGATAGCAGGCACTCGACTGGCCCGACGAACTGTCCGTCCAGACGGTTGATGAGAACAGATTCGAGAATTGTTCCTTCGAAGAGAATGTAAGTTTTCCCCGCCGCTGCGCCCGACGACTTTTGGATCGCAGCGGCGGGACTTGTAGCCTCCTTGCTTTCATTTTTGACATCGGCTGGACCTGTTGGGACTGAAAGGCTTCCTGTTTGTGCAGAGGGCACAGAATTCGGCTGGGCTGCCATCGGAACTTGTGTTGCCACGGTCGGTTGAGCGTCTTTTAGGATTTGGGCCACTTGGGCTAATTGACCTAAGTCAGGACCAGTGGAAGGAGGACTGGAAGGGCCTGCGTTCGGGTTTTGTGGTGACGGATCGGAGAGGGGGGACTGCATTCCCTGGGCGTTCTTTCGGTAGCTCAGAGCGATATTGGAGGAGAACAGTGAAACGTATTGTCGCCGTTTGCGCTCCGTTTGAATCGGATCTTCGGTGCTGCCCGGTGCCGAAGCGCCAGGTGCGTTGCTCGATTGCAGCTGTTGGCTGTCCGGCGCGGCTCCGAGCAAACGATTTTGCTGTACAAGAGCACTCTGGGCTGCGAGTTGCTCTCTCTGGAGTTCTTGAATTCGGTTTTGCAAGTCCGTAATCTTCGTTTCGTTTACCTCAAGCGGAAGCGGAGTTTGCATCGTGGAGGCATTTGCTTTTGGGAGACTCGCCTGCTTTTTCCCGCCCGTGAGCCACATGATGACAACCATGAGAACTGCGAGACCAAGGATTAGCCAAGATTGAACATGCTTTGGCAGAAGACCGGGGGGTATTGTCGTCTTTTCTTGAATTGGTTCATTCATGGTTCTCTCCTTCTCGCGGGCTTCCGACGTTCCCACTAGCCTCGCCGCGTAAATGTGATTTTCTTTTTGCCGATGGCAAGGTAGCCGGAAGCGATCACCTTCGGGATGATGTAGACGCCGTTCTCAAGCTGAAAATTGATGAGGTTCGGCTTGCCGTCCTTCATTTCTTAGAGGACAGGTTTCTCGCGGGCGGCGCACTTGATATAGGTGAAGGAGTCGTCGTGGTAAATCGCCGACACGAGGAAGGGCTCCTGCGAACCTTTCTTTTCCAGTGCGTAATCGAACTGGAGCTTCGTTGAATAGTCGGTTTTGAACTTGTCGACTTGCTCGGTTGCGCGCGCTTCGGCTGCGTGAATCCGTTCGTCTGTCTGCGTATGAAGGGCGTCTAATTCTTTCTTGTAGGCTTCGGCCTCACCCGCACGAACATAGCCCTGCAAGAGACTGTTGCTACCGACGCTCGACTCTTCTTTGGGCTCGACGAAGAGCTTGAGGTCCGGTTCGACGGTTGGCTCATTGCTTATTTCCGTCAGCAGGAACGAGTAGACGTGGCCTGATGCGGTAATTAGGTGGAGGTCACTCCGAATCCCAGCTTGCGCCGGATGGATGTAGCACAGGTTGTGCGCCCCGTTGATAATCCAGAAGTCCTTGTCGCCGGTCGCGAAGTCCAGAATGTCTTCATCCTGCGGCAACACAATAAGCGTGGAATATCGGAGTTTTGCGCGAACTGCGATAACGTCCTGTTGCGAGTATTTCACCGTGCGAGCGACACCAGATTGCGCAAATACAGGTAATGCAATGCTGACAACAAACCACAGAATCGCGAGTGAGAGACTGCTTTTGCGGAGCATCAGAGGAATCTTCATTCGTCTTCTCCTTTTAAAAGCCTGGGCATGGATAACGCTTTCATTCGGCTATCCCCGCCAACACGTCGAGCCCCTTTTCGAAGCCGTAGGTCTCGAACGCTTCCTTCCGTTTGCGGTTGTCGAATGGGTCGTTTGTGTAAATCCAGTAGCTCTTCCGGTCAACCGTGAGGTTCACGACCTTCGCGAGTTCCGGGGTCTTAATCAGAAACTGCTGCTTGGGGACAGTGACGAAATTAAATCAACTTCGTTCTCGTTCAAATGGAACTGCCGCCGATAGAGGTCCCGATCCATATCGGGATTGGCCAGGAAGATTTTGGTCGGGCAGCTTTCGATAATTACATCCAAGACTTCCGACCGGCGCAGTTCGTCGAGGGATTGGGTAGAGAGAATCATCGCGGCGTTGGCTTTTCTCCAGGTCTTGAGCGCCTCGACGATGTACCGCTGAATGCTCGGATTCTTCAAAAACACCCATGCCTCATCTATGAAGAACGCCTTGAACACGGTACTGACCTCCCGGTCGCTAATGACGGAGTTCGCGCGATGCAGGATGTAGAACAGGAGCGGTTCGAGAATTTCGGGGTATTGGCTCATTTTCTGGAAGTCGAAACACTGGAAACGGGAAAAGGAAATCGTGTCTTCCGAATTGTCGAAGAGGAATCCGAACTGGCCGCCGCGTGTCCACTTCGCGAGCCTGTCCGCAATCCGATGTCCCAGCGTGTTTGCCAAAACTCCAAGCGTTCGGAGCTGTGGGTCAACCGAATACAGATTCTCGATCTGCTGGTAGAGGTCCCGTTCTTCGCCGGGTTCCAAGTCGATTGGAGACGAGCCTTGCAGCAAAACATTCACAAACAGGGCAAGAAAGTCGAGGTTCTCCTTCGTCGGCGGAAGAGAGAACGGATTAATCCTGAAGTCAGGGGAGTTGATTCCTATCTTCACGTACGAACCGCCGAAAAGCTGCGTTAGGCTTTCGAAACTGCCTCCAAGATCAAAAATGAAGGTCCACGGATCGTATTTCTGGAGAT
>JBAQJS010000143.1:0-37049 GCA_049300435.1 Candidatus Acidiferrales bacterium | reverse complement strand
GGTGTATCTGAAAAACGTGAAATCGCAGGCGGTAAAAACCTACATTGCGGACGATACCGGAAATTATCGTTTCAGTGGCCTGGATCCGAACGTGGATTACGAAATCCACGCCGAGCACGACGGATTGACTTCCTCCACCCGCACCATTTCCAGCTTCGATAGCCGGCGCGATATCGAAGTGGACCTGAAACTTTCCAAGAAGAAGAGCAGCTAGCGCTGTGGCGATCGCCGCCTGATTTCGCGCAGTTTGGCGCAAATGCCAAAGTCCGGCGGGGCAAGTGCCCGGTCTAGCTGCGCCCGACCGGTCGCCACAATGTCAACCGCGTGCCCGGAATATCAGATCTCTACATCCATCTGTGCTGATTTCGGCTCGACCATCACGCGAATTGCTCCCGGCAGCACTTCGAACTCGGCGGGCGATTGCCCTAGAGATTCGCCGTCGCCATGGACCCGCGCGGGCCGGTCCGTGCGCAGCGAAATGCGCCGGCAGCGATACCGAGTCAATTCCGGGAAGTCGCGAAGATTGCCGGTGGTGAGCGCGATGGGAATGGCCTCGAGCAAGCGCAGCAGGCCGACATCGGCCACGACCACCACATCGAGCAGGCCGTCATCTATTTTCGCCTGTGGCGCGATGCGCACGCCCGAGCCGTAGCTCGGCGCATTGGCAACGGCCACAAAGAGCGCGCGGCCGGACCAGCTCGCTCCGTCCAGCTCCGCCGTCACCCGCAGCAGGCGGCTACCGGAAAATACCGCGAACATTCCCGCCAGATAGCGCGTCACGCCCGGCCAGGCATGGAATCGCGTGTTCGCCAGGTGCGCCGCATCCGCGTCCAGTCCCATGCCGCCCGCGCCGATGTAATGCGCCACGCTGCCATCGCCGAATCGCACGCGGACCAGGTCCACCGCGCGCGGTTGGCTGCGCAGGAACGCGTCCGCCGCTACGACCGGGTCGCAGGGAATTCCCAGCGCGCGCGCGATATCGTTGCCATTTCCCGCAGGAAAAAATCCCGCTACCGCTGCGGTCCCCAGGATGCCGGCGAGCAGATAATGCAACGTGCCATCGCCGCCCAGCGCGACGACGGAACGAAATCCGCGCGCCGCGGCGCCGGCCGCCTGCTCGCGGACGTCTTCCGCGGTGCGGGAATGCGCGAAGACGGCGCGGCAACCGCGCGCGGCCAGCAGGCTCGCGACATGCGGCTCGGCGCGCAGCGCGCGCCCCCCGCCCGACGCGGGATTTACGATTACAAATGTGTCCGGCTCTCTAATGGTTGGGCGTCTCGTACAGCGTCATGCTCTGCACCGATGACGGGTCGGCCAGAAATTTCGCCACCACTGGACCAGTGGAGATGCACCCCGTGCTGCGATGCCCGCACGGAGTATCGAGCTTCACCACGGGCGCACCGATTGCTTGCGCGAAGGCCAGGGCCGGCGCGGGATTCACGGTGTGATCCTCGGGCGAGACGATCACGAGCATCTTCGCGTGCACGCGCTTTGCCGCCTGCTGCAGCGTGACGCCGAATTCTCCGGCAACGTCCAATGCGTTGATGGCTTGCCGCTGGCGAATTTTGTTGCACGCGCCGCCCGCGTCGGAAAGTTCGTCCACGCGCGTTTTCGCAAGGAACTCGGCGAAATCTCCCGGCGGAGTCTGCTCCACGCGGTAGGTGGGCGAGCTATTGGCCATCGAGCCGATCTCGCTGAACACCGCGAAGCCTCCGGTCATCGGCTTC
This sequence comes from Candidatus Acidiferrales bacterium, assembly GCA_049300435.1. Taxonomy (GTDB): domain Bacteria; phylum Acidobacteriota; class Terriglobia; order Acidiferrales; family UBA7541; genus Palsa-295. Next base: position 35,322 of record JBAQJS010000143.1, on the reverse strand, counting down.
GTGCCGTTTCCGTCTTTCCACTCAGGGTCGAGCTCGAGCGCGCCAATTTGCGCGGTCCAGAGCAATTTGTCATAGGAAGTGGATTGCGGCGAGCCGACGATCGGAATGGCCAGGTCCATGAAATCCGGATGGGCCACGGCCCACTCGAAGGTCTGCATCCCGCCCATCGAGACGCCAATCACGGCGCGCAAGTGCGTCAGATGAAATACTTCGGTCGCCAAGCGGTACTCGGATTCCACCATGTCGCGAATCGTGAACTCCGGAAATTCCAGCCGTGGTTGGGTCTTGCTGTTCGAAGGCGAAGTCGAAACGCCGTCGGAGATGGCATCCACCAGGATCGCAAAATATTTCGTGGTATCCAAAGTCTTGCCAGGCCCCACGTTCGACAGCAGCTGCTCGGACCGCCCGCCCAGCCAGGTGGGCCACAGGATCGCGTTGGATTTCTCCGCGTTCAGCGCGCCCAGCGTTCGGTAACCCAGCTGAAAATCGTGAATCACCGCGCCGCTTTGCAATTTGAAATCGCCCAGAGCGGCGAATTGCTGCGCGCCTTCCGCGGCCTGCTCTTTCGCGCCCAGCGCTGCCTGCGGCCGCGCGCTTGCGGCGCCAGCCAGGCTGCAGAAAACGAGAAACGGGAGTGCGGCGTGGAATCTGGTTTTCATCTCGGTCCCTTTCCGGCGGCGGATGATTTCGCCATTCGTGCCGGAGGCACGGGCCGTCGTTTCCGATTTCTCTTGCGCCCGGCCTCTGCGAATATACGCGCTCGCCTCGCGTTTCCCACGCCGAATATTTGAAGATTCGCCCGCGAAATGAGATGCTACGTTTCCCCTCTCACAAAGGAGAAGCCTCATGACGACTCGCATGACCCGAGGAATGACGGCTCCGTTGATACTGTGCGCGCTGCTTTTCTTAGCGCGTCCCGCGACCGCCCAGGAACATCCCGCGACCGCCCCGCATTGGCAATACAGCGGCGCGGAAGGTCCGGAGCATTGGGGCGACCTGGAAGCGGACTATGCCACGTGCAAAGCGGGGCAGCGCCAGTCGCCGATTGACATCACCGGCGCGGTGCCTCAAGAACTGGCCCCGATTCAATTCGATTACAAGCTTTCGCCGCTAAAGATCATCAATAACGGCCACACCATTCAGATCAATTACCAGCCGGGCAGCAGCATCGTCGTCAACGGAACGGCGCTGCCCCTGGTGCAGTTTCATTTTCACCATCTCAGCGAGAATGAGGTTGACGGCAAGAAGTACGATATGGAGCTGCACTTCGTACACATGGACTCGGCGGCGGGCCGGGCCGCGGTGGTGGCGGTTTTCATCAAGAGCGGAAACGAAAACGCGCTGCTGCGCGATCTGTGGAGCCATATCCCGCGCGAAGCGGGGAAAGAGATGGAATATAAGAAGGACGTCATCAACGCCTCCGATCTGCTGCCCGCGGACCGGAATTATTACGTGTTTGACGGATCGTTGACGACTCCTTCTTGCAAGGAAGGCATCCGCTGGATCGTCATGAAAACTCCGATCGAAGCTTCTCCCGCGCAAATTGCGGCGTTCGCAAAATACTATCCGGATAATGCGCGGCCGGTGCAGCCCACGAACGGCAGAGAGATTCGGGAAAGCGACTTCCATTAATCGAAAACCGCACCTGCCACCCAAGGCTTCCGGAAATACCGCCAGTTCACTCCGAGTAGCACGGGAGACTGCATGAATATCCGCGTTCGTAGTTCGTCGCGCCTTGCTGCAGGCATCTTCCTGCGGCGCTGCCGGGCCGCGCTTTTCGTGCTTTTCGCGGCGTGCTTGTGCCTCACCGCCGTCCCGCTCCCTGCGCAGATCTCGCCAGAGTCCGACCAGCTGCTGCATCGCATGTATGCGTCGAATGATTTCGAGGTCAAATATTTCGGCCCGGCGCGCTGGCAGGACGGCGGCGCGTTCTACACCACGCTGGAGCCATCCGCCGAAGTAAAGGACGCGCAGGACGTCGTCCGCTATCAGACCGCAAGCGGAAAGCGCGAGGTGCTGGTTTCAGCCGCCAAACTGATTCCGCCCGGCGAAAAAGTTCCCCTCGCGCTGGAAAGCTACACGTGGTCCCAGGATAAATCCCGGCTGCTGATTTACGGCAATTCCGCGCAAGTCTGGCGGTTGAATACCCGCGGCGATTACTGGGTGCTGGATTTGCGCTCGGGCGAACTGCGGAAGCTGGGCGGCGACGCGCCGGCGTCTTCCCTGATGTTCGCCAAGTTCTCGCCCGATGGATCGAAAGTCGCCTACGTCCGCGCCAATAACATTTACGTGGAGGACATTTCCAAGGGGAGCATCACCCAGCTCACGCACGACGGCTCCCAGGCGATCATCAACGGCACTTCCGATTGGGTGTACGAAGAAGAGCTCGACGTGCGCGACGGCTTCCGCTGGAGCCCCGACGGCCGCCGCATCGCCTACTGGCAATTCGACACCAGCGGCGTCGGAATCTTCAAGCTGATCTACAATCTCGGCGCTCCCAAGGAAATCATCACCGGCTTTCCTTATCCGGGTCTCGGCGTGTATCCCTCGCTGCTGAATATTCCGTACCCGATTCCCGGCAGCGCGAACTCGGCTGTCCGCGTGGGCGTCGTCAGCGTTGACGGAGGAGGCACCCGGTGGATGCAGGTCCCAGGCGATCCGCGTGACAATTATATTGCGCGCCTCGAGTGGGCCGGAAATTCCGGCGAACTGGCCGTCGAGCATCTGAACCGGCTGCAGAATACCGATGACCTGCTGCTCGCCGACGCCACGACGGGCGCGGTGCGGCAAATCTTCCGCGATCAGGATGCGGCGTGGGTGGACGTGATGGACGAGATTCGCTGGGTCCATGATGGCCAGGACTTTTTGTGGCTAAGCGAGCACGACGGCTGGCGGCATGCGTATCTGGTGTCGCGCGATGGGAAGCGTGTGCAACTGATCACCACGGGCGCCTACGATGTGATCGGCATTTCCGGCGTGGACGAAAAAAATGGCTGGCTGTACTTCACCGCTTCGCCGGACAACGCCACCCAGGACTATCTGTACCGCGCGCGCCTGGATGGATCGCAGGGCGCCGAGCGCGTGAGCCCCGCCGACGCGCCGGGAACTCATCATTACGATATTTCTCCGGATGCTTCCTGGGCATTTCACATGTATTCGCGCGCGGATCTCACTCCGGTGATCGATCTGGTGGAGCTGCCCGCGCATCGCTCCGCGCGCGTGCTGGAAGATAATGCCGCGCTGCGCGCGAACGCCGCGGCCTTGCTGACTTCGCCCACGGAATTCTTCAAGGTGGAGATCGGCGGCGGCACCACGCTGGACGCCTGGATGCTGAAGCCCCCGCATTTCGATCCCGCCAGGAAATATCCTGTTCTCGTGTACGTGTATGGCGAGCCTGCGGCGCAGACGGTTCTGGATGAATGGGGCACTTGGAATAGCGATTTCAATCGCATCGTCGCGCAGGCGGGCTACATCGTGCTCAGTTTCGATAATCGCGGCACGCCCGCGCCGAAGGGCCGCGCGTGGCGAAAAGCCATCTACGGCGCAATCCATCCGGTGATCGTGCAGGACCAGACTGCGGCGCTGAAAAGTTTCCTGCAAACGCATCCCTATGCTGATGCCTCGCGCGTGGCCGTGTGGGGCTGGAGCGGCGGAGGCTCCAGCACGCTGCACCTGATGTTTCGCGCGCCGGACCTTTATCAGGTGGGCATGGCGGTCGCTCCGCTCCCGGACCTCCGTCTTTACGACACGATTTACGAGGAACGCTATATGGGTCTGCCGCTGCAGAACGTGGAGGGGTATCGCAACAGTTCCGCGATCAATTTCGCCGCGGGCCTGCGCGGGCACTTGCTGCTGGTGCACGGCTCCGGCGACGACAACGTGCATTATTCCGGCAGCGAACTGCTGCTGAATCGCCTGATCGAGCTGGATAAACCGGTGGACTTCATGGAGTACCCGAATCGCACTCACGCGATCAACGAAGGCGCGGGCACGACGCTGCATCTGTGCAGCCTGCTGCTGCGCTACCTCGAGGAACATCTGCCGCCTACTGCAACCACAGCTACCAGTGCCGCGGCCGCGCCAGGCGCTGCTGCGAGTGCCGCTACCGCGCATTAATTCGCTTCCGCGAATAGCTGGCTTGCACGAATCAAAGCGGAGGGCGCAACGACTTCAGACCACGCAGCGGCGTCAAAGCTGACGTGAGATCAATGGTGCCGGTTGTGGGACTCGAACCCACGACCTAGGGATTATGAGACCCTCGCTCTACCTCTGAGCTAAACCGGCCCGAACGCAATCTTTGATGCTAAGGGTTGGCTGCGCGAAGTGTCAAGACGCATGCCCCCGGACATTTCTAGTTGGCACAGACAGATGCATACTGGCTGAGGAACCGTGGGCAATCGGACGGAGACAAGCTAAAACGCGGGAAGCGGAAGCCGCGTGAAGGACAACGTGCATGGCCAAATTCGGTTCGAAGCTCGGATACTTGATCCGGCAGCGCAACCTGCAGATCGCGCTAATTCTGTGGGTCTTGATCAGCTTGGCGGCGCTGGCGCTCTGCCGTGGAACGATGCCGCTGCCGATTGGCCCGCATCCGCAAAAGCCGGCCGTGCTGGTCATTTCCAGCTCGATCGCCTTGCTGTTCCTTGTGCTGGAGGCCGGCCTGGTCGCGTTGATCACGCGGCGCCGGCCGCTGCCCGATCTGTCCGAGCGCGCGCCGGACCGCGCCATTGCGTTGCGCGAGACGGCAGCTTTGTGGATCTACGGTGCGATCGTACTGCTGGCCGGGCGCTTCATCGGCCTGCACTATTTTGGCGAAGGAATCGCGCTGCATCTGAACGGCTCGCTGGTGGGCGCCACGCGAGTGCAGTCTCCGCACGAGGTGTACACCTGGGCGGCCTACAACGGGATTTTGTTCGCCCTGGTTCCTTACGTTGTGTTCCGGCTGCGCGGCTACTCGAATCAGCAACTGAATTTGAAATCGTCTAACTGGAAGAACGACGTAATCGTCATCCTGGTGGTGCTGGGCATCGGCTGCTTCATGGACTTCACCCTGGGAACGAGCTTCACGGCGCTGAATCATCATCAGCAACTCGTTGGCGGTGCGCTGTCTTTCGTTTTTCATCTGGCCGGCACCGATCTGCCGGTCATGATTTTCATCTACGGGATTCTGTTGCCGCGTTATGCCAGGCTGGCGTCTCCGGCGACGGCGTTCCTGCTGGGAGCGGCCAGCTATCCGGCGATGCATGTGTTCGAATCCTGGACGCGCTATGATTCACTTCCTCATTCCGCGCTGTCGGTAATCGTGGTCTTCCTGTTCTTCTTTCCTCCCGGAGTCATGAAATCGTTTCTCACCATGCGCACGGGAAACGCCTGGGTGCACATGTGGGGCTTCCACGCCATTTCGCCTCACGTGACCGTGGATACCAGGCTGATCGTGCGTGATTTCGGCATCAAGTAATTTGTGGCACCCTGCCGCTGCAGATCCTGCGCTGCGCAAAATTCCGCGGCTTCCGGCGTGCGCGGCGCGGTGTTATAGTTGCTTTCGTGAGAGCGCTTTTCGCAACGCGCGGGCCGATTGTGGTGGCGATTTTATCGCTGGCGCTGCTTTTCGCCTCCGTTTGCTCCACCACCTGCGCGATGGGCTATGCACCCGGCGCGGCGCAGCCGGCCGGCAACCACGGCTGCGAGCATGCGCTGCCTGAATCTTCGGGCGGCTCGCACCATCCGGCACCCGAAAAGCAACGCTGCTTCGGGCACCACCACTCCACGTTCGATGCCCTGAAGGGCAATGGGCTTTCACAATTTCAGTTGCGCAGCGAAGGCCACGCACTCGGCGGCTATTTGTCCGGCACCGTTGCGAGTGCGGGCGTTTTCGACTTGGCTTTGTCCTCTGCGTCGGATTTAGCTCCGCCGTCTCCCGCTACAAATCCTTTTCGCGCGAAAATCTCCGTCCTTCGCATCTGATTTTTCCCCCCCAGTAACCAACGAGGGGTTTCCTTTTTGGCGTCGTTGCGCGTCTTCGTTCGGCAACGGCCGCCAACTCGACGAATCGCGGGCGCGAACCGGCAACTGCGTCACCGCAATCGTGCGACAAAGGCTCATGGAAATTATCCAACGCAGTATTGGGAGGGCATATGCATCACACGCGCCGCAATTTCTTGCAGGGCGCCGCATTTCTCAGCGCGGGCGCGCTTGCTCCCGCCGGTCGGGCGGCAGCGCAAGAGCAACCGGAAATTCGAAGCGTTCATTCGCCAGGAAGCGCCAGCCGCGCGTTCCCAACCGTTGTGACTCCTGACGTGCCGGACCTGCCCTTCGAGATGGAGAGCGGCGTGAAAGTCTTTCATCTCGTGGCGGAGCCGGTAAAGCAGGAAATCTTTCCCGGGAAGATCCTCAATCTGTGGGGTTACAACGGCTCCGCTCCCGGCCCCACCATTCAAGTGAACCAGGGAGACCGCGTGCGCATCATCGTGGACAATCACTTGCCCGAGCCGACTTCCATGCACTGGCACGGCTTTGACATTCCTTTCGATATGGACGGCGGCCCCGGCGTTTCGCAGGACGCGATTTCTCCGGGCGGCCGTTTCGTGTACGAATTCACGCTGCAGCAAGAAGGAACTTTCTTCTACCACTCGCACATGGCCATGCAGGAAATGATGGGCATGATCGGCGCGTTCATCATGCATCCGCAGGAGCCCTACGACCCGCCGGTGGATAAGGATTTCGCCATCATCCTGCAGGAATACGCGGTGCTGCCCAATAATCCCACGCCCAATTCCATGAGCATGGAATACAACTGGCTGACGCTCAACGGAAAATCAGGGCCGGCGAACACTCCGCTGATCGTGCGCCTGGGCGAGCGCGTCCGCGTGCGCCTCATTAATCTTGGCATGGACCATCACCCCATCCACATGCACGGGCACCAGTTTGTAATCACCGGAACCGAGGGCGGGCGCCAGCCGAAAGCCACCTGGGGACCAAACAACACGGTTCTGGTGGGCGTCGCGCAGTCGCGCAACGTGGAATTCCTCGCGACTAATCCGGGCGACTGGATGATTCATTGCCACATGCCGCACCACATGATGAACCAGATGTCGTCCATGGTCGGACCGATGACGCGGCGCTCCGGAATGCCCGCAGGCGCGGGAATGGAAGAGGGCATGGGCATGATGCGGAAAGGAAAAGCGACTGCGCCGGAAAACGGCCCGAGCCTCGGCCGCGGGATGGGCGCAGGCTCCGCTTTGGAGCAAGCCACGTCCAACGGCCCGCTCTCGCAGCAGCAGTCCGAACACTCCATGCCGCAGATGCAGATGGGCCAGGCGGACGTGAGCAAGGACGCCGGCTCGGTTCCCGGCTTTCCGCAGGATGCGTTCATGGAAAGTCCGGCGATGGCCATGGACGCGATGGTCGCGAAGCCGGAAACCTACGGCCTGCGCCCCGGTTGGAGCGGGTACATGCAGGGCATGATGACTTTCATCCGTGTGCTGCCCGCCGACCGCTACGACGAAATCGTGAACCTGCGCGAAAAACAGCGTCAGAAATAGCAGAAGGTCAACCCGGATGCGTCGCCCGCTATGCCGAGAATGAATCATCGCGGTTAACGGCGCATTGCGATGACGACCAAACATAGGAGATTTGCAATGACCCGTCATACGATTTGGAATTTCTTGCCGCTAATGATTTTCACGCTGGCGCTGCTGCCCGCAAACCTCGCGGCGCAGGCCGCGCCGCAACCAGGGCGCGCGCAACAGACGGCTCCCGCCGCTCCCGGCCTCACGCTCGAGCAATTGCAGCAGATGGCGCTTGCCAATAATCCGACGCTGGCACAAGCGAAAGCGGGCGTGCGTTCCGCGGCAGGCCGCACGCGGCAGGCCGGATTGTGGCCCAATCCCACCATCGGCTACAGCGGCGAGGAAATTCGCGGCGGCTCCTACGGCGGCGGCGAGCAAGGCGCTTTCATTCAGCAGAACGTCATTCTCGGCGGCAAACTGGGCCTCGACCGGAAAATACTCGGCGCGGAAAGCCAGCAAGCCGCCGCCGAGGCTGACGAGCAGCGCCTGCGCGTGGAAAACGGCGTGCGCATCGCCTTCTATCAGTCGCTGGCCATGCAGGCGATGATCGAAACGCGCAGCAAGCTCAGCGACATCGCGAAAGACGCCGCCGAAACCACGCGCCAGCTTTTCAACGTCGGCCAGGCGGACCAGCCCGACGTGCTCGAAGCGGACGTGGAAGCAGACCAGGACGAGCTCGCGGTGATCACCGAAGAGCAGGAGCAGCAGCGCGCCTGGAGCGTGCTGGCCGCGGTGGTGGGCAAGCCCGAACTACAGCTCGCGCATCTCGAAGGCAGCTTGGAGGATCTGCCCGGCGTGGACCCGCAGCAAATGTTGCAAACGATCCTGCGCGACAGCCCCGCGGTGAAAATTGCGCAGCTGGGCGTAGCTCGCGCGGATGCGGAGCTCGAGCGGGCTCGCCGCGAAACCGTCCCCGATTTATCGCTGCGCGCCGGATACGCCAACAGCTTCGAGCAGCTCGGCACCGTGCCGCCCAGAGCTGTCGGCGCCGAATTCTTTGCCGAAGTGGGCGTGAACCTGCGGATTTTCAATCGCAACCAGGGAAATATTGCCGCAGCCGATGCCGACCGCGAGCGCGCCACGCTCGAAGTGCAGCGCGTCTCACTGGTGCTGCGCCAGATGGCTGCGCCGATCGTGCAGAATTATTCGAGCGCCCGCGCCGTCGCCGAACGCTACAAGAGCAGGACGCTTCCGAATGCCCGCGAGGCGTACGAATTATACTTGCGGAAATATCACCAGGGCGCGGCGGCCTACCCGCAGGTGTTGATTGCGCAGCGCACGCTCTTTCAACTGGAGACCAGCTACATCAACACGCTCGAGAATGTGTGGATCAACGCCGCCGCGCTGCAAGGCCTGCTGCTCACCGACGGTCTCGATCTGCCGGCCGCGCCCAACGAGCTCGACCGCCCCGTGCGCGAAATCAACATGCCGATCGAGGAAAATCCCGGCACCCGCCCATAGCGCGCCCACGACGCGCGCATTACACGCTGGTGACGCACGACCACGCGCCCGCATCTTCCGCCAGCGCGCACATTACACGATGATTCACCTATAGCCCAAAGCAGCGTTGTGATAACGTTCGGCGCGAAGCAGCACCGGCGGCGCACCCAAGCGCGCCGCTACCGGCATTGAAAAAAAGGAGCACGCGCGTGGCCACCGTATTCCTGTTTCTTGTGCTCGTGATCGCTTTTTTTGTGCTGAGCATATTCCTGGGTTCGTTCTTCACCGTGCAGACCGCCGAAGTGGCCATCGTGCAGCGGCTGGGGAAATTCGCGCGCGTCGCCGGCCCGGGGCTGAACTGGAAGACGCCTTTTCTGGAAACCGTGGTGCAGCGCATGAGCATGAAGGTGCAACAGTTCGAAGTGCAGGTCGAAACCAAAACGCAGGACAACGTCTTCGTGCAAATTCCCGTCTCGATCCAGTACAAAGTGATACCCGATGCCGTCGAATCCGCGTTCTACAAATTGTCCGACCCGGTGAAGCAGATCGAATCCATGGTCTATAACGTCGTGCTCGGCCACGTCCCGAAAATGAAGCTGGACGATACCTTCCTGAATCAGGCCGACATCGCGAGCGACTTGCGCGACAACCTCGACGCCTCCATGAAAGAGTACGGCTACTCGATCGTCAAAGTGCTGATCTCAGACATCGTCCCCGACCAGAAAGTGAAAGCCGCGATGAACGACATCAACGCCGCACAGCGCGAGCGCGAGGCCACCGTCTCCCGCGCAGAAACCAATAAATTGCTGTTGGTGAAGCAGGCCGAAGCGGAAGCTGAATCAAAGCGGCTGCAGGGAGAAGGAATCGCCAATCAACGCAAGGCGATTATCGCGGGCTTGAAGGATTCGGTCGAGGACTTCGCCAAAACCGTGCCCGGCTCCACGCCGCAGGACGTGATGCAGCTGGTGCTAATGACCCAATATTTCGACACGCTGAAGGAAGTCGCGGCCAACGATCACACCAACACCATCTTAATCCCGCACACGCCCAACACCCTCACCGACATCTTCAGCCAGATTCGCACCGCCATAGTCACGGGTAACGAGCTAGGCCATCACCCCGTGATTCCGCCGGCAGACGCGCAAAAATGATTTCGAGCGGAACCGCGCTCAGCGAACCTCGATCAACAACAACGCGTCCGGCGCCAGATGCAGTTCAAGCTGTCCCTTGTGCAGGGGGAATTCCTCAGGCGGGGGCAATCGCGCAGCCTGCTTCAACGTTCGAATCTGCTCTTGCGTCGGATGCACAGGACTGCCCATCGCCGCATAAGTTTTCAGCAGCGAGCCATGATCCGCGTCGAGCCGGTAAAGCACGGCCTTGCGGCGTCCGCTGAGCGAATTCAATTGCAGCACCACGTCTTTCGCTTCCCCGCCTCCTCCGACGACCGGCCGATTCCAAACTGCCAGCACCAGCGTTCCATCCGCGCGCCGAGTCGCCAGAATGTCGTCGCCATTCACCGGAATCCGCGTCTCGCCCAGCAGGTGCAGCAGCTGGAAAGCGTAAAACGAAGGCTTCGGCAGGCCGTCCTCCGCAATCAATCCGAACCCGCCGTAGAACGGCTTTTTCACCACGCCTTGCTCTTCGAACACGTCGGAGAACGTCCAATAACTCATCATGTCCACCAGGCCGTCGCACTGGCGGATGGTGTCCGCCATCCACGGTCCCATATAAGTGGAATCGGTCACGTCCGGCTCGTTCTTGTAGCTGGCGTTGAATTCGCTCCAGATCAGCGGCAGATGCGGCAGAGCCGAGGCGCCGATTTCGTCGTGAACCTTGCGCACCGCGCGGCACACCATCTGCGTTCGCGGAATTTCCTCGTGCGTGCCGAAAACGTCCTCGGCCGAATCGTTGCCATACACGTGCGTCGAAACGAAATCCACCGGCACATTCTTCTCTGCGGCGTGCTGCAGGAAGCGGTCCACCCACGCGGCCTGCGCTGTGGCCGGTCCTCCCACGCGCAGCCGCGGGCTTACGGCTTTCAGCGCGCGCGCCGCCGCGTCGTACAGTTGAAAATAAGTTGGCTGCTTCGGCGATCCCGCCCAGAAATCGAGGTTCGGTTCGTTCCACACTTCGAAATACCATTGCGACACTTCGTCAATGCCGTAGCGTTCAACGAGGTGGCGCGCAAGCTGGCTCACCAGCTCGCCCCACTTCGCGTAATCCTTGGGCGGGGAAACGTTGGGCCGGTACCAGAAGACGTGCAGGTCATTGCTCGCCGCGAGTTTCCGGGGCATGAAGCTCAGCTCGATGAAAGGCCGCACGCCTGCTTGCCGCAGGCCGTCGTAAATCTGGTCCACGTAGGAAAAATTGTAGAGCGGCTTTCCGGAGGCGTCTTCATCGTACACGCCCACCTCATCGTCCAGAATGGCGTGGAAACGCAGGTACTGGAAGTCCGTCGCGGCCTTCACGGTGCGCAGATCCGTGCGGTAATCCTCGCGCAGCGACAAAATCGCGCGGCCGGAGCCGAACATCTGTTCCCAGAAATGCGGAAAGGGCTGGCCCTGCGCGCGGGCGTCCACCTGAATCGTTTCCGCGGCGGCGGGACTTTGCGCCGCGGACTGCGGCGCGAATGCGCCTGCCGACAAGCAACCGGCCACGCACAACAGAAGAAAGACTCGCCTCATGCGCTGGAACCTCACGAAAAAATAGTCAGTGGCGCCAGGAGAGACAGCATGTCACAACCTCCTGCGCCGCCCCAACCTTTTCTGGCTCGCCCGTCGCGCCAAATGGATGTTGCAAACGCTGGACGCTCTGCAAGACAGCAACCGACCAACGTCGCGGGCTATGGGCTCGTAGAACGCATGCATAAAAAAATCAGAACCGTCCTTGCGGCTTAATCCCTTGGCCCTCGACGCACTCGTACGTCTGCCCGGCAGCGAGAGTCTTGTATTCCTCCGTCGCGCCGCTGGGCCATGCCAGCACGACCCGCTCGACCGTGTCGCGCTTGCCCAAACCAAATGTGACGGGCAATTCGGACTGCGACAAATAACTCGACCCGCCCTTCACCAGCCGCGACTGGCTCGTGCCGCCGGCCTCGATGCGCACCATCGCGCCAATCGCATCGCGATTCGATTTCGTGCCGGTGAGGCGAAAGCGGATGCTGCGGTTCCCGGCCAATTGGTCGTTGCGATAAAGGTAGGCGGGCCCGTTGTTGGTGGTCATCAGCACGTCCAGATCGCCGTCGCGATCAAAATCCGCGTAGCACAGCCCGCGGCCCACTTTCGGCTGGCTGAACTCTGCGCCGCTGGCCGCCGCCACGTCGTGAAATTGTCCCTGGCCGTTATTCAGGAAGATTTGCGGAGGCTGCGCGTATCCCACGTTGCCGCGAATATTGCGCACGGTTTCGTCAATGTGTCCGTTCGCCACCACCAGGTCCAGGGCGCCGTCCAGGTTGGCGTCGAGAAATGCGCATCCGAAACCGAGCGTGTTTTGCGATGCGAGGCCCACTCCGGCCTGCACGGCCACGTCGTTGTACGTGCCGTTTGCCGCGGGGCGGTACAGGCCGATCATTTCATTGTCGAAGTTGGTGATGGCCACGCCGGGGAAACCGGAGTGATCGAAATCCGCCGCGTCCACGCCCATGCCCGCGCGCGCCTTTCCCTCCGTGCTGAAGGCGATCCCGGCCTCCACCGCCACGTCCCGGAAAGTTCCATTCCGCAAATTGCGGTACAGCTTGTTGGGCTGCGTGTCGTTCGCCACCAGCAAGTCGGGCCAGCCGTCGCGATCGTAATCCAGCATCGCCACGCCCAGCGATTTCGAACTAGTGTCGAAGATGCCGCTCTGGGCAGTCACGTCCTCGAACGTGCCGTTGCCGCGATTGTGAAAGAGCCAGCAGGTTTCGCCGCGGTAGGCTTCCGGCGTGCAATAGGATTTGTGCTTTCCGTCCAGGCTGCAAAAGACGTCGTGCTCGGGCGACCACTTCACGTAGTTGCACACGAAAAGATCCAGCAAGCCGTCGCGGTCGTAATCGAACCACAGCGCCGAAGTGCTGAACGCCAACCGGTTGCCCAGTCCGCTGGAACGCGTCTCTTCGACAAACGATTCCTCGCCGGTATTGCGAAAAAGGCGGTTCTGGCCGACGCAGGTGACCAGAATGTCCGGAAAGCCGTCATTATTGTAATCGCCGACGGCCACTCCCATGCCGTACATCTCGATATCGAGGCCGGCGCGGCGCGTCACGTCGCTGAAGCTGCCGTCGCGATTGTTGCGGTAGAGCCGCAGCGTGCTGTGCTGCCGTTTGTGTCCAGGCCAGTCCTCGCCGTTGATCAGCAGCACGTCCTGCCAGCCGTCCGCGTCGTAATCCAGGAATGCGCAACCCGAACCCAAGGTTTCCGGCAGCAGCTTGCCGCCGTAGGCGCCGCTGTTGTGGCGAAACTGAATCCCCGCGGCGGCGGTCACGTCCACCAGCCGAAATCCAGGATTCGCGCCCGAACCTACGCCGTCGCCGCGCGTCGCTGCTCGCGCGCTCGCAGCCGCCAGCACATCCGTCGCGCGCATCAGCGGGCCTGCCGCCGCGCCCGCCAATCCCAGCAGGAATGACCGGCGCTTCACGAAATATTCACCAGGCCGTTGCGGATGGCGTACACCACCAGCTCCGCAGTCTTGTGAATCCCCAGCGCATCCATGATATTCGCACGATGCACCGCCACCGTATTCACGCTCAGCGCCAGGCGATCGGCAATGGCCTTGTTCGAATTGCCCTGCACGATCAATTGCAGGACTTCCAGCTCGCGCGGCGTCAGCCCTGAATCGCGCTCGCCCTTCAGCGTATTCGTCCGCGAAACCTCTGGAGCCAGCACCACCTCTCCCGCCGCGACGCGCCGGATCGCCGCGCCCAATCCCAAATCGTCGGCATTCTTCAGGATGTATCCGCGCGCGCCCGCGTCCAGCGCCTGGCGCACCAGCGTGTCCTCGGAATGCATGCTGAGCATCAAAATCGCCTGGTCGGGAAACTCCTGCAAAATCGCGCGCGCGGCCGCCAGGCCGCTCATCGCCGGCAGCGCGCAGTCCATCACGATCACGTCCGGACGAAGCTCGCGCGCCATGCGCACCGCGTCTTCCCCGTTGCTGGCTTCTCCCGTCACGCGCAGATCGGCCTCGTCCTCCAGCATGCGCCGGAAACCGCGCCGCACCAGGCTGTGATCGTCCACCAGCAAAACGGAAATCTTACCCCGCATTCGCTTCGTTCCCCTCCCGTGGAATCTTCATCCGCACCAGCGTGCCGCCTTCGGCCGGCTGCGTGAATTCGATCGCGCCGCGCAGCAATTCCGCCCGCTCGCGCATCGCCACCAGGCCGATTCCCGAGCGTGCCGCCACCGCCGCGCCGCCTTTGCCGTGATCTTCCACTTCCAGCTCCAGCGCGTCGGCGGAAAATCGCAAGCGCACTTGCGCCGCGCGCGCCCCGGAATGGCGCGCCACGTTGTTCAGCGCTTCCTGCAGCACCCGGTAAATGTGAATCGCCGCCGCGCCGTCCAGCGCGAATGGCGCGCCGGACTTCTGGTAGCTTATGTCAATCCCGGTCTGCTTCTCCACCGTGGGAATGTACCAATCCAGCGTGCTTTCCAGGCCCGTTTCGTCCAGCATCACGGGATGCAAGGCCTGCGAAAGGCTGCGCACGTTGCCCAGCGTGGTTTGCGCGATCTCGCGCACCTCGCGCACGTCCGCGTGCAGCGCGGAATCATCGGGGATGCGCTTTTCCGCGCGCGTCAGTAGCGAGCCTACCGCGGTCAAAATCTGCCCGAATTCATCGTGCAGCTCGCGCGAGATCGAGCGCAGCATGGATTCCTGCGAGGAAATCAATTTCTGCGCCAGCTCGCTGCGCTGCTGCGAGAGCGCCTCGATCCGTGCGAAGAGCTGCCGGTTCGCGCGAATCAGGTACAGGCTGGTCAGCAGAATGGCGGCCAGGATAGCCGTCAGAAACAGGTACACCTGGCGCTGCACGCGATCGTAAATCTGCGCCACTTGCGCCGCGGCTTCCTGCTCGCTTTCATTGTTCTGCACCAGTAGCCGCGAGACGGCGGTGCTCAGCGTGGCCTGGCGCGCTTGCAGCGTCAGGCGAATCTGCTCGCGCGCTTCGCTTTCCTTCCCGGCTTGCGCCAGCGCGAACGTGCGGTCCGCCGCGTCCCAGAATTGCGCTAACGATTCCTTCAGATACTGCGTCTGCTGGGGCGTGCGCCGCGCGATGCTCAGTTGCTGTTCGGTTTGCAGCGCGCTGTCCAGATCGGTGTGAATCCTCTGAAACTGCGCGCTCCAGGCAGTCAGCGGGTAGGGCTCGTCGTTGTCGAGCATGTCCCGCATGGCCAGCCCCAGCGAATTCAAATCGTTCTGCACGCGCAGCAGTTGCAGGGAATCCCGCCGGTTGTGCTCCACCAAATTATTCTGCAATTCGCGTAGTCGCGAAATCTGCAGCGTGATGTACCACGAATAAGCCACCACCGCCGCGATCGTGACGATTAATCCGAGAATCAACCCGGTAGTAGGAGAGCGCTGCGCTGGTCGCGCCATGCCCCGAGGATATAACGCCGTGCCGCCAGCGCACTACTCGGAATCCGCCTTGTTCCGTGGGCCACGCTGCTTGCCGTTCCCTGACGTTGACGTGCACGGCACGAATCGCCAGTCGGGTTTCGTGGCGCAGGCGATCCCGCCTGTGCGACAAACATGCCAGCCGCGAATAACGCGAAACTCTTCGTCCTCTCACGGAATCAAACCAGGGTCACTCTAGGTCGCCAACCGACGCGATATTTCGGATTTTTTCGCGAACTCGTTTTGCTTTCCATTCCGCTGAGGACAAGGACAACGTCATGAACCTCGAACTAACCGACAAGATCGCCCTGATTTCGGGTTCCACCAAGGGCATCGGCTTCGCCATTGCCAGCCAGCTCGCCGCGGAAGGCGCGCGCGTGATCGTGAACGGCCGCACGGACGCCTCCGTTGCCTCCGCCTTGCGGCAGATTCACCAGGCCGTGCCGCAAGCCAAAGCCGAGGGCTTTCCCGGGGATCTTTCCACGGTACAGGCCACCGAGGACCTGCTCAAGCGGTTTCCGGCCGTGGACATCCTCGTCAACAACCTGGGAATCTTCGAGCCGAAACCCTTCGAGGAAATTCCCGACGAAGATTGGCGGCGATTTTTTGAGGTCAACGTGCTCAGCGGCGTGCGCCTCAGCCGCGCTTATCTGCCGGGGATGAAGCAGCGAAATTGGGGGCGAATTGTTTTCATCAGCAGCGAGAGCGCCATTCAGATTCCCGTGGAAATGATTCAGTACGGCACCACCAAGACAGCTCAGCTGGCCGTTTCTCGCGGCCTCGCCGAGTATTGTGCCGGAACCGGCATCACCGTGAACGCCGTTCTGCCCGGTCCCACCCGTTCCGCCGGCGTCGAGGAGTTTGTCACCGAGATCAGCGGCGGGCAGCCCTTCGCCGTTTTTGAAAAGGAGTTTTTCAAGAGCGTGCGGCCCAGCTCGCTGATCAAGCGCTTCGCCACGTCGGAAGAAGTCGCCGCCCTGGTGACGTTCGTTTGCAGTCCAGCCGCCTCCGCCGTCACCGGCGCGGCCCTGCGCGTGGATGGCGGCGTGGTCCGCGCCTGTTTCTGAGCGTGCCGGTCATCGGTTCGGTCGCTGGCGCGTCGCGAGCTCGGAATCGCTGCTCGCGGTTCACACAAAGCCGCGCTGCGGCAGAAACGTCTTGCCCTTCTTTACGATGAACGTCCGCAGCGCGCGGCACGCGGGAGGCAGTTCGCGGTCCGAGCGATGCCCCACGTACCATTGCCGCACGATCGGCAGCCCATCCACTTTCAAGACTACCAGGCGCCGCGCCGCCACTTCCGACGCAATGGTATGCGCCGAGATCAGCGAAAGTCCCAGCCCGGCCATCACCGCCTGCTTGATGGTTTCATTCGAGCCCATCTCGATGGTGGCTTTCGGGGGCTTGGTCATTTCCACGTTGAAAAAATACTCGAAAATGTTACGCGTCCCCGAGCCTTCCTCGCGCACGATGAATTTCTGGCTGGCCAATTCATTCTTGGAGACGTGCCGCATGCGCGCCAGCGGATGATCGGCCGCGGCGATCATCACATGCGGATGCGGCCCGAAGGGCTCGCTGTCCACCTCAAAATCGCTCGGCGGCCGCCCCATGATGGCGACGTCTATATCGTAGTTGCGCAGTGATTCGACGGTTTCCGCGCGATTGCCGACGATCAGCTTCAGGTCAATCCCCGCATGTTGCCGCAGGAATGCAGCGATCAGCTCGGCGGCAAAATACTTGGCGGTGGAGACCGCGCCGAAGCGCACCCTCCCGCCGTGCAGCCCTTTCATGGCGTCCAGCGTGTCGCCCAGGTCGGCGATGACGCGCTCGATGCGCGCGGCGGCGGCAACGGCCTCGCGGCCGGCGTCGGTGGCGCGCAGGCGGTTTCCGGTGCGGTCAAAGAGCGGCAGCCCCGCGTCTTCTTCGAAGAGCTTGATGCGGGAAGTGAGCGCGGCGGGGGTGACATGCAGAGCGGCGGCGGCCTTGACCACGGTGCCTTTGCGGGCGACTTCGCGGATGGCTTCGAGTTGCTTGAAGGTGAGGTTGTTCACAAGGCACCATTAATTTAATTGAGTCTAATGGAAATTATATTCACTTTTATTGTTAGGTGCAAGCTGTTACGGTTTTCGCGTGCCTTTGCAGCAAGGAGAAACGGCTATGAGCACGCAGCTGAAGCCAGCGGTCGGAAAGCTGTTGGACGAAAAGTCCTCGACGGTGCGCGGCAAGGATCGTTACAAAGCCGGCGTAATGGAATACAAGAAGATGGGTTACTGGGAGCCGGAGTACGAACCAAAGGATACGGACATTCTGGCGCTTTTTCGCGTGACGCCGCAGGACGGTGTGGACCCCATCGAAGCCGCCGCGGCGGTAGCCGGTGAATCCTCGACGGCCACATGGACCGTGGTATGGACCGACCGCCTCACGGCCTGCGAAAAATATCGCGGAAAATGCTACCGCGTGGAACCTGTGCCCAACGCCCCGGGCTCCTATTTCGCGTGGATTGCCTACGACCTGGACCTTTTCGAGCCGGGCTCGATCGCGAACCTTTCGGCTTCGATCATCGGGAACGTGTTCGGTTTCAAGCCGCTGAAGGCGCTGCGCCTGGAAGACATGCGCATGCCGGTGGCATACGTGAAGACCTTTGCCGGCCCCGCCACGGGAATCGTGGTGGAACGGGAACGCCTGGATAAATTCGGACGGCCGCTGCTGGGCGCGACGGTAAAGCCGAAGCTCGGTCTTTCCGGGCGCAATTACGGCCGCGTGGTTTATGAAGCGCTGAAGGGCGGGCTGGACTTCACCAAGGACGACGAAAACATCAATTCGCAGCCCTTCATGCACTGGCGCGATCGGTACCTGTACTCGATGGAAGCGGTGAACCGCGCGCAGGCCATGACCGGAGAGGTGAAAGGAACGTATCTGAACGTCACCGCCGGGACCATGGAAGACATGTACGAGCGCGCGGAGTTCGCGAAGGAACTGGGGTCGGTGATCATCATGATTGACCTGGTGATCGGCTACACGGCGATCCAGTCCATGGCGAACTGGGCGCGGCGCAACAGCATGATCCTGCACCTGCACCGCGCGGGGCACGGAACCTATTCGCGGCAGAAGATTCACGGCGTTTCCTTTCGGGTGATTGCCAAGTGGATGCGCCTGGCGGGCGTTGACCATATTCATGCCGGAACGGTGGTGGGAAAGCTGGAAGGTGATCCGCGAACGATTCGCGGCTATTACGACATCTGCCGCGAGGATTTCGTGCCGCAAAAGCTCGAAAACGGAGTGTTCTTCGATCAGCCGTGGGCGTCGCTGCGCAAATTGATGCCCGTGGCCTCAGGCGGCATTCACGCAGGGCAGATGCACCAGCTGCTCGATCTGTTGGGCGACGACGTGGTCATGCAATTCGGCGGCGGCACCATCGGGCACCCGGCGGGAATCGCGGCGGGGGCCACGGCCAATCGTGTGGCTCTAGAGTCCATGGTTCTGGCGCGGAACGAGGGCCGCAACATCGCGCTGGAAGGTCCGGAAATCCTGCAATCCGCCGCGAAGACTTGCCTGCCGCTGCGGCAAGCGCTGGAAATCTGGAAGGATGTGACGTTTGATTACGCCTCCACCGATACACCGGATTTCGTGCCCACCGCAACCGTGGCTGTTTGAAAAGAGGAGATATCGCCATGCGATTGACGCAAGGATGCTTTTCGTTTCTGCCCGACCTGACCGACCAGCAGATCAGGGCGCAGGCGCAGTACTGCATTGACAACGGTTGGGCGGTGAATCTGGAATTCACCGACGATCCGCATCCGCGCAACACCTACTGGGAAATGTGGGGTCTGCCGATGTTTGATATCAAGGACGCGGCGGCAGTGATGATGGAACTTGCCGAGTGCCGCAAGGTCTATGGCGACCGTTACATCCGTCTTTCGGGATTCGATTCCACGCACGGCTGGGAATCCGTGCGGCTTTCGTTCCTGGTGAACCGGCCGGCGCAGGAACCGGGCTTCAAGCTCATCCGGCAAGAAGCGGAAGGGCGAAGCGTGCGCTACACCACCCAGGCTTACGAGACCGACCGTCCCGAGGGGCAGCGATACCGGTGACGCGCGCGGCACGAACGATGGAACGGGCGGTCACCAAGGAATCTGCGTGAGTGAAACAACACAATCTTACGGACATCCGGGCATCACCGACCCCGTGCTGGACGAGCAGCCGCGAGGCACGGACGCGTTCGCCAAAGTGGCATCCGTCGCGACACCCGCCGCTGGGCCGTCGCTCACCGAGACGGTGGATCTCGCCCAGGAGCTGCGGGAAGCCGGCATCGAAGACGTCTTGCGGGAGCTCGATGAAGAACTGATCGGGCTTACTCCGGTGAAGACGCGCATTCGCGAGATCGCCGCGCTGCTGCTGGTGGAGCGCGTGCGGCGCAAGTTGGGCCTGGCGAGCGAGGCGCCGACCTTGCACATGTCCTTCACCGGGAATCCCGGTACGGGCAAGACTACCGTGGCGCTGCGCATGGCGCACATACTTCACCGGCTGGGCTTCGTGCGCAAAGGACACCTGGTTTCAGTGACGCGCGATGACTTGGTAGGGCAATACATCGGGCACACGGCGCCGAAAACCAAAGAGATACTGAAGAAAGCCATGGGCGGCGTGCTCTTCATTGACGAGGCTTACTATCTCTATCGCGCGGAAAACGAGCGGGACTACGGGCAAGAGGCCATCGAGATTCTGCTGCAGGTGATGGAGAACCAGCGGGAAGACCTGGTGGTGATCCTGGCGGGATATGCCGATCGCATGGAGAAGTTTTTCAGCAGCAATCCCGGTTTTCGTTCGCGCATCGCCCATCACATTGATTTCCCGGATTATGGCGAGGGCGAACTGCTGGCCATCGGCGAATTAATTCTGGCGAAACAGAATTACAAGCTGAGCGCGAGCGGGCGGGAAGCGCTGGAGCGGTACATCAGCGCGCGCAAATTGCTGCCGCATTTTTCGAACGCGCGCTCGATTCGCAATGCGCTGGACCGCGCGCGTCTGCGCCAGGCCAACCGCATCGTGCGCGCCTCCAGCGATTCTAAAATCACGGCGGAGGACCTGATGACCATCGAGGCTCCCGATCTGCTGGCGAGCCGCGTCTTCGGGCAACAAGCCGCGCTGAGCTCTCCGCTGAGCGATGAAACCGAGGAAACGTTCGACTAACCCGGCCGGAGTTGCCTTCTACTGATTTTGGCTTCCTGTTTTTTCCTCCGCGGAGCAACGACATTCAGGTACGCTGGCTTGCCCACTCGCGAATGGAGAGACTTCCCGGCGAGCGGAGCGAGCTGCGGACCATGCTACACGTGCGGCCGATTTCCTTGAGGACGGAATGCCTTTGCAAGCATTGATATTCGACGTGGATGGCACGCTCGCCGAGACGGAGGAATTTCACCGGCAAGCGTTCAACCAGGCGTTTGCCGCTTTCGGCCTGACCTGGTACTGGGAGGGGCCGCTTTACAAGGAGCTTTTGCAGGTGACGGGCGGGAAAGAACGGATTCTTCATTATCTGACACGATGGCACCCCGAAGATCTCGCCGCGGTACGAGAGAAGATTCCGCCGATCTACGATTTCAAAACCGTGCAGTACTCCGCGATGGTGACGGCGGGCGCCGTGGATTTGCGCCCGGGCGTGGCGCGGCTGCTCGCGGAAGCCAAAGCCGCCGGCGCGCGCCTGGCGATCGCCACCACCACGCACCGCGCCAACGTAGATGCGCTGCTGCGGCATGTTTTGCCGGTCAACGGAGACACATTGTTCGACGCCATCGTTGCTGGAGATGAAGTGAGCGTGAAAAAGCCGCATCCGGAAGTGTTCGAGATCGCGCTGCGCCAGCTCGGCCTGCCGGCCGCAAGTTGTGTCGCCTTCGAGGACTCCGCGAACGGCGAAAGGGCGGCGCGCGGCGCGGGTTTACCCGTTGTGGTGACGCCGGGCGCTTACACCCGCGACGACGATTTCAACGGTGCCAGTTCGGTGATTTCCGATCTGGGCGAGCCGGGCCAGCCGCATCGTCACATTGCGGGCTGGACGTGGCCGGGCGGCTACGTATCATTCGCCGCCTTGCAGGCACAGACTGAAAAACATCCCGTTTAAGTTTGGCGCTGCAGCTACGAAAAAACGCGGCAAGCGGCGCCCAACGCATGGGGATTCCTTCGGCAACATCCACGGAAGGTTGGCGCAGCGTGGAGTGCTATTCTGCGCCTGCCTCCTGATTGGCGATTGTGCGCGGCTGCGGCGCTGCTGGCGAGACGCTCGCGCCAGGCAACCGGCGGCATGCCGCCTGTTTTCGCGAAAAAGCGGAGCCAGCGGGCCTCGCAGCGGGACGCCTTTACATTCACTTTTTCTAAGTGTAGGAGTAATTATATTCACTTTTATTTGAGACCAACGCCTGCTAGCGTTACGCCATGTCGCAATCCCAAGCGTCGGCAATCCGTCAGGCGGGCGCCGGGCTTCCTGCGGGCCCGGGCCGGAAATCGCTGCCGAAGTTCGCGCGCGAGATGACCCTACGGAAATTTCTGCAGGAAGCGGCGAAGCGCAGCGGCAACAAGCACACCCGCGCCGCGCTGGAATTGGTGGGCATGATTGCAAAGGCGGGCGTGCAGGTAGCGGAGGTGGTGTCGCTGGGGCAGATCGCGGGAAGCATGGGAGCGGCGACGGGCGGAGCGAACTTCGACGGCGACGCGCAGAAGCGCCTGGATCTGGTGGCGAACGAGCTTTTCATTCAGGGCCTAAGCCGCGCCCCGCTGGCGGCGATCTTGTCCGAGGAATTGCCGCATCCGCTGGCGCTGGACGCCTCCGCTCCGCTGGCCGTGGCGATTGATCCGCTCGACGGCTCAAGCAACATTGACGCCAACGTATCCATCGGGACGATTTTTGCAATTTTTCCGGCGGTCGAGAATGCCGCGGATCCGGCGCAACATTTTCTGCGTCCCGGCCGTGAACAAATCGCCGCCGGATTCATCATCTACGGCCCGCAAACGTCCCTGGTGTTCACGATGGGCGACGGCGTGCAGGTTTTCACGCTGGATCGCCGCGCCGGAGAATTCCGCCTGGCGATTGCGAAGCTGGTGGTGCCGCACGATTCGACCGAATACGCCGTGAATGCCGCGAACTACCGTCACTGGGATGATTCGATCCGCGCTTACGTGGACGATTGCATCCGGGGCGCCGACGGACCGTTGGGCCAGGATCACAACATGCGCTGGATCGCGTCGCTGGTCGCGGATGCCTACCGCATTCTGGTGCGCGGCGGTGTCTTCCTCTATCCCGGCGATCAGCGGCGCACGCACGGCCGGGGCAGGCTGCGCTGCATTTACGAGGCGAACCCGATCGCGTTCCTGATCGAGCAGGCGGGCGGCAGCGCGACCGATACGGTGCAGCGCATTCTGGACGTGAAGCCGCGAGAATTGCACGCGAGAACCCCCATCGTATTCGGTTCGCGCGCGGCCGTAGAACGAATCAGCCAGTACCACACCGATCCGCAATTTTCCGCGGAGCGCGCCCCGCTCTTTTTTCAACGCGGTCTGATGAGAAGGTGAGCGCGGCGAGCCGCCATGTCCATCAAGAATCCCATCATTTCGGTTACCGGTTCCTCCGGCGCAGGCACTACGTCGGTACGGAACACGTTTGAGCAAATCTTCCGGCGCGAGAAGGTGAAGGCCGTCTATATCGAGGGCGACGCCTTCCATCGCCACGACCGGCTCGAGATGCACCGGGTGATGGCGCAAGCAGCGGCCAAGGGCGATCATCACTTCAGCCATTTTGGCGAGGAAGCCAACCTGCTGGAGGAGCTGGAAGGAACGTTCCGCAGCTACGGCGAGACCGGGCAAGGACGCACGCGGCACTACGCACATGACGCCCTGGAATCGGAGCAATTCGGGGTGCCTGCGGGGAAATTCACGGAGTGGGGACTCTTTCCTGAGCACAGCGATCTGCTTTTCTACGAAGGGCTGCATGGAGCGATCGTCACGGACAAAGTGAACGTGGCGAAATACGCGGATTTGAAAATCGGCGTGGTTCCGGTGATCAATGTGGAATGGATTCAGAAAATTCATCGCGATCGCTCCGCGCGGGGATATTCCACGGAGGCCGTGACGGACACGATTTTGCGGCGGATGCCGGATTACGTCCGTTACATGTGCCCGCAATTTTCGGTGACGGACATCAATTTCCAGCGCATTCCCACGGTGGACACTTCGAATCCGTTCATCGCGCGCTGGATTCCCACGCCGGACGAATCCATGGTGGTGATCCGCTTCCGGAATTCGAGCGGCATTGATTTCTCGTATTTGCTGGCGATGATCCAGCACAGTTTCATGTCGCGGGCGAATTCGATTGTGATTCCGGGCAACAAGCTGGACCTGGCGATGCAGCTGATTCTGACGCCATTGATTCTGCAGCTGGTGGAGCGCAAGAGAAGAGCATCGTGATGAGCGCAAGCGACTGGAGCGTCAGCTCAGATTAGACTGCGTCGGCCTGCGCTTCGCCCCCTCCCCCTTCGACCTTTCCCCTGACGCGCGCAGCAGCTCCCCCGCGCTTCGCCTTTCCCTCGCTGGCCAATTCGCCGTGCAGAGGCTGGCGCGTTTCTGTAGGATTGACTGGCCATGACTCCACCGCGCGAACGGATACTGACGATGAATCGAGGTTCGGCGACGCTGAAGTCCGCGCTGTTTGAAGTGGGCGAGCGTGACGAAGTTGTGACGACCATATCGGTCGCTTACAGTAGCGGAGCAGCCGGGCGCCTGAAGATTAGCGACGCGGGCGGGCGCGCGTTGCTCGACACCGCGATCCAGAGTGGAGAGCCGAATGCCGCGCTGGAGATGATTTTCGCGTGGCTGGAAGAACGCGAGTATCTGCGCGGGCTGACGGCCGCGGGCCACCGGCTGGTGCACGGCGGCGCGCGTTACCGCGAGCCGCAGCGGATCACGCCGGATTTTTTGGCGGAGCTGGAAAAGCTGACGCCTCTGGACCCCGACCACTTGCCCGCGGCGATTCGCGGAATCCAGTTCGTCGCGCGAAGATTTCCGAAGATCGCGCAGGTGGCGTGCTTCGACACGAATTTTCACAGCACGTTGCCCACAGTGGCGAAAATGTATGCGCTGCCGCGGAGATTTTACGATGAAGGTGTCCGGCGCTACGGCTTCCACGGCCTTTCCTATGAATATATCGTGGCGGAACTGCGCAGGATAGACGCGAAGCTGGCCGCCGGACGGGTGATCGTCGCGCACCTGGGCAGCGGCGCGGGCATGGTGGCGCTGCGGGATGGGAAGAGCGCGGATACATCCATGGGTTTCACGCCTGTGGAGGGATTGGTGATGAGCGCGCGGTCGGGCGACGTGGATCCCGGTTTGCTGGCGTATCTGCTCGCGGAAAAGGGTATGTCCGCGCATGAAATCAGCGCGCTGATAAACAAGCAATCCGGGTTGCTGGGAGTTTCCGGAAGCACGGGAGACATGCGCGAGCTGCTGGAGAAAGCGCCGAACGACAGCCACGCGGCGGAAGCGATTGATTTGTTCTGCTATCGCGCGAAGAAATACGTGGGGGCGTATGCTGCGGCGCTGGGAGGACTCGATGGCCTGGTTTTCACGGGAGGAATCGGGGAGCGCGCGCCGGACATCCGTGAGCGCATTTGCAGCGGGCTGGAGTTCTTGGGAATTCGCCTCGATGCCGCGCGAAATGCGGCGAACGCTCCGGTGATATCGAGCGCCGATGGCCGCGTCAACGTGCGCGTCATAGAAACCAACGAAGATTTGATGGTGGTACAACACGTGATTGCCGTTTTGGGCCGAGGCAAGCCCGCGACGGACTGAGGGAGAAATGTTCACATTTGATGCGAGCTTATCCACGGCCATCGAAGGCGCGCCGCCGCCGGCGAAAACAGCGGCGCCGGAGGCGACAGGTCCACTTTCCGCCGAGCTGCTCGATAAGATGCAGCGCTACTGGTCCGCCGCAAATTATCTGTGCGTCGGGCAAATCTATTTGCTCGACAATGCGCTGCTGCGCGAGCCACTGACGAAGGCGCACATCAAGCCGCGCTTGCTGGGGCACTGGGGCACCTCCGCAGGGCAGAATTTCATTTACGTGCATCTGAACCGCCTGATCCGCGAAACAGGGGCGGAAATCATTTATATATCAGGCCCGGGCCACGGCGGTCCCACGATGAACGCCTGCGCGTATCTGGAAGGCACCTACAGCGACGTGCATCCGGAGATAACGCAGGACGCCGCGGGCATGCGGCTGCTCTTCCGCTCGTTTTCCACGCCCGGCGGGATTCCCAGTCATTGCGGCCCGCATACGCCCAATTCCATGCACGAGGGCGGCGAACTGGGATACTCGCTTGTGCACGCTTTTGGCGCAGCGTTCGACAATCCGGATTTGATTGTCGCCTGCGTCGTCGGCGATGGCGAAGCCGAGACGTGTCCGCTCGAAGGAAGCTGGAAAGGCGTGAAATTTCTGAATCCGGCGCGGGACGGGGCGGTGCTGCCGATCTTGCATCTGAACGGCTACAAGATTTCCGGGCCGACGGTGACGGCGCGCTGGAGCGATGAGGAACTTGCGGCCTTCTACCGCGGATGCGGGTACACGCCGTACTTTGTGGAAGGCGACGATCCCGCCATTGTGCATCAGCAACTGGCCGCCGCGCTGGATCGCTGCTACGCGGAGATTCGCAGGATTCAGGCGGACGCGCGGGCCGCCGGGAAAGCCAGCCGGCCGAAGCTGGCGCCGTGGCCGATGATTATTTTGCGCACGCCGAAGGGCTGGACGTGCCCGAAAGAAGTGGATGGCGTGCCCGTCGAGGGAACGTTTCGCGCGCACCAGGTGCCGCTTTCCAACGTCTGCGAGAATCCCGATCATCTGAAACTTCTCGAGGCCTGGATGCGGAAGTATCAGCCCGAGAAACTCTTCGATCAGAATGGGCGCTTGATTCCGGAATTGGCGGCGCTGGCGCCGGAAGGAAACCGGCGCATGGGCGCGAGCCCGCACGTCAACGGCGGGCGAGTGCTGAAAGCGCTCGATCTGCCTGATTTCGCGCGTTACGCGCTCGAGGTGCCGGGGCCGGGCGAAGTGATCGCGGAAGCGCCGCGCAAGCTGGGCGAGTATATGCGCGACGTCATCCGGCAAAATCCCAACAATTTCCGGCTGTTCTGCCCGGACGAGACCAATTCGAACCGGCTGAATGCGGTGTTTGACGCGACGAACCGCTGCACCATGGAGCAGACGGTCTCGATTGACGACCACCTCGCGCCCGACGGCAGGGTGATGGAAGTGCTCAGCGAGCATTTGTGCGAGGGCTGGCTGGAAGGTTATCTGCTCACCGGGCGGCATGGCATGTGGTCCTCCTACGAGGCGTTCGCGCAGGTGGTGGATTCGATGGTCACGCAGCACGCGAAGTGGCTGGAGCAATGCCTGGAGTTTCCCTGGCGCCGGCCGCTCGCGTCCCTGAACGTGCTGCTCACCAGTCACGCGTGGAGAAACGATCACAACGGCTTCAGCCACCAGGCGCCCGGGTTCGTGGACAACGCGCTGCAGCGCCGCAGTGAGGTGATTCGCGTTTACTACCCGCCGGACGCCAACTGCCTGCTGAACGTTTTCGACCACTGCCTGCGCAGCCGGAATTACGTGAACGTGGTTACCTGCGGAAAGCAGCCGGAGCTGCAATGGCTGACGTTCGACGAAGCGCTGGCGCATTGTTCGCAGGGAGCATCCATCTGGAATTTCGCGACGAACGACGGCGGAACCGAGCCGGACATCGTGCTCGCGTGCGCGGGCGATGTTCCGACCATTGAAGCGTGCGCTACTTCGTGGCTGCTGCAGAAGCACGTGCCGGGCATCAAGGTGCGCGTGGTGAACGTGGTGGACCTGAACGCGCTGATGAGCCCCGACGATCACCCGCACGGGATGGACAATATTTCGTTCGAGACGCTATTCACGCGCGACGTGGACGTGATTTTCGCGTTTCACGGCTACCGCTGGCTGATTCACAGCATGGTGCACGGGCGCGCCAACGAGGGTCGTTTCCACGTGCGCGGATTTAACGACGAGGGGACCACCACGACTCCTTTCGATATGGTGGTGCTCAACAAGATGAGCCGGTTCCACCTGGCGATTGACGCGCTGAAGCATGTGCCGCGGCTGCGTTCGCAGGCTTCGGACGCGATTGATATGTTCAACCGGAAGCTGTACGAGCACCATGCATACATCCGGCAGCAATTCGAGGACATGCCGGAAATTCGCAATTGGCATTGGACCAAGGATTTCAGTGAGCCGACGGCGCCACCGCCGCTCGCGCAGGACCAACCGCGCGGGCAATCGTTCAGCGACGCCTAGCGAAAGGCCAAAATCGGCGGAGACCACGCGCCGGGAGGGACGCAGACAGGAATGTGGTTTTTTCAGCCGTGCGCGCTCACGGCATCACGGTGATCATTACCACGCCGTGCGAGGGGACCGTGGCTGTAAACGCCCCGGTGAATTGTCCGAGATCTTTTTTTGCCCAGAGGTCGCGCACGGCGGCCGGGAGATGCGCCGGATATCCCAAATCCTCCCACGCTACCGAGATTTCGGCGGCCGCCGCGGAGCGATTGAATAGGACCACGGCGCGGCTGCCGTCTTTCATTTGCTTAGCCCACACTTCCGAATCGCCGTCTTTGCGCACGCGGCGCCCCTGCATGCCGAGAGGGTCCTGATCCACGGCGATGACTTCTTTATTGGTCAGGATGTCGTGGATTTCGGGAGTCATGGCCCGCAGATCGTTCCCGGCGATCAGCGGAGCGGCGAGGATACACCACAGGCTGAAATGAGATTGGTATTCCGTGGTGGTCATGCCGCCGTTGCCGACTTCCAGCATGTCCGGATCGTTCCAGTGGCCCGGGCCGGCGAACGATTCCAGCCCCACCTGCAAATCGAGGTTCTTGGTCCAGCCGCTCTCGTATTTTTTCTTGCAATCCCAGCAGTCGGTGATGTCTCCGGTGGTGCGCCAGAGATTGCCGACGTCCTTGGCCCACAGCCAGGGCTTGCTGGTGCCCCACTCGCACATGCTGAAAACAATGGGGCGGCCGGTGGCGAGCAGCGCGTCGCGCATGGTCGAGTAGGCGGCCTGGGCGTCTTCGCTGCCCACGTTGCACCAATCGTATTTCAGGTAATCCACGCCCCAGGCGGCGTACTGCGCGGCATCTTGATATTCGTGTCCGCGGCTGCCGGGACGTCCGGCGCAAGTCTTGCTGCCAGCGTCGGAATAAATTCCAAACTTCAATCCCTTGGAATGAACGTAGGCCGCGAGCGCGCCTATTCCGGACGGGAAACGCTGCGGGTCGGCGACGATATTTCCGGCCACGTCGCGGCTGACCTGCCAGCAATCGTCAATAATCACATATTGGTAGCCGGCATCTTTGATGCCGCTTGAGACGGCGGCGTCGGCCATGGACTTGATGAGATCTTCGCTGACATTGCAGGCGAATTTGTTCCAACTGTTCCAGCCCATCGGCGGGGTGCGCGCGACGCCGTTGTCGAGAGCGCGCAGGGGAGCAGGCAGGGAGCCGATGAAGATGGCGCACAGGACGATGCACACCACAATGAGTTGCGCCGATAATCTGGCGCGCGATTTTGCAGGACTGGGCAAGGCGTGAACCTCCGAGCTGCGAAGTCCGGCCGCGAGCCAAGACTGATGATATCCGCGGAATACCACCGCGAAGATTGGCACAGGCCGAGAAGCAAAACAAGCCCGCGGCCGCCGCCATTTTGGGGTTTTTTAATCGTATAGTAGGGCCGCAAATGGGCGGTGCAATATTCGCGCAAGAGAATCAGCGTCGCGCGATATTAAGCGTCGCGAGCGTGGGATGCGCCGCGCGCGGGCTACCGATGACGAGATGGCTCGAAGCGGCGCGAGAGGCACACAGGCAAATTGGCGACAAGACTTCTTGGAATTGACATCGGGACCAGTGGCACGCGGGCCGTGCTGCTCGATGCCGGCGGCCGCGTGGTCAGTGCGGCCACCGCCGCACACCCTTCGTTTGCATCTCCTCACGCCGGTTGGGCTGAACAGAATCCCGGGGATTGGTGGGCGGCTGCTTGCGCCGCGATTCGCGAGTGCCTGGAGCGCGGCAAGACGGCGGCTGAGGACATCAGCGGAATCGGACTCACGGGCCAGATGCACGGTCTGGTGCTGCTGGATCAGGACGGCGCCGTCCTGCGTCCGTCTATTATATGGTGCGATCAGCGCACCGAAATCGAATGCCGCGAGATCACCGAGCGAATCGGCGCGGCGCGGCTGATTGAGCTTACGGCCAATCCGGCGCTGACCAACTTCACTCTTCCCAAAATCTGGTGGGTGCAGAAGCACGAGCCGGAAATCTGGGCGCGCGTGCGCACCATCCTGCTGCCGAAGGATTACGTGCGCTGGCGGCTGAGCAGTTCTCGCGCGACGGACGTTTCCGACGCCTCCGGAACACTCCTCTTCGACGTGGCGCACCGTCAGTGGTCGCGGGCGATGCTGGATGCTTCGCAGGTAAATCCGGAACTCTTGCCGCCGGTTTTCGAATCGCCCGAAATTGCGGGACGTGTGTCGGAGGAAGGTGCACGCGCCACGGGACTGCGCGCCGGCATTCCCATCGTCGCCGGAGCCGGGGATCAGGCCGCTGGGGCAGTCGGCATGGGGATTGTGCGTCCCGGAGCGGTGAGCGCGACCATCGGAACTTCCGGCGTGGTATTTGCCGCCACCGCCGGCCCGGTGTTCGATCCCGCGGGACGCATCCATACATTTTGCCATGCGGTTCCGCGGCGCTGGCACGTGATGGGGGTTACGCAAGCGGCGGGATATTCGCTGCGCTGGTTTCGCGATCAATTCGGGGCGAGCGGCGACGGCGGGCAGGAGCCTTACGAGCGATTGATGGCCGAAGCCAGCATAGCTCCCGCGGGCGCGGATGGCTTGCTGTGGGCGCCTTATCTGATGGGTGAGCGGACTCCCCATCTGGACCCGCACGCGCGCGGCGCATTGGTGGGAATCTCCGCCACGCATAAGCGCGCGCATGTGATCCGCGCCATTCTCGAAGGTGTGGCATTCAGTTTGCGCGACACTTTGACAATTTTCGCCGAGCTCAAAATTCCGGTGCAGTCCATCCGGTTGGGCGGCGGAGGGGCGCGCGGAGCTTTGTGGCGGCAGATTCAGGCGGACGCGTACGGAATGGCGGTTGAGCTGGTGGAAGCGGAGGAAGGCCCAGCTTACGGCGCGGCCCTGCTGGCGGGAGTGGGCGTGGGAACGTGGAGTTCGGTGGAGAGCGCGTGTGAGTCGTGCGTGCGGGTTGCGCAGCGCGTCGAGACGGATCGGGAGCGGGTCGCGCTGATGAACCGGCAATATGGAGCGTATCGGAAGTTGTATCCGGCGTTGCGCGAGGTCTTGCGCGATATTTCTTGAGCGAGAATCATGTGGACGCTACGGTGCGCTGCCAGCCGTAGCGGGCATATGGCGCGCCCTGCCACTTCGGCCACGATGTCCGCGGCGTTGCGGCGCAGACCGTCGCTTGGCAATAAGGGCATTCCAAATGCGCGATAGATGGCATATTGCTGGAAATAACAGATCGCGCGAAGAGCCGGGCAAACGGTCTAGAGAGCGCTGCAGGCGCCGGAAAGGACCTTGGGCTAAGTTCGTGGTCCATAAGGGCAGGTGGGGCGGGGACGATGTTGCGACCAAAATTAGCGATTGATTATGAATTTGTTGTTGATAGGGAAGGAGTTGAGTGAGTTTCCGATTTCCGGACAGTAGCGATTGACAGGTTGTGGCAGGCGATGGCGACTGGGGGTGCGCGGGTGGGGTTGGGCGGCGCGCGGAATGCGAGATTGGGGCACTGGTCGGAGCTTTTCCCGGGATTAGAATGGGGTGCGGTTGTTTGTTTTCAATGGGTTGCGTCATTTTCTAATCCCGGAATCCGCGATTAGAAATGCGTGGATGGGTGGAGAGGTGGTGGCGAGAGGCGGCCCGGGGAGCGCGAGAGGCGAAAGCGCGAGCACGCGCGGGCATGCGTCCTCCATAGGCGGGCCGTAGAAGCGCCCGACTAATGATAACACAGTCGGTACGGGAATAAAAGGGAATTATGCCGGGCGGCACTGTCCAGCCTTTCTATCGAAAAGGGGTTTTGGGGTGTCTCGCATGACAGACGGCAGGGGAGGGCCAGCCAGCAGTTCTCCTGGAGTAATCCTGACGCTGAGTAGCGGGCGAAGCCACAGATGATGACCACTTCAACCTCCAACGCTGCGCAACCTGAGCAATCGCCCAGGAACCAGGCGCCGCCCACAGCGAGGACCCTCACCGCGGCCGGGGTGCTGGTGTTTCTGGCCGGGGTGATCCTGCCGCTGCTCTTCGCGCCGCATTTGTGGTTCGTGCTGGCGCGCTGGGGAGGCCTGGGCGCGATCGCGCTGGGCGGGTGGCGCAAATCGTCACTGACCTATTGGATTTTTTTCGCGATGCTGCTGGGCGGAGAGATTGGGCTGGACCGGCCGCAACTGGCCGAGCACCTGCGGGTGCTGAGCGACATTTTCCTGCGCTTGATCAAAGTGATCGTGGCGCCATTGATTTTCGGCACGCTGGTGACGGGAATTGCGGGGCACGGCAATTTGCGCGGCGTGGGGCGGATCGGCGTGAAGAGCCTGGTGTACTTCGAAATTGTCACCACGCTGGCCCTCTTCATCGGCCTGGGAGCGATCAACATCAGCCGCGCGGGAGAGGGCGTGACGATGGCCGCAGCAGCGGCGGCGACGGAGCCCGCGCCGAGCGCCGCGCCGTTGCACTGGGATGAATTCCTGCTGCACATTTTTCCCGAAAATATTGCGAAATCAGTGGCGGAAAACCAAATCCTGCAGGTGGCGGTGTTCTCCATTCTGTTCGGCATCGCCCTCGCGCAGTTGGCGGAGGCAAAGCGCGCTCCGCTGCTCAATTTCTGCGAGTCGCTTACGGCGGCCATGTTCGCTTTCACCAACCTGGTGATGTATTTCGCGCCGGTGGGAGTGGGCGCGGCGATGGCTTACACGGTCGGGCATATGGGCATCGCCGTGCTGCTGCCACTGGGGAAACTGCTGCTGACGGGATATGGTGCTCTGCTGGTTTTTCTTCTGGCCGTGCTGCTGCCCATCGCGATCATCGCGCGGCTGCCACTCGGACGCTTTCTCCGCGCCGTGGCGGAGCCCGCGACCATCGCTTTTGCGACCAGCACGTCCGAGGCGGCGCTGCCGCGCGCGATGGAAGAGATGGAAGCGTTTGGCGTGCCACGGCGAATCGTGGCGTTCGTGATTCCGGCCGGCTACAGCTTCAACATGGATGGATCGTCGCTCTATCTTTCGGTGGCGTCCATTTTTGTAGCGCAGGTGGCGGGTATTCACCTGTCGTGGCCGCAGCAGTTGTTCATGGTGTTTGCGTTGATGCTCACCAGCAAGGGAGTCGCGGGAGTTCCGCGCGCGGTGTTGATGGTGTTGCTGGCGACCGCTGCGACGTTTCATCTTCCCAGCGAGCCGATCTTCGTCATCCTGGGAATTGACGCACTGATGGACATGGCGCGCACGGCGGTGAACGTCATCGGCAACTGCCTGGCGTGCGCGGTGATCGCGCGTTGGGAAGGCGAGCTCGACAGTTCGCATGCCGTTGCGAAACAGTGAGGGCCTGCTTCGCCGGTTGCCGGACATAACTGCGACCGGAGTGAATCCTGTTTCGAGCTCCGGCGCCCGCCCACGGCGTCATGTGATGGGACCTGCGACGCACCGATTGCTGATCTTAGGTGAGCGAAGATGGGGTAGTGGGTCAGATTCCGGTTACGGCGGTGGTCTCAATGGGTCGACGCAACACTAAGCTTGCACCCACCTGGCATTGAAAACAAAAGCCAAAATCGCTAGCTAGGGTTAGACCGGCAGGAACGCCACCCTGGCTAGGTTTTGGCCGAGTACAACCAAACAGATGGTTCTGCCGCCGAAGCATTGCCGAATCAACGCACTGGATGGTGTTGCATCCACCGGTTGAGCCCGCACGACTTATCAGGCAAGTGGAATTGAAGAGGTAACACTAGGGCGTTTCGCTGGACTAATATTGAGACCGGTAAACACTGGTCGCTGGGCGCATTCGGCCAACGGCCGGTTGGCCTGCCTTTTTCCCACTTCAGTGAAACATCCGGAGAGGCTATACATCTGAAGGGGGATAGGAAGCCCTTCGCCTCAACGCTCAAAGGAGAAAAGAGATGAAACGTTTTTCCAGATTTGCGTTGGTATGGTTGGCTGTGGGTCTTGCATTGGCTCCCCTGCGGGCGCAGAAAGCCCCGAAGCAAGCCCCGGGGCCGGCTCCCAGCCAGTCGGAAGGCGTGCTGGAGGCGTGGAATGACATCGGACGGAAATTGATTGCCATGGCGCAGGATTTTCCGGAGGACAAGTTTTCGTACAAACCGCAGGCGGAATCTCGGACGTTTATCGCGAACCTGGTGCATGCTTCGGCGTCCATGTACTTCTTCACGGATACCGCCGCGGGGAAGAAACCGCGGTCGTCAAGCTACGCCGACGACCCTAAGGACGTCGGCGTGAAGACCCGGGCGGATCTTGTGGCCTTTGTGACGAAGTGCGTGGAAGACGGCGCCGCGGAGATCAAGGCCAAGGGCGACAAAGGCTTGATGGAAACGGTCGATGATGGCGGGCCGCATCTGGACCGGCTGTACGACCTAGCTTACGGCCTGATCGGGCATTCGAACGAACACTATGGCCAGCTGGTGGTCTACTACCGGATCAACGGCCTGGTGCCGCCGGAATCAAGGCCCAAGAAATAGGGAAGTTCTCCGGATCTCTGAACTCTGGCGCCTGCGCTAGTGCTTGATTAACGCGCTTACCGGAGATGTGGAATCGGGCTAAAACCACATGTACGGTAACGCGACTTCAGGGGAGCTAGAGCGGAAATGGTCCATGCGGCGCAAATACAATTCTGGTTATTTGCTTTTCTGCGGCTTGGGGGCAAAGTATCCGCGGCGAGCCTGCACCGTAAACTCACCCGCCCTCACCTTGACCAAGTGGGACTATTTCTTGGCTGCGTTCGCTGCCATTCGAGCGCGGAACTGTTTTTCCCTCTGAATTTCCTCGTCGCTGAAGGCAGTTGCGAAGTCTTCGGGCTCGAAGACCTGGCGGATCTCTATGTCGGTCTCGCCTTCGTTGGGACAGCGCTTGACCCACTCGATGGCCTCTTCGAGAGACTTGACCTGCCAGAACCAGAAGCTGGCGATGAGTTCCTTGGTTTCGGCGAAGGGGCCGTCGGTGACGGTGCAGTTCTTGCCGGAGAAGTGGACGCGGGCGCCTTTGGAGGAGGGGTGAAGACCGTCGTAGACTAACAAGACTCCGGCTTCTAAGAGCTCGTCGTTGAATTTGTCCATGTCGGCCATGAACTGGGGATCGGGGAGTGCGCCTTCGTTTTCGGTGTCTTCCGCGACTTTGACGATGACCATGAATCGCATTTTGTTTGTCCTTTCGGGTTGAGTTGGGCTGACGTTCAAGTTCATAGCTTAATTGCTGCCCTACCCATAGTCGAACGAGAAGGTGCAGAATCGACACGGAGAACCGAGAATATTCTCGGTAGCTCCTGGTTGATGTCATAACGACGTCGGCCTCGCGACGGCCCGAGTAAACTGTTCGGTGTTCACCCCAACAGTGCTCGGACCGAAGGAGGCCGAGATGCAGATTATAGGATGTGATTTGCACGCTCGCCAACAG
>JBAQJS010000142.1:0-2109 GCA_049300435.1 Candidatus Acidiferrales bacterium | reverse complement strand
GTTTCGGCTTGCGCCACCGATTCATCGGAATCGATTCCCGTGTCATAAAGAACCTTGGTAAGGTTCAGCGACTCCTGGTATGCGATCACAGTGGAATCGAGCAATTGTTTCAAATCGTCTTGTCCGCGAAGCTGGTAATAATCCACCGCGACTTCCGCCTGGGCCGTCAAGCGGGCGTTTTCGAGATCCGCCGCGCTGGCCTGCGCGTTGGAGGTGCTGGCGCGAACCTCATTGCG
Organism: Candidatus Acidiferrales bacterium; assembly: GCA_049300435.1. Classification (GTDB taxonomy): domain Bacteria; phylum Acidobacteriota; class Terriglobia; order Acidiferrales; family UBA7541; genus Palsa-295. The sequence goes on along the minus strand of JBAQJS010000142.1, from coordinate 1,873 downwards.
AACCCGGCCCCAAAGATCGGGAACCCACGTTGCGTCGAATGGCAAGCTGTAAAACATTGAAGTCCCGGGGGTTACGGCCAGCGAGGCCGCCGCACCCTGCCGTGACGCCGTAATGGCAGGACCCACTGAAACTGTGGGGAAATATTGCGAGCGGGCTTCCTTGACCAAGGCTCGCGCCGCCATGTAATTCGCCATGGCGGATTGCACGTTTTGGTTGGAAATATTCACCTTGTCTTCCAGAGCATTCAATTGAGGGTCGTTGAACATTTCCCACCACCTGCCGTGGAGGACGTTATCGCTGGGCTGCGCAACTTTCCAGCCGTCCGTCTTGCTGAAGTCGGCCGGCGTGAGTTCTTTGTAGGCCGCGGGCGCCTGCGCCGTTGGCCTTTGATACTTGGGTCCGACCGTGCAGCCGCTCAAAAGTAGCGCTGCGACAATGCCCGGCACCAGAATTCTGGCGTGAGATTTTTCCATCATACGAATTTCGCTGATCCTTTTCCTGAAGAATGATTGATGGTGCTTATAAATTGCGCAGGGTGCTTCATCAATCTGCCGGCTCCTCGGTTGCTGGGCCCAGGGCGTGATGGTGTGTGCGAGCCCAGCGAACGCGCAGGCGATCCAGATACAGATACACGACGGGCGTAGTATACAAAGTCAGCATCTGGCTGACGAGCAGGCCGCCAATAATCGTGATACCCAGCGGCCGGCGCAGTTCCCAGCCCGTGCCGGTTCCCAGGGCGAGCGGCAACGCGCCGAACATGGCAGCCATGGTGGTCATCAGGATCGGCCCGAAACGCAGCAGGCAGGCTTGATAGATCGCTTCTTCGGAGGTTTTATTTTCCAGGCGCTCCGCTGCCAGAGCGAAGTCAATCATCATAATGGCGTTCTTCTTCACGATCCCAATCAGCAGGATCACACCTATCAGCGCAATGACGCTAAGGTCCACGTGAAATAGCAAAAGGGCGAGCACCGCGCCTACCCCGGCGGAAGGAAGCGTGGATAGGATCGTAATCGGATGAATGTAGCTTTCATAAAGAATGCCAAGGACGATATAAACCGCCATGAGCGCAGTGATAATCAGAAACGGCTGGGTCGCCAGAGACTCCTGAAAAGCCTGCAACGTTCCGGAAAACATTCCCGTGATGCTCGACGGCACCCCCATTTGCTGTTCCATGCGGCTGATCGCCGCGGCGGCGTCGCTTAGCGGCACGCCCGGCGCCAGGTTGAAAGAAACTGTTACTGACGGAAACTGACCTTGGTGATTGATAGCCAACGCGGCTATTTTTGGTTCGTAATGAGCGACTGCACTGAGCGGAACTTCCTTCCCCACCGACGGACGGATGTAAATATCATCCAAGGAAGTGGGATCCTGCCAGTACTGCGGGGCGACCTCCATCACCACGTGGTACTGGTTCAGAGCCGTGTACATCGTGGAAACCTGCGCCTGGCCGAACGCTTCGTACAAAGTGTTGTCAATCATCTTGGGAGTAATGCCTAACCGAGCGGCCGTGTCGCGATCGTAAACGAGCGCAGCCTGCAACCCGCTGTTCTGCTGATCGGTGTTAACGTCCGTGAGGATGCGCTCTTTCTTCATGGCGCTAAGCAAGCGCGGGCCCCACGCCACCAAATCGTCTATGTTGTCGCTCTGAATGGTGTACTGATATTGCGCGTTGCTGTGGCGCCCGCCGATGCGCAAGTCCTGTCCGGCTTGCAGGAAAACGGTCGCGCCTGGAATGGAAATCAGCTTGGGACGCAAGCGGTCAATCACTTGGCTGGAACTGATCTTACGTTCTTCGAGAGGTTTCAGCGCCAGATAGATGAACCCGCTGTTGACGGCGCCTCCGCCGCCGGTGAAAGCTCCGACGTTTTCCAC
>JBAQJS010000141.1:0-2366 GCA_049300435.1 Candidatus Acidiferrales bacterium | reverse complement strand
GCTACCATCTTCCCCCGCTATTTTGAAAAGGTCATTCAATAGCACGGGCGACCCCTAACATCGCGAAATTTATTTCTTGTATGCCGCTTTCTTTTTATTCTCGACCGGGACGGGTTCTTCCGCTGGTCCGAAAATTGAATCCCATTTCGCTTGCGAGACGTTTCCGCCTGACGCTGGGAAGGTTGCCTTGCGCGCGCCGCGCGCTAGTACATCGCCGCCGTTATTCATCGTTAGCTCCTCTCAGCTTTCGACTGACTTTTACTCCATCACCGCAATTGAGACATTTCCAACCATGAAGACCCGCATATTCAACTTTGGCTTCGCGTGTTTTCTTTTCGCGGCCATCTTTGCCAACTTGAGTTGTCGGCGTTGGAGGTTTTTCACAGGGCGTCTTTTGAACACTTCCGCCACATCCTGCACAAGAATAAACGTATCGTTGGCTGGTCATTAGCTTCCAATCATCAAAATCTTTTTCGTGCGCAGTTTGAACGGCATCTTGAACTTCGACGCCATGTAATAATCCAAACCGCCTTCGCTATCTTTCAAAATTCCGCCAACCTGTTTGAACTGGTTGAGAGCGGTGGCGATGATACCCGCCTCGGGGAAACCTGATGGGTGGTCAATCTTGAATTCACAGGTGATTGTTTCACCCGTTTCTTCCAGCACTGCGGAAACTTCTACTTGCGTGCTCGCCGGGGGCGTTGCAATATTGCCGTTCATTTGCGTTTTGGCTCCTCAACCATTCGGTTCATCAAAGGCCGACCACTTAAATATGCTTGCGTTTTGGCACTTTGCAAATCTATCGCACGTTCCATAATAGGAACTAGATAGAGATTGCACCAACCACACAACAGTCCACGAATACAGTGCGGACAGGCTTGTTTAGGATTTTCGTGATGACGGTGGTCGTGGTCTATGTGAAGGCGTTTGGGTGGAACATTGCCGCACAAAGCACATCCGCTGTTTTGCGAATCCAACAACCACTGATAATCTGCAAATTCAATTCCGTACCAACGTCGAATACGCGCTATGCGACTTTGGAAGTTGGCCGCTTTTCTTTTCTCAGGCGACCAGCGTGCTCGCTCGATTTTACCGCTAGCCCGGCGGCAAATTTTACAGACGTACACAAATCCGCGCGCAGTGCGAGCACATTTGGCAAATTCATTTGATGGTTTAGGAGTTTGACACTGACTGCACGGGTGGAGTATTGGAAGTCCATCCGCAGGGGCAAGTAAAGTCATCCTCGGTTTTCTCTTTTCGAGCAGTCTCTTTGCAACGGGGACATCGCATCGTGCAAGGGATGTTCATCAGGTCGGCGTCCAGCCGGATTCCTGCGGACCACAACCAAGCGTAGTCGAACGGTGTGAGACGCGCGGCAAGGCGCTCTACTGCTTTGCCCGCCGTCTGCTGTTCGTAATGAATTGCTGCTCGGCAACTCGCGCATAGATGACTGGGAAAATCATCCGTTATCCAACTACCGCATCGGTAACAGGACTTCGCGTCGTATGCCATTGCTCCCCTTTGAATGGCGTCCCATGAGGGATTTGAACCCCCAACGAAGCGTTCGTAGCGCTTTGTGATATCCGTTTCACCAACGGGACATTGAATTGGCATGCCGGGAGTGAATCGAACACCCGTTGTCCGATTTGGAGGCGGACAGATTACCACTATCTTACCAGCATGTAGAAATGGTTGCGGCGCTAGGACTCGAACCTAGATTATCGCTTTCAAAGAGCGACTTCCTACCGTTGAAAGACATCGCAATTGAGATTGGGGTGAGTGCTGAGATTTGAACTCAGTCTGCCGGATTCACAGTCCAGCGTGCTACCATTACACTACAAACACCATGGAAATGGTCGGGAGGGTGAGATTCGAACTCACGATTTCCGGTTTCCAAAACCGGCGCGATGGGCCACTACGCATACATCCCGAAAATTGGTCGGGGAAGCAGGAATCGAACTTGCGTTTCGTGCTTCCGAAGCACGTATCTTAACCACTAGAAGATTCCCCGAATGTCCCTTATATGGGATGTTAAGGCTTCTAACGTCCCCTATATGGGATGAAAATTGGTTGTCGGTGAACGAGTTGAACGTTCACTACACGGTTATCGGCCATGCGTGCTGCCATTACACCAACCGACAGTAGAAAATTCTATGAGACGGCGGCTGCGACTTCTGAGTCAAGCACTCTGTGGGGCTGACTACCGACTCGCTCTATCTTACCCTTTCGGGAGTGGCCGCGACGGCGAGCGCGCTCATAAACTGGAGGCCCCACTGGGAATTAAACCCAGATTCGCAGTTTAGAAGACTGCTGTCCTGTTCGTTGAACGACAGGGCCGAAATTGGTTGCAGAGGCGAGAGTCGAAC
>JBAQJS010000140.1:0-7367 GCA_049300435.1 Candidatus Acidiferrales bacterium | reverse complement strand
ACATCGTGCAGACCACGGGGTCGGCCGGGGAATCGGTGGCCGCGGGCGTGATTTTCTCGATGCCGGCGCTGATTTTTCTGGGGTTTTCGCTGAACGCGGAGTACTGGCGGATTTTTTTTCTGGCGCTGATGGGCGGGTGGCTGGGCGTGCTGTTCATGATACCGCTGCGGCGGCAACTGATCGTGAAGGAGCACGGGAATCTGACTTTTCCGGAAGGCACGGCGTGCGCGGACGTGCTGGTGGCGGGGGAGCGGGGCGGATCGTTCGCGGGGCGGGTGTTTCTGGGGCTGGGGCTCGGCGGGATTTATACGTTTGCGATGAAGACGATGGGGATGTGGCCGGAGCAGCCGGAGTACCAGCCGAAGTGGCTGCCGGGAGCGTCGTTCCGGGCGGATATTACGTCGGAATATCTGGGGGTGGGATACATCATCGGGCCGCGCGTTTCCGGAACGCTTTTTGCAGGGGGCGTGATTTCGTGGCTGGTGATCATGCCGGCGATCAAATTTTTCGGATCGCTTTCGGGGAATGTGGCGCTGTATCCCTCGACGATTCCGATCGGGCAGATGAGCTCCGATCAACTGTACAGCAGTTACATACGGTCGATCGGGGCGGGGGCGGTGGCGGCTTCGGGATTGATCACGCTGGTAAAAACGATGCCGACGATTTATTCCGCACTGACCGCGGGGATCAAGGATATTCGCGCGAAGCAGTCGGCGACGGCGGGAGTGAGCCGCACGGAACGCGACATGTCCATGCGGGTGGTGCTGGTGGGGTCGGCGGTGATTATCGCGATGATGTGGGCGCTGCTGAAATTCAAGCCGATTCCGGGAGCGATGACCAGCGGCTTCGCGGATTTGCTGGCGGCGATCTTCGTGGTGGTGTTCGGATTTTTGTTCGTGACGGTGGCGTCGCGGATCAGCGGGCTGATCGGGAATTCATCGAACCCGATCAGTGGGATGACGATTGCGACGCTGATGGCCACCTGCGCGGTGTTCCTGGTGATTCACTGGACGTCCACGGCGCATCAAGTGCTGGCGCTGACGATCGGCGGGGTGGTGTGCATCGCATCGGCGATTGCGGGCGCGACTTCGCAGGATTTGAAGACGGGGTATCTGGTGGGGGCGACGCCATACTGGCAGCAAGTGGCGCTGGTGATCGGGGTGATGGTTTCGTCGTTCGCGATCGGCGGGACGCTGATATTGATGAACATCGGGCTGGCGCAGTACAAGCCGATCAAGATTGCGCTGGACATCGAACATTTGCAATCCGGGGTGGACGTGCAGCAGCGCGACTACACGTACCAGGGGAAGACGTACGTGCTGGTGAACGCGCTGGGGTCGCACAACGTGCCGGACGGAAAATATCTTTACGATCCGGCGACGCGGGAGATCGAGGTGCAGTGGGTGCAGGGAATCGGGAGCGACCAGGCGGCGGCGCCGCAGGCGCGGTTGATGGCGACGGTGATCAGCGGGATTTTGAATCAGCGGCTGCCGTGGAGGCTGGTGTTTCTGGGCGTGTTTCTGGTGATAGCGATCGAGCTGCTGGGGGTGAGATCGCTGCCGTTCGCGGTGGGGTCTTACCTTTCGATCGCGACGACGATGGCGATGTTCGCGGGAGGGCTGGTGCGCTGGCTGGCGGAGCGAGGGATGGAGAAGAAGAGTGAGTCGGAAAGCGAAGTCAGCCCCGGATCGTTATACGCGAGCGGATTGATCGCGGCGGGGGGAGTGTTCGGGCTGCTGGCGATCGTGCTGAACTTGCTGCAGGATCCGGAATTGAGCAAGCATGCGCCGCACTGGCTGGCGGTGGTGCTGCATTTGCCGTGGCCGGCGAAAATGTTCGCGTTCGGGGAGAAAATTCCTGCGGTGAGCCAGGCGCCAGCGGCGGGAGTGCTGCTGTTTGTGGTGCTGGCGATTACGCTGTTTGTTTCGGCGCGGAAGAAATTGGGCCATTCGTAGGGGCGGGGCCTGCCGGGCGAAACACTGAAGCCAGCGAGCGCGGCCGCCGGTGCGCGGATTGGCGTCAGGTCCGCAAAATTGAGGAGCGCTTGCTGTGCTGACGAAACCTCGGTGGCTGCTGCATATGGAAGGAGCGTGCGTTTTAGCGCTGACGGTGGTGCTGTACCGCGCCGGACATTTCCACTGGTGGCTGTTCGCGTTGCTGCTGCTGGCGCCGGATGTTTCGATGCTGGGGTATGTGTGGAATGCGCGGGCTGGTGCGACGCTCTACAATCTGGCGCATACCGCGTGCCTCCCGGTGCTGTTGCTGGCGGCTGCCGTTGCCGGTCCGTTTCCCGGGCTGGAGCCGTACGCTTTGATCTGGCTGGCGCATTTGGGGATGGATCGCATGCTGGGATACGGCCTGAAATACCCGACGCAATTTCGGGATACGCATCTGCAGCACGTTTGAGATTGCGGAGCCGAGGCCTGGAGTTGGATGCGGGCGTGTTACAGCGCGCGAGGGAAATTTGCAGGCGACGCGCTCTGCTGGGTGCGAATGGGCCGCGGGTGAAAAGGCCCGGCGAGAATCTTGCAGGAATGCCCGCGGCGGTGCGGATTCAGCGGCTCGCTAGGCTGCGCGCGTGCTTGCTTTTTGCCTTGGCGAAAGATTTTGCGGATAATTTGGTTCTTCGCCGGGCGTCCCGGCCTGAGGTTCGGTTTCGACCACGTCGTTCCAGAAGGAACTGGTGGGACTGAGCGCGGAGACTCCGATCTGGCCCGCTCCGGCAGTATTATCTTCGCCGACCCAGGCAATAAGAAATTCCTCGACTTGGTGCAGGCGGGAAAGAGAGACATGGCTGCCTCGGCGAAGTTTGCAGTGGACGCCTTTCAAGAGAGCTCCGCGCTTGCTGATGTTGATCGTGGTGACTTCCCGCTCCCAAGGATGGCCGTTGGCATCTATGGCGTTGAGCCTCACGGGCAAGGCCGTCTCGATGCGCCGGTCACCGCGCTCGATCTTGAACTGCTTGAGGAGTGTGTCGAGCTGGGTGGCGATGGAGGTCAATTCCTGCGCCCCTTTTTGTGATTCCTGAGCGCGCAGCAAAGTGTTATCAGCAGCCTTCGCCAATCCGCCGATGCTGACGGAGATGTCGCTGGCGCCGCTGGCTGCTTCGCCGGCGTTGCGAGTCATATCGTTGGTGGTGGAGCTTTGCTCCTCGACGGCAGCAGCAATGGTGGCGGAAATGTCGTTGATCTGATTAATGACGCCGCTCACCATGGCGATCGCGGCGACGGCGCCCTTGGAGTCCGCCTGAATGGCGGTAATTTTCAGGCCGATGTCTTCGGTGGCCTTGGCGGTCTGCTTGGCAAGCTCTTTCACCTCGTTGGCGACCACGGCGAAACCTTTACCGGCTTCTCCTGCGCGAGCGGCTTCGATGGTGGCGTTGAGCGCGAGCAAATTGGTCTGCTCGGCGATGGAGGTAATGACCTTGATGACCACCCCGATCTCGGCGCTGGACTGACCCAATTTGGCGACGGTGGCATTTGCGGCCTGAGCTGCGTCCACGGCGGAGGACGCAACTTTGGCGGCTTCGTGGGCATTCGTGGCGATGCGTTGAATGGTGGAGGTCATCTCTCCGGCTCCGACGGAGAGGCTGGTGAGATTCTCGGTGACCTGCTGGGTGGCGCGGGAAACGGAATTGGATTGGACGGCCGTCTCTCCGGAATTGATGGTGATCTGTTCATTGGCCTCGAGCAGGCGCTGGCTGGCGGTGGTGAGTTTGCGGGTGTGGGAGGCGACGCCGCGCAGGATTTCCTGGAGTTTATCCATGAAAAGATTGAAGAGGCGGCTGACTTCGCCCAGCTCGTCGTGCGCGAAGTTTTCAGCGGTTTCCAGACGTGTGGTGACGTCGCCTTCGCCCTCGGCGATATTCTGAATCATCCCGGTCAAGCGGCTCAGCGACCGAGAAATGCCGCGCACCATGGCGAAGCTGCCGAAGAACAGCAGGAGAAGTGACATTGCACACATCACGAACATGGCGTGCAGGGCGCGGGCGGCTTCTCTCTTCGAGCCGAGTTCGGCCTCCAGAGCACTTTTGCCCAGTTGGTCGCTGGTCTCTTCGATCTTGCCCTGAAGATCCTTGTAGAGCTGCAAATCGGGGCCCAGCAAGGCTGGCGCTGCGGTGGGGTTATGCACGATGGCGGCGATCAAGGCGTCGCCGGCCTGGACGTACTGCGCGCTCAACTGTTTTTCATAATCCAACATGTTCTCGCTAACAGGGTCGGTAGCGAGGTCGCGCGCCTTGGCGATGCGCGCCTGCAGCAGCTTGCTGTGCTCGGCGAATTCTTCCACGGCGTTTTGCTGGTCGTCGCCTTTGCCGGTGAACACGGCGGAAGTGTCGCTGCGAGTGAGGTCGTTATAGATGCCGGCTTCGATGTGGTTACGAATGGCCGAGCCGGTGGCGGCGACAACCACGGTGGCTTTTTCCACCTTGGTAATGCCCCAGTATCCGGTGGCGCTGACGGCGGCGACGAAGAGCAGTCCGCTACCGATCAAGCTGAACAACTGAGTTTTTATGCTTAGCCGCATGTAAGGTGCCTCTCCCGGGCCGCGGGCAGACGTTCGGACTACATTTTGAGCTTGTATCCAGGATCGCTGGCCGCGACGCCGTCAACTTTCACGGCTTTCACGGAGGCGTCGCCCGAGGACAGGTCCGTTGCCTTGAGAAAGCCGATGGCTCCGGGCGAGGAGGCGACAAAGCTCTTGATGGCGCCGGCGCTGCCCACTTCCTTGGGCGGAGTGGCGGACTTGCCGGAGAATGCCGCCTGCATGAAATACTTGCTCAACTCGGAGTCGTTCATTCCGCAGACAATTTTCAGAAAGGAAGTTCGTTCGGGCGCGCCGGCGGCGAGCATGACGGGCGCTACGGCTTTTCCGGTCTCCCAGCGGCTGCGGTCGGAAAGGAAGAGCTTCTTGAGCTCGGTCATGCTGAGGTTGTCCACGGGATTGGCGGGGTTCACGATGACCACAATAGCGTCGCCGGCGGCCAGCGCCGGAAGGCCATAGACCAACATGCACGTGACGATCAAGGCGAACAGGATCGCGATCCCCGGATTTGCGGCGACCGTAAACAGAGACGCAAGCCTGTTGCTTTTTTTCATCACGATCTCCGTTAGAAAGTGAATGCAAGCTGGGAAGTCAGGCCGTTCTCGGTATTCAGGCCGCGCAGAGAGAAGCGGTCGTATTGGAGCTTGAGGGCCGAATGCTCGGTGAAGTCGTAGCGAATTCCGAGCGAGGGGCCGTTGAGCCTGCCAACGAATGAGGTGACGTAAAGCGGCGCGTAAGTATTCTGACTGGCATAGAAGTAAACCGGATCATCGCTGGGAGCGTTAAAGTACTGGTAGCGGAAATAGGGGCGAAACGCGCCGAAGGCGCGAGAGAACTGGGTGTAGAAGGCGCTGGTCTCGAAGACCGGACCGCCGCTTTCGGCGTGGCGGACGAGGACGGCCTCGTTAAGGATCTCGTAATGGGGATTGATGAAGACGGCGTGCGCGGTGACGATGGTCTCGCCAATGGCCGGACCGGGTATGGAAAGGTTGTCGTGCCGCAGGGAAAATCCCAGCTGGAGACCGGCGAAGCGATCGGGGCGCATGAACAGGCCGCCGTTGATGGACTTGCTGTTGTTGGCGTCCTGATTATTTTGGGTGGGTTCCGTATTCAGTCCCCAGGCCCGGCCGTTGCCAGCCTCGACAACGTAGTTGAGCCCCAAGCTGCCTGAGGGAATCTTGCCGGTGACGGTTACGCCCACTTCCTGCATGGGGAGGACGCCGCCGGTGTCGTCGAAGGCATAGACGAAGGGGCGATCGGTGGTGGTTTCCAGGAACTCACCCTTATTGAAGGCCGTATTGTAATAGCCGACCCAAGTGTGGAAGCGGCCGGCGGCGACGCTGAAATAATCGTTCTGGCGGTATTGCAGCAGGAGGCGCTCGACGTCCACGCCGATGGAGTTATCGCTTTGCGCGATGAAAAGAACCTCGCCGAGCGTGGAGACTTTGTCCGAGAGGCGGGCGCGCATGAAGAGGTCCAGGGAGCCGAATTCGAAGGTGTCAGGGATGTGGTTATAGACCTGCGCACCCACATCGCCGAAAACGACCAGCTTGAGGCGTGGCGCGACCTCGTTGACCGAGGGCATGTCCGGGAGTGGAGCGGGCTCGGGAGCAGGCGGCGGGGGCGCTGAAACAGTTGCCGCTGCCGGTGCTGGCGGCGTGGTTGGCGCTGTGGCCGTTTGTTCTTTGAGTTGTTTGACTTCTTCTTCCAGTTCCTGCACGCGCTGCAGGAGCTGCTTATTGAGCTCGTCCTGAGTGGCGGGCGGATTGGGCGCCTGCTGCGCCTGTGCCGGAAGCGAAATGCCCGCGCAAAAGCAGAGGATGAGGGACGAGCAAATCTTGGCCATCGGTATGCGGTTTTTCATAGCTCCCCTGGCGGTGACCACGGCTTTCCGGCGACCGGTGGGCGCCGGTGTTCGTACTCAATATTGATTCGGCAGATTCCCGTAAAACGTTAGGCGGGTATCCACGGAAATAGTTTGAAGAGTTGGCGTAGGCTAATTTACGTGGATATATTATCCTTCGCAACGGGGGCTAAAAGGTGGATAAACAGCGTTTTCGCGAATACTTTCGAGACTATGTGAAGAAAGAGTTGCAGACTCCGTTTGACAATCTGACGGACAAGCAGCGTTCTGTGTGGATGTCGCGATTCTATGCTGACGTTGTCATTCGTTCCCTCAATCCTGGCTTAGTCCCCGAGACCTCGGAGGATTTGGACGCTTGCCTGATCGACGGTGCCGACGACTGCGGGGTGGACTTTCTTTCTCGGGAAGGAAATACCGTCGTAATAATTCAGGCCAAATATAGTGGCGAAAAGAAGGCTGGGAAAAGAGCTAACGAAAAGTCTGAGACTTTTGACTACTTTTGCGGGGTGCTTAGTCGCCTCAATCGGGGCCCTTCGAAGTTCAGAATGAATCAGAAGCTGAAGGATGCGATTGGCGATATCGACTGGGATAAAGACAACTTCTTGCTGCATTATATTACGCTCCAGCAGCCGGCAGATAATTCGTACGCGAGAGCGGAGCAAGGCGTCGATTCCATTGCACACCTTCCCGATTTAATCGAGCGAACGTCGCTCGAACTTTTCGATGAAAATAAGTTAAACATCACGCTTCGCGATGCTATGAAGCAGGAACTCGCTTCTTCGCAAACAATTAAGGTTCGATTTTCCCCCAGCGAAAATGGTGATCCGTTTCTCTGTTTCGACGACCCCAGTTCGGGCAGGAAATCGTACGTTGGCAGGATGAGCGGCGCGCAAGTAGCCGATATGTTTAGGCAATACAAATCTGCCCTCTTTGCTCTAAATATACGGAACTATATCGGCGA
>JBAQJS010000139.1:0-70841 GCA_049300435.1 Candidatus Acidiferrales bacterium | reverse complement strand
GGTGCGGGGAATGCGCGATGGGGGCGCTGGTGGGCGTTTTGGGCGCGATTAGAACGGGGTGCGGTTGTTTGTTTTCAATAGGTTGCGTCATTTTCTAATCCCGGAATCCGCGATTAGAAATGCGCGGATGGGTGAAGTGGTGGTGGCGAGAGGCGGCCCGGGGAGCGCGAGAAGCGGAAGCGCGAGCAGGCGCGGGCATGCGTCCTCCTTAGGCGGGCCGTAGAAGCGCCCGACTGATGATAACACAGCCAGTAATAGAATAAAAGAGAATTATGCTGGGAGGCACGCGCTATTCCAATTTCCGGAACGGCTCCCGCCGGGCCGCAATCGGCGGCGCGATGCTGTGTTTCCCTCGTTCCCCTCCAGGCACCTCGCTTTCCTGGCGCGTCCCAGAATTCGCGCTCGATTCACGCGCACTACCCGTATAATCCCGCGGACGACCTCCATGGAACAACTACTCAGAAACCTGCTGCGTGGCCTGGGGCGCATCTTTCCCGATTGCGTCACCCTCAGCCAGGCCATCGCTTTCAATATGTTCCTCGCGTTTTTCCCCATGTTATTGGTGGCCTTGGGGGTCATCAGCAGCACGGCTTCGTTCCACGGCGCCCTGCGGGAGGTGCCGGACCGCCTCAAGATCATTCTGCCGCCTGGCAGCGAGGACGTCGTCACGCAATACTTTGTGCGCAAGGGCCAGCACCCCTGGAAATGGTTTTTGCTCGGGCTGGGCGGCACCTTGCTCGCCGGTTCGCAAGTCATGGTGGGCTTCATCGAAGCCTTCCGGGTCATCGAAGGCGATCCGCTCCCCCATGATTACTGGCGCGTTCACCTGCGCGCGCTGTTCTTACTGGTACTGACGATCGTTCCCACTCTCGCCGTCGTGTTACTCACTGTCTTCGGAAAGCAAGCGCGCGCCTGGCTCGTTCATCAATACGGTCAGCCCCTGCTGATTCACGAACTCGAAATCGTTTTTCAGGCCGCCGCGGTGTTCTTGCTTTCGATGGTGGCGCTGGTACTCCTTTACCGCATCGGGCGTCCCGGCCATCGCGGACTCGTGCGGCTGTTGCCGGGCGCGATGGTCGCCACGGTCCTGTGGTGGGTTGTGGACGTGGTGTTCGGGTTCTACGTCCGCAAAATGCCTTACGACGTGGTCTATGGCGGCCTGGCGGCGGCCATTGGCTTGCTGCTTTGGATGTACCTCACCGCCGTGGTCGTGCTGACCGGCGCGGCCTATAACGCGGAATCGCGTGATTTGGCCGCATCGCGAAACAGTCCCGTCCGCACCCTCATCAGCTGACCGCCGCGCGAGATTTCTTCGCTCCTTCCACGTCACGAGCGCTCTTTGTTGACGACTACGCGGTGACCTGCAACTTTTCGCTCCTGCCAGGGTTAAAATGGAAGCAAGCAATCGGTTTCATATTTCCTGGCGCGACGTGTGCACCCGGCACCCCGAGGATAGGGAAGTGAAGAAAAAGAGAATCCTCCCGAGCGGCAAGCGCATGGATGTCCCCGGCGCGAGCCTTCTGGCAGCGCTCCTCACCTTCGGACTGACAGCGGCCGTACCGCACGCTCGTGCGTCCGATGATCCTCGCGTAGATGCTCGACAGTCCACCGCGGATGCCGCCTCCGTCCCAGAACGTTTCGCTCTCAGCAAGAAATTCAAGGGCAAGCTCCCGATCACCGAGCTAACCGAAGACGAAGCCATCCTGCACGCCATGAATCGCTTGGCCTACGGGTCTCGTCCTGGAGACGTAGAGCGCATACGCCAGATGGGTTTGGATAAATGGGTCGAGCAGCAGCTTCATCCGGAATCAATTGCTGACGCGGCCCTGGAGCAGCGTTTACAGCGGTATCCGACTCTGGCCATGTCCTCGAAGCAGTTGCTCGAGGAATTTCCGCGCCCCCAGCAGATCGCGAAGCAACAAGGGCTGACGAAAGAGCAGGCCAAAGATCAGGTCGAAGAGCAGCTCAAAGCCAAGCGGCAGGAAGCTGCGTCGCAAGTAATCGTCACCGGCAACGATAATCTCGACAAAGCGCAGCAGCAACTCGCCAAAGTGCAAGGCCCCAACCGCATCATCGTCGAGCTCTCGATGGCGAAGGTGGATCGCGCCATTTACAGCAATCGCCAGCTCGAGGCAGTGATGGAAGATTTCTGGTTCAACCATTTCAATGTGTTCGCGAATAAGGGCGACGACAAGTGGCTGCTCACCGCGTATGACCGCGATACCATCCGCCCGCACGCCATGGGCAAGTTTCAGGATCTGCTGCTAGCCACGGCCAAGAGCCCTGCGATGCTGTTCTTCCTGGATAATTATCTGAGTGCCGATCCCGCCGCTGTGGCTCGCATGGAAGCCCAAAAAAATATGCGGCGCGCGCGCTATCAAGGCGCATTTGCGGGCGGCTCGATGCCCACACCCGGGACGTTTCCAGGACCGGCCACCGGTCCTGCTCCGGCCGCCCGCCCCGCCAAGAAGCCGGAGCGCGGCTTGAATGAAAATTATGGCCGCGAAGTGATGGAGCTACACACCGTAGGCGTGGACGCCGGTTATACCCAGCAGGACGTGATTCAAATGGCGGAGTGCCTCACCGGATGGACCATTCACGAACCGCGCAAGGATCCCGAATTCTTTTTTGACGAGAAAATCCACGCGCAGGGCAAGAAAGTTGTGATGGGCCACACCTTCAATTACGGCGACGAAAAAGACGGTGAGGAAGCGCTGAAGATGCTCGCCAGCCGGCCAAGTACCGGCAAATTTATTTCCACCGAACTGGCACGGCACTTTGTCTCGGACAATCCGCCCCCGGCGTTGGTGAATCGCATGGCCAAAACCTTCGCCGCCAGCAACGGTGATATTCGCGCGGTCCTGCGGACCATGATTTATTCGCCCGAATTCTGGTCCAGGGACGCATACCGTTCGAAAGTCAAAACGCCTTTCGAATTGGTCGCGAGCACGGCTCGCGCGTTGGATGCGGAAGTCACCATCACCTTGCCCCTTGAACAATGGGTCGGGCGCATGGGTGAGCCGCTGTATCTGTGCCAGCCTCCCACGGGATATTCCGATAAGGCCGAAACCTGGGTTAATGCGGGCGCCTTGCTGAACCGCCTGAACTTTGCTCTCGCCTTTGCCGGCGACAAAATGGGCGGTGCGACCGTGGATTTGAATGCAATGCTGGGCGACGATGCCGCCAGAGACCCGAATGTGGCGCTCGCGCGCTCGCTGCAAGCTTTTCTGGATAATCAACTCGCGCCAGCCACGCAGGCCACGCTGGAAGCGCGCTTAAAAGACCCTCAGATATTGCAGGCGCGCCTGGACGATCCGGTCAAGCAGGTGAACGAAGGACTGATCGCCGGGCTGGTGCTAGGCACGCCGGAATTTCAGCGCCGTTAGGCTCTGCATGATGCAACGCTGATTTGTGCGGTTAGTGGAGGGGTACTCGGATGACAATTTCGCGCAGGTATTTTCTGAAGAACGGCGGCATCGCGATGCTGGGAATGGCTGCGTTGCCCTCGTTTCTGCAACGCGCCGTGGCCGGCACCCCCGCGCCTAACGGGAAAAAGATGGTGGTGCTGTTCCAGCGCGGCGCAATGGACGGATTGAACGTTGTCGTGCCTTTCGGCGAACCGAATTACTACCACATGCGTCCGACCATAGCCATTCCTCAGCCGCGCCAGGGCGGCGCGGAGGCGGCACTCGATCTCGACGGTTTCTTCGGCCTGCATCCCAGCCTCGCGCCCGTGCTTCCACTCTTCCGCAGTGGTCAACTCGCCGTTGTCCAGGCTGTGGGCTCGCCGGATCCCACGCGCTCTCACTTCGACGCGCAGGATTTCATGGAGTCGGGAACTCCCGGACGGAAGGCCACCGACGACGGCTGGTTGAACCGCGCGCTGCAAACCATGCCGGAAGAAAAGCCTTCGCCGTTTCGCGCCGTCGCGTTTGGACCCTACTTGCCGAGAACGCTGCAGGGCAGCGCTTCGGCCATCGCCATCCCTGACCTGAGGCAGTTCAAGATGAATGGCCCGCAGTTGACCACCGAAGGTGGTTTCGAAGCGATCTACGCGCAGACGGTGGACCGCGCCCTGCGGGGCGTCGGTACCGAAACCTTCGAGGCCATTGACCAGCTCAAGAAAATCAATCCGGACAACTACCAGCCGGAAAATGGCGCGCAGTATCCCAAGAGCCGCTTCGGCCAAAGTCTTCAGGAAATCGCGGAATTATTCAAAGCGGACGTCGGCCTGGAAGTCGCCTTCCTCGATAGCGGCGGTTGGGATCATCACGTCAACGAAGGCGGCGTGCAGGGCCAGCTTGCGAATTTGCTGCGCGACTTGGGGCAGGGAATCGCGGCGTTCCATCAGGACATGGGGGACCGCATGGGCGATGTAGTGTTCGTCAGCATGTCCGAATTTGGCCGCACCGCGCGTGAGAACGGAAACCGCGGCACCGATCACGGCCACGCGAATTGCATGTTCGTTATGGGGGGCGATATCAAGGGAGGAGCAGTCTATACTCGCTGGCCCGGCCTAAGCGAGGATCAGTTGAATCAGGGCCGGGATCTGGCCGTCACCACTGACTACCGCAGTGTGCTAGGCGAAATCATCAGCAAGCATTTAGGTGACCGCGATCTCGCGACAGTTTTTCCCGGTTTTGCCAACGACCCAGGCCAATTTCTCAACCTCGTAAAAGCGTAGTGATCGCGAGGCCGCCTCCGCGTTAACGCCGTCTCGCTCTTCGTGATGCACGGCAATGCGCGGTGAATCGTCCCGTTCGCAAGTGGGCCGCAGTGCCTGCGTGGAAGTGTCTCCCAGCCCGAATGACCACCGTCTCCCCGTAAACCACTGATAATGTGGATACTATTCTTCTTGACACAATTGCATATCGTGATGTACGATTTGCATATTGCAATATAAGCGCAGCGGCACGGATCTCGCTCCATGACTCTTGGCGACAAAATTCGGTCCCTCAGGGAAGTGGAAGGCGCGCTGCGCGGCTTGGGCCGCCCGCTTACACAACAGGAGCTTACCCGCGCCATGAAGCGCGAAGCGGGCCGCAGCCTCAGCCAGGCGTATGTCTCGCAAATCGAGAACGGAACTCGTCCCCACGTCACGCACACGACCCGGGAACTGCTGGCGCGCTTTTTCCGCGTGGACCCGGGCTTTCTCGTGGACGATCCGAAAGGCTACACGCCCGGCCTGCAATCGGAGCTGCGCGTATTGGACGCGAAGATTGACTCCTGGCTTTTCGCCGGAGCAGAGCAGTTCGTCTCGGATCCCGAGCTGCACCGAGCCTTTCAGGTCATCGCTGAATATAGGGACTCGCGCCACGCGCTGTTGCTGCTGTCCGAGATTTTACAGATGCCCGGTTTGGCCGAACGCTTGACGGAAGTGCTGCGTCCCAACGCGCATCAGGGCAGCGGACACCCTCCGCCGCGCGCGTCGGGACATGCGCTCCGCGGCGTTTAGCGTCCGCTGCGGACACCAAGGGCCCAGTCTGGGATTGAAGTACGCCGCAACAGGGTGAGCAAGACGGTTTGTGACTCGGGGTGATATATGTCCTGGTCAAACTTCTATCTGCTTTGCTTCATCGTCGGTTTCTCGCTGAGCCTCTTGTCATTCCTCGCGGGAGCCATTCACATCCATCTGCCGTTCAAGATGCACACGCCGTTCCATGGCGCGCATGCGGGCCACCCCGCGGTTCATGGCGGAGTTGCCAAGTCGGCCCCGTCTCACACGACTGGTCACATGTCGTGGTTCAACGCTTCCACGGCCATGGCTTTCCTCGCCTGGTTCGGCGGCATTGGCTACATGCTGGCGGCGTATTCGCATTTGGTCGCCGTGTTTGCGCTGGGCATCGCGACGCTAGCCGGCCTCTGCGCCTCCTGGATTGTTTTTCGGTTCATGGTGAAGCTTATGAATGTGGAAGGCTCGCATTTGAAAGACGAAGACTATCGTTACGAGGGCCTGGTGGCCACGGTGACGGTCCCGATCCGCGAAAATGGCACCGGCGAGATTGTCTATTTGCAAGGCGGCGTGCGGCGGAGTGCCGGCGCGCGATCGCACGACGGCAAAGCTCTGGAAAAGGGCACGGAGGTCGTCACCGAGCGTTACGAAGACGGCATCGCCTACGTGCACCGCTGGGACGAGTTCACGCGTTGAGCACTTGAAAGGGTTCCGCGGACTGGCGCACGACTGAACAGTCCCGCCGAATAGCGAAAGGGAGGTCCGTATGTTTGGATACCCGTTAATTCCGGTGATGGCTGGTCTGCTGGTGCTGGCCGTGATCATGATTATGATCACGCTGGCAAAGATGTATCGCAAGGTAGGGCCGCACGAAGCGCTGATTATCTATGGCACCGGCTCCGAAGCGCGGATCGTGAAGGGCAGCGGCACCATTATTTGGCCCATGGTGCAGACCTGCAAGGAATTGTCGCTCGAGCTGATGTCGTTCGACGTGGCTCCGCAGCAGAGCCTCTACACGCAGCAGGGCGTTGCGGTCACCGTCGAGGCGGTCGCGCAGATCAAAGTGAAGTCCGATCCCGTATCCATTCGCACCGCCGCCGAGCAGTTTCTTACCAAGCGCCCCGAACAGCGCGAAGGTTTGATACGCCTGGTGATGGAAGGGCACCTGCGCGGCATTATCGGGCAGCTCACCGTTGAACAGATCGTCAAGGAACCGGAGATGGTCGCCGACCGCATGCGCTCCACCAACGCCAGCGATATGGCCAAGATGGGCCTGGAAGTCATCAGCTTCACCATAAAGGAAGTCCGCGACAAGAACGATTACATCACCAACATGGGCCGTCCGGACATCGCCCGCATTCGCCGTGACGCAGAAGTAGCCACGGCTGATGCGGAACGAGACATCGCCATCAAGCGTGCCGAGGCCCAGCTCGCTGCCGCGGTCGCCAAGGCGCAAGCCGATCAGGCGCGCGTCGTTGCCGAATCCGCCTCTCTTGCGAAACAGGCGGAAGCCGAAAGGGACCTTGACCTCAAAAAGGCCAGTTTCCTCGAAATGACCAAGCGGGCCCAGGCCACCGCCGACAAAGCCTATGAGATTGAGACTAACGTGATGCAGCAGCAGGTCGTCGCGGAGTCCGTCAAAGTGCAGCAAATCGAGCGCGAAGGCCAGGTGAAAGTTCAGGAGGCGGAAATTGCGCGCCGCGAACGCGAGCTGATTGCCACCGTCTTGAAGCCCGCGGAAATCGAGCGGCAGCGGATTGAAACCATCGCCAACGCCGAACGCCAGCGGCTCATCAGCGAAGCGGAAGGCCGTGCTTCGTCCATTCGCGCGCAGGGAGAGGCCGAAGCGGAAATCATCTTCAAAAAGGGCGAATCCGAAGCCAAAGCCATGAACGTTAAGGCCGAGGCTTTCCAGGAATACAACCAGGCGGCCGTCCTCGACAAACTCATCAGTGAACTACCGGAGGTCGTGCGCGCTCTCAGCGAGCCGCTCAGCAAGGTGGACAAAGTCACCATCGTTTCCACGGGCAACGGCGACGCCGCCGGCGCCTACAAACTCACCGGCGATGTCACGAAAATTGCCGCGCAGATTCCTGCGCTTTTTGAAGCGCTTTCGGGCATGCAGGTGTCCGAGCTGCTTGGCAAAGTGCGCTTGATCGGCGACAAGACTCCCAAGCCGCCGATTTCGGCCACTCCAGCGGCCAACGCGTGATCGTTAACCGCTCCCGGTGACGTCCCAGGTTTGTCGGGGGCACGCTTTAGATTTCTATCGTTGTTGCGGGCAGCGGCTCTGATTTGGCAGCGCTGCCCAAAAGGAGAACCGTCATGAGTCTTTTGGAACGTGTAAGCACTCTGATCCGCGCAAATCTGAACGACATGATTGATCGTGCGGAGGATCCGGAAAAGCTCGTCAAGCAGGTCATTCTCGACATGGAAAATCAGTATCTCCAAGTCAAGACTCAGGTCGCCGTTTCCATCGCCGACCAACACATGCTCGAAAAGAAATGCCGCGAAAATGAAGAATCAGGGAGCGATTGGATGCGCAAAGCGGAAGTGGCAGTGGACAAGGGGGAGGATGATCTCGCTCGCGGCGCACTCGAGCGGTACCAGACATCGCAGAAACTCGCGTTGAGCTACCGGGAGCAGGTGGACGACCAGAAAGCCCAGGTGGAAACCTTGAAGAGCACGCTTATCAAGCTCGAGCAGAAGCTTGCGGAAGCCAAGTCAAAACGCGAAGTGCTCCTCGCGCGTCATCGCCGCAGCGTAGCGCTGGGCAAAGCCGCTCGCGCGCAATCCGCGCTCGGCGAGCAGTCGCGTGGCGCGATGTTCGAACGGCTCAGTGATCGCGTCAATCACTCCGAGTCCGTGGCTGGCGCCGAAGTCGAGCTCCTGGCCGACAACGTTGGCGACCGGCTCGCGCGCCTGGACCGCGACACGGAGGTTGATCGCCTGCTTACCGACCTGAAGAGCAAACGCGGCCTTCTGACTCCGTGACGGATTCGCGGCGCCACCGTGGGACGCATTGCGGTCGCGGAAGGCACGAGGCTATCGGATACGTTCTGGACTCGAGTCAGAGCAGGGAAAGCCGCTTTCTCTACTCCGACCCCTTGATTCTCATCCCGTAGAACGACCGGTAAACGAAGGAGAACGATACCAGGAAAAATGCCAATGCCAGGATGTGGGTAAGATTCCCGCCGGTTTCCGCGGTGAGTTGCACGGCAAGCTCGACCGCCAGCAGGCCGAAAAGCGTGGTGAATTTGATGACTGGATTCAGTGCCACCGAGGAAGTGTCCTTGAACGGGTCGCCGACCGTGTCGCCCACGACGGTAGCGTCATGCAGCGGCGTGCCCTTCTGCTTCATTTCCACTTCCACGATTTTCTTGGCGTTGTCCCACGCACCGCCCGCATTGGCCATGAAGATCGCCTGGTACAATCCGAAAATCGCGATCGAAATGAGGTAGCCGATGAAGAAAAACGGCTCCACGAACGCGAACGCGAGCGTGCCGAAGAAGACGGCGATGAAGATATTTAACATGCCTTTCTGCGCGTATTTCGTGCAGATCGCCACCACTTTCTTGCTATCTTCCACCGACGCCCTCTCGACGCCTTCCAGCTTGATGTTGGCCTTGATGAATTCCACCGCGCGATACGCCCCGGTAGTGACGGCCTGCGTGGAAGCGCCCGTGAACCAGTAAATCATCGCGCCGCCGGTGACCAATCCCAGAAAAAACGGCGCGTGCAATAGGGACAGCTTCTCGACGTTTTGGGTGATGCCTTGCGTCAGCGCCATGATGATCGAAAAAATCATGGTCGTCGCGCCCACCACGGCCGTCCCGATCAGCACTGGTTTTGCGGTGGCCTTGAACGTGTTGCCTGCTCCGTCGTTTTCCTCCAGCAGTTCCTTCGCGCGCTCGAAATTTACGTCTATGTCAAAATCCCTCTTCAACTCCTGTTTGATGTTGGGCACCGACTCAATCAACGACAATTCGTACACCGACTGCGCGTTGTCCGTCACCGGCCCGTAGGAATCCACCGCAATCGTCACCGGACCCATACCTAGAAATCCAAACGCCACCAGCCCGAACGCAAACACCGGAGCGGCGATCATCAAATTACCAAGCCCGTGCAAGCTGACCAGGTAGCTGATGGACATCAGGAGCACCATCGTCAGCCCGATGTAATACGCCGAAAAATTGCCCGCCACGAATCCGGATAGGATTCCCAGCGACGCTCCGCCCTCTTCCGCGGAAGACACCACTTCCTTCACGTGCCGCGATTCGGTGGACGTGAAAACTTTCACCAGCTCGGGAATGATCGCCCCCGCCAGCGTGCCGCAGGAGATGATCGTCGAGAGTTTCCACCACTGGCTGGCGTCGCCGTTCAGTATCGGTATGATCACCGACGAGATCGAATAGGTGATCGCGATCGAAACCAGCGAAGTAATCCAAACCAGGGAAGTTAGCGGCGATTCGAAGTTCATCTTGTCCGCATGGCCGAAGCGCGCCTTGCAGATGAAATCGTTCAGGAAATATGCCGCCGCGCTCGCGACCAGCATCGCGATGCGCATCACGAAAATCCACACCAGCAACTGGACTTGTATGGTGGACTGCACCTGCGGATCGGCGTTCTTCACGCCCAGCAGGATAAAGGTGATCAAAGCGACGCCGGTCACGCCGTAGGTCTCAAATCCATCCGCGCTCGGGCCCACCGAATCGCCCGCGTTGTCGCCGGTGCAATCGGCGATCACCCCGGGATTGCGCGCGTCATCCTCCTTGATCTTGAAAACGATCTTCATCAAGTCGGATCCGATATCCGCGATCTTCGTGAAAATGCCGCCCGCGATGCGCAGCGCCGCCGCTCCCAGCGATTCGCCGATCGCAAATCCGATGAAGCAGGGCCCCGCGTAGTCGCCGGGTATAAACAGCAGAATGGAAAGCATCATCAGCAATTCCACGCTGATCAGCATCATGCCGATGCTCATGCCCGCTTCCAGCGGGATGTGGTAAATCGGGAACGGCTTGCCGCGCAATCCGGCAAAGGCTGTTCGCGAATTGGCGAAGGTATTCACGCGAATCCCGAACCACGCCACCCCGAAACTGCCCATGATTCCCAACACGCTGAACGCCAGAATGATGCCGACGCGCGCCGCCTCGTAGTGCAGCAGGAGCCCGAAATAAAGAACAATCACCACGGCGATGAAGGCTTCCAGCAACAGCAGAAATTTGGCCTGCGTGATCAGATACGTCTTGCAGGTCTCGTAGATTAATTCGGAAATTTCGAGCATGGCGCGATGCACGGGCAGGTGTTTGAGCTTCCTGTAGATTGCCAGACCGAACGCCAGTCCGAACACGCAGAATAAAATCCCAAAAAGCAGCAGCTTGTGCCCGTCAACGCCCAAAAATCGCACCGAAGACAAGTCGGGCAGCTTCAGATTCGCTTCGCCGCCCGCCGCTTCTGGTGCCGGCTGCGCATATGTCGCACCCGCGCACAACAAAATCCCGATAACGCTCGCCGCTCCCGCCCGCCCGCTGCGACACGCTTGCGACCAAAAATGTTGCAGTGCCCTGAGCATTCAGTTCACCCCTGCCCTGCACGCCTTGGCACACATGTAAGCCCACGCTCGTCCTGGCATTCTTCCTCCGGATGATGACTCCTTGACGGGGAGCCCGCTGATTGCGAGAAGTAACAACCCAGAATCGCCTTTTGTATCAGGAAAGCCCGCGCAGGTCAAGAAAGGAAGGAGTTAGCAGCCGAATTCTGACGGCGCTTTGACGCACGAGATGATCTCCGGGAACTGCTGGAAGTGTCGGACGTTCCACGTATAGATAACATCAGCTCGCGCCTTGATCGCGCACCTCACCAGCAGCGCATCGTAGATCGTACCGCCGCTGACGCCCGCCCCGGCGGCTTCTTGAATTGCCGCCACATACTCCTCTGCGGTAAGGGCAACGATCGAAAGCTGCTCCAGAAGGTCCCCGATGAAGAGAAGCACCTCGTTGCTGTCTAAGCGATGTTTGCCAGGCAAGCGGGTAAACGTGGAGTAGAACTCTGCCAGAGTATGAGCGCTGCAACTGCGCTCTCCGCCACTCGCCTGCAGGAATGCTGCTTTGCTGGCGTTATGGTGAATGTGGTCCTTGGCGAAGACGGGAATCAAAACTGAAGTATCGAAGAACGACCTCACTTCGTATGACCAGAGTTTTGGTCGTCCCGCTCTCGGCGGACTTGTTCGATGGTTTGCTCTACGGCGGCTGGGGAAAGCGGCTCGCCAACGCTATACACCCATAACCCGTCCTCTCTCCGCAGCTGAATCTTCGCGCGAACTGGGCTTAGCGTGATTTTCCCCCCCGAGGTTTCAAGTTCCAGGGAATCACCTGCTTGCAGCCGCAATTCGTCACGGACGGGCTTAGGCAGAACGATGCGACCTGCCTTATCAACGGTTAAAGTGGTAGCCATAATGGCATTCTACCATACCAATTGCCATTCTGTCATTCCAAGAGTGACAGCTCCACTGGGACCGCCACGCACCCAGCTAAGGCTGCGACGGCTTGCCGAACCTCACCTCGAAGAACATCAGCGCTTTTTGGGTAGGAACCAACATCACATCGGGGACGTACAGGACGGCACTGTCCGCCAGGGTCAGCTCATAGTTCACGTTGAAGTACAGGAACCCGTGCAGGGCCCCCATGGGTGGCACCACATCGGCATCCAGGCTCAGTGGACGCAGAATCTCGGCCAGCTTACCCGCTTTCTTGTCTCCATTGGGCAGCGGGATTCCCGCGATTTTCGGCCGGTTAGAGGGTGTCACTCCGCCCGGATGCGCCACCAGATACGCAACGTCGTCCACCGTCAGCCAGTCAATGTCCTGCCGGCCCCCGCGGCGCAGTTGCACCTCCAGCTGAATCGTATTGATATCCACGTGGATCGGTTCGTTCGTTTCGTTGCGCAGAAAGACTTCCACAGGCAGGATTCCCGCGTCTGTGGGGTTGGCCTTGCCGAATTTATCCTTTGCACGAGCTTTATCCGTGTACGGATCGGCGAGCACCGTCAGTCCGTCGTGGTGATCGTGCGGCAGCGAAGCGGCTGCATCGGGCGCCACCTGCTGCGCCTGGCCTGCTTCAGGCTTGTTCTGCGCAGCGGCGCTCGCGCACAGCAGAATCGCAGCGGCCCACAGAGTGAAGGATTTTCTCGTCATCCTGCTGTGCGATGCCTCCCGGATGGTGGAAGTTGTGCGTGTTTTGCGGCCGCTGCCACTATAATACCGGGTCCGCGCGCGGCCAAGGTTCTTTCCGGATCGCGTGCGCAAGGCTTTGAATGCGGGCGCTCCCTCCCGCTTTCTCTTTGTGGCGGCCCGGACGTGATCGCCACAAGCAAGGCGGCAAGCCACCTACGCAATGTATTTCTTTTATCGCATCCTCACCGCAATGGGCATGTTCGTACTCGCGCCGTATTTCGCCCTGCGCGGCTGGCGCGCCGGTGAGCCCTCGCGTGCGCTACGCGAACGGTTGGGAAGCCTGCCGCCCGAAATTGCGGCTCGAGCGGCTGCCGCCGTGGGCGGTGCCGCTTCGGTCTGGATTCACGCCGTCTCCGTCGGGGAGGTCCTGGCCGCCCAGCCGCTAATCGCCGGACTGAAGCGCCGCTATCCTGGCACTGTCCTCTTCGTGTCCACCACCACGGAAACTGGCCAACGCCTCGCCCGCGAGCGCCTGCAAGCGGCGGACGGTGTCTTCTACTTCCCGTTGGATTGGGTCGTTCCGGTCCGGAGAGCGCTGCGGGCGATTCGGCCGTCTCTTGTGATCGTAATGGAAACCGAGATTTGGCCCAACTTTCTGCGCGAGGCGCGCCGTGCGCACATCCCGGTGGTCTTCGCGAACGCGCGCATTTCCGAGAGATCCTTTGCGCGCTTCGAGCGCTGGGAATTTCTCGTTGGCGCATTTTTTCAGCGCACCATGCGCGATGCGGAACTGTTTCTCGCTCAAACGCCAGAGGATTCCGCGCGCCTCCTCGCCATGGGCGCCGCGGAGGAACGCATCGAAGTCACCGGAAACTTGAAATACGATGCCGAGCCTCCCGCCATCGGCCGCTTTGGCTCCTGGCTCGAGCAGCAAATTCGCCGGCAGGAACGTTGGCCAGTTCTTGTGGCCGGCAGCGTCGCAGCCGGCGAAGAAGAGGCCGTGCTTGCGGCGTATGACCTCGTTCAGCGCCAGTGGCGCCACACGCTCCTGATCCTGGCTCCCCGCAAACCCGGTCAATTCGATGCCGCCGCCGCAATCGTCGCGGCGGGAGGGTGGAAAGTTGTCCGCCGCAGCGACTTGGACTTGACCTCCACGCTCGATGAGTCCGCCGATGTGCTGCTGCTCGATTCCATCGGCGAACTCGCGGGTCTGTACTCGCTTGCCGACGCTGCCTTCGTGGGCGGCTCCTTGGTTCCTGCCGGAGGGCACAATATTCTCGAGCCAGCCTGGTTCGCGCGGCCGCCGGTCTTCGGCGCCTCCATGGAAAACTTCCGCGAAATGGCGGATCAATTTCTCGACGCGCACGCGGGCGTTCAAGTCACGTCGGGCCAGGGGCTTGGCAAAGTCTGGATACAGCTCATCCAGGATGATTCCATGCGCCGGCGCATGGGCGCAGCGGCACGCGAAATTTCTGAGCGCAACCGCGGCGCTACCGAGCGCTCGCTGGATCGCATTGCCGCCGTGTGGAGCGAATCCGCGAAGGGGAACCTCTCGTGACGCGGCAGGAATCTCTTCTTTCGCCGCTCCTTTGGCCGCTCTCGCTCGTTTACGCTGCCGCCGCGCTTCTCCGCGCGCGTGCCTATCGGCGGGGAATCTTGCAGTCGCGGCACCTGGATGGCGTGGTGATCAGTGTCGGAAACCTCACCGCGGGCGGCACCGGCAAGACGCCCATGGTCCTGTGGATTGCCGAGCGCCTGATCTCCGAAGTGAAAAAGGTAGGCATCCTCACACGCGGGTATCGCGGACAGCACACCGCCGCATCGCCGACTGATGCTGCCAGCCCGCCCGCGGCCGTTTCCGCCAGCGACGAAGTCCGGTTACTGCAACATCGCCTCGCCAACCGCGCTTCGCTCGGGGTCGGTGCGAATCGCTACGAACGCGGCAGGGAATTGGAAAAGCTGGGCGTGGATTGGTTTGTTCTCGACGACGGATTTCAGCATCTGCAGCTGGCGCGCGACGTGGATATCGTCTTGATTGACGCTACCGACCCCTTCAGCGGCGGGCGCCTGCTTCCCGCCGGACACCTGCGCGAGCCGCGCTCCGCGCTGGCGCGCGCGGACATCATCGTGATCACCCGCGCGAGCCACGCTCCGGCCGTCGAATCGGCCGCTCGTCGCGATTCTACCGCGCCGATTTTCTACGCTCGGCCGCGCCTCGACGCTGTTTATAGCTTCAGCGAAGGCGGACGGGGAAACGCCGTTCCCTCCGACGCGCTTCGCAAGCTTTTCGCATTTTGCGGTATCGGCAATCCCGCCGCCTTCGTGGCCGACCTGCATGGCTGGGGCTTGCCCGTCGTCGGCCACAAGTTTTTTCCAGACCATCATCGCTACACGGAAGCTGACGACATTGAGATTTTGCGCCTGGCGAAGGAGGCCGGAGCCGACGGTCTGATCTGCACCGAGAAAGACCTCTACAATCTGCGCGGGATTCACCGTGGCAAGACGCCGGCGTTCTATTGTTCCATCTCCCTGCAGATTGACCGGGCCGACGAATTCTGGCGCGCCGTGCTCTCTATCGTCGAATCGCGCGTTGCAGCGAGAACCCCCGTCGCTCGCCAAGGGTAACTCTCCGTGCAACCATGAAAGCTGCCTCGCGCGTCCAATTGCTGCGCTTGTCGCGCCTGTGATACTTTTCGACCCGGCCATTTTGTGCACGCCGCGGCTCGCCGCCCTTTCGCGGCGCGAGAGTGCGAGTACGATGCGAGCGCGGCCAGAGCAAGGCACAAGACCGCGGCAGTGCATCTCTGAAATAGCATTTGAGCGCGCGATGGACTGTGGAACGGAGCCTGATTGAAAGTAGCAAGCCGCAAGACCAGCAGGCGCCGCCCCGCGGCCGTCGTCGCGCCGCCCCCCGACGCCAGTGTGGACCTTACCCGCCTGCTCGATCTCGTGGCGAGTTTCCCGCGTCAGACCATTGGCGTCGTCGGCGATTTCGTCCTCGACGAATTTGTTTCCGCCGAAATTTCTCGCATTTCGCGCGAAGCCCCGGTGCTGATCCTCCGCCATCGTCGTTCGGAGACATATCCCGGCGGCGCCGCTAATGCCGCCTTCAACCTAGCTGATCTGGGCGCTCGCGTTCTGCCCGTAGGCGCGGTCGGCGACGACGAAGCCGGCCGCAAATTGCTCGAACACTTCCGGCGCCGGCGCATCAGTGTTTCCGGCATTCTGCGTGCGCGTGATTGGGTCACGCCCACGAAGACGCGCTACCTTGCCGGCTGGACGCACACCACCGAACAGCAGGTGCTGCGCGTGGACCGCGAACCGCACGCCCCGCTTTCCGCCGCGATCGAAAAGGCCATCGCCGGCAAAGCCCGGCAGGCGGCACTACGCGCCGGCGCCGTCCTGGCTTCCGACTACGGCTTTGGGGCCGCTTCTCCCGCGCTGGTCGGGAAGCTCCACGCCAAGCTGCTGACTCTTGATTCGCGTTATCGCCTGCTGGAGTTTTGCGATGCCGGAGTCACGGCCGCAACTCCGAACGAGCCCGAAGTCGAAGCCGCCTACCACACCCGTGTCGGCGCGGATACGCAAAAGCTCGCGGAAATCGGCCAGCGCGCCCTGCGCGAACTGCGCTTGCAAGCGCTGGTAGTCACCCGCGGCAAGGATGGCATGGCTCTTTTCGAACGCAGGAGTGCTCCGCGCAGCATTCCCATTTACGGCTCGGATGCTCCCGTAGACGTGACCGGCGCGGGCGATACCGTCATCGCCGCATTCACGCTCGCGCTCGCCGCCGGGGCCTCTTACCTGGAGGCCGCGCACCTGGCGAACTATGCGGGCGGAATCGTCGTCATGAAGCGGCGCACCGCCACCGTCACCGGCGCCGAACTTGCCGCGGCCCTGCGCCAGGACGCCACGGCGCAGCGCTGAATTCGCATGGATACCCGCGAAAAAATAGCTTCACGCGAGGGGCTGCACGATATTCTGGAAGAACACCGGCGCTCCGGCCGCAAGATCGTCTTTGCCAATGGCGTCTTCGATCTCTTACACGTCGGTCACGTTCGCTATTTGCAGGCGGCGCGCGCCGAAGGCGATCTCCTCGTGGTGGGCGTCAATTCCGACTCCAGCACGCGAAAACTGAAAGGCCCCGGCCGGCCGATCTTGACAGAACGCGCCCGCGCCGCGCTGGTTGCTGCGTTGCAAGCCGTCAATCACGTTGTCATCTTCGACGAGCTTGACGTCAACGCCACCCTGCGCGAGCTTCGGCCAGACGTGCACGCCAAGGGCACCGACTACACTGCCGACACCGTGCCGGAGCGGGAAGTCGCGGCGCTGCTCGGTATCCGCGTCGCCATCGTGGGCGACCCCAAACAACATTCCACGCGCGACCTGCTCGCGCGCCTGCTCCAATCCGACGATGCCCCAGATGCCTGACCCGCGCTTCCTGCTCGTGCGGCTGGGGTCTCTTGGCGACGTAGTTCACGCTCTTCCGGCCGCCTCCGCTCTGCGCGACACATTTCCGGGCGCACGAATTGACTGGGTCACCGCGCCGCAGTGGCAACGCCTGCTGGAAGGCAATCCAGATCTTACGGAGGTCATCTCGCTCGATAGGAAAAGCGCCAGAGGGATCGTCGCCACCGTGCGCAGGTTGCGCGCGGCCCACTACACTTGCGCGATAGACTTTCAGGGCCTGTACAAATCAGCGCTACTGGCCTTCGTTTCCGGCGCTCCGCGACGCATCGGCTTTCAAAGCAGCTACGCCCGCGAAGGTCTTGCGTCGCTTCTTTACACGGATCGCCTGAATCCCCGCGGCGGACACAAGGTGGACCACAATCTCACGCTCGCTGAAGCGGCGGGCGCACACCACGCGGCCCCGCGATTTCCTTTGACCCTGCGCCCCGAAGATGAGAAACAAGTGGCGGATAACCTGGCCCGTCACAAGCTGGGGGGCTTCTACGTGCTGAATCCCGGCGGAGGCTGGCGCTCGAAATGTTGGCCGCCCGAGCGTTACGGCGAATTGCATCGTCAGCTCGCCGCGAAATACGGCTGGCGTGGAGTCGTCAGTTTTGGCCCTGGAGAGGAAGCCTTGGCGCAAGAACTGATCGCGGCAGCGGGGAATCCGGTTCCCGTTGCGTTTCCGCTCGCTCTTGGGCCGCTGATGGCGTTGCTGCGCCGCGCGCAGTTCGTCGTTTCGGCGGACACCGGCCCTCTGCACCTGGCCTCTGCGCTGGGCGCGCCTGTCGTGGCCCTTTTTGGCCCCACCGATCCGGCGCGCAACGGTCCTTTTGGTGGCTACTCCGTCGTCATCCGCAATCCGCGCAACAGCGAAACTACCTACCGCCGTGGCGCGTCGTATTCTGTAGCCATGCTTTCGATCTCTGTCGAACAAGTCGTGGACGCAGTCGCACAACTCCTTGCAAGGCCCCGCCCGTGAGGAATTATTCGTGAGGTTCTCTTAGTGAACGAAGCCATCGCCGTTCAACCCCGAAAATTCTGGATGCGCTGGCGCGTGCGAATTGGCTACCCCATCGCGGTGCTTTATTGGTTGCTCGCGACGCCCACGCACCACTGGATCGCCATGGGCGCGGCTGTCGCCGGACTCGGGCTGCTGATTCGCGCTATTGCCGCAGGACACCTCAGCAAGGACCGCGAGCTCGCCACCACCGGCCCCTACGCGCGCACTCGCAACCCGCTCTATCTGGGCAGTGCGTTTCTGGCGGCTGGATTCGTGATTGCCGGGCACTCCTGGTGGGCGGGCAGCCTTGTCGCCATTTATTTTGCGCTGTTTTATTATCCGGTAATGCGCAACGAAGAAAGGGACTTGCGGGCTCGCTTCGGCATCATCTTCGATGAGTACGCCGCGAAGGTTCCGCTCTTCCTGCCCAATTTCTTTGCTTCGGGCCACGGGGCGGTTGCGGGTGCGGCGCCCGAAAGGCCGTTCTCGTGGGACCTATACCGCCGCAATCGCGAATACAAAGCCCTGATCGGCACCATCGCGGCTCTAGGAGTGGTCTGGCTGAGGATTTGGCTGCAACGGCGCTACGGCTACTGACCTGGCGGGCAGGGAAGCGCGCGTCGTGCCTTACTGCAAGCGGTACACGGCGTGCATCACGCGCTGGAACTGCGGCCGGTAAATCAGATCGAAGGCGCGTTCCTTGCCGGGAAACATGTCCAGCGCAATTTTTCGCGTTTCCGCGATCATCTGCGCTGCATCCTCCGGAGACAAATCGCCTCCGGATATCGTCTCCAGCGTGATATGTACCAGAATGCGCAGCCTGCGGATGCGCCGGCTTTCTTCGTCAATTTCTTGCTGCGTAGGCAGAACGGAAGAATCTTCCATATGGGACCGTGGGTGCCGCGAATGTAGTATGGACCCAAGACCCGCAGGCGCACAATAGTACTCTCGAACAGGTTTAAGGAGTCCGACCATGACCGAAGAATATTCCAACGAACGTGTTGTGATCGCCCACGTTGCAGAAAACGCCACCGAGGCCCTCGTAATCCGCGGCCTGCTGCAGAGCGCGGGCATTCAGTCTCCAGGCTCCGTTTCCACCGACCCGTTCCCGATCCCGGAAAATCCCGAAGGCCCGCACAACGTGGAAGTCTTCGTCCTGGAATCTCAGGCAGACGAAGCGCGCAAGGTTATTGCCGAATACCTGGCTGCGGACGACGTCACCCAGGACGATTCTGGGGAATAGTCTGTCGCCCGCGCAGCCGACACGGCAACGCCGCTGCTGGGCCGCGCGCGAATCTCAAATTCTGCCGGCGTGACGCCTCATCGCGGATGCGCCTCCGCTTCCGCGAATGTGTGAATCACAAGATTCCGCCCATCGGTCAGTGCCGTCACCGCGCCGTCGCGGTCCGTGCGCAGGAATCTCACGCCCGCCTGCTGGTAACGCCGCACCACGCTATCCACCGGATGCCCGAACTGGTTGCCTTCCCCCACCGAAACCACCGCCACCCGCGGCGCTACCGCTCCTACGAACGCGTCCGTCGAGGAAGTCTTACTGCCGTGGTGCGGCACCTTCAGAAAGTTCGCAGCCAACGGCGCGTGCTCATCCACCAGTTCGTTTTCAACTTTCTTTTCGATATCTCCCGGCAGCAAAAAACTCTCAGCCCCGTCTTGTATTCGTAT
Source organism: Candidatus Acidiferrales bacterium (assembly GCA_049300435.1). Classification (GTDB taxonomy): domain Bacteria; phylum Acidobacteriota; class Terriglobia; order Acidiferrales; family UBA7541; genus Palsa-295. The sequence goes on along the minus strand of JBAQJS010000139.1, from coordinate 51,089 downwards.
TACCAGCGAATTGTCATTCGCCGCCTTATCCACCTCGGATATATCTGCCGGCCAAAGCACGCTCCCGCGAACGCCGTCCCAGTCGAACGTCCGCCCTTGTATTTCCTGCACGATCCTGATTCCGCGGGCGCGCGCCTCCCTCAGCAGCGCCAGAAAAGACGGTGTCTCCTCGTGCCGTCCGATCCACAATTCACCCACCTTGAAATTCGCGATCACGCTGTGCAGCCCGTCCAGATGATCGTGGTGCGCGTGCGTCAGCGCCACCACGTCCAGCCGCTGGATTCCACGCGACCACAGATAGGGCGACACCACTTCCTCGCCCACGTCAGGTCCCGACCGGTAGCCCCCCACGAATTCCGCACCCGCCTGCCCGCCGCCATCCACCAGCATCGTGCGCCCATCCGGAAACGCTACGAAAATGGAATCGCCCTGCCCCACGTCGAGCACCGTCACTTCGAACTCCCCGTGAAACAGCCGCGGCGCGAAGGGATGCCATGCCACCAGGATCGAAAACACACCCAGCGCCAGCGCGGCAGCCCATTCCGAGGGATGCGCGGCAGGGAGCCAACTCCGCCGCGCGATTCGATCTCTCCTTCCGGATGCGATCGTCCGCGCCACGGCCGCCAGAACAATGAACGCTGCGAAGAACGCAATCATCAGCCACAGCGGAGGCCCGGGAATCCGGTACGTCCAGCGCGGCCAGCGCGCGAACCATTCCACCGTCGAAATCAGCAATCCTGTGCAAAGACTAAGCACCTTCCCCAGCGTCACAGCAAGCCGCAGCCACACCAATGCCGTCGCCAGCGTCAAGAATCCCAGCGGAACGATAATCCCCGTCAACAGGACTGCGGGAATGTTGCTCAGTGGGCCGGACAGGCTCACGCGATGGAAATCCTCCGCGATGAGCGGCAGCATGCCCCACTGAATTACCGCCGAAAGCAGGAAGATCTCCCACAGCCGCAATCCCGCGCGCGCCGGCCACACCAGCAAGGCGTTCGCGTGCGCCGCAAGCCGCGGCGGCATTCTCTTGGCCAGCCAGCGCGCCGTCAGGCGCATTTCGATGCGGAACTGCGCGATCTTCGGAGCGTGCGAAGTGTCGCGCGTCACGTCGCCCAGATGCTTCAATCCCGCGCGATACGGCGCGCTGGTACGTTCCATCCACGGCAGCGCCAGCGCCGCAATCACTCCCGCCGCAAGAAACGAAAGCTGAAAGCTGGAATCGCCCAATGCCGAAGGCTTCCAGATCAGCAAAAGCAGCGCGGCGATCGCGACGCTGTTCAGCAGCTCCACGCGCCGGAAAAATGGCTTCGCGCATAGGAACAACGCCGCCATCAGCGCCGCGCGCAATATGGGCGGCCGATCCTGTACGATCCCCACGTACGCAGCCAGCGCCAGCAGCGTCAGCACGCTGATTGCGGCCAGCGAAAATCGCAACCGTTTGCCCAGCCACCACAGGAAGACCACCAGCGCCCCGACGTGCAGCCCGGCGACCACCAGCACGTGATAGGCGGCCGTTTTCTGGAACGCCAGCACCACGCTGGAATCCACAAAACTGCGGTCGCCCAGCAGCATCGCCCGCGCCACCGCCGCGCGCTCGGGATGCTCCGCAAGCAGCGAATCCAGCCGCGCCAGCAGCGTCCCGCGCACACGCGCCAGCCGTTGCGGGATCGTCGGCGCAGGCCGGTCAACCAGTTGCAGCAATTCGCCGCTGCGCAGCGAGCCGATTACATCAATCCTCTCGCGCGCCAGAAATCCATGCACGTCGAACGCGCCCGGATCCAGATAATCTCGCGGCGGTCGCGCCTTTACCAGCACCTCCACGCGATCGCCGGCGCGCAATCCCTGCGGTGGCTCCGCAACGCGCGCCGCCGGATAGAAGTTCACGCGCAGGCCGCCCGAAGTGCCCAGCGTCGCGCCCGCGGCTTCCACCTGCTCCAGCTCAATTTCGAAACGCTGCCCCCACGGCATCTTCAGCGGATCTTCGCGCAGCTGCCCGCGCCAGCGCAGCGCCACGCTCGGGTCCACTCGCCCTGCAGCGATCAATCGTGAAATAAGATTTTGGGGAATTGTTGCCCGTTCGACGCCGCTCGCCAGCAAGCCGATCGCCATCCACGCGGCTAACGCGCAAATCCATCCAGCCATCAGCGAGTAGCGCGGCGTCCGATATCCCGCGACCAGAACACCGCCTGACAGGATGCCCACCGCTGCGAGCACGGCCCAAAACATCACCGAAGCCGGCCATCGGCTCGCCATCCCGATGCCCGCAACGAACGCGGCTAGAAGCCACAACGCAGGTAGTTTCATGCGCCGGCGTCACTCCGCTACGAAGCGCAGCGGCTCGCCCCCGCTTTTCCGCAATGGGGGGCCAGCCTCTCGCTCCGCGCGCGTAAGAGTCCTTGTGCTCAACGCGCGGCCAAGCCGCAACGCCCTGAACACAATCCCTAGCGCCGGCGCAGCCGAACCACGGTTTCCATATGAAACGTCTGAGGGAATAAATCGAATAAGTGTACTTCTCGACAATCGTAGCCCGCTTTGCTGAACGAAGCAAGGTCGCGCGCCAGCGTCGGCGGTTCGCAGGAAATATACGTGATTCGAGCCGGAGCAAGCTTTCCCAGCCGTTGAATCGCCTCGGGCGCCATGCCAGCCCGCGGCGGATCGAGCACCACCAATTCCGGCCGCTCCTTATTGCGATTCAGAAATTGCTCGACGTCGGCGGTGCGCACTTCGATTGCGCCCCGCCCGCGCATATTCGTCTCCAGGTCGCGCGCCGCAGCCGGATTCGACTCCACCGCCACCACCCGTGCAAACCGTTTCGCCAGCGGCAGCGAAAATAGTCCCACGCCCGCGAAGAGATCCATTGCCAGCCGCCCGCCCTCCTCGCCTTCCGCCACCGTGCTCGCCAGCTCCTCCACGAGAAACCGGTTCACCTGAAAAAATGAAAAGTGCCCCACGCGGTAGCCAATTCCGCCCGCGGCATACTCCAAAAATCCCGGCCCGAATAGTTCCATCCGGTCATGGCTGGGATCATGGAAAACCAGGCTGGCGATTTCCGGCACGATCCGGCGGAAGGTTTCCGCATGCTCCGCGGCGCGCGAGGGGAACCCTGCGAACGTCGCCGTCAGCAAAAGCTGCGCGTCCGTGGCATCTACAAACGCTTCAATCTCCCGCAATCCTCGCGGCAAAGCTCCCTGGGCCAGTGCGGCCCGCAAGGAGAGCAAGGTTTTCAGCAGCAGCGGCGACACAATCGAGCAATCCTCCACCGCGCACAGCGCCGTCGAATTCGCGCGGAAATATCCGATGCCCAGCCGAGCTTTTCCGTCCGCGCCTGGCTCCGCAGCTTCTTCGCCCGCCGCCTCCAAAGGCCGCACCTTCCACTGCGCGCGATTGCGATACCCCCACGCAGGCGATCCGTGCGCGGTGATTTCCCCGGCCCACTCGATCCGCCCGATGCGCCGCAGCGTTTCGCGCAGGATCTCTGTCTTGAACTTTAGTTGCACCTCACACGGGATGTGCTGGTAATCGCATCCCCCGCAAACGCCGAAATGCGGGCAGCGCGCCGCCGCGCGTTCCGGTGCCGCCTGCAGAATCTGCTCCACCCGCGCTCGCACAAACTTCTTCTTCTGCTCCACGGCCGCCACGGCCACGCGCTCCGCCGGCAGCACGAACGGCACAAACACTGTCGAGCCGTCGTGGTGCGCGAGCCCTTCGCCGCCATAAATCAGTTTTTCGATTGTAATGTCCAAGCTGGATGTCCCCGTTTGTTTCGATTAAGCGCCGCAGACGCGGTACTTGATCAAAGAAAATTGTTACGTCGGAGCCCGCAGGATATGAGGTGCTATCGGAGCACTGCAACGCCTGCCAGCTACGTCAAATAAAAAAGACTTAACCTCGGCACGTCAAAATGCTCGAACAGCCGTTTCTGCGTGTATTGCCGTTCTAGCTGCGCCAGTTGCTCTGCGGACATCTTACGCCGGAACGGCGCCAGTGACCGGTCCATCTCCCGACGGATCGTGAGCAACGCCTCTTCGTCGGCGTCCGCCGCCAGCGCCGCCGACAATTTTTCCTCCAGCACCGTCATTCGCCGCTCGAAATCCTCCAAGTCGAGCGCCCCCGGCGTATCCAGCAGCGGCAATAATTCTTCCAACTTCCTCGCCGCCTCTTCAAACCGCGCCGCCAACCCCGCAGCCGTCCCGCCGGATTTCGCCCGTTGCTTCCCGGCAGCAGCCCGCAAACGGCCCGAATTCCGCTGCATATATTTTCGCAATTCGTCGCGCGAAAATGGCTCCGCCCCAGCGCGCGATGCTTTGACTTCCGGCCCCGTTCCGGCAGCCGCCTCCGCTGCCTCCGCCGCCGCATCCAGCACCGCATCCACGCAATAAGCCAAGCTTTTCAATTGCCTCCCGCCCGCCGCTCTCCGCGAACGGCCCCAGCTTTCGAACGCGCGGTCAATCCCCTTGAGCACCGCCCCAATCGGAATCCCGGCCTTTTGCCAGGTTTCCACGATGGCCCAGTCCAGCGGCGACACCAACAGATGCGCGCCGCGCTTGCGCCAGAAATACTCCTCGATTTCCGTGAAGTAATTGAAGTAGTTGAACGATTCCATGGCGCGCAGGGAAAATTCCGGTCAGGTCAAGGCTTGTTACAATAGCAGGCGCTCGTGATTCGCAGTCCTCAATGCCGCACTAATCCCTCGGGCGTGCCGGCGGCGTCCCGGGTTTCTTGACAACTCCGCCCCGCCCGCCATCCTGGTTCCGTTCCCAAATAATTCGCAATCCTTCCAGCGTCAGAAATTCGTCCACCGTCTCAATGTGCCGCGAAGCTCCGCCGATCAGCGCCGCCTGACCGCCCGTCGCCACCACTTTCGTCTTCGGCCCCATCACTTTCTTCATGCGCTCCAGAATCCCGTCCACCATGTCGGTGTACCCGTAAAAAAGACCCGCCTGCATGGACGCGGCCGTGTTCGTCCCGATAATTTTCCCCGGGTCCTTGATCTCCACGCGAAACAACCGCGCCGCCCGCGCGAACAGCGCGTCTGCCGAAATCCCGATTCCCGGCGCCAGCACCCCGCCCAGATATTCGCCGCGCACAGACACCGCGTCAAAATTGATCGCCGTCCCGAAATCCACGATAATGCACGGCCCGCCGTACTTCTCGAACGCTGCCACGCTGTTGACAATGCGGTCCGCTCCCACCTCCTGCGGATTGTCGTAATGCACCGGCATCCCGGTCCTGATTCCCGGCTCCACGAACAGCGCCGTCTTGCTGAAATATCGTTCCGCCATCCCCGCCAGCCGCGAATTCAGTTGCGGCACGACCGAGCTGATGATCACCCCGCCGATTTCCCGCGGCTCCAGATTGGCCAGCGTGAACAAATCGCGCGTCAGTATGCCGTATTCGTCCACGGTCTGATCCCGCGCCGTGGTCAGCCGCCAGTTCGCCACCAGCTCTTTCCCGCGGAATACTCCCAGTACTGTGTTGCTGTTGCCCACGTCCAGCGTCAGCAGCATCACTCGGCCTCCGCCACGTCGCCGGAAAGCACCGGCTCGATTCCACCGCCATCGTCGCGCAGCACGCGCAGCACGCCGCTCGGCTCCAGCCCCGCCGTAGTGCCCGTAAAAGATTCCCTCGCCGTCGTAATGCGCACGCGTTTTCCCTGAAAGTAGCTGGACACTTCGGCGAACCGCCGCAAAATTGGGGTCGCGCCTTCGCTGAGGAACTGATTGTAGTAGCGGTCCAGGTGGCGCAGCAACCGGATCAGCACCTCCAGCCGCGAATGCACCTTCCCGGTCTGCATTCGCAAAGAGGTCGCGATTTCCGTCAGCTCCGGCGGCATCTTGGTCTGGTTTACGTTGATTCCGATGCCCACCACCGCGTAGTGCATGCGGTCCGGCTCCGCGTGCATTTCCGTCAGGATCCCGGAAAATTTCCGCCCGCGCACCAGCAAATCGTTCGGCCAGCGAATATCCGGCGCGGCATCGAGTTCCTCTGCCGCCGCGTCCCGCGCCGCGAGGCCGGCCACCAGCGTCAGCAGCGGCGCGTGCGCCGGAGGAATCTGCGGCCGCAGCAGCACGCTGCAATGAATCCCCGCGGATTTCTCCGAAATCCATTTCCGCCCCGCCCGCCCTCGCCCCGCGGTCTGCTCTTCGGCCAGCACCACCGCCCCGTGCGGCTCACCCTGCTCGCCCAGCTCCATCGCCACCGTGTTCGTCGAATCAATTTTGAAGAAATGGTAGATCCGCCGGGCAAACGGCGTGCCGTACAACCGGTGCCCCAGCAATTGCGCCGCCAGTATGTCCGGTGCCCGCTCGATGTGATACCCCGTCGCCGCGTGCCCCTTCACGCGCACGCCCAGCTCGCGCAGCTTCTCGATCCAGCGCCACACCTGCTGCCGCGTCACCCCAATTTCCTTTGCGATCTTAGCCCCGCTGATCACAATCGTAGAGTTCTCCGCCAGCAGCGTCAGCAGCGCGTCCAGACGCCGGTCCGTGGTGCCCGGCAAGTTAGCCATGCGTTTCGTAGCCATTTGAATTGTTCTGCGTCTAAGCCTGCTCTAGCTGGGAAAGGCGATCGAGCAGTTTTTGATACTCAATCTCCCGCCCCGTCAGCGTAGCCTTCAAATCCTCCACAATCTTCGCCGGTGCCTTGCTCAAAAAACTCTCGTCCGCCAGCCGGGCCTTCTTCGACTCAATATCCCTCGCCAGCCGTTCGTTCTCCTTCTTCAACCGCGCAATCTCCACTTGCTTGTCCACGGCCTCGTCGTACCCGATCCGCAGATCGAATTGCGCCGTTGACCGCACCGCAGCGCCCGTCGCGTCAAGGTGGCCCGAAGAGATCCGCAGCTCGGACAGCACTGCCAGGCGCATCAAAGGCTCCCGATTCGATTCCACCAGCTTCCGAACCGCAGCATCGTCCGTTGAAAAATTCGCTGCGACCTTCTTCTTCTGGTCCACCTTCATCTCGGCGCGAATATTGCGCGCCGCCACAATGATTTCCTGAATCAACCCCATATCTCCTTCCGCGCCGGCATCAATCCACGCCGCCTTCGGCTCCGGAAACCGGTCCAGCGCAATGGATCGCGCGCCCTCCGGCTGCGGCAACTGATGCCACAACTCTTCCGTGAGAAATGGCATCACCGGGTGCAACAACCGCAGCGCCGCCTCCAGCGCCGCAAAAATATTCCGCCAAGCCGCCAGCGACACGCCTCGATCCGTGGAAGCCAGTTGCGGCTTCACCCACTCGATATACCAATCGCAGAAATCGCCCCAGAAAAAATGGTAAATCGTCTGGCAAGCCTCGTGAAAACGAAACTCGTCCAGGGCCTTGCTCGCCTCGCCGGCAGCCGCCGCCAGGCGCGAAAAAATCCAGCGGTGCGCCAATTCGCCCTCGCCCTGCACGGCATACGGCGCCCTGGCGCGAATCTCCGGCGCGGCCAGCTCCTCCAGCGTGAATCCGGCCGCAGCGTCGACCTTCTCCAAATTCATGAACAAAAACCGCGCCGCATTCCAGATTTTATTGGCAAACGCCCGCGCCCCTAGAATCCGGTCCTCGGTCAGCGCAATATCTGTACCAGGCGCAGCCATGCTCGCGAGCATGTACCGCAGCGCATCCGTCCCGAATTTCTGCGTCAATTCCAAGGGATCCACGCCGGTCCCTTTGGTCTTGGACATCTTCGCGCCTTCCGCCGTACGCACCAGCGAATGCACGTATAGCCGCCGGAAGGGAATTCGCCCGGCTTCCGTTGCGGCCGAAGTCAGGTGCAACCCCATCATGATCATCCGCGAGTCCCAGAAAAATAAAATATCGTACCCGCTGATCAGCAGGCTCGTCGGATAGTAGGTGCGCAAGTCCGCCGTATCGTCCGGCCAACCGAGCGTGGAAAACGGCCACAGCGCCGAGCTGAACCAGGTATCCAGCACGTCTGGATCCTGCGTCAATTTCGCGCCGCCGCATTTCGGACATTGCGTCGGCACGCTCGCCGCCCGCGCGTGACCATCCACAATCTTCACGCTCGAATCCGCCGCGGCAACCATCTGCTTGCACTCCGCGCAATGCCATATCGGAATGCGATGCCCCCACCACAGTTGCCGCGAAATGCACCAGTCGCGAATATTCTCGAACCACTGCAGTAAAATCGTCCGCTGGTTGTCCGGCACCACCTCGATTTCCGCCGCCGGCCCGAACGCCCCGGTCACCACTTTCTTCGCTTCCTCCGCCAGCGGCTTCATCTTCATGAACCACTGCGTCGAAAGCCGCGGCTCCACGATCGCTTTGCACCGGTCGCACGTCCCCACCGAATGGATGTGCTCCGCGATGCGGTCCATCAGCCCGAGTTCCTCCAGGTCGCTAATCACTCGCGCGCGCGCCACGAATCGGTCGAGCCCCGCATATTTCCCGGCAGCCTCGCTCATGTGCGCGTCGTCGGTCATCACGTCAATTTCTTCCAGGCCGTGCCGCTTGCCCACTTCGAAATCGTTCGGGTCGTGCGCCGGGGTAATCTTCACCACGCCCGTGCCGAACTCGCGATCCACATAAGTATCCGCAATGATCGGTATCTCGCGCTCCATCAGCGGCAGCACCGCTTTCTTCCCGACCAGATGCCGGTAGCGCTCGTCCTCCGGATGCACTGCCAGCGCCGTATCGCCCAGCATCGTTTCCGGCCGCGTCGTCGCCACCACAAGATATTCCTTCATCCCCGCCACCGGGTAGCGGATGAACCACAAATTCCCGGTGCGCTCGTTGTGCACCACTTCCAGGTCGCTGATCGCCGTCTGGCAGCGCGGGCACCAGTTCACCATGTAGCGCCCGCGATAAATCAATCCCTCGCGATACAGCCGCAAGAAGGCTTCCAGCACCGCGCGGTACAGCGCCGGCTCCAAAGTGAATCTCTCGCGCGTCCAGTCGCACGATGCGCCCAGGCGGATCATCTGCTGCTTGATCGCTCCGCCGCTTTCCGCCTTCCATTTCCACACGCGCTTCTCGAATTCCTCGCGCCCCAGGTCCTTGCGGTTGATTCCTTCCTTCGCCAGCATTCTCTCGACTACGAATTGCGTCGCGATCCCGGCATGATCCATTCCCGGAAGCCACAGAGTTCGTTCCCCGCGCATCCGGTGCCAGCGCACCAGCATGTCAATCTGGGTGTGCTCCAGCATGTGCCCGATGTGGATGGACCCGGTGACGTTCGGCGGCGGCAGCGCAATCGAAAAATGCCGCTGCGAGCCCTCAGCCACCGCTGCATCGCCGGAATTCTCCGCGCGAAACAAGCCCTCGTCATACCAGGCCTTCGCCCAGCGCTCCTCGATCTCCTGCGGCTCATAAGCCTTCGGTATTTCTCGCGCCATCTGCTCCCCGATAGGAATGAGAATTAGGCACCGTCAAGGCGGTGTTTAATCCGCCGGCCTTCCGAAGCGACGCCACACAAGCCGGTGCCGGTGCGTGCTGCGAATCATTCAATATAGACGGCGGGCCAGTAACCCGTCAACGAATGCCAACCTCGCGCGATCGCCACCGCGCCGCGCGCGCAATCCACACGCCATCCGCGCGCCATCAGCGTGTTCAAAGACCAGTTGACTAGCTCCCGCCCGTCGGCGAGAATTCCCGCCACCAAGCCCATGATCGTCGTCACCGAATACGCGGACATCCCTCTTGCCGGCTTGCCCATGCGCACCTTCCTTGCTGCGCCACGCGCTGAGGGCCGCTACCCCGGCATCTGGTGCTATTCGGACATTTTTCAGCTCACCCCGCCGCTGCTGCGCTTCTGCGTCCGCTTGGCCGGATACGGATTCGTCGCCGCCGCTCCGGAAATCTATCGCCGCATCGAACCGCCCGGCACCGTGATCCCCTTCGATGACGCTGGACGCACTCGCGGCCAGCAGGATGCCGCAAAAACTCCCGTAGCGCATTTTGATGCCGATTGCCGCGCGGGACTCGATTGGCTCGCGCAGCATCCCCGCGTCGCGCCGGGCAAAATCGGCGTCGTGGGTTTCTGCATCGGTGGCCATCTCGCGTTTCGCGCCGCCTTCCAACCCGACGTTCGCGCCACGGCCTGCTACTACGGCACGGGCATCCACGACGGCAAGCTCGGTCAGGATACCGACGCCGGCTCGCTCGCCCGCGCCGGCGAAGTCCGCGGTGAACTTCTGATGATTTTCGGCACCAGGGACCCGCACGTACCCGACGCGGGCCGCGAAATGATTGAGCGCGCGCTGCAAGCCTCCGGCGCCAGCTACCGGACCCTGCTCTATCCAGCCGAGCACGCCTTCACGCGCGACGAAGGCCCGCGCTTCGATCCCGAAGCAACGGACCAATCGTTCGCGGAGATGATCGGATTATTCCACAAAGTTTTTGGCAAGGGATAAGACGCAGGAGGGCAGTGTGCGGAACCTCGTGCACGCGCAAACGCACGCGCTCCAGTCCGCGCGGCGGTCTTACTTTTCTTTCTTGTGCAGTTCGTTTTGCAGCAGGTTTTCCACTAGCGGCTTCACCCCCTGCGATAGCAGTTCCTGCAGATGGGGTCCCAGCTTCTCCATGACTTTGCGGACCACCTCGTCCACGGTTTCCGCGCTAGTTGCGACGGCCGCCGACTGACTCACATTTTGCGGTGGCAACACCGGCGGCATCAGGAACGGAATTTCAGATAACGCTTCGCGGTTCGGCGGCGGCAGCGTAGGAATCCTCTCGCTCAGTCCTTGCTCGGCCGCTTCCGCCCCAGATTCGTCGAACAGCGACTCGTTCGCCTGCGCCTGAATGGCTTCTTCATGCGCCGCGGCTTCCCGGTCCCAATAATCGTCGTCGGGCGCCGGCTGGAACAACTGCCCCGGATGAGTCTCTTCCGCGAACGCCTCTTGCTCGCGCATGTCTGGCTGCGGCGGTTCGCCGTCATGCGCTGAATAATCCGTCTGCTCGTGCTGCCGTTCGCCCGCAAACAGCGGTTCCGCGGGCATCAGCCCCGATAAACCTCCGCCATTCTGTGGCACGTCGGCCGGAGCAGGCAAAAGCTCCGGCGCAAAATCGAATCCGCTGCTGGTGACGGGCTCCGGCTCGGTCTCGGGCGGAAAATCCGCGGCCACCGGATCACTCGCCGTCGCGGGCTGCTCGACTTCTTCCCGCGCTTCGGGAGCCGCTTCGTGGCTTTGCTCGTGCGCGTCATCCGAAAAGTGGTAAGACGACCCGCCGAATTTCGCTTCGCCGAGCTTGCCTTCGCCAAACTCGCGCGGTTCTTCTTGGGCGGCCGTCTCCGATTCCGCAGTCGGCGCGAAATCCGGGTTGGACGCTGCGTCCTCATGTGTCTCCGCGTGCGTCACTGGCGCGAAGAAAGGTGCGCTCCCGCTGGACTGCGTTTCTGTGGCGGGCTCCGCGGCTGGCTCCACTGCAGTTGCGCTCACCGCTTCCTGCACGGCCGCCTGCTCTGCATAATCTTCCGCTGCCGCGACAGGCGTCGAAGCCTCCACAGCTGCGGGGCCGGCTTCAGTGGAAGAGAGCTTCGCCGTCCAATGCCCATCCGCGCCTTCCGACGAATCGCCGGCCGCATCTTCTGTGGACAACGGCGACAGCATATCCATCCATCCGCGCACTCTCGAAACAAAACTTGGCCGCGCCGTCGTCTCGGCTGGTTCCTCGCGTTCAGCTACTGGCTCCGGCGCGCTCGCCTGCACGCGCTTGGGCTCCTGCTGGGCGGCTTCTGCCACCTCGGGCTTCTCTTCGACTACAGCCTTCTCTTCAACAGCGGTCTTCGCCTCAACCACAGGTTCAGCCTTGGCAATTTCCGCGATGACCGGCTTCACCTCAGCGATCGGCTCCGGCTGCGCAAAAAATCCTGTCGCCAGCTCAATTTCCGGCTGGTCCACGTCCCACGGCTGGCGTTTTGGCGCGGCACTTTCAGGAGCCTGTAGCGCCGCTGGCGCCAGGTCCGCTACCGCCGGCGGCTCAGCTGTCTTGGGGAGCGCTTCCGCGCTCGCATCTTCCACGCGAACACGCTTCGGCGGCACATCGCGCTCGGAAGGAAAAGTAATCGGCTCGAAATTCTGGCCATACGAATAAACCGGATCGGCTGCCACATTCTCGGGAACTTCGAAGTCGGCCGCGCTCCGCCGCCAGTCATTGGCCGTGGTGGATTGATCCACCTCTTCTTCGTCATCCTCCGCTGCCACCACCGGCACCTTCGGTGCGGCCGGCGCCTTCGGCGCCTTCGATTCCTTTACGGGCTTGGCTTTCTTCTTAGCTTTGGGCGTCTCGTCCTCGTCCTCTTCTTCCTCTTCCTCGCCCGTGTCCAGTCCGCGGACTCCCTTGCCGAACCCGTAAATCACTGCGGCTTCTTCGGCTGTCGGTTCGGGAAATTCTGGCAGCGGCTTCGGCTCCGCTTTCAGCGGGCTTTCCATCACCACCGCGGGCAGTGCCGCCTCCGCCGCCACTTCCTTGGCCTTGGCTAACTCCGCGGCAACTTTCGGGTTCTTTTCCAGCGCGGACATCACCATGGCAATCAGCGGATCCGGCGGCACAAACGGCTTCTTCAGCACGCCGTCCGCGCCCACCCGCCGCGCTTCTTTTTCGTCCAGGGGGTCGAACGCGCCCACCAGCAGAATCACCGGTACGTGAGAAAAGCGTGCATCCTTCTTGACGAATTCGCAGACCTCGTAGCCGTTGCGCACCGGCATGAATACGTCCGCCAGCACCAGGTCCGGATTTACGTCCGGCAGCCGTCGCACGGCCGCCTCGCCGTTCCCGACAGTAATCACTTCTACGCCGCGCTCCTGGAACGCCAGCACGACCATTTTTTGGATATTAGTGTTGTCGTCTGCAACCAAAATTCTGGGCACTGTCTTCCCCTGGCGGCAAGCCCCCTATGGAGACACGCCTCATCCCATGAATATAGCTATTGCAGCATCCTGAGGGATGGGCGTCAACAAACTCGAAGTACAGGAGTGCTAGAGTTGTTAGCAGGCAGTTAACAGCGTACGGACGGGGATTACCAGGGAATCAGCTTCTTCAACCCCTTCTTTTTCTTGCTCGTGGATTCTTCGTTCGAGTCCACCGGCGGCGGTTTTGCCGCGCCCGAAGCCTTGGGCGCGGGCTGCGCCGTCGTACCTGTTGCAACCGGAGCCGCTCCCGCTGGACCGGCCGAACTGGTCGAAGAAGTCGCGGAATCGTTCGTTCCCGTCGCGCTCACCGTGCCTGTCGCTACCGGGGCGCTGGCCGTGCCCGAACCGCTCCCCGTCAGCGTCTCGCTGGTACTCGCTGGCGGTGCCGTCGCGCTCCCGGAGCCGGATCCAACCCCGGTCGTGTCAGGAGCGGCTGCCGTCCCCTCAGGCGCTGCAGATGTGGGCTGCCCCTTGTCGTCCAGAGGCGTGAGAATCGTCGCGCCCACGGCGGTTTGCGCGCCTTGCGATCCTGCCGGCACCGTTGTCGCGTCTTCCGGCGTCACCACCTCGCTGCTGCTTCCCGACGCGTCAGCGCTGCCTCCCGCCGTGCTGCCCGTCAGTGTGAACGTCGGCCCCGCGGCCCCTGGCCTCAGCACATCGGTCGCGGAAACCGCATCGTCCGGCGGGTTCATCTGCGGAGTTCCCGCGCGCGCCGCGGTAGATACGTCTGGGCTTCCCCTCAGCATCCCCATCGGCAATGTCAGCGCAATGCTCTGATGATGTTGCTTCTCGTACAGCTGCTGTTTCTGCATGCGCGCAATCGCGTCCGGGTCGGCGGAGGGAACCGGTCGGCCCATGGCTTTCAGACGTTCCTTGGCGCCCGGCGCATCCTTCGAGAGCGGATAGTCGCGCACGATTCGGTCGTAGCACCGGGTGGCGAGATCGTCCCAGTGATTCTTGTCGTCCTCGCTCTTCGATACCTGTTTCGCGCGCTCGTAGATATTGCCCAGCATCCACAGCGCCTGGTCGTTCTGGCTGTACAGCGGATAGCGGTCGGATACTTCCACCAGCCGCGCCGCCGAGGCGCGGTAATCCATTTTCGTGTAATAGAAATACGCCACCTTGAAATCGCTGTCCGCCAGCACTTCCTGCACGTTCCGCAAATACTGCGCCGCCTTGGGCGCCAGCGGGTTCTGCGGATACTTCAACAGGAACGCCTGAAAAGCGTCTTCCGCCGCCTCACCCTGGGTCTTGTCGCGATCGGCCTTTTCCATCATCTTGTAATGCGCCAGGCCGATTTGCATCTGCGCGTACGCGGCCTCATCCAAAAACGGGAAAAACGTCTGAAAATCGTTATATTCCTGAATGGACTGCGTCAGGTTTGATGTGCCGCCCTCTTTGAAGTAGGAATCCGCGACGGACAGTTTTGCCTTGGCCAGATATTCGCTGTCGGGATACGTGTTGATCAGGGTCTGCAGCGCCAGCCGTCCTTCGGTGTAGCGTCCGGCTTTCAGGTCCGCCAGCGCGCGGTCGTACAGCAGCTTGTCCGGCTCCGCCGAAGCATTCACCTCGGGGATCGCCTTCTTTTGATCTTTCTGGCTCTTGTGTCCCCACCTGCTTTTCTTTTTCGGTGTCGTGGGAGTGGTCGGCGTGGTCGGCGCCGCTTTCGGCGCCGCCGTTTCCGTAGGGGTCGGAGGCGGAGCGGTCTCGCCGGTCCCGCCGGTCTGCGCCGTAGGCACCTGCGCGCCCGCGCGCGGGCTGGCTACCAGCAGCAGGGCTGCTCCCGCCAGCATCACTGCCGCCATCCGCAAGTTCTTCACTTTTCCATCTGCCATCGCACCTTTCACGTCACACCTTCGCATATCAGGTTCAGGCCTTCTGGCTCAAGGCCTGCGTCGCGAGCTTGCTCAATTGTCGTGTCGCGGCCGCTGGATCAGCTGCGTGGAATATCGAAGTACCTGCGACGAACGTGTTGGCGCCGGCCTGCGCCAGTTCGGCGATATTTCCCGAATCAACGCCTCCATCCACTTCGATCCGGAAGGCCGCATTATAGCGCGCTCGCATCTCGTTTAGCTGCCGAATTTTCGCGTAGGTATTGGCGATGAATTTCTGCCCGCCGAATCCCGGGTTCACCGTCATCACCAGCACCGTGTCCACCTTGTCCAGCACTTCGCCCAGCATCGCCACCGGGGTCGCCGGGTTGATCGCCGCGCCCGCTTCCGCCCCGTGTTCCCGGATCATTGCCAGCGCCCGGTCCAGGTGCACCGTCGCCTCCTGGTGTACCAGCACGCGGTTTGCTCCCGCGCGAATGAAATCAACGATGTACTTTTCCGGCTGTTCGATCATCAGATGCACATCCAGGGGCAGGCGGGTTGCCTTGTGCAATCCCTCCACCACCGGAATTCCCAGCGAAAGATTCGGCACGAAGTGCCCGTCCATCACGTCCACGTGGACGATATCCGCGCCGGCCTCTTCCACCATGCGCACGTCTTCGCCCAGTCGCGCGAAGTTCGCCGCCAGAATCGAGGGCGCAATCTCAATGCGTGCGTAGCTCATACTTGCTTGCAAATTCTAGCACACCACTAAGCCGTTGGAAGGTTTTCGGGTTGCTGCAGGAGCTTCGCCAACCGTTCTCCGTGTCTCACCGCTTCTGTGACAGCTTCGCCGTTACTCCGCAAGCTGCAATTCGATCGCCGTGCTCGCATCCACTCGCGTCCCGCGCGACGGCGTCTGTCCCACCACCGTCCCGTGCAACCCCCCGGCCACCGCCGCGAACGTCAGTTTCGCCACCTTCAAACCCGTGCCGCTGAATTTCGCTTCCGCTTCCGGCAGCGTCAGCCCGATCAGTTCTGGCATCACGTAAGCCGCCGGGCGCGCTCCCAGCGATACCAGCAGATCCACGTGCGGGCTGGTTATGTCCGACGTTCCCGGCGCCGGATCCTGCTGCAACACCGCATCCTCTTCCGTCGTCGGCACGTAGGCCTGGGAAATCTCGCCGACCTGCATTTCCGAGCGCAATAGTTCGATGCGCGCCGCGCGCACGCTGTGCTCGGTCAGCGTCGGAATCGTCACCTTCTGCGGTCCCAGGCTGATCACCACGTGCGCAAACTGCCCAATCTTCACTTGGATCCCCGGCGGCGGCGTCTGCCGCACCACCGTATCCACAGGCAACGGATTGAAAATCCGGTCTTCCACCTTGAATCCCACGCCCCGCCCCTGCAACGTCTGTTGCGCGACCACCGCCTTCTTTCCCGTGACGTCCGGCATCGTTACCTCGCGTCCCTGAATCGCAAAGCGCATCGCCGTGATCGCGCTCAGAAACGCCACCGATGTCAGAATGAACGCCAACAGCGCCATCCGGAAAGCCCAGTGCATCCGTTCGCGAAACGTCATCGGCTCGCCCTAATCATCAGAATAATTCACCCAACTCTTTCATCCGACGGAAGCGCCCCGCTGCACCAGTCCGCAGGCTGGCGGGAATCTCGCCGCGCAGCACTCGCCGCGAAAAGAGCCTAACACGACTAACCAAGTCGCATCACTCCGGCCCATCCAACGCGCACCCTCGCGGTTAACCGCACCGCCCGGCTTTTCTCCACGCGATCCCTCCACCTTCCGCCATTTCCCGCAACCGCCTCAGTCTCGAACTCTCTCGATTACCGCCCCGAAAAACCCGTCCGTCGGCCGCGCAGCCGGCGAAGTCCGAAAATAACCTTCGCCATCGAACAAGCTCTCCCGCTCGCATCCCTGCACCAGTCTTCCCGCCAATCCCGCCCCCGCTTCGCGCCCCGCGAGCAGTCGTAACCCCCGCGCGCCGCCCAGCACTTCCTCCACCACCAATTCGTTTTCCTCGCTCTCCATCGAGCAGGTCGAATAAACCAGCCGCCCCCCTGGCGCCAGCCGCTCCAGCCCCGATTTCAGCAAAGCCGTTTGCAACGCGTGAAACTCCGCCAGTTGCTCCGCCTTCAGCCGCCAGCGAATCTCCGGATGCCGCGCCAGCGTTCCGGTCCCGGAACAAGGCGCGTCCACCAGTATCCGCTGGAACAGCACGCCAAACGGCAGCGCTGCCGCCGCATCCAACTCCACCAGGCGCACGCGGCCCAGTCCCAATCGCTTGAACTGCTCGCGCATTGCCCGCAAACGGTGCGCGTGCCGGTCCGCCGCCACCACCAGCCCGCCGGCCCCTGCCGCCCGCACCAGCGGAGGCGTCTTGCCTCCCGGCGCCGCGCACAAATCCAGCACGCGGTTTCCCGCCTGCACGTCCAACAGCAAAGGCACCACTTGCGAAGCCTCATCCTGAATCGAAATCGCTCCGGAACGAAAAGCTTCCGTGCGCGCCGCGCTTCCCCCGCTTACCGCGAACGCCGATTGCAAAATCACCCCCGGCTCGATGCGCAATCCGGCGCGCCGCAATCTCTCGAACGTTTCTTCGCGCCGCGCCACATCGTGCGACGCACCACTCAATCGCGGCGCGCGATTGTTCGCCTCCAGCAACGCAACCGTCCGTTCCTCGCCCAGCCGCACCAGCCACCGCTCGACCATCCACGCCGGATGCGAATGCAAAATTCCCAATCGTTCCCCGGCCGGCATGCTCGCCGCCACAAAATTCGCGGCCGGGACCCGCGCTTCATCTGCGCAACGCCGCAAAACCGCGTTCACCAACGTCGCCGCGGACGTCTTCCGCGCGCGCTTCACTAATTCCACTGACTCGTTCACCGCCGCCCGTGCCGGCACCCGCTCCAGAAACCGCAGCTGGTACAATCCCATCCGCAGCGCCAGCGCCACCGGCAAATCCAGCCGCTCCACCCGCTTCTTCAGTTGCCGCTCCAGCAGAAAATCCAGCAGCCGGCGCCACCGCAACACTCCCAAGACCAATTCCGTCGCGAGGCCCGCATCTTCAGGCCTCACCCCCGCCCCCAGCTCCGCGTGCAGCAAATCGCTCGCGTACGCGCCCTCCGCCTCCACGCGCCGCAACACCTCGTAAGCAATTTTTCGGGCTGGACTGACAATGGCCATCGCGATTTTCAATTCACAAAACGCCGAAACGAGTCACGCAATAAGAAAACTGTAGCGGCACGCAACCGCTGTTTCTCCGCAACCAATCCCCTCAACCTCCAAATCGTTCCCCCGCCGCCAACCGCGCCCCATTGGCAAATTCCCGCGCTGCGATCCGCTTGCGCCCTTCCAGTTGCGCAAATTCCACCCGGAGCGCGGTATCCTCTCCACACGCTGCGAACACCTCGCCTCCGCTCACGCGAATCGTCCCGGGCGGCTCGTGCTGCGAAGAAATCTCTGCCGCAGGCTTTCCCCAAATCGCGCAATTCTTCCCGCGAAACGATGTAAACGCCCCCGGCCAGGGCTGAAACCCGCGCATCCGGTCATAAATCTTCCGCGCCGGCAACGACCAATCAATCTTCCCATCTTCCTTCTTCAAAGGCCGCGCCAGGCTCGCCTGCGCAGCCTCCTGCGCCACCGGCGTAATCGTTCCGTCCTCCAGCCCCCGCAGCGTTTTCGCCATCAACGGCGCGCCCGCTTCTGCCAGCCGCGCGTACAATTCGGGCGCGATTTCCTCCGGCCCAATCTCCGTCTCGTACTTGAGCAGCATCGGCCCCGTGTCGAGCCCCGCGTCAATCTTCATCGTGGTCAAACCCGTTCGCGTTTCGCCGTTGGCAATCGCCCAGTGAATCGGCGCCGCCCCGCGATACTTCGGCAGCAGCGATCCGTGCAAATTAATCCAGCCCAGCCGCGGAATCGCGATCAGTCGCGCGGGAATAATCTGGCCGTAGGCGATGATCACCACCGCGTCGGGCGCGACCCGGCTGAAATATTCCTGCCATTCTTCGGTGCGGATTTTCTGTGGCTGGTGTACCGGGATGCGCGCGGCAAGCGCCGCGTCTTTCACCGGCGAAGCGGCGGTCTGCTGCCCGCGCCCGCGCGGACGGTCGGGCTGCGTCACCACTCCTTCGATCTTGAATTCTGGTTGGCTCAGCAGATGGCGCAGCGTGGGCAGTGCGAACGCCGGCGTGCCGCAAAAGACGATCGTCAGCGGCGGCACCGGCGCCCTACCACTCGCCGGCTTTTTTCAGCTTGCGGATTTTGCGCTTGATCAGGTCGCGCTTCAGCATGCTCAAGTGCGTAATGAATAGGACTCCGTTGAGGTGGTCAATCTCGTGGCAAAAGGCCCGCGCCAGCAATCCCTCGCCGCGCCGCTCGAACTCGTTTCCCGCGGCGTCCTGCGCGCGCACCGTGACGTACTGCGGGCGTTCCACGTACCCGCGAAATCCCGGCAGCGAAAGGCAGCCCTCCTCCTCGCGCTGCTGGCCTTCCGCGTACACGATCTCCGGATTCGCCAGCACCATCTTCGCTTCCGGCACTTTTCCGTTCGAGACGTCAATCACCGTCAGCCGCAGGCTCACGCCGATCTGCGGCGCCGCCAGTCCCACTCCCGCCGCCGCGTACATGGATTCAAACATGTCCTCGACCAGCTTGCGTATGTCCTCGTCGAATTTCTCGACGCGCTTTCCCGGCGTTTCCAGCACGGGATCGCCATATTTCACAATCGGATGAATCATCGTCAGTCAGTTCCTATGCCCGCCGCAGCGCTTCAAGTTCGCAGCCACAAATCACCGCCCGGGAATCGCCACTCGCCGCCCAGCGCACCGCCGCCTAAAACTGATCGAGCTGCGCCGCATACCCCTCGAAATTCCTGCGCGTCTCCCCGAGCGAATCCCCGCCGAACTTCTCCAAAAACGCACCCGCCAATTCCACCGCCACCATCGCTTCTCCCGCCACCCCGCCCGCCGGCACCACGCACACGTCCGAGCGCTCGTACGCCGCCTTCACCGCTTCCTTGGTATTCAAATCCGCGGTCAGCAGCGGCCGCCGCAGCGTCGAGATCGGCTTCAGATATCCGCGCAGCACCACGTCGCTGCCGTTCGTGATTCCGCCTTCCAGCCCGCCCGCGCGGTTCGACGACCGCTCGAACCTCTTCTTCGCCGCGTCGTAGCGAATCTCGTCCTGCACTTCCGATCCGTAGCTCCCGGAGTTCGCCACGCCCGTGCCGAACTCCACCGCCTTCACCGCCTGGATGGACATCACCGCTCGCGCAATTCGTCCGTCCAGTTTTTCATCCCATTGCGCGTGGCTGCCGAGCCCCGGCGGAATTCCGCGCGCCACCACTTCGAAAACGCCGCCCACCGAATCACCCGCGCGCAGCGCGTGGTCCACTTCCGCTTTCATCAGCGCTTCCGCCGCGGAGTCCACGCAGCGCAGCGGCGATTCCAGATTTTCGCACACCAGCGCGATTTCTTCCCACGTTGCGTCGCGCTCCAGCCGCGCGTGTCCCACCGCAATCGTGTGGCTCAGCACTTCCGCGCCGAATTCGCGCAACAACAATTTCGCGAACGCTCCCGCAGCCACCCGCGCCGCCGTTTCCCGCGCCGAAGCCCGCTCCAGCACGTAGCGCGCGTCGTGAAAATTGAATTTCAAGGCCCCGGCTAGGTCCGCATGCCCCGGCCGAGGCGCCGTCAGTTGCCGCTGCGCGCTCTTGGGGTCGCTCGTATCCGCGCCGTCCGTGTCTTCCACGGCTTCCACCGGCAGCGTCTTCTCCCAATTCTTCCAGTCGCGGTTCTCGATGCGCACCGCGATCGGCGCGCCAATCGTCTGCCCGTGCCGCACCCCGGCTAGTATGTCCGCCGCATCCTTTTCGATCCGCTGCCGACCGCCGCGTCCGTAGCCGAGCTGCCGCCGGTGCAATTCACGCTGGATAAAATCCAAATCCACGCGCACGCCCGCCGGCAATCCGGAGACCCAGGCGATCAACGCCTGCCCGTGTGACTCCCCGGCTGTCACAAATCGCAGCATGTTAGGTCGAACCCAGCGTGCAGGCACGAATGACAGATTCTACCGGACGCTCCCAGCAACGTAAAGCCGCGCCTCCGCGGCTCAGTGCCCTAAACGTAGCGCCGTCGCCAGACGATCCGGCACCATCGCCCGTAGGGGCGCTGCTTGCTGCGCCCCATCTCGGCAAGCTCACAGCCACTTTCCTCGTCCGAAGCAAGCTTCGGCGTCCTCCACCGCTCGCCTGTTTCCCACCCCGAGGCAATTCCGCCGCTGTTATACTTGCCGGCGTACCCAGCGCCCAATTCTCGGTCGCAAATTTCAGGGGAGGCATTGCATGAAAAACTTTTTAATCGCGATCGGGCTTGGCATCCTCTTCACCGTCACTGCGGCATCCGCATCCGCCCAGGCCGTCACCTGGCAACTCGATCCCGCCCACTCCAACGCGCAATTCTCCATCCGCCACCTCGGCATCTCCAACGTCCAGGGGGAATTCACCAAAGTGAGCGGCACGGTCCAGCTCGACGACCAGGACATCTCCAAGTCCAGCGTCACCGCCTCGATTGATGCGGACTCCGTCTTCACCCGCGTGCAGAAACGCGACGAAGACCTCCGCAGCGAGCGATTCTTCGACGTCGCCAAATATCCCACCATCACTTTTCAGTCCACGAAAATCTGGAGCACCGGCGCCAACACCGCGAAGATGACCGGCAACTTGACCATCCGCGGCGTCACCAAGGAAGTCACCTTCGAGGTGACCGGCCCCAGCAAACCCATCCAGGTAATGGGTGGAATCCGTCGCGGCGCCTCCGCCGCCACCACGATCAATCGTCAGGATTTCGGCATCACGGTCATGAGCAACGCGCTCCCCGGCATTGACGAAATGCTCGGCGATCAAGTCACCATCACCCTCGACATCGAAATGGTCAAAAAGTAGGCGCAGGAATCAGCGCAGGGGCTTGCAGTCCACATCCTAATGCGCAAGCGCGGCGCGGTTCTAAAGTCTGCGGAAAATGTTGCCAGGAGAAGGTTTTGAGCCTGTTGCGGCCGCCTTTTCACCCTTCGAGCGCGGCGGTGGCAGGTGCGAAGGGCAGGTGGGAGGCTTTGATGTGGCCGCGACCGTGGCGCTGCTAAGCGACCCATCCGCGGTGGGGATAATCGCCGCTGCAACCGTCTATTCGTATCGCAACGCCACCATGGGGTCCACCCGCGCCGCCCGCCGCGCGGGAATGTAACTCGCCGCCGCTGCAATCGCGGCGAGGATCACGCAAGCAGCTCCCAGCGCAATCGGGTCGGCCGCGCCCAACCCGAACAGCATGCTCCGCACCAGCCGCGTGCCGGCCAGCGCGATCGGAATCCCCACCGCGATGCCGATTGCCACCAGCACCACACTTTCCCGCAGCACTTGGCGCAATATGGTCGCGGGGCTTGCCCCCAGCGTCATCCGGATGCCGATATCCCGCGTGCGCCGCGCCACCGTGAACGCCATAATGCCGTACAGCCCGACCCCCGCCAGCACGATCGCCAGCAATCCAAACGCCGATGCCAGCCGCGCCACAAAATTCTCGGTGCGCAGCGATTCCGTCACCAGCGCCGCCATGGTGCGAATCGGCGCGTCCGGAAGCGCCGGATTGGTGTCGTGCACCACGGCGCGCAGCGCGCTCGAGATGCTCGCCGCGTCCCCGTTCGCGCGAATCTCGTAGTAAACAGCATTGGCGGCCCATAGAGGATTGAAGATTGGCGCGTAAAGCCGCGGCTCCGCTTCCTCGCGCAAGCTGCGGTACTTCGCGTCCGCGACTACCCCCACAATCTCGGCCTCCGCCGTGCTACCCGGATACGTGTCGCGCACTCGCTTGCCCAGGGGATTCGTGTTCGGGAAAAAATGTTTGGCGAAACTTTGGTTGATCACCGCGACGCGCGGAACACTCCCGCCGGCGGGCGCGCTGTCTTGGGCCTCGATCCCGCGTCCATACAGGATGGGCATGCCGACGACGGAAAAATAATCCGGGCCGACATGATCCATCCGCGAATGCACCGCCTCGCCCGGAGCGGGGGTGTAGCCCTCCACCGAAATGGGATCGCCCGAGTCCGTTGAGCTGAAAAGTCCGTCCACGGAAAGTGTCACGCCCGAAACTCCCGGTACGGCTTTGAACTTGTCGAGCAGCTCCTGATACACCAGCGGAATCGCCGCATCCTTGTAGCCCGCTGGCAGGGGCATGATCCGCAGCAGCATCAAGTGCGAGGAGTTGAAGCCCAATTTCACTTCGTTCAATTGCTGCAGGCTGTGCACGAACAATCCCGCAGCCACCAGCAGCACCAGCGACACCGCCACCTGCGCCACCACCAGTATCTTGGCTATCGGAAGGCGCCGGTGCAGCCCTTCCACGGTCGAGCCGGAAGCTCCGGATTTCAGCATCGGCGACAGGTCAATGCGCGTCGCGCGCAGCGCCGGAATCAGCCCGAACAGAATCGCCGTGCAGGCCGCGATTCCGAACGTGAACCCCAGAATCCGCGCATCCGCGCGCAGCGAAAGCTCGATCGCATCCCTCCCCGTCCCCGAAACCATCCGCAACAGCACCGCGTCCGCCCACTGCGCCAGCACCAGCCCCGCGGCCCCGCCCGCAAACGCCAGCAGAAAGCTCTCCGTCAACAGTTGCCGCACCAGCCGCGTGCGCGCCGCGCCAACGGAAAGCCGCACCGCGAATTCCCGCTGGCGGCTCGCGCCCCGCGCCAGCAGCAGGTTGGCCAGGTTCGCGCAGGCGATCAACAGCACCAGCGCCACCAGCGCCATCAGCAGTTTCAGCGGCTCGGCGAATCTCCCGTGCACCACCGACGAGCCCCGCGCGCCGGACTGCACCTTGATTTGCTGGTTGGCGTAATCCTTCAATTCCGCGCTGGAAAGCTTTTGTCCGGGCAGGGAAGACGCGATGTACTGCTGCAATAGCACGTTGACGTTCGCGCTCGCCTGCGACGGCGTTACCCCCGGCTTCAGGCGCGCCGTCACGTGTAGCCACATGTGCTGATCAATGTTGCCGTCCGGGAAAGCGCTCAGCAGATCGTAACCGGGATAAACGTCGCGCTGCATCGTCGCCGGAACCCACATGTCCGGCGCTTCGCCCACCGCTTGCCCGAAAAATCCTGCCGGTGCCACGCCGATAATCTCGAACGCTGTCTTGTTGATTTCGATCCTGCGCCCCACCGCTTCCGGGTCGAGGTTGAATCGCCGGCTCCAGTATCCGTGGCTGATCACCGCGACCGGAAACGAGTTGCGCACGCGGTCCACTTCCGGGCCGAACGTGTGCCCCGCCACGGCCCGCACCCCCAGCGTCTGAAAATAATCTCCGGAAACCAGCCGGACGCGCGCCAGCTCCTGCGTCGCGCTCGGCGCGGGGTTCGCGGCGTCGCCGCTGCCATTCGCGGCCCCCGCCGGATTCGTGATAGTCACCTGCAGTTGCGGCAGTGAGCTGTCCGCCGCGAAAATCCCCGAAAAAACCTCGTTGTGATCGCGCAGATATTCGAATTCGGAATACGCCAGCACGGTGCGGTCGCCGTCTTCGCTGCCGTTGCTCATCCCATGAAAGTCCGGATCCGTCAGCGCCACCAATTGTTGCGGCTTCGCCACCGGCAACTCTCGCAGCATCACCGCATCCACAATCGTGAAGATGGCTGTGTTCGCCCCGATCCCCAGCGCCAGCGTCAGCAGAGCGATCGCCGCGAAGCCCGGGTTCCTCGCAAACGTACGCAGAGCGTAGCGTATATCCTGAATCAGTTTGTCCATGAGCGCGCCTTTCCTGTCTGTCGGCCAGACCACACCGGCGAATCACAAGCACGCGGCGTGCCGGAAGCACTCGCCGAAAGCCCCAGCCCCGTCAAGCAGTTGGCCCGCAACGCAAACTCCCTCACCGCGCACAGTTGCGCGATTGTGGGAAACCGCTGTCGCGCTTGCGGACAGCCTCCGCGCCGCCAGGGCGCCGGAATTTGTGCCCGCATGTCTGCTTGACGCGGTGCGTCTCACCCGTTACGCTTTCCGGGACTCGGCGTAAGCGGCGCATCTCGTCCGCCGCGCGTCGCCCAAAATGTCCGAAGCCAGTTCCACCTCATCGCTCCCTTCGATTGTCACCGGCGCCCTCAAAGGCATGGTCGCCTCCGTCCAGGATTACTCGCTCCTGACCGTCCAATCTCTGAAGTATCTCTTCACGCCTCCTTATTACGCCCTCGACACCCTCGAGCAGATGGACATCATCGGCGTCGGCTCGCTCCCCATCATCATCCTCGCCGGACTTTCCATCGGCGGCGTCATGGTCTTGCAAACTTCCGCGCAATTTCAGCGCTTCGGTTCCACGGCTCTCACCGGCGATGCCGTCGCCCTCGCCCTCGTCCGCGAACTCGGCCCGGCGGTCACCGCGCTGCTCGTCGCCGGCCGCAACGCTTCCGGCATCGCCTCCGAGCTGGGCTCCATGGTAGTCACCGAGCAGGTGGACGCCATGCGCGCCCTCGGTACCGACCCTATCCGCAAACTGATGATGCCCCGCGTCATCGCCACCGTATTAATGGTCCCGCTGCTCACCGCGGTCTTCGACTTTGTCGGCCTCTGCGGCGGTTTCCTGGTTGCCTACACCACGCTGCGCCTCGGCGCCATACAGTTTTGGACCCGCGCCATCAACGCTCTCGCCATCGGCGACGTGGTGCAGGGCCTCTCCAAGCCTTTCGCTTTCGGCCTGATCATCGCCACGGTAGGTTGCTACCGCGGACTGCGCGTCAGAGGCGGCACGCAAGGCGTCGGCCGCGCCACCACCAGCGCCGTCGTCATTTCGTCCGTCTGCATTCTCATCGTGGACTTCTTCCTCTCCCGCTTGCTCCTCTATCTATTCCAGTAGTTTCACCGGGCGCCGTGCCAATCGCCACAGGTCCGCACAGGACCTCCGCTCCCCGGCCGCATGCGGAACTCCCGCCCGATTCTCCTCGTTTCCATTTATAATCGGACCCATGACGCGCGACGTTCCGCCGCCCGGCTCATCCCTGAATCTTGCGCGCCCCTCGCGGCCGGCACCAGGCGGCCCTCTGTCCGCGGACACCCAAACCGTTCCCGGCGAAGCTCTCATCTCGCTCCGCGACGTCCACATCGGTTTCGACGACGGCGAAGTCCTGCGCGGCATTTCCTTCGACGTCGCTCATGGTGAAACCAAGGTGCTCCTCGGCGAAACCGGCACCGGCAAGACTCTCATCATGAAGCTCGCCGCCGGCCTCATCCAGCCCGACGCCGGCAGCGTTCTTGTCATGGGCCACGACATCAGCGAAATGTCCGAAAAGGAACTTCTCAATTTCCGCCGCAGCATCGGTTTCGTCTTCCAGGAAGGCGCGCTCTTCGACTCCTTGAACGTCTCCGACAACGTTTCCTTTCGCCTGCGCGAAGAGCAAGTGGACGAAACCGACATCGAAGCGCACGTGCGGGAAGCCCTGCGCTTCGTCGAGATGGAGGATGCCCTCGAAAAGTATCCCGCCGAACTGTCCGGTGGCATGCGCCGCCGCGTTTCCATCGCGCGCGCTCTGGTAGATCGCCCGCCCGTCGTCCTCTACGATTCCCCGACTGCCGGCCTCGATCCGGTCACCTCCCAGACCATCATCACCCTCATCCTGCGCGGCCGTGACTTGCAGGACGTGACCTCCCTGCTCGCCACCCACCGCGTGCAAGACGCTTTCGGCCTCGCAAATTTTCGTTTCGATAAAGCCGCCGGCCACGTCGTCCCTCTCGCCGGCGGCAACGGCAAATCCGGCGCCCCGCGCGCCCTCGCCCAACGCGAACAGGCTGCCGACGGCGGCAAAGAGCGTAACGCCGCGCACCCCACCAATGTCCTCGTCCTGCGCGACGGCAAAATATATTTCGAGTCTCCTGCCGACGAATTGTTGCTTACCCGGGATGACTATCTGAAAAAATTTCTGGCTTCGGCGGAATGATTCGTATCCGCATTTGCAATCTCTGAGGAGGCAATGCAATGGCGCAACGCAAGCAATTGACCTGGACCGAGCTGCGGGTAGGACTTTTCGTCCTCGCGGGGTTGTTCATTCTCGCCGTGGCCATCTTTTACATCACCGGCGCGGGCATCCTGGGGCCGAAGTATCGCCTCTACACCTACCTGCCGGAGGTCGAGGGCGTCGCCGCTGGCGCCCCGGTCCGCCTCGACGGTGTCTCCATCGGCAACGTCGAGCAAATCGCCCTCAATCCGCATCCCTCTGACCGCAGCCAAAGCATCCAGTTGGTCATGCGCATTGATAAGAGATTCCAGTCCGACGTCCGCACCGACTCCACCGCGAGCCTGGTCACCGAAGGCTTGCTGGGCGACCGCTACGTCACCATCAAGCGCGGCCTCACCGGGCCGCCCTTGCAGGCCAATAGCACCGTCCCCGGCGCGCCCGCCGTGGCCATGACGGAAATGGTCGAACGCGGCACTGACCTGCTCACCACACTCAACGTTATCTCCGGCGATTTGCGCGGCATCGTCAACCAGGTCCAGGCGGGCCAAGGCACCGTCGGCAAACTCATCAAGGATCCCGCGCTGTACGACAATCTGAACTCCACCGTCGCGCGCCTCAATGCCATGGCCGGCACCATCCAGCAGGGCCAGGGCACCGCGGGCAAGTTGCTCACCTCCGACGCGCTCTACAACAAAGTCAACGCCACCGTGGACAACGTCAATGATGTGATCGGTGCGGTAAAGGACCAGAAGGGAACTGCCGGCAAACTGATTTATGACCCCGCCGTCTATAACAGCGCGAAAACTTTCCTCGATAACGGCAACGCTGTCCTCACCGACGTGCGCGCCGGCAAAGGCTCGCTCGGCAAATTCGCCACCGACGACTCTCTCTATAATAATTTGCGCGATGCGTCCGCTCAGGTCCGCGACGCCACCGCCAAACTCAATTCCAACCAGGGCACGGCAGGCAAACTGTTCAGCGATCCCGCACTCTACGACAATTTAACCGGCATGAGCGGCGACTTGCGCCTCCTGATTGGCGATTTCCGCAAAGACCCGAAAAAATTCCTGCACGTAAAGCTGGCCGTCTTCTAACCCGTGCATAGCGCTCCATCTGCGAATTCGTAATGACCCCGCCGCCAGCCGGCGAATCCGTCCTTGTATCTGTAGGGCCGCCTTCAGGCGGGCGCCGTTGCAGTGGCAGTCGCGGTTGCCGTTGATGTCGCTCTTGCCGTTGCTGTCGTTTCACCTTGATCCCGGCTATGCGATCGCAACCAAATCTAAAACTAACTCGCGCCGGCCTCGAGGATCTCCGCCTCAATTACAATCCCGAGTCTCCGCAGCAGCGCTTCGTAGCCGCCGGCGTCGCTGCCGCTCAATTAACCCTCAGCGAACGCCTCCCCAGCCCGGTCCCATGGCCCGCCGCCACGGCACCCACCGCTGCGCCGCTCTCTGCCGCACCTGCTGCCACCGACGATCTTTCCAAATTCAGCGGCTACGACGCGGTGGTGCTCACCTGGACCGCCGCCGAGGCCGCCGCGCTCGCCGCGTTGTTCACTCCCGGCTTCCTCACCGCCGCATGGTATGAATACCGCCACAATGTGCAAGCCTACATTCCACTTGTCACCGGCGCGCAGGCTCCGTTCGACGACACCCGGCCGGACATGGCGCGCTATTACCACAGCCTCGGCCTCTATTTTCCCTGCCGCATCGGCAACGCCCGCGTCCTGCTCATCAAGTCCGGCCTGCACCTCGATTACGACGGCCCGCAGTGCCCGGTGAAAAAATTGGTCGCCGAAATCGTGCAGGCGGTTCGACCCAAGCTGCTCATCACCACCGGCACCGGCGGAGCCATCGGCAAGCAGGTCGAGCTCGGCGACGTGGTCCTCGCCGGCCACACCCGCTTCGACTGCACCCGCCAATTCAAGTCGGAGCCGTGGGCCACGGCTTCTTACCAGACGTCTCCGCTTCCCGCCGCCGCGCTTCCCGCCATCCTGCCCGCGCTCACCCAGGTAAATGCCGCGCGCGTTGCGGGCGGTCGCGCCACGCCCAAAATGTGGGCCGCGCCGCAGGACGCCATCGTCACTACCGATTTTTTCGCCTTCGACGACTCCACCGATTACTACAAGCTCCAGGGCCTGGGCCAATGCTGCGATATGGGCGACGCGATGATCGGCCAGACCATGCAGCAATTTCCCAGCGTGAAATGGCACGCCATTCGCAACGCCTCCGATCCCCAAATTCCCAATCCCGACAACAATATTCAGCGGGCCGAGCAGGCCTCCACGCAGATCTATTCCCAATACGGCGTCTTCACCACAGCCGCCAGCGCAATCGCCACCTGGGCTGTGATTCAAGCCTCCGCGTAGTGCTACCAATCTCGCGTCGCGGAAGGGCACCTGTAGCGGGCACCGATCCGCGACTCAGCGCCAGACCACCTCCCGGCCGTAAACGACGCCATTACGTCTTACTCTTTCTGCTCCCACCGCGCGACCACACCGGTGATATTATTTTGTTGTCGTCGTAGCGCCGCAATCGCGCCGGTATTCAAACTAAGACGCATGCACCTCGAGGGGGTCCATCATTTGAACCAGAACAAGGGATGTACGTTCCTGCTTTTTCTTTGTCTAGCATTAATCTCCGCATTTGCGATACCGGCCCGAGCCCAGAAAAGTGCCACACCGAACCCCGCAGCCGACGCTCCGTCCGATGAGCCGCTCGTCTTGACCGAGGCGATCCCCCTCGAAGACGCCAAGGGGCGCTTCGACCACTTCGCCGCCGGCGGAGGCAAACTGTTCGTATCCGCGCTGGGAAGCAATGCGGTTGAGGTCGTCAATCTCCGAGGAAGAGTGCTCGAACACACCATCACCGGCGTTCCGGATCCGCAGGGCATTGCCTTCTCTCCCGAGACCGACAAGCTGTTTGTCGCCAGCGGAGCAGGAAAGGTTTACATCTACGACGCCAAGTCCTTTGCCCAGCTCGCCGCCGTTGACTTCCCGGGCGGTGCGGACAATATGCGTTACGACGCCGCCTCCAAGCGCGTCTATGTCGGTTGTGGCGATGACGAAAACTCCGGCGCCATCGCCATGATTGACGTCCTCACCAACCAACGCCTCGATCGCGAATATAAGCTGGGCGGCGAGCCGGAATCATTTCAACTCGAAAACGCGGGGCCCAATATTTACGTCAACCTGCCCGACTCCAAAGAGATCGTGGTCGTGAATCGCGATACCAATGTCGTCACCCGCTGGAAATTGCAGGGCGTGGAGAGCAATTTTCCCATGGCCCTCGATGAAGCGGATCATCGTCTGTTCGTCGGTACGCACGTCCCCGCGCGGCTGGCCGTGTTCGACACCACTTCCGGCCGCATGGTCGCCGCTCTCCCCAGCGTGCAGGATACCGACGACTTGTATTTTGACGCCGTGCGCAAACGCATCTACATGCCCGGAGGCGAAGGCTTCATCTACGTGTTCCAGATGGCTCCCGGGGATCTCTACCAGCTTCTCGCGAAAATTCCCACGGCCATCGGTGCCAGGACAGCGGGATACTTCGGCAAGCAAGGAAAAGGTTTCGACCGCTTCTATCTGGCCGTTCCCGCTCGTGGCGGCCAGAGTGCCGAGATCAGAATCTATACCGTGCAGGACTGAGCGAACGTCGTAGCGCGCCACGCGCCTTTCAGACTCGTCCGTTTTGGCTTTGTCGGCGCCTCCATTCTGCATTCGAAGTGTTTCTCGATCCCGCTCCCCCAGGCGCAGATTCGCCACTGAACCAGGTCGCTGGCAAGATACCTCTTGAAATACATATGGGTTCACTATGTAGTTACGGATATCTATGTTGCGTCGGTTAGGCTGATCTCGATGCATTCCATCTAAAATCCTCATAGCGGACAAGTTGGCTTTTGTAGTATATGTCCCGGTATTGGTACGGCAGTTGCTCATATTTTCATTACCAAGCTCCTGGAAGCACCTGGTGCAAGTCTCCTGGGGGCGGGAGAACTTGAACATGCGGGTCCATCCTTTACACGGTCAGTGTTGACTCTCACTTTCAAGTGATCCGGCTCGTGGTGTCGCGGTACAGCTCCGGTCTCTGAATTGGGAGAACGACAGGACCGGGCAGCATTTCAATTAAGGGGGTGGCCTGTGCAGACTATTTCCTGGAATCACGCAGCAAGCAGCCGTTTTTGGATGGTATTGGTCGTTGCGGCACTCTTTCTCGTCTCGAGCGGGCCTGGATACGCCCAGGTTGTCAACGGCTCGATTTCCGGCTCCGTCGTGGATCCCACCGGCGCGGTTGTGCCCGGCGTGCAGATAACCGCGACCAACGCGGGAACTCAGCAACAATTCAAGACCAGCTCGGACTCCGACGGTTTGTTCCGCCTGAGCCTCTTGCCGGTGGGAACCTACAAAATTGAGTTCAGCAAGGATGGATTCGCGAAGCTCGTGATGGGCCACGTGGCCATCTCCGCTGGCGCGAACCTCGGCCTTGGCAACATCAACGTGTCACTCGGAGCGGCCAGCACCACCGTCGAAGTCACCGCGGCTCCGCCGCTCATCGAAAGTTCCGAAGCCCAGGTTTCCACCACCTTCACCCAGCAGGATCTTTCCACTTTCACCGGCATCGCCGGCAATCAAGGCCTCGATTATCTCGCCTTGCAGGTTCCCGGCGTAGGCGCCGCGCGCGATAACGGCTTTTCGAACACCAACGGTGTCGGCTTCATCGTGGACGGCATCCGCGGCCGCAACAACGACCAGGAAATTGACGGCCAGAATAACAACGACAATTCCGTCGCCGGCCCCTCGCTCTTCTTGTCCAACCCCGACTTCGTTCAGGAATATCAGATCACCACCAACAACTTCGAACCCGAATACGGCCGCAACGCCGGCTCGGTCGTCAACCTCATCACTCCGGTCGGCACTAACCAGTGGCACGGCACCATCAGCGCCGCCGAAAGCAATTCCGTCCTCACCACTCTCAATAACTTTCAGTCTAACCCCGTTTTCGGTGAAGACCTCACCAGCCCGCCCTGGTTCAACAACATTTTCGTATCCTCCACCGTTGGCGGCCCCGTAAAGAAAGACCATATCTTCCTGTTCGGCGGCTTCGATAATCAGACGATCGAGTCCAAGGCGGTTTATAGTTCTGACGGCAACGCCCTCACTCCCACCGGTCTGAACGAACTGGCGGGCTGCTATCCCAATAGCGACAGCGTGGCCGCGCTGCAGAAATACGGCCCCTTCGGCGTAGGCGGCGGCAGTCCCATTGTGTCGCCCGGCACCGCCAATAACATTCAGTTGTTGGGTCCGGACGGCGTCACTCCGTGCACCGTCCAAGTCGGAGCCGTGCAGCGTTTCCTCGGCACTCCCTATCACGAATACGACTTCGTCAGCCGCGGCGATTTCGTGTACGGCAAAGACCGCGTGTACCTCCGCTATCTTTACAATAAATCCGACAACGTTGACCTCGACGACAGCGGTTCCGCCGCCGCGGGTTATCCCTACAGCGTCCCCGCCCTTTCTCAAGCTGCCTTGGTGGGCTGGACCCGCTCCATCACTAACAGCATGACCAACGAACTGCGCATCGGCTATACGCGCCTCAGCGTCACCTTCGGCGGCAACACCATCGGCAATACCGTTCCATTGAGCGGCGGTCTTCCCGATGGCCTCTCCAACTGGTCGTTCGGCAACTTCATTTGCCAGATCCCCGAGCCAATGACCGGGCCCGACCCCTGCCTCGCAAACGGTTCCGAGCCTACTTCCGCCGTCTCCACCATCGGGCCGCCCACGAACCTTCCCCAGGGCCGCGTCGTCAATACCTATCAGATTCAAGATAACTGGAGCTGGGTGACCGGCAAGCACCAGTGGTCCGCCGGCGTCAATTTCACAGACCAGCGCTCTCCCAACGTGTTCTTGCCCGAGCTGAACGGCGCCTATAATTTCCAGACATTCACCGCGCCCGCCGCGGGCTTCGTCAGCAAGAACGCCGCCGGGAACACCGTCTGCTCGCTCCCCGGTGGAGACAGCATTGATTCCATCAGCGCCTTCGCCTGCGACATTCCCAGCAGCCTCACCGCCGCCACCGGCAATTACACCTTGGACTTCCGCGAGAAGGACGTCTTCCTGTACGTTGGCGACGACCTGAAACTCACTCCCAGCCTAACCCTCAATCTCGGTCTCACCTGGAGCTATTTCGGCCAGCCTGCGGACCTGTTTCACAATCTCGATACCGAATCGCAGAACGGCGATAACCCGCTCTGGGATCCCACTCTGCCCGCGTCCGTCACCGTCTTCCCCAATGTTCCCACCAACAAGACGGACTTCGGGCCCGGCATCGGCTTTGCTTACAGCCCGCACTGGGGCTTCTTGCGCGACGGCAAGACGGTCATTCGCGGCGGCTATCGCCTCGCCTACGATCCGTCTTTCTACAACATCTATCTCAACGTGGCCACTTCCGCGCCCCAGGTGCTGCTGCAAACTCTCACCGGCGCCGCCGCCAACGGCTCGCCTCTGGTGGCGGACCCCATCGGCCCGAATGTTCGTGCGCAGTTAACCGCTTCGGGCGTTCTAGCTCTGGGCACCCAGGATCCCCGGTTCTTCAATCAGACCAACGTCGCTCCCAATTTCAAGCCCGACGGCGTGCATAGCTGGTCTCTTGGCATTCAGCGCCAGCTCGCCAGCAATGTCGCCTTCGAAGCCCGTTACGTCGGCAACCACGGATACAACCTCTTTCAATCCGTGAACGCCAACCCCTACATCGCGGACCTCTACTCGGAATTTCCCTCTCAGGTTCCCGCCGGTATCACGCCTTGCACCGACCCCACCGCTGCCGGCTACGGCCGGGTGAACTGCGCAGAGGGTCTGGTTCGCCAGCGCACCAATACCGCCTATTCCGATTACCAGGGCTTGCAGCTCGAACTCCGCTCCACCCAGCTCTTCCACCAGCTGATGCTCCACACCAACTACACCTTCAGCAAGACCACCGACAATGCCAGCGAAATTTTCAGCACCTTCGGCGGCGCCACCACCTACGCCTTCTCCCAGAACCCGTTCAACTATACCGGTCAGGAGCACGGCCTCTCCGGCTTGGACTATCCCAACACCTGGACCCTGAATTTCGTGGAGGAAATTCCCGCCTTCAAACATCGCGAAGACTTAATCGGGCATGTGCTGGGCGGCTGGATCCTCTCCGGAAATTACATCATCCAGTCCGGCCAGACCTATACGCCCAACCAGTTCTATTTCGGGGCGTTCTCCGGAGCGGTCGGCCAGGACACCGCCTTCGACAACGCCTTCATCGGCTCCTACGAGACGTTCCGCCCGTTCCTCAGCAATCCCAGCGCTCCGGTCACCAGCATCGGCGTGTACGCGGGCGACGCGTGCAGCTTCTTTGGCGCTGGTTGCAGCATGTCCGCGAACACCTTGCTGGATTTTGCCTCGGTGAATACCACCGGCGCAGTCAACCCGGTCACCAGCCAGCAGGTGCGCTTCATCATGAACGGAGGAGAAGCGCAGGCCATCAACGGCACTCCTTGGGGCACGGCCGGTCGGAATAGTCTGCGCGACTTCCACACCAACGTCGGCAACTTCTCGATCATCAAGCGCTTCAAGTTCAACGATCGTTCCAACCTGGAATTCCGCACCGATTTTCTCAACGTCTTCAATCATCCGAACTACCAGAGCGTTGACCCCATCTTGGAGGACGCGGGCTATTCCGGCACCTACACCGGCTTCGGCATTCCGCAATACACTCCAAGCAACCCGTACACGTCGCCGACCGGCACCGCCAACCGGTCCATCGTCTTCGCCCTTAAAATCCGCTACTGAACCAGCACAGTAAGCCGCAAGAAGAGGCCGAGGGCAACCAACCCTCGGCCTTTTTTTTTCGCCCCGTCGGCCCGCGCTCGGAGTTCCCTGGCACGCGCGTGGCGGAGGCGAGCTCGCCTGTGCGGCACACGCCTGCTGCGACTGCCGTTGCTTTGTGCGCCGCTAAGGGTCGCTCCAGGTCTTCTCCGTGGCCTCTGTTTTCCAGGTCGGTGCGCTCTGTGTTGAATCTTTTGCCCTGCTCGATCGCGGCGAGTACCCCGCCCGAACTGCGATGTTGCGACCAAAAGTAGCGATTGAAAAATACTTTGGCCTTTGTTGTGAACCACTTACGTGCGTTTCCGTTTTTTACGAGCAGCGATTGACCGGCCCGCCTCGAGCGCCCCGCAGCGCCCCAATCCAGCCCGGAATCGCCTCCAAAGGGCCAGCCGCAAGTCCCTGCCGGGCAATTCACGAACCTCTCCCATACTGATGCCTGCCCACCAAACCTAACACCCCCGCAAGAGAAAATCTGCTGTACACACGAACAGACGAAGGCCAGAACTAGTACTCACTGGCCGAAAACGGGGAAAGTGAAGTGGTTGGACCGAGCCCGCGAATCCCGCAACTCAACATTCCCGGGTGCTACTACGCTTGTCCCGAGGATTTTTCCCTGGCGATCTCGTGAATCCGTCGCAGGTCCAGCTTGCCCGTGCCGAGATGTGGCAATTCTGCAATCTGGAAGAACTGATTGGCGCGCGGGATCCACAGATTGGGGAGGTCGGAGTTGCCGAGCTTTTCCAGAACGGGCTTGAGCTCGTCGGGCGACAACAGATGCAGTACCACCAGCCGCTCGCCTTTTTTGCCGTCGGGGACGCCAGTCACTACGAATTGTTTTTCCGGCGCGCCGGCCAGCTCCTGCAGTTTTTCTTCGATCTTGATGTGCGGCACCATCTCGCCGCCGATTTTGCTGAAGCGGCTCAGGCGGTCGGTGATGGTCAGGAAACCGTCCTGATCTTCGGCGGCGATGTCGCCGGTGACGTACCAGCCGTCTTGCAGCACTTCCGCGGTTTTTTCCGGCTTTCCCAGGTATCCCTTCATCACGTTGGGGCCGCGCACCAGCAACAGGCCCGCTTCTCCCACGGCGCGGCGCACACGCGTTTCCGGGTCCACGATGCGCACGCTCACGCCAGGCAGCGGATGCCCGATGTGCCCGCGCTTCGCGCCGACCTGACGAAATCCTGGCGCGCGAAAATCGCGCGTGTTCACCGCCACCACCGGCGAACATTCCGTGCAGCCGTAGCCTTCCAGCGGACGGATGCCGAAGCGGTCTGCGAACGCCAGCGCCAGCGCTTCCGGCAATTTTTCCGCGCCGACCACGACGAATTGCAGGCTGCCGAAATCTTCCGGCGAGCAGCGGCGGATGTAAGCCTGCAAGAAAGTGGGCGTGGCGAGGAGAAAAGTAACCTGGTAATCGCGGACCAGTTCGCTGACGGCGGTGAGGTCGAGCGGGCTGGGATGATAGGCGATGCCGACGCCCGCGACGGCCGGCAGCCACAACGTCACCGTGAATCCGAAGGAGTGGAAAAAGGGCAGCACGCCGAGAAGCACGTCACCCTTGCCGAGCATGAACGTCTGGGTCATCTGCTCGGTGTTGGACATGATGTTGTAATGCGTGAGCATCACGCCTTTGGGCTCGCCGGTGCTGCCGCTGGAGAAGATCACGGTGGCGAGGTCGTCCAGCGATGCCGGCTTGGCGGCGGCGAGCGTGCGCTCCAGCAGGAAGCTGGGGAGGAACCATAGCAGCAGGGCAATGATTTTTTCGCCGAGGCGGGGAGCGGCGGCGACTTCCTCGAGAAGGATTTGGCGGCCCGGCACCTGCAGCGGAATTTTATCGAGCAGCAACTTGGTGGTAACCACGGTCTGCAGATTGCACTGCGCGGCGCAGGAGGCGAGCGTCTCGTTGGACAGGGTGTAATTCAGATTGACGGGAATTTTCCCACTGAGCGAGGCGGCAAAATTCACCAGCGCACCGGGGACGGAGGGCGG
Source organism: Candidatus Acidiferrales bacterium (assembly GCA_049300435.1). Taxonomy (GTDB): domain Bacteria; phylum Acidobacteriota; class Terriglobia; order Acidiferrales; family UBA7541; genus Palsa-295. The sequence goes on along the minus strand of JBAQJS010000139.1, from coordinate 14,582 downwards.
CAGCAGGATGCCCACCATTTCCTGCCCGGCCCATGCGCGGCGCAGGCGGCGCGCCAGAAAAATCGCGCTCAGCAGCGCATTGCCCCAATTCATGCGCGGGCGGCGCTTGTCGCCCATGGCGAAACGAAGTGGATAATGATGTGCGGTGCGAATCAGCGCGCGCGGCAGGGTGTGCATGCGGCTTTTGTGCAGGCGATAGGCTTCGCTCTGCAGCTCCTGCACCGCCGCGCGCACTTCGAAGGCTGTCGTCGTGGGCGGCATCGGCTTGCCGAAGCTGACGGTGACGGGGTAGGGAATCTTGCGCGGCATCTTCCATAGGAAGCGGCCGCGCTCGAAGCTGAAGATGCTGCCCCACACGCCGTCGAGGCTCACGGGAACGATGGGCGCGTCCAGGCCCTTCATGATGCGTTCCATGCCGCGGCGAAAGGGCAGCATCTGTCCGATGCGGGTGATCTGGCCTTCGGCGAAGATGCAGACGATTTCGCCGCTGCGGATGGCGTTGCTGGCTTCGTGCAGTGAATGGATCATGTCGCGCGGGCGCAACTGCGAGGAAATCGGAATGGCGCGAATCATTTTGGCGAAGGGCTTGATGTAGGGCTGGTCGAAGATGTCCTGGAAGACGAGGAAGCGGATGGCGCGGTCGGTGGAGGCGAGCAGCAGCAGCGCGTCCACCAGGGACATGTGATTCGAAACGAAGAGCGCGCCGCCGGATTCGGGAATGTTGTCGCGGCCACGCACGTGGATGCGATAGATCGAGTGGGTGAGCATGAAAAGGACCAGGCGGAGCAGGGAATCGGGCAAGAGATAGATGGAATAGGTGGTGGTGACGAGCGTGAGGATCGCACCGTCCAGAAAAACTCCCGCCGCGGTCTGACGCAAAAAGGTGGAGAAAAAGAAATAGGCGCCGGCCGCCAGGAACACGCCGACAAACGAGAGCAGGTTAGCGGCGGCGATCACGCCGCCTTTTTCCTGGGGGCGCGGGCGGTGCTGGATCAAGGCGTTCAGCGGCACGGCAAAAAATCCGCCGAAGAAACCGAGCAGGGCGAGGTCCGGCATGCGCAGGCGCACGAGGGCCACCAGAAACGCCGTGGCGCGCTCCGCGACGGGAATTCCCAGGTGGACGGCGGCGGTTTGCAGCCCGCCTGCAAGCAGCTCGGCGGGCCGGTCGAAATAAAGCAGCGCGCCGAAGACGGTCATGCCCAGCGCGCCGATGGGAATCAGGCCGTATTCGATTTTTCCGCCGGAAAGGTAGCCGGCGGCGAGGCTGCCGACGCCGATGCCGATGCCGAGCGCGGCGACGAGGTAGCTGATGTGCGTTTCGTCGGCGTGCAGAATGTCGTGGCCGTACACGAGAATAGTAAATTGCAACAGCGCGGCGAGAAACCACAAATAGGTGTTGCCGATGACGGCCCAAGTGAGGATGCGGTCCGCAGCGATGATTTTGAGCTGCGCGCCGAGATCGGCGAAGGGATTCCAGCGGAACTTCCTGGCCGGGTCCGCGGCCGGCACGTGGGTGATGCCGAAGCTGGTGGTCAGGCCCAGCAGAGTGCAGCCGAGCAGAATCACTCCGGCCATGGCTTCGCGGCCCTGGTAATGTTCGGCGAGATAGCCCGCGGCGGTGACCGCGCTGATGCTGCCGATGAAGGTGCCCAGCTCGATGACGCCGTTGCCCCAGGAAAGGCGGCGCTCGGGCAGCACTTCCGGCAGCAGGCCGTACTTCGAAGGACCAAAGAGCGCCGATTGGGCGCTGATCAGAAATACGGCGGCGCATTCCAGCGGCAGGTTCTGCAGCCCCAGGCCGAGAATGGTCACGCCCATGACGAAAAGCTCCATCACCTTGGTGCCGATGACGACGCTGCGCTTGCTGTAATGATCCGCGAAGTATCCGCCGGTGAGCGAGAAAAAAATGAAGGGAAGCGCGAAGAGCGCGCTGACCACCGTGCCCAGAAAATCCCGATGCTCCTTCGGGTAATTCATGGCGATGATCAGATAAATGACCAGGTACTTGATGGCGTTGTCGTTGAAGGCGTTCTGGAACTGGGTGACGATCAGGCTCCAGAAGCCGAATTGCCAGCCGGGCTTTTCTTGCGAGCGGCGAGCGGGGGGCGCGCTGCGCGTGAAATCGCTTGGCGAGGCGGACGGCGTTGGCGGCGGAGGAATGGCGGCGTCAGACATGCTGCCTCGCGCGCGGTGAAGGGGATGGGTGGAGCATCGCCGGTCGTCCTTTTAACACGCACCACTTGCAGCAACCGCTACCAATTTGCCGGGAGTCGCGCCGAGATTCAACCGGATTCGCCTGCGAGGGTGCGTGGGCGGCGTCCGGGGCGGACTACTGCGAAGGCAAAGGCAAAGCAAAGGCGCCCACCTGCCCTTCGAGCCTGCCATCGGCAGCTCTCAGGATGAAAAGGTGGCCGCTCCAGAGTCAACGACTTGGTCTGAGTAGTCGAAGACGCTGAGGCCGACGGTTGCGCGGGCTCGGTGCAGTCGGGGCGTGCGAGTTCGCGCTGCGGAATCGGAGGCCGGCGAGGCAAGCCTCGCCTGTTTCGCGCCGCGATGGGGCGTTGTTCCAGGAAAGCGGCGGCGAGCCGCCGCACTCCAGATGGTTAGGCCAGTACGCGGAGTTGCGATTTTGCGGCTTGCGCTGTTGGCGGGGGGACGTTTACTTCTGGTAGCGGATGTTCGCGCCTGGAATATTTTGTTTCGATGTAGTCGTCCACTAATTTCTGGAAGGCGGCGGAAAGTTCGTCGTAGGTGCCTTCGAGCGTGTTGAAGTGCTTTCCGTCAATATACACGGGACAGCGCGGGGCTTCGCCGGTGCCGGGAAGGCTGATGCCGATGTTGGCGGCTTTGGATTCGCCGGGACCGTTGACGATGCAGCCCATCACGGCGAGTTTCATGTCTTCCACACCTTCGTAGAAACGCTTCCACTCCGGCATTTTGTCGCGAATGTAGCCCTGAATGCTTTCCGCCAGTTCCTGGAAAGTGGTGCTGGTGGTGCGTCCGCAGCCGGGGCAGGCGGTGACGCTGGGAGCGAACGTGCGCAGGCCGAGCGATTGCAGGAGCTCGCAGGCGGCATAGACTTCGTCGCGGCGATCACCGCCGGGACGCGGCGTGAGCGAAACGCGGATGGTGTCGCCGATGCCCTCATCGAGCAGAATGCCCATCGAGGCGGAGGACCAAACGAGGCCCTTCGCGCCCATGCCGGCTTCGGTGAGGCCGAGGTGCAGGGGCTGGTCGGTCTTGGTGGCGAGGTCGCGGTATATGGCGACGAGATCGTGCGGGCGGGAAACCTTGCAGGAAATAATAATTTGGTCTTTACGCAGACCGCATTCGAGCGCGAGCGCGGTGGATTCGAGCGCGGAAAGGACCATGCACTCATTGATGATTTCTTCGGAGGATTTGCCGAGGTCGCGGTCGGTGTTCTCCTGCATCTTGCGCATGACCAACTCTTGATTGAGCGAGCCGCCATTGACGCCGATGCGCACGGGCTTTCCGTGGTCGCGCGCGACCTTGCAGATGGTGGAAAACTGTTCGTCGCGGCGCTGGCCGACGCCGACGTTGCCGGGATTGATGCGGAGCTTATCGAGCGCGCTGGCGCAAGCGGGATATTTGGTGAGCAGGACGTGGCCGTTGTAATGGAAATCGCCGATGAGCGGCACCTCGCAGCCGGCGTCGAGTAGACGCTTTTTGATTTCGGGAACGGCGGCGGCGGCTTCGGGGATGTTGACGGTGATACGGACCAGCTCGGAGCCGGCCTGGGCGAGTTCCAGGCATTGCTGGGTGGTGGAGGCGACGTCCACGGTGTCGGTGTTGGTCATGGACTGAACGACGACGGGAGCGCCGCCGCCGACCTGGATTTTGCCGACTTTGACGCCGACGGTTCTGTGACGCTTTTGAGTCATGACTTATCTATTGTAACGAATTCGTGCGGGCGGATGCTAGTGAGGGGATTTCGGGTTGTGTTGTGCTGCGGGAGGAGACAAGCACCATAGATGAGCGCAGTTGACGGTGGGCAGGGAACAGGCGAAAAGCCGGAGGCGGTTGAGATCGTGGCAAGTTGAGGTGCAGCGAGCAGCGCCCCTACCTCCGTTGCGGCGGAGTTGCGATTTCAGTGGCAAGAAATGAGCAGCGCCGGAGAGAGCGCCTGCGACACGGGAGCACTGATGATTGTGGCCGGGATTAGTATTCGGGGCGGCGGCCGATGTTGGAGGGCTTGGCGTGCACGCGGGACGGGGGCGGAGTGATGGTGGCCATCTTGCGGATCATGGCCAGGACGAGTTTCTTGTCGTCATCGGAGAGGGTGGTGGAATATTTCTTGATGTCCGCGAGGAAGCGGATTTCTTCCTCGGAAAGCTCGCCGAGAACTTTGCGGGTTTCGCGATCGCCGGGCGTGTCGCTGCCGGGGAAAAAATCGGCGAGCGAGATTTCCATAGCCTCGGCAATTTTCGCGAGAGTTTCCAGCGAGGGAACGGTGTGGCCGTTTTCGACGCGCGAGAGGTAGCAACGGAGGAGCCCGGTGCGGCGTTCGATATCGCCCTGGGAGAGTCCGCGGTCGGCGCGATAGGATTTGATTACTTCCCCGATGTTTACCTTCGGCTTCTCTTTGGGCACGGTATCTTTCCTCTAACTGGGGCGTATCTTACGAGTAACCCCCGAAGGGGCGCAAGAGTTTTTTTCGAGCGTGTTCCTTACGGGAACATTTCCAGCGGTGGCACACGCGGCGTCCGCAAAGAGCCACAAGATTTCACGCGGCGCGCTTAACGTGCGGGTCGCAGCTGCGGCCAAAGGCAAGCGATCCCTAGACCGAGGATTGCGTAACCGGGGTCTGCATCGGTGCAGAGACCACACGCTTGCCGGCGCGCTTGTTTTCATACAAGGCCTGGTCGGCGCGCTTCAGGAATTCCTGGGGCGTTTCGCCGGGAGCGTAGTCCGTCCAGCCGCGGGAGAAGCGCACACGAGTCGTTTCGCTGTCGCATTCGACTTCGAGGCCCTCTAGACGGGCGAGGACGTGGCGGACTTCCTCGGAGCGGCATTCGGGAAGCAGGGCCATGAATTCATCGCCTCCGAGACGGACGGCGAGGTCCGAGCCGCGAATGGCGCGTTGCAAGCGGTCGGCGAAACCTTTCAGCACGCTATCGCCCGCGGCGTGACCGTGGCGATCGTTCACCTGTTTCAATCCGTCCAGATCCATCAAGAGAACAGTGAGCGGACGGCCGTGCCGCTGGGCGCGGCTGATTTCCTGGGCGAGGCGCTGCTCGCCGGAGCGGCGGTTGTAGAGTCCGGTCAATTGGTCGAGAGCGGCGAGCTTATAGACTTCGGATGCGAGGGTTTCCACCTTCGCCAGAGACTGCATCTGGTGACTGAGATCGTGGCGCAGGCGCGAAAGTTGAATTTGTTGATAAACCAGATAGACGCTGAAGACCAGAACGAGGCCGACCAGGGCGCGAACCGCTTGATTCAGGAAAAACGAGTAGGAGCTTTCGTCGCGGCTGAGCATCGCGGGGAAAGCGAAGGACGCGACGGCGAGGGTGAGCAGCAGAATCACCGCGACGCTGGTGGACCACAGCCACCACTGGCGGCGATCGAGGTGATGGAGATGCTCGAGGATCTGTTCGGGCTCGAAGTGCGGGGCGACCGAATGATTGGCCGCCGCGGCCTCGTGAGATTGAGTATCCGGCATAAAACCTCGTTTGTATTGTGACAGGAAACAGGATGCCAGAGGGCCAGAAACGACTCCATACGTAAGTGCCGCAGGGGTTCCATCTTAGTAACGGCGGTATTGGCTAGTGCCTAGCTGGATAATCTGGCGGGTTCCCGCGCGCATTTTGGCACGATAGGTGAGCCGCCAGAGCCTGCGGGGCCTCGCCCGCGCCGGGCCTGCCGCACCCTTTCCCGCCTTGACGCATTTCCTGCTTTGAATCCCAAGCATTTCCCGCGCCGCGCCGCCCAAGGCTGCGGTCCCCTGTAGCGTCGCGTTGCGCCAGAAGGCGCGCAAATCAAGAAAACAGGAGATCGCGATGAACCGAAAAATGCGTATTGGTGTGTTTGTGCTCGTGATTGCGGGCCTGGGCATGGCCGCGCCGACGGGCAAGCTGCAGCCGAAGCAAACCTTAACGACATTCGCCGATGGCACGAATCCGCCGGCCCCGCCGGTGCCGCTGGGTGGTGAAGCGATCGGGGTATTGGCGATGGACGGAACAAATCCACCGGCCCCGCCGGTGCCACTGGGTGGTGGAGCGAGCCTGGCGTAGGCAGCGATGCAAGCCGATAAGATGAGCCCCACGGTAGCATAAAGGGTACGCCAACAGTTCGTAACTGGAGGAGGGGGAGAAAGACGAGAATCTCCCCCTTTTTCGTGCTAGGATTCACCCGGGTCCGTGCCGTGTTAAGCCAACTGCTATCGTGGATGGGACTGGCGCTGGAGCTGCTGATTCTGGCGCGCGGTCTGAGAACTGGAATGGTGCGGAAGTATCCCTATTTTTACGCGTACATGCTTTGCGTGTTGGTGGTGTCGGCCTGGATGTATGCGAGCTACCGCACGTCTCACGCGCTCTACGCCAAGTGGTATTGGCCGACGCAGTTTGCGACGCTGGTGGCGGGCTGCGGAGTGATCCTGGAAATCCTGGCGCACGGGCTGGAGTCCTATCCGGGGGCGATGCGTTTCCTGCGCTACCTGTGCGTGGGGGTTTTCGGCGCCTTATTCTCCTACGTCGGGCTGATCAAGGTGCTCCGGATGGTGTGGTCCATCAGCGTGAACAGCGTGCAAGCGGAGAGGGACCTGCGGGTGGTGCAGGCGGTGTTCCTGGCTACGATTCTGGCGGTGGCGTTCTATTATGGGATTAACCTGGGACAGAACTTGAAGGGACTGATCCTGGGCTTTGGGGTTTACGTGGGCGTGAGCGTGATTGTGCTGGCGCTGCGTGCGGGGCTTGGCGAAGGCCTCCGGCCGGTCTGGGGGTATTTGCAGAGCGGGTCGTATCTGTTCGCGCTCGCGGTGTGGACCTGGGCGCTGTGGTCGTATGTTCCCAATCCCGTGCCGGAACGAATCGGACGAATCGCGCCGGACTACGACGCGCTGGCGCTCCAGACGCGCGAGAGACTGGAAGCGATCGGCTCGCAATTCAAGGGGACGGCACGGCCATGATAGCGATGATTCTTTATCTATTGGTTGGGGCGGTGCTGTTCGCGTTCCTGTTGGTGCTGGCGCTGCGGCAAAAGGCGCCGATGGAAGGCAGCGGGAGACAGTGCGTGGAAGCGCGGCAGTCGCTGCGCACGCTGCAAACGGGGATATTGCGACGCAACATAGTGGAGCGGATTTTCGACCGGGAAGACCTGCAGTACGTGAGCACCGCGACCTCGCCGGGGATTTGCGAATTATTCCTGGCGGAGCGGAAGCGGATTTCGCTGCTGTGGGTGCGGCGCTTGCGCGACGAGATTCGCCACCTGATGCATTTTCACCGGGGATATTCGCGACTGCACGCGCAGCTGGGCCTGCTGACAGAAATCCGCTTGAGCCTGGACTTTGCGTTGCTGCTGCTGGCTTGCGGCGTCCTGCGGATGCTGCTCTCCTGGCGGGGACCGTACGGCGCGCCGGCACTGGTGGGCATCATCACGGCCGCTGCGGCGCGCGTTTGCACCGTCTCGGAAGCATCGCTGGCCTTCCTAAATCCGCCGGCCCACGATCCATTCCGCGATGAATCCGCGACCAACGGAGTGACCAGGTAGCCTTGAGCGATCCAGCCAAACACGAGGACGTGCTGCGGGCCGCCGAGGACCTGCGCCGGCGCACCCTGGTGCATTTGCCGGAGGCGCTGGAGCGGCTGATCTACCTGGGCTCGACGCGCGATTACAATACAGGGCTGTACCATCACCAGGGGCTGGCATCGCGCTTTTCCGAGGAAGCGGCGTGCGAGGCGCTGGCTGACTGCCACCGCGAAGCGTTTCATGAGGTGCTGTCCGCGTCGCTGGAGGGTCTGGTCGGGCAGATGGAGGGATATGTAAGGAGCACCAACGCTTCGGTGAGCAACTTCGTGGCTACCTGGCGAGGACTGGAACCCTACCGTGTCGCGGTGCCGGTGGGCACCGACACGTTATCGAGTGAATTCGTCTTCTCGAACTTGAAGGTCGCGTTGGCTATCTTGGAGACACAGCCGAGGCCACAGCCGGCGCCGAAGCCAGGCGCATCGCCACGCCCGTAACCTGCCCAATAATCTCCGCCTCATCGGGATAGGGGTATTGCCGGATGGCCGAGCCCGAAAGGGGGTGGGGAATCAAAGTAAGCTGTGGACCCCGGATTTCCACCCAGGAGCAGGCATAACTGTCGCGCAGCTCGACGAAATAGATGGGGCGGTCCAGTTCGGTGCGCCAGTCCGCGGGGCGCACACGATTCACGTTGCTATCAATTTGTACGAAGGAGCCGGGCCGGAGGAGCGGAAACATGGAATGGTCCTGCATGCCGATGTATCCGTATTGGCAGTGACGCACGTTGAGACCCTGAATGACGGCTACGGGCACTTCCCCCCACAGCTCGACCATCCGCGAAATCAGATTGGTCTTCTCGATGGTGAAACCGCGGTCGAAACGCACCGGGAAAGTAAGGGCCTTATCCTGGTCGGGAGATTCGAGTGCGGCCAGGTGCGTATTCTGCAGCGGTGTGGACATTTGATAGCGCAGGGTATCGTCCAGCAGGACTCCGAAGGCAGCCAGGAGATCGGTGAATTTGGCGCGATAGATCACGCTGAGGCTGAACAGCTTATAGATGCTGGGCACGCAGTTACGGTTCTCAATCTGGGTGAGCCAGGCGTTGGAGATGTAGAATTCGGCGTTGTCCGACTCGACGGCGATCTTGCGGCTGAGTTCTTCCACTTCGCGCGTGGTGACGCCCAGACGGCTGCGTAGCTCGCGAAGTTGGTCGCCTGAATGTAGTCCTAGCTCCATGTGCCGTACCTACTTCGGAACCCACTGGTTCCGAGAGTTTGAGGGTGCAGGGGAATGAAGCGGTCCGCCTGCCTAATGACTGGATGTATGAAGCGTGCCGGATCACTTTCTCCGCGATCCCGAAGTGGTTATGCCTTTGCGCGGTTCCCAGGCCAAAAAACCGGTTGAATAAATAGAAAGCGCCATGCCTTGCTTGCAATTGAAAGCAGATTCGATGCCTCGCACCAGATCTTGCGAAATGCGAGGAGAGGCCACGGCCACAGACAGAACCGTCGCAGCAGCGAGTGCGTTTCTACTTCCCCCGGAATTAGGTTATCGCAGGTTCGCGGAACAGCCAAGGACTTGGCGAAGAAGAGCCGAAACGGGAATAGGGATGGCATGCGTATAACTACGGAGTCAGGAGCGAGCGGTTAATTGTACTCACCAGTAATTAAAGGAGATCACGCGGGCGGGCGCGGTTTTGAGACGAGTTCTACGGGTACGGGTACGGGGCGCGAGGCGCCGCGCAGGGCCGAGCGCGGGAGCGGGCGCGGGGGATGAGGCGAAAAAAAAGCGGCGGTGCGATATTCGCGACAGCCAGAGAGAGAGGGCTGGCAGCACTGGCGGGTGTGTGCCAATCTGGAACTACAACCACACTTGGTTCGGAGTGATGCGCATGGGCGGATTTTCCAGAACACCTGTGAATCCCGGCGGGCCCTATCGCGAACACCGCGAAGTGCCGCGGTTCACCCTGATCGCCAGCATCGAAGTGCGCGAGCCCAGAAGCGACACGCGCATCTCGGGACGAATTTCCGAAATCAGCCGCAAGGGATGTTATATAGATGTGCTGGTGACGCTGCCGGTGGGGACGCTGCTGGATGTGCGCATCTCGCGCGACCAGGGCGTCTTCGAATCGCAAGGGAAAATTGCCTATGTGCAGGAAGGCATGGGCATGGGAGTGGCGTTTGCGGATCCGGCGCCCGAGCAGCTGAAAATCCTGGATTCCTGGCTGGCCGAAATAGCATCGTAAGCGCATCGCAACGAAACGTCGCCGGCAAATGGCGCCGGGGGCGTCCCTTGGGGCGATTTTAACAATCGGTTGTTCGTGCGGTAAGATAGTTGTGTCTTTCTGTGGCACGCTTCGGGGGGATCCTGGTGGGTTTTAGCGCAAGCACTCGTCAATTGGGCAACGTCACGGTGGTGGATGTGCGCGGGCGTTTTACGCTGATCGAGGGGGAAGCAGTCCATGAACTGCTGGTGGACCTCTTCGAGGACGGGCGCAAGCGGGTGTTGCTAAATTTTCGCGACGTTTCGTATCTGGACAGCTCCGGCATCGGCCAACTGATCCGGGGACTTTATTCCGCGCGCAAGAATAACGCGGAATTGCACGCGGTGGATCTAAGCCCGCGCGCGCGCGAAATCCTGCACATGACGAACCTGCACACGGTCTTCACCGATTTTCCGGACGAACAGACGGCGCTGCGCACGATTGATTCGCAGTAACCCCCGCCCGATTTGCAACCTGCTTCGCGACCGGTTTCACAACCCCAATTCCGAGCTTTGCCAAGCGCCAGCGAAGCGGCGTGCGAGCAACTATTTTTGAATCACGCCGCAGGCGATGCGCGCGCCGGAATTGCCTGCCGGGTCGGTCTTGTAGTCGTCCGGGCCGGCATGGATTACGAGGGCGGTGCCGCCCGGCTGGAAGAGCGAAGCGGTGCCGCTGCCGAGAGTGACGGCGGCATCGAGCAGAGAAGCGGTGCCGTGGCCGTCGGCGGCAACCTCCAGATTAAGCAGGTCACCGTTGTGCGCGCCTTCCGGATTGTCCTTGCCGTGCTTTTTTCCCGCCGGATTGAAATGACCGCCGGCCGTCTTGAAGTCGGGGCCTTCGCATTTACCGACGCTGTGAATGTGGATGCCATGCGTGCCTGGGGGAAGCATGGTCACGTCCACGTCAATGCGCACGCCGGCCGGGGACGAAGAAAAAGTGGCGGTGCCTATTTTCTCGCCAGCAGAATTGACGATATCCGCATGGGCGGTGGGCGCCATTTGTGCGGCGCGCTTTTGTTGAGCGGGCGAAGGATTCGCCGGCGTCGTGGGACGAGCGCTGGCGGACGGCAGAGCGAGGCCCAGGCTGCAAAGAGCGATGACCGTTGCTGCGGTGTAAATGTTCACGGTAGCGACCTCCATAGGGCGGGGTGGAACTTCTGGTTATAGATGCTGCGGGCCAGGAAAAGCAACCTGGAATCTTGCATAGGCGCGCGGCGGAAGGATGAAGTGCCTTTAGCGCGCAAGAATGTGGGAACTTCGCCACTGGTACGGCTCGGAAGGAGCCTAGGAGCGGAGAGAACCGAGGAGAAATCGTCACAAACACGGAGAAATTACATGGCAGGAGAGCATTTGAAGCTGGGCGGCTGGGAGCAGCGGCGGGGTCCAAGTGTGTCACCCAGTGCGACTTCGGAATTAGCGGCTGCGCTGGCAGGCGCCTTGCCTACACAAGTGTGGGACATGTGCACTGGTAGCGAGAGCGAGTTTTCGCTTGGCAAGAGCGCCAAAACTACGCCAAAGGGGAAAATCACGATGAACATTGACCAGCTGGAAGGGAAGTGGAAGCAGTACAAGGGCCAGATTCGCGAGAAGTGGGGACATTTGACCGATGACGATCTGCAGACGATCGCTGGCAAGCGCGACAAGCTCATCGGACGCATTCAAGAGCGCTACGGCATCGCCAAGGAAAGAGCCACGGAACAAGTGGATGCCTTCCTGAGCGCGCTGCCGAATCATCCTGCGGAAAATTCCACGACCGAAGAACGAAGCGATCGCGCCAAGACCCACACCGCAGGCCAGCGTTAAATCAAATTGCAGTGGTGCGGCGGGAAGTTTACAGCGAACCGCAAACTCCGAGCGGCCCAGCCCAGGATCGAATGCGGTCCTGGGCGAGGTGCCGGAGGGCGGTCGCGTTCGTTGCTGCGCGCGTGTTTGCGGCGAGCGAGCGCTCGGCTTATTGCTCGTCGTACTCTTTGGGGACGTCGTCCTCTGGAACTTCCCGGGTGGTGACTTCACCTTGATCGGGGTCGCGCGCGTTTTCCACGCCGCTGACGACTTCAGCCTCGTACTCTTGCCCCTCTTCGGTTAATTCCTCGACGCTTTCCGAATCCACGGATTCCCTGCGCGACAACGCCTGGTTATCGCCGGACTGGCCGCCGGCGCCGGGGCCGAGACCGCGGCGGTCCGGAGAGGCGATGGGATTAGAGACTTCGGCGCGGGTGCGTCGCGCGATTTTCTTGCGGTTTGCCGTCTTCTTCTTGGGCGCTGGCTTCTTTTTCGGGACTAGCTTTTTCTTCTTCGCCGATACAATTTTCTTCGCGGGCTTCTTCTTGCGTGCTGGTTTTTTCTTGGCCATGCGGGAAGTCTATCACCCGTGCTTGGAAGGAACAACTGGACCGGGCGCGATGGCCGCGCGGATCGCGAAGCGCCGGGCTGGGTTCCGGCCAAGCTGGGGCGCAAAGAGCAGCGCCCCTACCGAGCCAAAGCTTGCGCGCCGCGCGATTCCGGCGTGAACGCGGGCGCAAGCGATTCGCGGTATAGTGGGGGATGCTCGGAGCACAGCGCAGTCCCGGCGTGGAACGCATCGGAAATCGGATGGAGCGCCAGGAAAAGAAGGCGGGGGCGGACGGCAAGCCCGCGAAGGCCAAGTTCGACTGGAAACTGCTGCCGGATGTGCTGGCGTTGCTGAAGCCGCGCCGCGGGATTCTGGCGCTGGGATTCGGGCTGATGGTCATCAACCGCGTTTCCGGGCTGGTGCTGCCGGCTTCGACGAAATACCTGCTGGATGACGTGATTTTGAAGCGCGAGGCGCGCTTGCTGCCGGTGATCGTGCTGGCGGTGGTGAGCGCGACGGTGATTCAGGGCCTCACGTCCTACGCGTTGACGCAAATCCTCTCGAAATCCTCGTGGCGCATGATTTCCGAGTTGCGCGAAAAAGTGCAGGCGCACATCGGGCGGCTGCCGGTGTCCTTCTACGACGCGAACAAGACCGGCGTGCTGATTTCGCGGATCATGAGCGACGTGGAAGGGGTGCGCAACCTGATCGGCACGGGGCTGATTGAGTTCGCGGGCGGAATCATGACGGCGGTTTTCGCGCTGGCGTACCTGCTGCGCACCAGCGTGAGCATGACCGCGGTGGCGGTGGTGATTCTGCTGATTTTCGGCGCGGGGTTGAACCGCGCGTTCAAGACCATTCGCCCGATCTTCCGCGCGCGGCCGAAAATAAACGCGGAAGTCACCGGGCGGCTGACGGAATCCATCGGCGGAGTGCGCGTGGTGAAGGGTTATCACGCGGAGGCGCGCGAAGAAGAAGTGTTTGGCGCGGGAATCCAGCGGCTGCTGGACAACGTGCTGCAAACGCTGACCGCGACTTCGCTGATGAGCCTTTCGGCGACCAGCCTGATGGGCATCGTGAGCGCGCTGATCATGCTGCTGGGGGCGCGGCAGATTCTGGCGGGGACCATGACCCCCGGAACGTTCATTTCGTTTACGTTTTTCCTCGGGTTGCTGGCCGCGCCGGTTTTTCAGATTGTGGGCATCGGCCCGCAAATCACCGAGGCGCTGGCCGGGCTGGAGCGCACGCGTGAGGTCTTGAACGAGAGTCCCGAGGACGAGGACCCGCACCGCAGCGAGGTGCTCGACCGCATCCGCGGCGAAGTGATTTTCGAGGATGTGAGTTTTTCCTACGATACCGGCAAGGAAGTGCTGCACGAGGTGAGCTTCAACGCGCAGCCGGGAACCGTGACGGCGCTGGTGGGGCCGTCGGGAGCGGGGAAATCCACGGTAATCGGATTGATTGCGGCTTTCTACGTGCCGAGCAAGGGCCGCGTGCTGGTGGACGGTGTGGATTTGGCGAACGTGCGGCTGGATTCCTATCGCACGCAGTTGGGCGTGGTGCTGCAGGAGACGTTTCTATTCGACGGCACGATCCGCGAGAACGTGGGATTTTCGCGTCCTGATGCCAGCGACGAGGAAATTCTGGCCGCGTGCCGCATCGCGCGCGTAGATGAATTCGCCGAGGGCTTCGAGAACAAGTACGACACGGTGGTGGGCGAGCGCGGTGTGAAATTATCCGGCGGGCAGCGGCAGCGCGTCTCCATCGCGCGCGCGATTCTGGCCGACCCGCGGATTTTGATTCTGGACGAAGCGACTTCGAGCCTGGATTCCGAATCGGAAGCGTTCATTCAGGAGGGACTGCGCTACCTGATGCGCGGGCGGACAACGTTTGTGATCGCGCACCGGCTGTCCACGGTGCGGCGCGCCGACCAGATTCTGGTGCTGGAAGCGGGGCGAGTTATCGAGCGCGGAACGCATGCCTCGCTGTACGCGGCGCGCGGGCGCTATTTCGATCTTTATACCAAGCAACACGGATTGGAATCGAACCTGTTTCTGGCCCCGGGCGAGGGCGGCGAACAACCGGTGGACGCGGCGAATGGGAATGGAGGCGGTGCAGGCGCCGGCACGCAGGGGGAAGCGGCAGCTTTGCCGGAGGCGATCCGGCTGATTCGCGGCGGCGGGGGAACTTAGCGCGTTTGTGTCGCGCCGGACGGGCCGGGAATATGGAATTGGTGCTCGAGGAGGGAATCGAACCCACACGGCCTTGCGGCCACCGGATTTTGAGT
>JBAQJS010000138.1:0-11807 GCA_049300435.1 Candidatus Acidiferrales bacterium | reverse complement strand
GAAGGTTATAAGTCGCTGAACGAAGGCCAAGCGGTTGAGTTCGAAGTTACCCGTGGACCGAAGGGTCTGCAGGCAGCGAACGTCACCAGCCTCTAGTCGCACAAGGGCGAGCCGGCTTTCGCCGGTTCGCCCTTTTTTTTCGCACACGCAGCTTCGGTCCTAGGAGCCCCGTTGAAAGCACTTCCCGAAGGGCAGTACATCAAGCACTTCCAGTACGGCTTGGGCGTCATCACCGAATCAGATAACGACCGCACTTCTATTGATTTCGATCTGCACGGCATGAAGAAGTTCGTCACCAGCATTATGGTCGTCGAGCTCGCCGAAGGCACGCCTCCCAAGCGCAAGCGCGCCAAGCGCGTCAAGAAAGTCGCCGCTGTCGCTCTCGCGGCCGCTGCCGTCCCCTCCGGAAAATGAGTAATAACAACGTCATCGTCCAATTCGTCGGCTTCGAAGCCAAGCCGCAGGGCCGTGAATATACCTTCACTGTCCGCGAATCCGCCACCGAGCCGCGCGAATTCACCCTCACCATCCCCAACGAAGCCTTTAACACCCGCCGCGTCCGCTTTCAGGATGCCCCGGACATCTGCTCCCACCGTCTGCACCTCGAACTAGCCGCGACCGAAAATCATCCGGTCAAAACCCATTTCCATCTCACCGACGCGGAACTGGAAGCCTACCGCACCTCGCACATGCAGAAGCCCCCGAAATACCCGTACGCCCCGAAAAAAGACGAAGATCAGGAAGCCTAGTTCTCGCCGCAGCATCGCCCCAAAATTAGAAAGACAAAGCTCACGGCCCAAGCGCGCCGTTACCGTTGCATTGCCGTTGCCGCCTCTGTTGCCTTTGCCTTTGACTATGTAGGGGCCGGTTCGGCTTTACCGAACCGGGCCTGCCGTTGCCTTTGACCCTGGACGCACCCGCCTTTCACGTAATCGTTGCGCCGCCGCAAAAACCTCACGCCTACGCCGCCTTCGTCACCACCCGCCGCGCCGCCAGCGAAATCATCAGCCGCGTCACTCCGCTGAAAAATATGCTGACCCCCACCAGCGTTCCCAGCACCCATTCGGTGCTCGAAGGCCACGTGAACCAGATCATTCCCCCCAGCACCAACGTCACGATCCCATCGAACAGGAACCACCCCGACCCGCTCGCCGGACGATGCTGAAAATACAAAACGATCTCGAAAACTCCCTCGATCAATAGATAAAACGCCAGCGCCAGCGTCAGCGTCGCCAGTCCCCGCGCCGGATGGTCCAGCAGGTACACCGCCACCGCCAAATACAAAACGCCCAGCAACACCTTCAGCCACACGCTCCCGGTGCGCCGCGTGAACCACGCGAACACAAAGTGCGCCACCGCCGCGAAAATCAGCATCCACGCCACGAATATATTCACCGCCAGCCCCGCCTCCAAAGGCATGGCAATCGCCAGAATCCCAGCCACAATCATCACCACGCTCACGAAAATAGACCAGCCCACCGCCTTCCTCGCGATATCACCCACATTCACTTCGCTCATCGCTCTTCTCCTCCGACCGCAGCGCCGCCGCCGCTTCCTTATATCACTACTCGCGCGCGTTCCGGCACACTGATCTGGACGGTGAAATAAAGAAACTCCGCTGCCCTACACGGCGCCAAAGAAAAGAGCGGCCAGATTTGATTTGCCCGGCAGTGACGCGCTTTCGCGTTTGCGCGCCGCAGGCGCGGCATAAGTTAGCCCAGTCTGGAAAGGCTGGGAACGCCTACGACAAATCGAAGGAACACTTGGTCTAGGCGCTAACCACCACAGCGGTGCCACGTCTCGTGATATGTTTGCAACGACGCTGCGAACAATTCCAGCATCATCGAGGCCCTGTTCTTGACGCGCCAGCATCATCCCAACCCGGCCGCCACCGCCAAGTACGAAACCCCCATAAATCCGCAGACCGAACCCCGCGCCTCCGCTCTCGCGCAATCCGCCGCTTTCATCCGCCAATACTACTGGAGGCTCCTGGCCGCCTCCGCCGCGCTGCTCGTGCCCTGCTTCTGGCACCGCGAAATCGCCGCCGGCGACCTCGGAAGCCACACCTACAACGCCTGGCTCGCCCAGCTGATCGAACGCGGTCAGGCGCCCGGGCTATGGCTCGCTCCCCGCTGGAACAATGTGCTTTTCGATCTCCTGCTCGATTTCCTCGGCCGCTTCGTCTCCCTCCATGCCGCGGAAAAAATCGCCGTCTCCCTCGCCGTCCTGATTTTTTTCTGGGGGATGTTCGCCTTCGTCTGCGCCGCCACCGGCCGCGCTCCCTGGCTGCTGTGCCCCTGCCTCGCTATGTTCGCCTACGGCTATTCCTTCCAGATGGGCTTCTTGAATTTCTGCATTTCCCTCGGCCTGGCCTTCTTCGGCGTCGCCCTCGTCTGGCGCGGCCGCCGCTGGGAACGCCTCATCCCCGTCGCGCTCGCCCCGCTTATCATGCTCGCCCACCCGCTCGGAATTGCTTGGCTGGCGGGCGCGTCCGCCTACGTCGCCCTGGCCCAGGCCATTCCCCGGCGTTTCCACATCGTATTATTGGCCGCGAGCGGCCTCACCCTCTTCGCCGCGCATTATTTTTTCTGGCATCACTTTGTCGTGATGGCTCAGCCCGAGCGCTTCTATTCCTTCCTCGGCGCGGACCAGTTGCTCCTCTACGGCGCGCGTTATGAAATTCCAGAGTTCGCGCTGCTGATTTTCGTCTTCCTCGCATTCACCGCTGATTTCTTCGCCCGCCCCTGGGGCCGCTTTCGCTGGGCCGATTTCAATCTCCCCCTGCAACTCTACGTCGTCGTGTGTCTCGCGGTCGTCCTGCTCCCCGACGCAATCCTTTTTCCTCATCAGCCGGCTGCGCTCGCGCTCCTCACCGAGCGCCTCACTTCCGTCTCCGCCGCGCTGATCGTCTGCCTCCTCGGCGCGCTGCAGCCGCGCCGCTGGCACTTGCACGCATGCGGCGCCATCGCGACGATCTTTTTTGCCTTCCTCTATCAGGACACGGCAGTTATCAATCGCATGGAGGCCCAGGCTGAACAACTGGTGCACACCGTCCCGCCGGGCTCCCGCATCCTCGCCACCATCAAACCGCCCTTCCCCGGCGCGCGCATCCCGGTGCAACACATCGCCGACCGCGCCTGCGTCGCCCGCTGCTTCAGCTACGGTAATTACGAACCGGCTTCCGCCCAGTTTCGCGTGCGCGTCACGCCCGGCAGCCCCTACGCCATGTTCGCGTCCGCTTCCACCGCCGCCATGGAAGACGGCTCCTACCAAGTCCGCCCCGAGGACCTGCCGGCCTATCAGCTCTATCAATGCAGCGCCGACGGCCAGCAACTCTGCATCCGCCCGCTCGTTGCGGGCGAACGCAACGATCGTGCGGGAGTCCATCCGGATGACGAATAGCAGCCAGGCTGCCTGCGCTCCCCTGCGTCACCGCGCACCCCATGATTAACTTGCGCTTTGCGTTCAGCGGCAATCGGTGTAACTTTCGCGCGGGAGACCAACCATGTGTTTTTCGGCGGCGGCGAATTTTGTCGGCAGCACAGCTTTAGGCGCGGTCGGCGTGGTCACCTTGACGAAGGTGAAGCACCGCCGCGAGCTGCTCTTTGCCTCGCTCCCCATCCTCTTCGCCGTGCATCAGTTCATCGAAGGATTCGTCTGGTTGGGACTCGACGGGGTTCTCTCGCCCACGGTCGCCCACAACATGGGCGCGGCCTTCATGCTCTACGCCCAGGGACTGCTCCCTTTCCTGTTACCGCTCAGCGTGCTGCTGTTCGAGCCGGACCGGAAAAGCCGCCGCCGCATGTTGCCTTTCCTCGTCATTGGCGGCGGTACCACGCTTTATATTCTGTGGGCTTTGACGGCCTATCCACTGCAGGTGTTCGTCCGGGGAAACAGCATCGTGTACATCAATCAAGCCACTAACAACACCACCGTTGCGCTGCTCTATGTCGTTGCCACCTGCGGCTCGCTCTTTTTTTCCCAGGTCCGCACCATGGTGCTCTTCGGCGCAGCCAATCTCGCCATTCTCCTCGTCGTCATGGCCTTCAAGCGCTACGCCTTCACATCCCTCTGGTGCGCCTACGCCGCCATCGCCAGCATCATCATCCTCGCCTACTTCTGGAAAACCCACGCCCGCCGCCCCTTCCTCTACGCCTAACCCCCGCAAGAGCAAGTTCAAATCCCCGCCCCGCGCGACGGAATTGCGCCGCTCTACTGCAACAACCCGAATACCGCCACCCCGCCCGGCGTCCCCACGTACACCTTCCCGTTCGCAATCATCGGCGTAATGAACTTGTTGTCCGCAAAATTGTCCCGGCTATTCGCCGCCTGGTTGCTGTTGTACAATTCGCTTGCCAGGTTCGTTGCGTCGTAGGCGTGCAACACTCCCCCGTTGTTGTTCTCCACCGCCCACACGATCCCGCCGGACGCTCCATTCGCCGAAATGCTCGGCGTCGTTCCCGGATACGCGAAGCTCGCCGCGCTCTGCGACCCCGCCGGAGTCGTCAGCTTCGCGTTGGCGATCGAAAACGCCCGCAAGCGATCGCCCACCGCGCCGTAATACACGCGGTTGTTGAAATACGCCGGCATGGACCACACCCCGCCGCCCAGCCCGTTCCCATCAATCTCCTGATAAATGCCGTTGTCGTTATTCGTATTGAATTTGCCCAGCAAATCGCGGTTCACCACGTAAATGTGGCCGTCCTTGCCCGCGCCCACTCCCAGATGCCAGGTATTTCCTTGCGTGTCCTGCACGTCAGGCAGCAGCATTTCTCCGCCCGAGCCCAGGTCCTCGTCGGAATCCGATTCCGCGTCCGTGTTGTACATCGTGAAATAATCCGCCACGCTCAGGCTGCCGCCGGACGTCGAAATCTTGATGAACGCGTTGCCGTAATCCCCGTGCTCCGGAAATCCGTTGCCGTCCAGCGTGTCGTCAAACGTTCCGTTCGCGTCCAGAAAATAGATGTTCCCGGAGGAATCCGCCGCCGGCCCGTCTCCCGCCATCCAGATCGCGCCGTCTCCGCCGTTCGGCGTCACGTCCAGCACGGCGCTTTGCTCCAGCGTCGTTTCGTCGTAGCCGATCACCCATCCGGTGTACGGCCCGGCGTCGCAATGCGACGCCCAGGTCGTGTAAATCACGCCGTTCAGCAGCAGCAATGCCGCGCGTTCCTTGTATTGCTTGGGATCGAAAGTCGTCGTGCCGTTCGTCGTCGGATAACTCGCTTGCACCGCCACCGGGCTGCCGCCGCTTTCTCCGCCGTTCGTCAGGTCCAGCGCGTGCAGGCGTTGATGGTAATTCCCGCCGCTGTCCTTGGACATCGCCACTAGAAAAATCTCGCCGTGCGCCCCCGCCGTCAAATCAATCACCGGCGTTGAAGTAATTCCGATGATCGGCGAGACCTGCCCGCAGCCGCGATTGTCGCTCGCCGTTTCGTTCGCCCCCAGCACCGACACGTGCCACAACTGCGTCAGGCTGTCCGCATCGAACGCGTACGCCGAGTCGTTCTCGGTCACCACGTACACCACGTTGTGCGTCGTTCCCGCAATTGTCAGGCCTGAGACGTACAGCGGCTCCGCGTCCACCCCGGCGTCCACCGCCAGGTTCTCCACCAAACCAAAATTCGCCGCATTCACGTTCGCCGTGGTCAGAATGCTTTCGCTCAGGTTCTGTCCCGTGCGCGCCACGTCATTGTGATAGGTCAGCACGTTCACGCTACTCGCCTGCGCCACGTTCACCATCAGCGTCGCCGTGCGGCTGGTGGCCGTTCCCGCTGAGTTCGTCACCGTCGCATAAATCTGCGCGCCGCTCTGCCCCACGGTCGTTTGCGAAATCGTGTACGTACTCGCGTTCGTCCCCGCCGCGCTCCCGTTCAGGAACCATTGATAGGTCAGCGGCGCGGTCCCCGTTGCCGCGAGCGAAAAATTGGCCGCCTGCCCCGCCATCACCGTCATGTTCGCCGGCTGCTGCGTGATCGCCGGAGCCGTCGGCGCCGCCGGATTCACGGTAAGCGTAGCGCTGTGGCTCGTCGCGCTTCCCGTCCCGTTGCTCACCTTCACGTACACCTGCGCGCCGTTTTCTCCGCTGCTTGTCTGCGCAATCGAATACGTGCTGGAATTCGAACCCGCCGCCGCGCCATTCAGATACCACTGATACGTCAGCGGCGCCGTCCCGCTGGCCGTCACCGAAAACGTCGCCGCCTCCCCCGCCGTCACCGTCACGTTCGCCGGTTGCTGCGTAATCGCAGGAGCCGTCGGCGGCGCATTCACGCTCAGCGTCACCGTCCCGCTCGTCGCCGACCCCACCGAGTTGCTCACCGTCACGTAAATCCGCGCGCCGCTCTGCGTCGCGCTCGTCGTCGAAATCGTGTAACTCACCGAATCGCTGCCCGCCGCCGCCCCGTTCAGGTACCACTCATACGTCAGCGGCGAACTCCCCGTCGCGCTCACCGAAAACGTCGCCGCCTCCCCCGCCGTCACCGTCTCGCTCGCGGGCTGCTGTGCAATCGCCGGCGCGCTCCCGGTCGGAGCGGGCTTGTAACCCGGAGGCGTGCCGGCATATCCGCAGGCAAACAGGAACACGCTCATCCCTGCCAGCACCGCCGTCAGCAACACGTTCCTTGGATTTCTCAAGCTGCACGCCCCTCCGTATGTCTGCGGCTCGCCGCCACGCAAATGTCCGCCCGCTGCCGCCTGCCACGAACCGGTCCGCCGATTCCGTCACCCGGCCCAGGCTCGCCGCAAAAAGAGGCTGCCCTCAATGCTACCGGGCAATTCCGCGCCGAACACCTGTGCGAGAGTGCAGTTTCGGGACACTGGCCGCGGAATAGCCACCGATCTGGGACACCACCAGTCGGCCCTCAATTCGCCCGCGAACCCGCCCGGGCAACTCAACGCCGCCACCCAAAAATCCTTTCAACTCTTTTGTCCTCAAAGCTTTAGCAACCAGCAAAACGCGGCCGCGCCGACCCACCCGCAATCCGATTTTCACCCATTCATCCGCCGCAACCCTCGAACCCGCACGGTCGAGCGAAATCCGAATCCGAAATGGCTTACGACCTATCCCCACCACGCTCACACCAAAGGAGTTACAGCAGCCAAGCCACATGAATTGCACTTAAAGTGCCGCAAGCCGTTCAGGTAGGTCAGAACCGCGAGGTCAGCCCGCAACGCACGACTGAAACCACATCGAGGAACATCGTCACAAACAGAGGCAATCTAAGACGTTTTATTACTATGACTTAGCCATCAATACCACTGCCGCCACCACCGCAACGTAAGGCCACACGATCCCCGCCGCCGCTAGGCCCCTTCAGCAGTCGAAGGCTCCGGCCGCGCCACGCCCCCACTCGCAGCCCGTCGCCCTCGGCCATAAATCCACATTCCCAGCCGGTACGCCAGCAGAACCCCGACCAGCGCCGCGTACTGCAACGGCTTGCGCTCGTCCGACTTCACAAGCCAGTAGTAATGAATCACGCCCAAAACCGCGCTCGCATAAATCGCGCGGTGCAGCATCCGCCACCGCTTCCCCCCCAGCCGCCGGATCATCCCCGCCGTCGAAGTCACCGCCAGCGGAATCATCAGCACGAACGCCGCGAATCCCACCGTGATGAACCGGCGCTTCTGCACGTCCTTCCACATTTCCCCCCACGCGAAAAACTTGTCCAGCCCGATCCACGTCCCGAAATGCAGGCAGCCGTAAAAAAACGCAAAGAGCCCCAGCATCCTCCGGAAGCGAATCAATTGCGGCTGCCGCACGATCTGCCGCAGCGGCGTGATCGCGAGCGTCAGGATCAGGAACCGTATCGTCCAATCCCCGGTCGCATGCGTGATGAACTCGATGGGATTGGCGCCAAAATCCATGTTGTCGGGAAATCCCGCCAGCCCGTTGTGAAATGCGCGCCACAATAATCGGTCAAACGGGATCAGGCACAGCAGGAACACCACGGCCTTCGTCCACTTGCTGCTGAGGATGGAATTCACCCGGCGCTCACGCTCAATAGAATTTCTTCAGGTCCATTCCCGTGTACAAGCTCGCCACCTGGTCCGCATACCCGTTGAACATCAGCGTCGGCCGCCGCCGGAATTCTCCCAGCCGCCGCTCGCTCGCCTGCGACCAGCGCGGATGATCCACGTTCGGATTCACGTTCGAATAAAATCCATATTCGTGCGCGTTCGCGATGTTCCACGTCGTCGGCGGCTGGTCCTTCACAAAACGAATCCGCACAAGCGACTTGATGCTCTTGAATCCGTACTTCCACGGAATCACCATGCGCACCGGCGCGCCGTCCTGATTCGGCAGGGTCTCGCCATACATTCCCACCGTCAGCAGCGTCAGCGGGTTCATGGCCTCGTCCAGCCGCAATCCTTCCACGTAAGGCAGCTCGATCCCGGCCGACGCTCCCTCCGGCATTTGCTGCGGGCTATAATAGCTTTCGAACGCCACGAATTTCGCCTTCGCCGTCGGCTCCGCCAGCTTCACGATCGTGTTGAACGGATACCCGATCCACGGCACCACGATGGACCACGCTTCCACGCAGCGGTGCCGGTAGATGCGCTCCTCCAGTGGCGCCAGCTTCATCAGTTCGTCCATCGTGTACGTGCGCCGGTTCTTCACTTCGCCTTCCACGGCAACGCTCCACGGCGTCGTAACGAAATTCCGCGCGTACTCGGCCGGGTCCGTCTTCCCCGTCCCGAATTCGTAGAAATTATTGTAGTGCGTCACATCTTCTAGCGGCGTTTCCTTCTCCGTCGTGCTGTACGGCCATTTCGTCACCCCGTTCAGCTTCACCGGCACCGAACCGGTCGCCGGGCCCTCCAGCAGCCGCGTCAGTTTCTTGTACCCCACCACCGCGCCGCACGCCGCCGCCACGCCAAATAGAAAATTCCGCCGCCCCATGTACACGTGCTTCGGCGTCACATCCTTATAACTGAGTTCGGGCGTCTTCTTTACGAGCATCTTGCTCCGCCTCCGCGGGTATCTATATATGGTACGCGCGACGCTGGAAATTGGATGGCTGGGATTCTTGAAAGGTACTAACGCGCGGCTCGCGCGGCTGCGGCCGCGTCCGCGACCGCCAACCGCTTGGGGGGACGTGGACGGCCATCGTCCGCGCTAGCTCACAATTCCTAAATCGTCAGCGTTTCGCTGCGCTATGTGTGCCGTCCACGAGAAAAGTCTGCTGCCGCAGCAGCGTCACGAATGCCGCCGCCGCGCGCGGCAGCGTGCGGTCGCGCCGGTAAACCAGCCCCAGCTCCCGCGTCAGTTGCACGTCCGAAATGGGCACCAGCTTCGCCTCGCCCGAACGCACCTCGTCTTTCGCGAAGCTCTCGCTGATGATCGAAACTCCCAGCCCCGCCGCGACGAACCGCTTGATCATCCCCACGCTCGCCAGCTCCATGGTGACCCGCAATTTCGCGCGATACGGCCGGAAAAGCTTGTCGAATAATTGCCGCGTGTATCCCGTCTTCGGCAGAATCTGCGGCTGGTCCGCGATCTCGCTCAGGGTCACGCTTTTCGCCCGGGCCAGCGGGCTGTTCGCTCCCACCAGCAGCATCAGCCGGTCGCGGAAGATCGGATGGATTTTCAAGCTGGGCGATTTCACCGGCAGCGTCACGATCCCCACGTCAATTGTGCCGTCCTCGATCTTCTCCACCACCTTGCGGCTGAAATTCCGGTAAATGCTGATCTGTACCCCCGGATATTGCCGGTGATACGCGGCAAAAAGGTCCGGCAGCACGTACAGGCAAGTCGCCTCGTTGGCCCCCACTTGCAGCGTCCCGCGCGGCGAACTCGATAGATCGGAAACCGCGCGCAGCGATTCTTCCTTCAGATTCAGCAGCCGGTTCGCATACACGATCAGCGCTTCGCCCGCCGCCGTCAATTTCACCGTCTTGCCCACGCGATCGAACAGTTTTTGCCCGTATTCCTGTTCCAATTGCCGAATCTGCGCGCTTACCGCCGGCTGCGAGCGAAACAGTTTCTGCCCCGCGCGGGAAAAGCTTCCCAATTTCGATATTTCCAGAAAGGTTGTAAGGTGATCGAAATCCATAGTCGGTGCAAAGATTATAGCAGACAGTGCCCGATCGTTCGCATGTCAAAGGAGTATCGCGTCTCGCGCTGCAGCGCCCGCTCTTGCCTTTCTCTTTGCCTCCGTAGCGCCACATTCGCTGCGCCACAAAACGCGCGCGAACCGCCGCATTCAGCAGCAGCAGCCAGCCGCAACCCAATAATCCAGCGCTCAAAAGGTTTTCTCGGTGTCCTCTGTGGTAAAAAGCATTACGCGTTCCCGGTCCTAAACCATCCATTCCGCACCGCAATCCCCTCACCGCTTGTAACCCTCCCCCGACCTCACCAACTGCGTCCGCACCGTCCTGAAATGCCGCTCCGGCAAAGGTCCCCGCTCCACCCCCACGAAAATCGGATTCGAAAGGATCCATGGCACGTCCGCCCGCAACAACGGATGCCCCACCAGAAAAGCCTCCACCCGATAAACCCCCGCCGCGGCTTCATCCACCTCCAGATGCTCCCCAACAACCTCCCGCACCGCCGCGCCATCCTTGATCAACACCAGCCGCACCGTCTGCTTCGCCATCCGCACTTCCACCTGCAACCGCGCGTTCACCGGCGCGTCGCTCCCGCTCGGAAACTCCTGCGATCCGCTCTGCGCGATAAACTCGAATCGTTCCGGCTCGCCCGCCCCGCGTATGCAGTTGAAAAAATCCCCGCTGCGCACCGCCGCTTCCGGATCGGACTCGTACCGCCTCGAGATGCCCATCCCCACGAACGAAAACGTCTCCGCGTACGACGGCACTTTCACCGCCAGCCACGGCGTAATGTGAAATCCCCCGTGCGCGTCCGCAGCTTCGAAGCTCCACACCTTGTCCCGCCGCAGGAATTCATCCCAGCGCGCCAGCGATTCCGCCGGAACCGCGATGCTCTTCAGAAAGTAATAGTGCGAAAAAGGGTAGTACATCGCCAGCAACGCGCGTTTGCTCCAGGAAGCTGCACGCAGGCTCGTAAACAGGTTCAGCACCTCGATCCCGCCCGGCCGCAAATCGCTGTCCCAGTAACGCCACCCGAAATCGGGATCCTCCGGGTAGGCCAGCACCGGAAACGCGCCCCACGCCCGCGCATCATCCATCGCTTCCGGCGGAAAAGCAGACAACAAAAATCCCGGCTCGCGCCGCGCCCCGAAAAACGTCAGACGCCCGTCCGGCAGGCTCGCCTCCGAGCCGCCCACAATCGTCACCCCATCAATAGTCTTCCGGTACCGCGAAGATTCCCGGTTCGGCCGCCCGTGATCCGTCAGCAGCACCAGGCTCACGCCCGTAGCCCGGGCCTGCTCCGCAATTTCCTCCGGCGCCTGCAACCCATCCGACATCGTCGAATGCACGTGATACACGCCCCAAAGATAAGCATCGGAGCGCTGCGGCGCGTAAGACGCGTAGCGCATCCCCGCAGCGGCGTAAGCCACCAGCAATGCCACCGCAATCCCACCCGCCCATTTTTTCCAGCCCCTCAAGAGTATTTTCTCGTAGCCAGCACCTCAACCGCCCAAAACTCGGCGTCATCCCCGCCGCCCAGCTAGCATAACCTCAGCCCCACCTTTTCAATCTCTAATTCTCCACGTATCGAAACGAAATCGGCCACACAGAGGTTTATGTAGCGGCCGCTTCGTCCCGGCCTTTCGGGACGAAGCGGGCATCCCCCCGTTCCCAGACCCCCGCCAACGCACGCCCCCGCGCCGCAAGCAGGCCGATTTCTCTTTTATTCCATTACTGACTGTGTTATCATCAGTCGGGCGCTT
>JBAQJS010000137.1:0-1553 GCA_049300435.1 Candidatus Acidiferrales bacterium | reverse complement strand
GTGTCTCATGGCCGCGTCACGTTAACCACTTCGCAGGATCCTGTGGGTGCGCCAATTTTTTACCGCGACGTTCCACTGATGCCTTCCGAAGGCGCCAAGAATTTCATTCAGCCTCTCGCGCCCTCCTCACTCTTCCTCATCAATTGGCGGCTTCGCTTTATTGACCAGCCCGAAAGCCGCTTGCTCATTCACGACCTGCATGTCTGCGCCAATTGCCACTCGTTCTCCAGGGACGGCAAGACCATGGGAATTGATATGGACGGCCCCAAAAACGACAAGGGCCTTTACGCCATCGTTCCCATCAGCGCCAACATGTCCATTCGCAATCAGGACATGGTCTCCTGGAACAGCGACATGAGTGTTGGCAAGTCCCGCGTCGGTTTCATGTCGCAGGTCTCGCCCGATGGACAATTTGTTGTCTCCACTTTTGCCGGCATGGGCCAGAACATCCCCAGCTCCTTTTTCGTGCAAAATTTCAAGGACTACCGCTTTCTCCAGGTTTTCTATCCCACGCGCGGGATTCTGGCCATCTACAACCGCGCCACCGGCCGCAGAGAGCCTCTGCCCGGCGCCGACGATCCGCGCTACGTGCAAACCGATGGCGTTTGGAGTCCCGACGGCAAGTTCATCGTCTTTGCTCGCGCCGAAGCCAAGGATCCTTATCCCGCAGGCCAAGAGCCTCCCACGCATGCTAACGATCCCAACGAAGTGCAAATCCAGTACAGCCTCTACCGCATTCCTTTCAACGACGGAAAGGGCGGCGAGCCTGAACCTATCCTCGGCGCTTCCGACAACGGCATGAGCAATAATTTTCCAAAAGTCTCGCCGGACGGCCGCTGGATCGTTTTTGTGAAATGTCGCAACGGCCAGTTGATGCGGCCCGATAGCCAGCTCTATATCGTCCCGTTCCGTGGCGGCGTGGCGCGGCGCATGCGCGCGAACACCTCGCTGATGAATTCATGGCACAGCTTTTCGCCCAACGGGCGCTGGCTCGTTTTCTCCTCGAAGAGCCGCTCGCCCTACACTCAGATGTACCTCACCCACATTGACGAGCAGGGCCAGGACAGCCCGCCCATCTATATTGATAATTCCACCGCCTCTAATCGCGCCGTCAATCTCCCTGAATTCGTCAATATCAAATCCGATCAGATGGAGAGCATCGCCGTCCCCGCCTCCGATCTGTATCGCATCATTGATAATGCTTTGGCGCTGCAGCAGGGTGGCGACAACGCCGCGGCTCTCGCCGAATGGAAAAAGGCGCTCGCGCTCGATCCCAATGACGCGCGCGCCAACAATGGCATCGCCATCTCTCTTTCCGTCGCCGGAGATTCCGACCAGGCCATCACTTATCTGCAAAAAGCCACCGAGATCAGCCCCGACTTTTTTGAGGCCTATTACAATCTCGGGCTCGAACTGGCGAAGAAAAATCGCGTGGACGAGGCGATCGCCGCGTGGCTGAATACCGTGCGGATCAGGCCGAATTTCGCCGCCGGCCATGAGAATCTCGGCTACGCATACTATCTGCAAGGAAAGTTCGCGGATTCGCTCACGCA
>JBAQJS010000136.1:0-1889 GCA_049300435.1 Candidatus Acidiferrales bacterium | reverse complement strand
GAGGGAATAGGGAATAGGGAATAGGGAACTGGGACTGAGGGACTAGGGAATAGGGAATAGGGAATAGGGAACTGGGACTAGGGACTTAGGGACTCAAGACAGGTAACTGATCGCTGATCCCTGATCGCTGATCCCTGATTCCTGACCACTGGGAAAGGGGTGCTGAGGCTTGCAATGACGAATACAGACGTGCTGATCACGAACATGGCCATCCTGGCGGGGATTTTCCTGCTGGGGCTGCTGGCCAAGATGTTTCCGAGGAATGGCCGCAAAGCCGGGCCGGAGCAATGAAGCGAAGCAGTGAAACCATCAATTACTGAAACCGTCGACGGCTGAAACGTCGACGATTGAAACCATCGGGCACTTACCCTCCCGGGCGAAGGGACCGGGAACACAATGATGAACGTACTGACGAGCGATATTGTTCTGATTGCCGGGATCTGTGCATTGGTGCTGATCCTTTTGATGGGCATTCTAGCCAGGATGTACCGCAAAGCCGGGCCGAACGAGGCGCTGGTGGTTTACGGGTTCCGGGGCCCGAGGGTGATCAAGGGCCACGGCACGGTGATCTTTCCCATGGTGGAGAACTGCCGCGAGCTGAGCCTGGAGCTGATGAGCTTCGACGTGGCGCCGCAGCAGGATCTTTACACCAAGCAGGGCGTGGCGGTGACGGTTGAAGCCGTGGCGCAGATCAAGGTGCGCAGCGACCAGGCGTCGATTCTGACCGCGGCCGAGCAGTTTTTGACCAAGCCGCCGCAGCAGCGCGAGGCGCTGATCCGGCTGGTGATGGAAGGCCATTTGCGGGGCATCATCGGGCAGTTGACCGTCGAGCAGATTGTCAAGGAGCCGGAGATGGTGGGCGACCGCATGCGCGGGACCTGCGCGGACGACATGAGCAAGATGGGACTGGAAGTGATTTCGTTCACCATCAAGGAGGTGCGCGACAAGAACGAATACATCTCGAACATGGGCCGGCCGGATATTGCGCGCATCAAGCGCGATGCGGACGTGGCGACCGCGGAAGCGGAGCGCGACACGGCGATCCAGCGCGCGAATGCGCAGCGCGAGGCCGCGGTTGCCAGAGCCCAGGCCGACCAGGAGCGGGTGATTGCGGAGACGGCGTCGCAGACCCGGCAGGCCGAGGCGCAGCGCGATCTGGACATCAAAAAGGCGCAGTACACAGAGCTGAGCAAGCGCCAGCAGGCAACGGCCGACAAGGCGTACGAGCTGCAGACCAACGTGATGCAGCAGCAGGTGACGGCCGAGCAGGTGAAGGTGCAGCAGGTGGAGAAAGAGGGCCAGATCAAGGTACAGGAGGCCGAGATCTCGCGCCATGAAAAGGAATTGATCGCAACGGTGCTGAAGGGCGCGGAGATCGAGCGGCAGCGGATCGAGAATATGGCGGCCGCGGAGAAGAACCGGCTGACAGCAGAAGCCGAAGGACGTGCGGCTGCGATCCGGACGCAAGGCGAGGCCGAGGCTTCCATCATCTTCCAGAAAGGCGAGGCGGAAGCCAAGGCCATGAACGTGAAGGCCGAGGCTTACCAGGAGTGGAACCAGGCCGCGGTAGTGGACAAGCTGCTGACCAACATGGCGGACGTGGTGCGGGCGATGGCCGAGCCGCTGAGCAAGGTGGACAAGATCACCATTGTGTCCACCGGCAACGATGGCGCCGCCGGGGTGCACAAGATTACCGGCGACATGACCAAGATTGCCGCGCAGGTGCCGGCACTGTTCGAGGCGCTGAGCGGCATGGACCTGCGGCAGTTGATTTCCAACGTGCAGGCGATGAAGCCGAAGCCGAAGACCGTGGACGGGGCGAAGAGCGTGAACGGGGCGGAAGGCGGCGACGGAGTCTAGGTTTCCGACCGCGTAATTCTGTGTGTTGC
>JBAQJS010000135.1:0-2404 GCA_049300435.1 Candidatus Acidiferrales bacterium | reverse complement strand
TCTTGCGCATCCATGCTTGTGACCCCTCGCATGATTTGAATGCGAAATGTCTACTGTCGCGTTGGGTGTCATGCTGTTGCAAGCACCCACAAAACGAGTCACCGCGCACAAGCGTGATGGTGCAATGGTTAACGGAGAATTAGTCCCTCACCATGCCACTGCGGGAAACCAATCGGAAGCGCGGGGGCGATTGACGAAGTCCAGGTCGGGTCTGACGACGACACGCCCGGGAGGATGTTTCTGACGGTCGCAACTGTTGTCGCGCTCTGACCTGAGTGCACCGTCACGCGCGAGGTGAGCCAAAGCCGCGATGCATTCCACCGAGGATCCCCCACTCACAAGCATAGCGGAATCCTTCGCAGCAAGCGCCTGAAGCCGCTAAGTCGATTGCCCGGCAACGAGCAGCGGCACAATCGCCGAGGCATCCCAGAATTTCACCGGCTTTCCCGCCGCTCGGCGATGAGAGCCGCCACCGCCGACGTGTCGCGCTTTGGACGTGGCGGTTGAGCGGCAAGCACCGGACGGGAAACGGGTGTCCGCGCTGGCCGCACAATACCCTCGCGGATGAGCCGTGAAAGCCGCCCATCCTGTTCACCCTCGTCGAGGTTCGTCACAGCTTCAAGCCGCGCGACCGGACGACCGCGGTCGACAATCAGGACCGGCGCGCCTCGCTTGAGACCATCAATGAGGGTACTGAGACGGTTCTTGGCTTCGGTAATGCTGGCTATTTTCATGAAGCTAGAATAGCGCAATATGTATAGCTAATCGAGATGGCGGGGGACGAAGCCGATTTCAGCTTTCTGATACGCGTCGGCAGGACGGAGCCGTACCATCGTCGTCGGCTACGCCCGCCGGCACCAGCGTGGTTAACCAACGTAATCCCTTAAAAACTCGCCGTCGTCAGACGAGGCGCGAGTTATAAAACAACGAAGCCAATTTGGCGTTCGAGAGCGCATCGCCTGCCAGTCCGCGGTTCAAGGGGAGTTAATCCCTCGGCTTGCTAGCGCGCTGTGGCGGCTAGGCCGCGCCGTGGCGATGGAAACCGGCCTGCTTGGATCGCCGCCGGACAAGGCCAAACCCAGCTGCGACCGCCGGCGCGCGAGGCGGTCTATGCCCGGACAATCGCAGCCACCGGTCCGCGCATACAATATGGAACTCTTGGATCGATCCCGCGGGAGGGAACAAATTGCCTTCGCCCTTGATTTTCAATCGAATACGTATATACGTACTTACATAATGTCAGCAGGTTCATCATGGCCAATGTAGTCACGATTAATCGCCCGGATGTTGTTGCCCTGATCGAAGAAGCCGCCAACAAGCTGACTGACGGGAACAAGACTGCCGCGGTCGCGCTTGCTCTGCAGCGCCTGTTGGAAGACACCGCCCGTGCAGGATCGCTGTTCGGCGCCCATCGTGGATCGGTGCGCGTCCACGAGGGTGTCGACCTCGTCGCACCGGCTCTTGATGTCGAGCCTGATGCAGGGACGGGACGAGAAATCGAGCGGTGACCGATCGTCTATTACTCGACACGCATGTCGTCCTCTGGCTCGACAGCGGCGACGACCGGTTGCGCGCTTCGACCCGCGCCCTGATCGACAATTGCTGGCAAAACAGCGGTACCATTTTGCTCAGCGCCATCTCGGTTTGGGAAATTGCGCTCCTCGTGGATACCGCACGGATCGACCTCGATCTTCCAGTTACGGCATGGACCGAGCGTTTCCTCGGTCGTCCCGGCGTCGAAGAGGTGCCGCTGGGTTACCAAGCCGCTTCGCGCAGCTATCAGCTGCATCATCTCGAACACCGCGATCCAGCGGATCGACTTCTGATCGCGACGGCGATCGAGCTTGCTTGTCCGTTGGTCACTTACGACGAGCGCATCGTCCGCTTCGGCAAGAAGCATGGCCGCCAGTATCGATTTGCAGTCGACGCGTGAATCTGTGTTGCCGACGGCGCCCCAGAATTTCACTGCATCATGGCTGCCGCCGATTGTTCAATGATGCGGACAATAATTCCCGCGCCAACGATTGATCGCGGCGCGCGGACCAACGATGTAGCGCTCGATTGGTTGCCCAGGACTGTCGGGGCAGCAATAGGGCCGCCTATTCGGGTGGCTTAACGAGAAACGGAAATTACGAAATCGAAACGAAGCCAATCTAGCGGTCGAGGTCGCATCGCCTACCCAGTCCGAGTCTGAAAGGGAGTTCGTCCCTTCCGCTTGCCAGCGCGCGTTCAATAAGTTCCGGGTCGATCGACAGATTTGTCGCCATGTGTGCATCTCCACACACATGATCACACATACCTGCCAATTTTGCAATTTTTGGAGGCTGTGGTGCCGCGGAAGGGATTCGAACCCCCGACCCCCGCATTACGAATGCGGTGCTCTACCAGCTGAGCTACCGCGGCA
>JBAQJS010000134.1:0-1563 GCA_049300435.1 Candidatus Acidiferrales bacterium | reverse complement strand
CGGGAGTGGAGATGGTGATGCCGGGAGACAATATCTCGTGCGAGATCACGCTGATCACGCCGGTAGCCTTGGAGAAGGGCTTGCGCTTCGCGATCCGCGAAGGCGGGCACACCGTGGGCGCCGGAGCGGTTGCCGAGATCATCGAGTAAACGACTATGAGAGAAATCATCACACTACAGTGCAACGATTGTAAGAACCGGAACTACACGACCACCAAGAACCGCCGGAAGCATACGGAGCGGCTGGAGACTTCCAAGTTCTGCAATACGTGCCGGAAGCATACCGGGCACAAGGAAGTGAAGTAGGTTTTTCCGGATGCGGCGGGGGTTTTCGTGGCCGAGGGGCTTGCCGGACCCTGGTTCTGTTACATCGTTAAGTGCTCGGATGGCGCGCTCTATACCGGGATTAGCAATAACGTTGCAGTGCGCGTGGAAGAACACAATCGCGGGTTTGGACCTCGGTTCACGAAGGCGCGGCGACCGGTGGAGTTGATCTGGAGCCAGGATTTTCCGGACATTTTTGTGGCGCGGCGCAGAGAGATTGAAGTGAAGGGCTGGAGCCGGGCTAAGAAATTGCGGTTGGCGAACGAGAGGACTGGCGTGCGGCGGGTAAGCCCTTCGAACCCGCCACTGGCGGGTTCTCAGGGTGAAGGGGAGTAGGTTTAACGGTAGACCATCGGTCTCCAAAACCGAGAGTGGGGGTTCGAATCCCTCCTCCCCTGCCAGCTCTTTCGTGGGCGAGCCGGGCGCTGGACGACGGAGTCAGCGAAATGGGCAGGGCGGAGAATTTGCCGGGGCGAGGGCGGTCGAAGCGATGGCACAGGCGGCGAAATTGAACAAGGACGAGTCAGATCGCGTAGATGGGTTTGCGCTGCTGGAGCCGGTAGGAAAGCTGGCGACGTATCCGAAGCGGTTTCGCGCGTTTCTGCACGAAGTACGCGTGGAAATGCGGCTGGTGAACTGGCCGTCGCGCGCGAACGTGGTTTCGACCACGATCGTGGTGACGTTGACGGTGACGTTTTTCGGCATCTATTTCTTTTTTACCGACTCGATTTTCGGAAAATTGATCAGCTGGCTGATTGCTTATGCAAAGAAATTCTGA
Source organism: Candidatus Acidiferrales bacterium (assembly GCA_049300435.1). Taxonomy (GTDB): domain Bacteria; phylum Acidobacteriota; class Terriglobia; order Acidiferrales; family UBA7541; genus Palsa-295. Next base: position 462 of record JBAQJS010000134.1, on the reverse strand, counting down.
AGAAACCAACGCGAGCAACGAAGGCAACGAAGTGAGCGAATTAAACGAAGCCCCGGAAATGCCCGAAGGGCATGACGAACCAAACGCGGGGGGAATCCCCTCGACGAAGCAGTGGTACATCGTGCACACGTATTCCGGCTTCGAGAAGAAAGTGAAGGAAAGCCTGGAAGGCCGCGTGGCGGCGTTCGGGCTGACCGACAAGATCGGGCAGATCATTATTCCGACGGAATCGGTGGTAGAAGTGCGCGGCGGCAAGAAAGTGATTTCGCCGCGCATGTGCTATCCGGGCTACGTGCTGGTGGAAATGGATATGGACGATTACACCTGGCACGTGGTGCGCTCGACGCCGCGCGTGACGGGATTCGTCGGCTCGGGGCAGACGCCTTCGCCGCTGACCGAGGAAGAAGTGCAGAACATTTTGAACCGGGCGACGACCACGGCGGAGAAGCCCAAGCCGAAGCT
>JBAQJS010000133.1:0-14445 GCA_049300435.1 Candidatus Acidiferrales bacterium | reverse complement strand
GCTGGACACCATCTACCCGCCCGGCCGCCTCGAAAAATTTTCCTTCTCGCCCGATAAGGGCCTCGACGTCTATTCCGGCAGCGTAACCCTGAAGCTGCGCCTCGCCGCGCACAACGACGCGCCCATCGGTGCCGTCACTTTTCCCGTCACCCTGCGCTATCAGGCTTGCAACGACACCACCTGTCTGCCCCCCGTAAAAGTCCCGGTGGACGTGCGCGTGGACGTCGCCGCGGCAGGCACGCAGGCGCGCACGCTGCATCCTGAAATATTCTCGCGCGACCATCCCGCGCAATAATTCCAGGCTTCCCGAATCTTCGCGCCGCAATCTTCCACGAGATTCGCGGAACGACCGGGCGCATTCGCTCTGCCGCTACTTCGCAGCAAGAAATTCCAGCGCCCGCCGCAGCCGCGCCACCACGCGCTCCTTGCCCAGCACCACCATCGTGTCGAAGAGCGGCGGCGCCACCGCGCGCCCTACGATCGCCACGCGCGTGGCATTGATCAGCAGTCCGGCCTTCACGCCCTCCGCCGCGGCCACGCCGCGCAACGCCGCATCGCAGGCGTCGTGGTTCCAGTCCGGCAATGCCGCAAGCGCCTCGGTCAGCTTTGCCAGCAGCACCGGAATTTTCTCGTCCTTCCAGAATTTGTCGCGCGCTTCCTGCTCGTATTCGAAATCGTCGCTGAAGAACGCCCGCGCCCACCCCGTGAAGTCCGTCAGCAGCCGCGTCCGCGGACGAATCAGGTCCACCGCGCGCGCAAACCACGCTCGCTCCGTCGTGCCCCACGCATCCTTCCACAATCCCGCGCGCCGCAACTCTCCTTCCACGTACGGCAGCAGTTCTTCCACCGGCGGCTTCTGCAGATATTGCGTGTTGTACCATTCCAGCTTCGCGCGGTCGAAAATCGCGTTGGTGCGGCTCACCCCGGAAAGCTGAAACCGCTCGATCAGCTCCGCAGTCCGCATGAATTCCGTGTCGTCGCCCGTGGACCATCCCAGCAGCGCCAGAAAATTCCGGAACGCTTCGGGCAGAAATCCCTCGTCGGCGTAAGATCCCACGCTGGTCGCGCCGTGGCGCTTGGAAAGCCGTGTGCGGTCCGCGCCCAAAATCAGCGGCACGTGCGCGAAAATCGGCGCCGGCGCCCCCAGCGCGTGATACAGCAGCACCTGCTTCGGCGTATTCGACAAATGATCCGCCCCGCGAATGATGTGCGTGATGCGCATGTCAATATCGTCCACCACCACGCTCAGTTGATAAGTGGGCACGCCGCTCGAGCGCAGCAGTACGAAATCCTCGATGTCCGCGTTCTGCACTTCGCGCGGACCGAACACCGCATCCTCGAATTTCGTCGCGCCGCTGCGCGGAGTCTTGAAGCGGATGGCCCGCGCGATGCCTTCCTTCTCCTTGGCCGCGCGCTCTGCGTCGGAATAATCGCGGCAAGGGCACGCCGCCGCCTTCAAAGTCTTCGGCCCCTCGTCGTCCCCTTCGCCTTCGTGCTCCTCATTCTCCGCCGCGGAATAATCCCCGCCGGCGTAGGCCGTGGCCTTGCAATAGCACGCGTACCCCGCGCCGCCCGCCAGTATGCGCTCGGCGGCCGCGCGATACATTTCCCCGCGCTGCGACTGGAAAAATGGCCCTTCGTCCCATTCGATTCCCAGCCACTTCAGCGCCACCAGGATCCCGTCCACCAGTTCCGGCTTGTTGCGCTCCACGTCCGTATCTTCCACGCGCAGCAGCAACGTCCCGCCCTCGTGTTTCGCGAAAAGCCAGTTAAATAAAGCCGTCCGCGCCCCGCCCACGTGCAGGTACCCGGTGGGAGACGGCGCAAAACGAACCCGCGGTTTTTGTGCTTCAGGCATTCAGTTGGATTCCTTCCCGATACGAAAGCATTTCATCTTAACGGAACCATTCCCCAAAATCGAGCCGCCTCCGGAGCCGCGCATCACGTCTTACTTGTCCGTGTCCCGGGCCACGTATACGGTCTTCACGTCCGCGCGCAGCAAATACAGTAGCAGCGCGCCTGCAATCACCACGCCGATGGCGCCTTCCGTCATGTGCCCCAGGAAAATGTTCACCAGGTCCCCCAGCACTTGTGTCCCGATGAGCGCAACAGCCAGCCTCCATCCCCACGCGCGGCGTTGGAACCAACCGGCGGCGGCGATGGCCAGCGCCGCAGCCAACACCAGGAACAGTATTCCCGCGGTCTTACCGAACGGCGCAAGTTGCCTGTAGGCGCGCGGATTCAGAAGCCAGACGCGTGCAAGCCCGGTGCCCGGCCACATCAGGGTCAAGCTTGCCAGCAACGCCATCCCGACGCCGAACAGCAGAAAGACGCCCACGGCTGTGACGCCGCGCGGCTCAGCCGCGTGCCCCCCAGTCGCATCCGGATTCATGCGCTCACTATAGACCAACGTTGGCCGCCACCTCGCGCCCGGACGTCATTCGCATCGCCGCGCATGCCGGCCGCAATTTTCCGCAGCCTGTCCCAGCGCAAAAATGTTAGTGTGGCGGGAGCGCAGCACTCGCGCGCTCGGTTTCATGCCTACCTCCGTCACCACCGTTCTTGAATTCGCCCTTCTGGCGGTCACTTCGGTTTTCTTTCTGGTGGACCCCTTCGCCGTCATCCCTTTGTTTCTGGCCGTCACCGCGAATTCTCCCCGGCCGGAGCGCCGCGCCGTCGCGCGTCGTTCGGCGTTCACTTGCGCCATCGTGCTCTGCTCCTTCGCACTCGCCGGCAGCCTGATCTTCAAAATGTTCGGAATCACCCTTCCGGCGTTCAAGATCGCCGGCGGCATTATCCTGATGGGCATTGGCCTAGACATGTTGCAAGCCAAGCAGTCCGGCACCAAAGCGACGGTCGAAGAGCAGCAGGAAGGCGCGGAGAAGTCCGACGCCAGCATCATTCCCTTGGGCATGCCGATGCTGGCGGGGCCTGGCGCGATTTCCACGGTGATGGTGCTGGTGGGCGAAGCGCACACCTTCTGGCGGCAGGCGATTATTTACGCCACGATTCTGCTGACGTCCTTCCTCTCCTTCGTGATTCTGGCGGGCGCCGACGGTGTGCGCAAATACCTCGGCGAAACCGGAATCCGTATCCTGATGCGTCTGATGGGCTTGCTGCTGGTCGCGCTCGCCGTGCAATTCGTCGCCAACGGCCTCACCGATTTCGGCCTGTTGAAGCCGCTCGCCACGCCCTAACGCGCCGGCGAAACGCTGCTCTGCGCGAGTGCCTAGAATTCCTCGTCTTCGGTTTTCTTCAGTCTCGTCATTTTGAATGTCACTCGAAAACCCCGCGCACGCGCCTCGGCCAGAATCGCGCGGCGTGTTTCCAGCGGCAGTTCGGAGGGGCCCAGGACGCCTGGCATGTCCCGTGGAAAATGCTTGATGAAAATCGCCGCTAGGTGCGCCGTCGCGTAAGCGATGGGCGTCGCAATCAGGCCGCGCTGCCGGATCTGAAACAGTGTCGGAAAGCTCGCGTCGTAGCGCAGCAGCAGCGGCTGATCGTCCTTCACTCCGCGCACCAGCACCGCCGCGGCGAAGCGCGCGTTCTCCAGCACTCCGCTGCGAATCATTCCCGCCACTCCCTTGGGCGTCAGCGTCTTGGGGAAGCGTTTGCGCACGATTCCCTGCGACCGGTTCAGTCGTCCTTGCCGGTACCAGCGAAACAGCCGGTCGAAATCGTTGCCGCCGATCTTCGCATCCATATCGTGCATGGGAACCACGTACGGCAGCATGCACACTTCATCCTGCGCGGCCAGGTACACGGTGGTCTCGCCGATGGGTGGCGGGAAGCGGAATTTCTCGCGCCCCGCAAAACGCTTCGCCAGCGCAAAGCGCCCGTGGTGATACACGCGCGGCCGCGAAATCGCTTCGTCGTACATCACTTCGGGCGACCATGTGGAAACTGGATCCTTGCTCTCGGTGCTCTCGTAGAGTCGGATCTGCATCGCTTCCACCGTATCCAGCAATTCCGACCCGCGCTTCGCCAGCAGATTCGTCAGGCCCGGCGCCACGCCCGTGCATATCAGCGCCGCGCGGTTTTTCCCCGCGAACCGCTTCTGGAAACGAAATTGTTCCGGCTTGAAAGGATTGCGATTCAGGTGGGAATTCAAATCCAAGTAATGCACCCGCAGTCGCAGCGCCGCCCGCAGGATGATTTCGTTGAAGACGGCTGGAGAAGCGTTCACCAGCAGGTTGCAGCCGCGCGCCGCCCGCACGATGGACCACAAATTCCGCGCGTTCGCTTCCACCACCTCGATCGCGCTCTTCTTCCCCAGAAATTTCCGCGCGCGGTCTGGGTCGCGATCGCCGCACCACACCGTATGTCCCTGGCGCGCGAGCAATTGGGCAAGCAGGGAGCCGGCGCCGCCCGCTCCCAGTACGAAGATGCGCATCGGTTCGCCACTTTACCATATCCGCCGAGCCTCTAAGCCTCGCTCCCGCCGGCGCTTTCCCGCTGCGCACCACTCCGTTGCGCCAACCCCAACCGGGCCCTTGCCCGTGGCCGGCCCTTCCCCGTGGATTGCCCCCTTGCATTCGGAAGCGTATCATCAGCCTTGCTTCTCCGACCCACCCCGCCTAACGGAGAGACATCCCAGGGCGCGGGGGGCGACTCTCCTGGCATCTTCAGGAGACGAGGGATCGGGCGGAAACGCCTGCTCCTCCCGGGTATGGAAAGGAGACGGTCCAGCGCCTGAGCTCTTGCAGTGTGCTGCGGCATCGGCATCCTCGCCCATTTCCGAATCCGGATTTGGGCCATTTTTTTCTGCAAGCATCGAAGGACTTATGGCTTCTGGCATGGCACTCATAGACAAATTCGGGCGGCAAATCACCGACCTGCGCGTTTCAGTCACCGACCGCTGCAATTTCCGCTGCGTGTATTGCCGTTCGGCCGACCCCGAAAACCACATGGCGGAGCACGCTCTGCTCGAATGGGACGAATTCGAGCGCTTGGTGCGCATTCTGGTGGGCATGGGCATCCGCAAAGTCCGCGTCACCGGTGGCGAGCCGCTGGTGCGTCCCGGCGTCGAGGATTTTGTCGCGCGCCTGAAAGCCATCGGCGTGCAAGACCTTTCCATGACCACCAACGGCCACCTCCTCGCCGATCGCTGCGACCGCCTGGTCGCCGCCGGCCTCGACCGCATCAACATCAGCCTTGATTCGCTCAATCGCGAAAAATTCGAGCGCGTCACCCGCACCAAAACTTTCGACCAGGTCCTCGCCGGAATCGAAGCGGCGCAGGCCTCCCGCCTTCGGCCCGTGAAAGTGAATGCGGTTCTGGTCCGCGGCCTCAACGACGACGAAGTCGAAGCCTTCGCCGAATTCGCACGCGAAAAAGACATCGTCATGCGCTTCATCGAGTTCATGCCGCTCGACGCCGACCGCGCCTGGACTCGCGACATGGTCGTCCCTGCCGCCGAAGTCTATCGCCGCATTTCCGCGCGCTGGCCGCTGCTGCCCATCGTGCACGAACGCAGCGAGACCGCGCGCAAGTACCGCTTCGCCGACGGCGGCGGCGAAATCGGCCTCATCGCGCCCGTCACTCAGCCCTTCTGCGGGCATTGCTCGCGCATCCGCCTCACTGCCGATGGCAAATTGCGCACCTGCCTCTTCAGCAAGGAAGATCACGACCTGAAAAGCCTGCTGCGCGGCGGCATGGGCGACCGCGAGATCGCCGACGCCATTTCCGCTATCGTGCATCAGAAAGAAAAAAGCCACCGCATCAACGAGCCGGATTTTGTTCCGCCTTCGCGCACGATGGTCTATATTGGCGGCTGATGGCGCCCCGCTGGCGCGGCGTTTACCGCGCGCCGGGGTTGGGAGCAGAATTCTATGGCTGATGAAGATCCCCGTTATTTCTCGCTCACCGAAGCCGAGCGCCTCCGCGCGCAGCTAGAGCCCCTGCTCATCGAAGCCATGGAATCCCGCCGCAAGATGATAGACGTGGACGAGCGCATCAACCTGCTCGCCGAACGCATCCAGCGCTCCGGCGGCCTCGCCGTGGCTTACGAAAGCGCCGCCAAGACGCGCCTGGAGCGCAACCGCCTCGAGGAATCCGTGCAATCCGCGCTCGACCAGATTCAGGAATCCGGCTGCGTCGTAAAAGACCTGGACGTCGGCCTGCTCGACTTTCCCGCCCGCATTGACGATGAGGAAGTCTATCTCTGCTGGAAGCTGGGCGAGGACCGCATCCGTTTCTACCACCGCCAGGACGAAGGCTTTTCCGGACGCAAGCCCATTGACCCGCGCGACGCCGGCTACAACAATCCCGTCCAGTAGCGCCGCCACCCGCTCTTTTTAGCGCGCCATCGTTTCGATGGGATGCACGTCGCGCTCAATTTTCCCGAGCTGCTCGTCCTCGGCTACTTCCAGGTCGTATTTCGTTTGCAGGTTCAGCCAGAATCGCGGCGACGTCTTGAAATAACGCCCCAGCCGCAGCGCGGTGTCCGGTGAAATTCCGCGCCGTTCCGCGACGATATCGGCGATGCGCGTCACCGGAACGCGCAGGTCCAGCGCCAGCTTGTTCATGCTCAGCCGGTACGGCTTCATGAAATCTGCGCTGAGAATTTCGCCCGGATGCACGGGCTTTAGTTTCTTGGTCATCGGCCCTCCTAATGATAGTCCGCGATTTCCACGTCGCACGCGTCACCATCGCGCCAGCGGAAACAGATGCGCCATTGCTCGTTGATGCGAATGCTGTGCTGCCCTTTGCGGTCGCCGCGCAGCGCTTCCAGGCGATTCCCCGGCGGGGAAGCCAGGTCGCTCAGCACATCCGCCGAATCCAATTGGCGCAGCTTTCGCAGCGCCACTCGTTCGATACTCTTGAAGCGCCTCACGGATTCGCGGTTGTGAAGCTTTTCCGTCTCCCGCGACCGGAAGGATTTGATCACCGTGTCAGGATATACTGTTATGCGTTGAATGTAAACCAGTACGGACGCGGATGCCTCCTCGCGCGCTCCATCCGCTTCTCCCCACCCGCCTGTCGCGTGTGATAGGGTGGAAAGGGAAGCAGCTACGCCATGACCGACGCCGCCGAAAACCGCCTGAAAAATTCCGCCAGCCCCTATCTCCGCTCTGCCGCTCACCAGCCTGTGGACTGGCACGAATGGGGCGAAGAGGCCTTCGCCCACGCGCGCGCGGCCGGCAAGCCCATCCTGCTCGATATCGGCGCGGTCTGGTGTCACTGGTGCCACGTGATTGACCGCGAGAGCTACGAAAATCCCGAAATCGCGGCCATGATCAATCAATTTTACGTCCCGGTGAAAGTGGACCGCGACGAGCGCCCGGACGTGGACTCGCGCTATCAATCCGCCATCAGCGCCATCTCCGGCCAGGGCGGCTGGCCCCTCACCGCTTTCCTCACGCCCGACGGCAAGCCTTTTTTCGGCGGCACCTATTTCCCCCCGGAAGACGCCATGGGCCGCCCCGGATTCAAGCGCATCCTGCTGGGCATTGCCGACGCCTTCCAGAAACGCCGCGCCGAAGTGGACAGCTCCGCGAAAGCTCTCGAAGAAGTTGTGGCCAAGGCCGAGACGCTGCAAACTGCCCGCGGCGATTTCGACGCCGCCGTGGTGGATTCCGTCCTCGAATCCGCGCTGCATCTTTTCGATGACGCGCACGGCGGCTTCGGCAACGCGCCCAAATTCCCGCACTCCAGCGCCGTGGATTTGCTCCTCGAGCGCTATCAGTCCTCGCGCGATCCCCAATTGCTGCATGTGGCCCAGCGTACCCTCGAAGGCATGGCCAAAGGCGGCGTGTACGACCAGCTCGCCGGCGGCTTCCACCGCTATTCGGTGGACGAGCGCTGGTGCGTCCCGCACTTCGAGAAAATGACCTACGACAATTCCGAGCTGCTGAAAAACTTTCTGCACGGATATCAGGTCACCGGGAACGCGCTGTTCCGCGAAACAGCCGAGGGCATCATCGAATGGGTGGGCGCGGTTTTGTCCGATAGCGAGCGCGGCGGTTTCTACGGCAGCCAGGACGCGGACCAGACCCTCGACGACGACGGCGATTATTTCACCTGGACTCTCGCCGAAGTTCGCGCGGTCCTCCCCCCGGAGGAATCCCGCGCCATCGAGATGCGCTACGACGTAGGCCCGCGCGGCGAAATGCACCATAACCCGGCGAAACATGTTCTGTGGGTCGCGGCCGATCTGCCGCAAGTTGCCGCGGCGCTGAAAACCACCGCGGAGGATGTCTCGCTCCTTCTCGCGCGCGCCAAGGGCAAGCTCCTCGCCGCGCGCCTCCAGCGCCATCCCACTCCCGCGATAGACACCACCATTTACGTCGCCTGGAATGCCATGTTCGTTTCCGCCTATCTCGAAGCCGCGCGCGTGCTGGGCCGCGGCGATTGCCGCGCATTCGCGCTCAAGACCTTGGACCGCATTCTTTCCGGCGCCTGGGACGAAGCGAAAGGTTTTCGTCACCGCGTCGGCGGCCCGCACCTCGAAGGCTCGCTCGACGATCAGATTTTCGCGGCGGGCGCGCTGCTCGACGCCTACGAAGCCACTCTCGATCGCCGGTATTTCGATATCGCCGAACGCGCCGTGCGCCTCGCCGTCGAACGCTACGGCGACCCCGATGGCGGCGGATTTTTCGACCGCGCGAAAGACGCCGCGCCCCTGGGTGGTCTCGACGTCCGCCGCAAGCCGCTCCAGGATTCGCCCACGCCCGGCGCCAATTCCGTCGCAGTGATCGTCCTCGACCGCCTCTACGCTTTCACCGGCGAGAAGCTGTATCGCCAGTGGGCGGAAAAGACTCTGGAAGCTTTCGTCGGCCTCGTCCCGCAATACGGTCTGTATGCCGCCACCTACGGCCTCGCCGCCCTCCTGCACGCCCGCCATCCGTTGCAGGTTGCGGTGCTGGGTTCGGCGGGCGATCCGCGCGCCGCCGAGCTCGAACGCGCCGCGAGCAAAATCTATCGCTTCGGCAAATCCGTTCTCCGCGTCACCCCGGAAACTCTCGCGGCAGCCTCGCTCCCGCCCGCCCTGCGCGAAACCCTCCCGCATCTCGACGCCGCTAAGCCGCAAGCGCTCGTGTGCGTCGAAACCACTTGCCATCCCCCGGTAAGCGACCCCGCGAAACTCGCAACCCTGCTGGGTGAAGTCGCAACCGCCGCCGCCGCGCGCTGAAGCTCGCATCGTTTTGCACTGCGCCGGCACGCGGCTTCGCGCAAGTTGCCGCGCGTCCACCGCGGTGCAATAATGGCTCATCCCGGCAGGCAGCGGTTTGGGGTTGGGTGTAAATGGGGGTTGTCATGGCGATGAGGGATGCATGGATTGAAAAGCGCGCGGCGGCGATGAATGGCGGCGCGCGAAATTTTTCGCAGATGCACTACGCGCGGCAAGGCGTCATCACCGAGGAAATGGAATACGTCGCCAAGCGCGAAAAGCTCACGCCGGAACTGGTCCGCGACGAAGTGGCGCGCGGCCGCGCCATCATCCCCGCCAATATCCATCACCGCAACCTCGAGCCGATGGGCATCGGCGTCGCCTTCTTCTGCAAGATCAACGCCAACATCGGCAATTCCGCCACCACTTCCAACGTGGACGAAGAACTCGAAAAGCTGCATCGCTCCGTGCATTACGGCTCGGACACCGTCATGGACCTTTCCACCGGCGGCGACATCCCCATGATCCGCCAGGCCATCATCAACGCCTCGCCCGTGCCCATCGGCACCGTCCCCATTTACGAAGCGCTCTCGCGCGTCCGCCGTCCCGAGGATTTGTCCATCGCCCTCCTGCTCGAAGTCATCGAAGAACAAGCCGAGCAGGGCGTGGACTACATGACCATCCACGCCGGCGTCCTGCGCGAATTCCTTCCGCTCGTGCGCAACCGCATCACCGGCATCGTCAGCCGCGGCGGTGCGCTGCTCGGCCAGTGGATGAGCTTCCACAAGAAGCAGAATTTCCTCTACGAGAATTTCGACGCCATCTGCAAGATCTTCCAGAAGCACGACGTCAGCTTTTCCCTCGGCGATGGCCTGCGTCCCGGTTGCCTGGCCGATGCCAGCGACGAAGCCCAGTTCGCCGAACTCAAAGTTCTCGGCGAACTGACCAAAAAAGCCTGGGAATACGACGTGCAGGTGATGATCGAAGGTCCCGGCCACATCCCCATGGACCAGATCGAGCTCCAGGTCAAAAAAGAAAACGAAATGTGCTACGAGGCGCCCTTTTACACTCTCGGCCCGCTCGTCACCGATATCGCCCCCGGCTACGACCACATCACCAGCGCCATCGGCGCGGCCATGATCGGCTGGCACGGCGCTTCCATGCTCTGCTACGTCACTCCCAAGGAGCACTTGGGCCTGCCCAACGCCGACGACGTCCGCCAGGGCGTCATCGCTTACAAAATCGCGGCCCATGCTGCGGACGTCGCCCGTCATCGCCCCGGCGCGCGCGACCGCGACGACGCCCTCAGCTACGCGCGTTTCCTCTTCGACTGGAACAAGCAATTCGAGCTCTCGCTCGACCCCGAAACCGCCCGCAAAATGCACGATGAAACCTTGCCCGACGATTTCTACAAGGAAGCGAAATTCTGCTCCATGTGCGGCCCGAAATTCTGCTCCATGAACACCACCCAGATCGCCGAAGCCTATCAGGGCCTCGACCAGAAGGACCGCGAGGCGAAATTCACCCAATTGCTGGCCAAGGTTGAAAAATCCAGGGAACCGGAAGAGCCTTTGAATCGTATCTCACTCTAGGATGGAGAGCGGGAGCCGCCGCTCCCGTCGGTTTTGCATAGCCCGGAGGTGCGCACATGACCTTTCTTTTCGTCGCGACGTTGCTCTACTTTTTGCCCGCGATCATCGGCCACAATAAACGCGATGCCGCCGGCATTTTCCTGCTCAATCTCCTGGCCGGCTGGACCGGCATTGGCTGGATCGTCGCTCTGCTCTGGGCTTGCGCCTCCGACCCGCGCGTCTCCACCGTGCTGGTGCCCGCCGGTACCGCGGCACGGTATCACGCCCCGTGCGGCACGCTACAGCCCGTGGGCGCACAATACTGCTGGGCCTCCGGCAGGCATCTCTAATCCTCCGCCATCGAGCGCTTGCGTGACGAATTCCCCCACGGACGAAAATCTTCGCGCAGAATTCAATCGCTGGGCCGACGCCGGCAAGGGCGAGACGATGGAACACGACCACTGGCCCATCGCCAGGCCCGCGCTCGGCCTGATGCAAATCACCCCCGCGGACAATATTCTCGACGTTGGCTGCGGCTCCGGCTGGCTTTCCCGCATTCTCGCGCAACGCGTGCCGCAGGGCCGCGTCGTCGGCATGGATATTTCAGACGAAATGATTCATCACGCCCGCGCCGCCGGCGTGCAGCACGAAAATCTCGTTTTCGTCGTGGGCGGCGTGGACGAAATTCCCTGGGAAGCCAATTTCTTCACGCGCGTCATCTCCGTCGAATCCTCTTATTACTGGCCCGACCCCGCCCTGGGCCTGCGCGAGATCTACCGCGTCTTGGCCGAAGCAGGCTCCGCGTGGATTCTCATCAACTATTACCGCGATAATCCGCACAGCCATCAATGGGCCGAAGAATTGGCCGTCCCCACGCACCTTCTTTCCGCTGCGGAATGGGAACAGCTCTTCCGCGACGCCGGATTCGCCCAAGTCGCCCATCGCCTCATCCCCGACCCCACTCCCAATCCCGATGTGTACACTGGCCGCTGGTTCCGTGACGCCACGCAGCTAGCCGAATTCCGCGCCATCGGCGCCCTTCTGGTCCACGGAACAAAATAAGAGCCTCCGCCGCGGAAGCGGCGTGCTCCACAAGAGCGTCCGTTCTGGCCATCCAGCCGCCTCCATCTGTGCTCATCTCTGCTGCCTCGGGCGAGTTTGACTCGTGCCGCGCACCCGCATATACTCGCCCGTTCGCGGAGCATTGGAGCCAGATGGGCGTCCTCGATAATCGCTTCGAACGCAGCTACGTCCTTTCCACCGTTGATTACGTCTTCAATTGGGCTCGCAAGAGCGCTATCTGGCCGCTCACCTTCGGACTCGCCTGCTGCGCCATCGAAATGATCGCTTCCACCACTTCGCGCTTCGATATCGCGCGCTTCGGCGCCGAGGTCTTTCGCCCCTCGCCGCGCCAGGCGGACCTGATGATCGTCGCCGGCACCGTCACTCTGAAAATGTCTCCGGTGCTAAGGCGCGTCTGGGAACAGATGCCGGACCCCAAGTGGTGCATCTCGATGGGCGCATGCTCCAGCGTCGGCGGGCCGTTCAACGTGTATTCCGTGCTCCAGGGTGTGGACCGCATCGTCCCGGTGGATGTCTATGTCATCGGATGCCCGCCGCGCCCCGAGGCTCTGTTTTACGCCCTGCTCAAATTGCAGGACAAAATTGACCAGATGTCCCTGGCGAAGCGCCCCACGGCTGTGCGCCTCCAGCCCGGAATGGTCGAGGAATTCAAGAGCGGCGTTATGGTCGCCCAGTCACCGGCTCCGCGGTAGAGAAGCCGCACGCGACGGGCGCCGGAAAGCCGCCAGCAAAGTTCCCGAAAATCGTCAGAAGGAGAAAATCGCGCCATGGCATTTTTGCGGACAGCGAAGAAGGACGAAATCCCCGCCGGCACCATCCGCGAGTTCGACATTGACGGCAAGAACATCGCCGTCGCGAACGTGGATGGTAAGCTCTTTGCAATCAATAATATATGCCTGCATCGTGGCGGCCCGCTCGGCGAAGGCGAACTGGAAGGCCAGGTCGTCGTATGTCCTTGGCACGGTTGGAAATACGACGTCACCACCGGCAAGCTCGTCACCAATTCTGCCATTGGCGTTCTCTGCTACGCCGTCGAGGTCCGCGGCGACGATATCTACGTAGACCTCGGCTAACAAGGGACTTAGCTTGTACGGCTTCCTCCTTTCGTGCTCCTTGGTTCACACACACCGGCCCCAAGATTCCGCCACAAAGTTAGCAATTTTTTCCAGCTTCCGTGTATAGTTCGCCCGATACTTTTTGACGGATGATCCAACCACTCCCCAAACCAAGACGTTGGCTCCTGGCCGTGGACCCGCGGGTCTACCACTGGGATACTCTTTTCGTAAAGGGTAAGGAAATGTGGCGCCACGCCGGCCACCGCCCAGACGCGCTCCGCCAACTCAAGCAGATTCATAAAGGCGACCGCGCCCTCGCCTACCACGGCAAGCCGGAGCACGCTCTCTACGCTCTCGCAGAAGTCAGCCGCGACCCCTATCCCGATCCGCACGAGAACGACCCGCGCAAAATGGTCATGGACCTGCGCGCCATCGAGCGCCTGCCGCGCCAGGTCACTCTCGCCGAACTGCGCGAAAATAAGCTCCTGCGCAAGATCAAGTTTCTGAAAAACACGCGCATGACCGTCTGTCCGCTCACTGACGAGGAATACTCCGAAATCCTCCGCATGGCCGGCATCGTCGCCTCCCCCGGCATCCCGCTCCCTTAAAGAATTCGTCTCGCCAGGAATTCCGCCTGCGCTCGCTGGCGCACTTCAACTCGCGTGTATTCGCTTTGCCGCCGTCGCAGTAGAATAGAGCCATGCCGGAACTGCCTGAAGTCGAAACCGTCGCGCGCGGCCTGCGCGAAGTTTTGCCCGGCCGTCGCGTACTGAGCGTCCGCCTGGGCAAGACCGATTTCATTGACGACCCCGCTGCGCTCGAGCGCGATCTTCCCGGAAACACCTTCGCCGGCATCCGCCGTCTCGGAAAATTTCTGCTCCTCGATCTCGCGCCGAAGGAATCTCCCGCGCAGGAAACCTCGCTGCTGATTCATCTCGGCATGACCGGCAAGATCAGCGTTTGTCCGCCCGAAACGCCCGTCGCGCCGCACACCCACGTCTTCCTCGCCCTCGATGACGGCCGCGAGCTTCGCTATAACGACGTTCGCCGTTTCGGGCGCATGGCATTCCTCGCCAATGGCGACCACGCCCGCATTCTCGGCGCCCTGGGCCTCGAACCGCTCGAAGTCAGCTTGCAGGAATTCCGCTCGCGCATCCGCGCCCGCAAATCGCGCATCAAGGCGCTCCTGCTCAATCAGAATGTGCTGCGCGGCATCGGCAATATCTATGCCGACGAAAGCCTGTGGCGCGCCAAAATCCATCCGGAAAAAATCGCCGCCCGCCTGCAGGACGCAGAACTAACCCGCCTGCATCGCGCCGTGCAGCACATCCTGCGCGAGGCGATCCGCCTGCGCGGCTCTTCCGTTTCGGATTACGTGGATCTCGATGGCGGGCGAGGAGAATTTCAGCAGCAGCATCGCGCCTATCAGCACGACGGCAAGAAATGTTTTCGTTGCGGCGCCATCATCCGCCGCATCATCGTCGCCGGCCGCAGCACTCATTTCTGCCCGCAATGCCAGCCCGCACCGCGCAAAGCACGCAAGCCTGGCGCGCCGCGCAGCTCGCGCAAGCTGCGTCGCCGCAAACCGGCGCGGGCCGCCCGCCGCGCATCCCCGCGTCAGCGC
>JBAQJS010000132.1:0-1794 GCA_049300435.1 Candidatus Acidiferrales bacterium | reverse complement strand
CCCATGGCGTGGCCGTATGCCTGGGCGAGTGACACATCCCACGTCGCCGCCAGGGCCGCGCCGCAGGGGAACGAGCACGCCTGTCCATAATTGCGCACGCCTTGCGGCCCATCGGACATGACAAGCTTGGGAATGCCCAGACGCCCAATGGCGTGAGTGGAATAAGCGTCCTTGTCTCCGCCGATGAGGCTGATCTTTTCCTCAAGCGTCATTTGGCTCAGAAGCTTTTCCGCGCGAGCTTCCGGCGGCCCCCCAGGCTGATCGCTTGTTTCGTTGCTGGTTTTAGCGGATTGGCATCCGACGATAGACAGGAATATCAATGCACCGATCAGTATCCGCATGCTTGCCTCCGTCACTGAATCCATGAAGATGGAAATCGCTATGCTGGCGCGCCAGCCGATGGCGTAGTGGCCGATGTCCTTTGCGCCGAAAACCGAGTCGTCGGGGCCGGCCAGGTGTGTCACTCCAAAGTTTTGCTTGCTTTAAGTTCAATGGGCGATACAGGGCTCGAACCTGTGACCCCCAGCGTGTCATGCTGGTGCTCTGGCCAACTGAGCTAATCGCCCGCGTTTTTTCGATGTTATCGCAGTCGGGTAGTTCCTTCAAGCCGACGGCCGCCAAAGCGTGACGCCGATTTTCGGGGCAGCTTGGATCAACTGCGTGTCGAGAGTGCAAAGCGGCAGGCCCAAACGGCTTGCCAATTCCAAATAGCCAGCGTCATAGACGGTCAGGTTGTGGGTGCGAGCCAACTCAAGAAGATCAGATTCGACAGGTCGCACGTCAACGTCCGTCAGTAGATCAATATCGGCGAGGAATCGCGCGGGTTGCATTTGCTTGATGCGTCCGCGCCGTTCATTCACGACCAGGATGTTTCGTATCTCGAACCAAAAGAGCGATGGGACGATAGCTCCTTCAACTGTCGCGGCTTTCAACGCTGCCGAGGTCCATTCCGTTCGCTCGTCAGCGAGCGCCCAAGCAGCGGCGACGGAACAATCCATTACAATCGGCATCTTAGTATTTGTGCCCGGCGTGCTTGTCGGCGATCAATTCCTTGACGGTGCCTTTGCCCTCAACTTGGGTTGCCAGCATGCGAATTGAATCAGCCGCCGCGGCTCTTTCGGCAGGAGTGCTCTTATGGAATTGTGCAAACGACGCATGCTTACCGTTGGCGTCAGTCGTCGCCATTTCGTCGAGATAGGCTTCAAGGGATAAATGGCGCGCAGCGGCGGCGGCTTGCAGCCGGGCTAGGGTCTCATCAGGAATCTTTACAGTCGCCACGGACAGCTCCTCTCATTGCGTATCGAACGCTCTAAGCGTACCACATTTTATGCGGATTCGCAGTTGTTTCCTGTATTGGGCATTGGCGTTTGCGGCTATCTAACTAATCTCTTTTGGGCAAATTGTCCCACATTCCGGACAACGGTCGGGTGTGGCTCGAAGGTCATAGCCACAGACAGAACAGAAACCCTGATGGGTGTGACTCGCGGGCCAGAGCCGAATCACGATCCATGCGACCGGTATAGGGAAAAGGGCGCAAATGATTGCCCAAATCGGCACACATCCGTTTCCTCCTCGCCAAACACCAATTTCGCCGGTAAGTGGATTGGCGGGGCGCGGATTCATCCCGCTGATTTGCCACAGATCGAGCACAATATTCAAGAGCACGATTGCCGACGCGGCGGCGAGTGTATTGAACACCCATCTGACGAAACGATTCATGCGCCGCATTGGATTGCCCACCGCCTTTGCTCTGATCGCGTGAATTAACGGGCGAAGCAACGTTATGGGAAGCAC
>JBAQJS010000131.1:0-18428 GCA_049300435.1 Candidatus Acidiferrales bacterium | reverse complement strand
GGCGAGCGATTGGTCCTCGTCGGTATTCACCGCGTAGAAAACGATATTGGGATTTCCGGCGTAGGCTTTGGCGACTTGAACGAATTGCGGCTCGAGCTCGCGGCACGGGCCGCACCAGGTGGCCCAGAAACTCAGCACCAGAACTTTGCCGCGAGCCGGGGCGAGCGGCACGGGCGCGCCGTCCAAGGTGCGCAGGACGAAGGCGTAGGCGTCCTTAGCGTCCTTGTTGCGAGAGGCGGGATTGGCCGCCGCCGGCGGAATGCTAAGGAGATCGTACTGGGCGAGAATGGCTTCGCCGAGCCCCTGCTCGCTGCCGTGCAACTGGCGCCAGACGTTCCCGAGACGCTTGCGAATTTCGCGGCGATTCACTTTTCCCACCGGTCCCTCTTCCGGCAAGACGAAGGCGAGCATGTACTGCTGGGCGGCGGCCGGGAAGTCGCGGCGCATTTCGGCAAGCTCGCCGAGCTGTTCGGCGGCGACGGCGTTGGGGCGAATGGAATAGCTGAGGCGGAGATCTTGCGCGGCCTGGTCGTAATCATGCTGGGATTTTTCGATTTGGCCGCGGAGATTGTAGAGCGCGGCGCGGAGATCATCGTGATCGTTCCGCCAATCGGCGGCGGAGACGCGCGCCGGCTTATCGGCGATAGTGGATTTTTCGATGCGATCGAGGACGCGGGTGACGTAGCCGGAGGCGCGGGTGAGGCTGGCATCGTCACCGCGCTTTTGTAGCAGGCCGACGGCGAGCATCATGATTTCGGAGTCGTCCGGGCGAAGAGCGATCAACTGCTCGGCGTAATCGAGCGCGCAGGGGTCGTCCTGGATTTGTTCGCAGGATTCGACCAGCGCGCGATAGACCCCCACTTTGCGGGGAGCGTCTGGAAATCGCTGGAGATAGCGCTGAAGATTGCGGACCAGAGCGCCGCGATCGTTGCCGGCATCGGCAATCGCTTTCTGCAGCTCGGTTTCGGCGTCGGCGTCTTTTTTCGAGATGGCGTCGTGCGGCGATTTCGGAGGCGGCGCGGTGGGAGGCGCGGTTTGCGCAGCGCCGGCGGTGGTCCAGGCGAGAAACGAAGCGAGTGGGAGAACGATTGCAAACAAGCGGCGGACGGCAACGTGGCCGGGGCGGGCTGGGAATGACAACTAAACCCTCACAGAACGCGCCGCAATGAACGGCAGCGAAGACCAATTTTAGCGCGAAAGGCGGCGGGAGCGCGGGGAATTAGCAGCGCGCTGCTATTTCAGGGAAACGCTGCCCGAAGATGTTTGCACCTCGACGCGGGCTTTGCCGTCGCCGAGACGGGCGCGCAGTTCGCGCTTACCCGTGGTGCCTTCCATGACGATGGGAATGGCGGCGTCAATATCGCCGGAACTGGAGCGGGCGTAGAGGCGCAAGCTGGCGGACGCGGGAACCTCCAAAACGACGTCGCCTGAACTGGTGTGAAAATCCCAGTAATTGGAGGCGCCGGGGTTGCCGTCCACAGTGACATCTCCGGAGGCCGTGCGCAGGCGAAGATCCGCGGAAGCGCCGCGGACGACGACATCGCCGCTACCGGTGCTGGCCTCGACGGAATCACCGGGGTTGATGATCTCCACGTCGCCCGAACCGGTGTGCAGACGGGTCTCATTGTGCACGCTGTCCAGGGAGATATCGCCCGAGCCAGCGGTGGCTTGCACCTGCCCTTGCACGTGCGAGAGGTGAATCGTGCCGCTGCCGGCTACGGCCTGGACGTCGCCGGAAATGTTCGAGGCGGAGATGGCGCCGGAGCCGGATACGAAATTCGCGGGACCCTTGATGCCGTCCACTTCGACATCGCCGGAGCCGGTGGTGGCGTGGAGTTCGGCGTCGGCGGGAACGATGATGGTGTAGTCAATCGAAACGTCGCCCTCGTGGGCGCCGGAAGCGCCAATGCGGATCAGATTGCCGTCTTGCGAGACGGGAGGGTTCGAGGCGAGCGTCTGGACGCGATGCCGGCTATTTTCCTCGGACCAGGAGCGCGCCTGGATTTCGCCGTGCACGCGCACTTCGCCGGGAGCGCCTGCCTGGATGCGAGTGTCGCCGCTGCCGTTGGTGAGGTCCAGGCGCACCGGGCCGTTGACGGTGAAAGTTTTGTCGAAAGAGCCTTCGGCGCTGGATTGCGGCCTGCATCCCACAAGCAGGACGGCCGCGAAGACCGCCAGCGAAAACCAACCGCGTTTGAATGGGGGCGTCATGCCGTGTCTGTGTTTGTCACTCCATCGCCGGGGATCGTGGCTGCGAACGATTCCTCCCGGCCATCCTTCCTATCAGAGATATACGAGAGAGCGCAACTAGAAGTTCCCTGGAAGGATGCGATTGGGATGCATGCGTTCGCGAGCGAACGAAGCACGCGGCGGCGCTACTTGATTTTCAGCAGGGAATTGAGCGAGCCCTGGCGGTAGCCCTCCAAATCCAGGGTGACGAACGCGAAGCCGGCGGCTCGGACGCCCGCCGCGATTTGGCGAGCGACGGCAGGCTCCAGGCCGCGCGCGAGTTCTTCGGGCGCTATTTCGATGCGGGCAAGCTCGTTATGCGCGCGTACGCGGAACTGGCGGAAACCCAGCGCGCGGAGAACCGCTTCGGCGCGCTCAATTTTATCGAGCAGCTCGGGAGTGACCGCGATGCCGTAGGGAACTCGAGACGAGAGGCATGCGGAAGCGGGACGATCCCAGGTGGGGAGTCCGGCGCGTTGCGAGAGGAAGCGGATTTCGGATTTGTGTAGATCGGCTTCGAGGAGCGGCGCAAGAACGTGGTGTTCGTGCGCAGCGCGATGGCCGGGCCGGAAGTCCCTGGTATCGTCCGCATTGATCCCGTAGGCGATGGCGGCGAACTGGCGGCCGCGGGCCAGGGCATCCATCTGGTCGAAGAGTTCGTCCTTGCAGTGGTAGCAGCGGTCGGCGTTATTGGCCACGTACAGGGGATTTTCCAGCTCGTGCGTGGCGATGAATTCGTGGCGCAGGCCGGTAACGGCGACGAAGTTTTCGGCTTGCTCGCGGTCATGGCGAGAAAAACTGGCGGAGAGTGCTGTGATCGCCAGGGCGCGACCGGCCAGAACTTCATGCGCGGCCCAGGCGAGGAAGGCGGAATCGGCTCCGCCGGAGAAAGCTACCAGGACGGAATCGAGCCGGCGCAACGCGACAAACAGATGTTGCTGCTTGGCGAGGGCCTGCGACGCGTCGAGCGCGGCGACTGCGGCAGCGCCGCCCGGCATTCCCGGAATTGATGAAAGGCTCGACATAGCGAAGCCAGTATAACCGAATTGCGATTATTGAAAGTCGAGCAAGACGTCCACGCGGGCATTCTGCGGGTCACGCTGTAGGAAATCGCCGATCTTGTAATGAACCGGCAGACCGGCAAACGCGGCCTTGATGCCGCCGTTGACGAAATTGTCGTAAACGCTTTTATCGAAGACCGCACCGGGCGGAACGCTCCACGCCTTGCGCAAGCGGCGCTCGCCTTCGACCGACAGGCCGGTAAGCACGAGCTTGCCCATGTGGTACTGAGGGCCTTCGGTGACGGCGACGTCGTAGCTGACGCGCGAGGTGACATCATTAAATTTCGGCACGGGATTCATCACCGCGTCGAGAAATCCTTGCTGGGCGTAGGCGGCGCGCGCTCGTTCCCAGAAGGCTTGGATTTTGTTGCCGTCCGCAGGGTCCCCGGATATCAGATCGGAAAGCTTGTTGAGATCCTGGGTCGAGACGGAGTCGTTGCCTTTCCATTCGACGCCCGCCCAGACGTACGAAACGCCGGGAGTGATGGGAGCGGAGACAATGAGCTGGCCCGAAAGCGGATTGGCGGGAACGGACGCGAAGTGCGCGACGGGCTGGCCGAATTGCACTTTGAGGTAGGCGTGCGCGAGATAGGCCGGACGGACTTGCTCGAATTCGAATAGTTCGACGCGGCTGCGCGAGTAGGGCTTGCCGAGCAGATCTTGCATCCGATCGAGGACGGCGGGATTACTTTGAGCAAGGGCATCGGAGAACTCGACCTTCTGGACAATCAAATTGGCATCCGCGACCCGAAATTGCTGCACCGCTTGATTGCCGGGCAAAAGAGTGACCGCTTGGTGCGCCACGCGGCCGTGCACGCCATGGGCATCGAGAAGGCTTTCGAGGACGGCGGACATCTGGTCTAGAAGCGTGCCGTTCAGGGGAGCGCCGCCATCGAAGAGAACTCCGGAGCTTTTCAGTCCGGCGGATAATTCGGTGTCGGTGAGCCAGGGAAAGTTATCGAAGGTGACGGGCAGGGCTGGGAGGTCGGCGACCTGATACGTGACTTTGACGCCCGTGGGAGTGGTCGAAAAGCGATATTGCACGCTGGAGAAAGGGCCCAGGGCGGCCAGTTTGTCCGCAGCGCCCTGCAAATCCTGGCGGTCAACGCTCGCGCCGGGACGCAAGCCGATCGCGTTGGAGATCTGCTCGGAAGTGAACCGCATGGAGCCGGTGACCAGAACGGATTCCAGGCGGGCGGATCCGGGCCGGGAATCCTGCGGAGCAGCGGCGAGCCGGGACGCGGGCAAAGCCGCGGGCACGCAACCGAGCAGCAGCAACGCACCGAGGAAGCGTAAATCGCAGCGGAACATGTGAGTGTGCATTATTGCATAATTCTAAAACAGCGCCGGGGGAAGGGGAACCCATGAATTGCAGGAAATCGTGAACGGCCGCGCTGAACGCGGGTCCGCTATTCGACCGTGACGGATTTGGCGAGGTTGCGCGGTTGGTCCACGTCGCAGCCGCGGCGGACGGCGATGTGATAAGCGAGGAGCTGGAGCGGGACTATTTCGAGAATGGGCGCGAGGAGTTCCGGGGCGGCGGGAATTTCGACGACGTGACTGGCGATTGCGCGGGCTTGGGTGTCGCCTTCGCTGACCACGGCGATCACGATGCCGTCACGCGCTTTTACTTCCTGAATGTTGGAGACGGTTTTTTCGTAACGGGTCATGGAAGCAGTATCAGATTCATCGCGCGTGGCGATAACCACGACCGGCAAATGCTCGTCAATCAGCGCGTTGGGGCCGTGCTTCATTTCTCCGGCGGGGTAGCCCTCGGCGTGGATGTAGGAAATTTCCTTGAGCTTGAGCGCGCCTTCGAGCGCGATGGGATAGTGGATGCCGCGGCCGAGATAGAGAAAATCGGTATTGCGGAAAAAGAGGCGGCCAAGCTCTTCGAGCTCCGCGTCGTGCTGAAGGATGGTTTCGATTTTGTGGGGGATGCGCGTGAGCTGCTGCATCAGGGCCCTGGCGGCTGCGGGGGTTTGCTTCCCGCGCACTTGGGCGAGGTGGAGCGCGGTGAGCAGCAGAGCGGTTAGCTGTCCGGTGAAAGCCTTGGTGGAGGCGACGCCGATTTCCGGGCCGGCGTGGGTATAGATGGTCCCGCTGGCCTCCCGCGTAAGCATTGAGCCGACGACATTGCAGATGGCGAGAATTTTCGCGCCTTTTTGGCGCGATTCGCGCGCGGCTGCCAACGTGTCCGCGGTCTCGCCAGACTGGCTGATGGCGATGGCCAGGTGGTGCTGGTTGATGATGGGATCGCGATACCGGAATTCGCTGCCGTAATCCACCTCGACGGGGAGATGGGCGAGGCGTTCGATCATGAATTTGCCGGCCAAGGCTGCGTGCCAACTGGTGCCGCAGGCGATGATTTTGACGCCCTGAAAATTCCGGAATTCCTCCTCGGTGATGTCCATGGGATCGAGGAAGACCTTGCCCGTATCCTGCGAGATTCTTCCGAGCAGAGTGTCGCGCACGGCGCGGGGCTGTTCGAAGATTTCTTTTTGCATGAAATGCTTGAAGCCGCCCTTTTCGGCCATGATGGGGTTCCAGGTGACGGTCTGGGGCTGGCGCACGACGGGATGGCCCTGAAAATCCACGACGCACACGCCGCGCGGAGTGACGACGGCCACTTCGCTATCGCCGAGAAAGAAAACGCTGCGGGTGTGCTGCAGAATCGCGGGGATGTCGCTGGCGACGAAGAATTCGTTTTCGCCGAGGCCGATGACGATGGGCGGACCGAGCCGGGCGGCGACGATCTTCAGCGGGTCGCGGGTGGAGATGGCGACCAGAGCGAACGCGCCGGTCATGATTTTGACGGCCTGCAGGACCGCTTGCTCGAGCGACGCGCCGGGGGAAAATTTCTCGATGAGGTGCGCGATGACCTCGGTGTCCGTCTCGGTGAGGAACTTGTGGCCTTCGGCGATGAGCTGATGCTTCAGCTCGAGGTAGTTTTCGATGATGCCGTTGTGCACCACGACGATCTCGCCGCTGCAATCGCGATGGGGATGCGCGTTTTCTTCGGTGGGGCGGCCGTGCGTGGCCCAGCGGGTGTGGCCGATGCCGTACACGCCTTCGAGAGGCGTCGCACGGATGGATTCCTCAAGGT
This sequence comes from Candidatus Acidiferrales bacterium, assembly GCA_049300435.1. GTDB lineage: Bacteria > Acidobacteriota > Terriglobia > Acidiferrales > UBA7541 > Palsa-295. The sequence continues at coordinate 12,032 of JBAQJS010000131.1, read as the reverse complement.
TGCGAAGCTTTCCGGGAGCGCGGCGGATTTCGATGCGGCCGTCTTTTTGCACCACGGCGATGCCGGCGGAATCATAGCCGCGATATTCGAGGCGCTTGAGGCCATCGAGAATCAGGGGCACGACGGGCTTGGGGCCAATGTAACCGACAATTCCGCACACGAAAGATTGCTCCTAAAGGCTGCCGCGGAACGACGATGCGGACAGCCGGGGTACGATTAAGGTTAGCACAACGGTTGAGCGAGACAATGGTGCCGGGGGCGCGTGTGTGAGAAGCGCCACGCGAAAAGGATGGGCGCGCGACGTTCTACGGCGGCAAGAGATTGCGTGCGCTTCGCGAGGCAAGCCTCGCTAGTGAACGCGGAGGCAAGCCCCCGCTCCAAATAGGCAAGCCCTGCACGTTCAGTCCAGGATTTCGAAGCGGAATTCCTCGATGACCGGGTTGGTCAGCACTTCCTTGGCGATTCGCTCGATCTCGGTTTTGGCGTCCGCGTGGCTGAGGCCATCGAGCGCGAGGACGAAGAATTTGCCCTGCCGAACGTCTTTCACTGCGGAATATCCCAGCGAAGAAAGCGCGCGTTGAATTGTTTGACCTTGGGGATCGAGAACCGTGGATTTCAGCATGACCCAGACGTGTGCTTTCATCGCCGGAATTATACCAGCCCGGCGGATTTTGCGGCGGCTCCAAAATCAACGAGGTACTTGCGCTTTTCATCCGGAGGCAGAAAGGCTGCATGAAAGCTCTGCGCGGCCAATTGCACGAGCTGCTGGGTGGAAAGGCCGAGCGAGGCGACCTTGGAATATTCGGTGAGCAGATCGGTGTGAAACAGCCCGGGATCGTCGGTCGAGAGCGTGACACAAATACCGCGCTTCAGAAAATCCGGCAGAGGATGATCGCGAAGGGTAGCATCGAGCTTTTCGCTTTGGCGGGCCAGCGCGCCGGTGCAGAGATTGCTGGTGGGGCAGTTTTCCAGGACGGTGCGGCGAATCGCTAGGGAGTCCGCCAAAGCGGGGTCGCGCATCACCGCGATGCCGTGGCCGATGCGCTCCGCGCCGAGCAATTCGATCGCCTCGCGCACCGATTCCGGGCCGCCGATTTCGCCGGCATGGCAGACGATGTGCAGGCCGCCCTGGCGAGCGAGATCGAAGGCCGGACGAAAATTGATGGTGGGATAAGCGAGTTCGTCACCGCCCATTCCGAATGCGACCACGCCCAACGGTTGGAGCTTCACGGCCCAGCTAGCGACTTCTTTGGCGGGATCAGGGCCGAACTGGCGGGCGGCGTCAAGGATGAAAGCAGTGCGTAAGCGAATGAAGGGAACAGATTGCGCGGCATCGCGAATGGCGGCGACGGTTGCTTCCAGGTTCTGCGTGCGGCGGAGGATGACGCCGGCGGAGATGGTCAGCTCGGCGTACACCACGTTCTGGCGCACCAATTCCTCGCACAACTGCCGGGTGATGAGGGCGTAGTCGTCCGGGGTACGTAAGAAGGAAGTGACCCACTTGAAGGCATCGAGAAAACCGGTGAAGTTGGAATAGTTGTAGCGCGCGGCAACTTCCTCGGGTTTCAAGGTGACGCCGTGGCGGGCCGCCAGCTTTACCGCGGTATCGGGCCGGATGGAGCCCTCGAGATGCAAATGCGTCTCGGATTTGGGGAGGGCGTCTATCGCCGAGGGGGTGCGCGTCTTAGGCGGAGTATCCATGTGCAGGCTATTGCGGCGGCAGCTGCGGACGGCCGGCATTGATCCACGCGGACATCCAGTAAGAGCCCACATCAGCGGCGGAATCCGAAAGCTGACGAATCAGGATCGCTCCGGCCAGCGAGTAGAAGCGGTCGTAATAGTCTTCCTTGTATTCGGTGAGCCCTTCGTGGGCGCGACGGTCCGCGAGCAGAACGTTCTCCAGCCAGGAGTGGGCGGTAAGGCAGATCTCGAAAGCGTGGTCGGTGGGATCGTGAATGAAAACTGCTTCGTTGGGCTTGACGAAGAAGAAAAGCTGATAGCGATCCACCAGCCCGACGGAGAAGCGGCTGTTCACGCCGGGCTGCGCGGAAAGCTTTCCGTCCATATTCGTGGTGGTGTTAAAGGGGTCGTGCGCTGCATTGACGTAGTGCGCGAGAGTGGCAGCGGAGAGCCGCACCTGGTTCCAATCGCGGTCGCGAAACGCGTCGGTGAGCTTCTTGCTGTAGAGACCAATCTCCCAAGGAAGCAGTCCGTACTGCTCGAGCGTGCGGCGGTTGTATTTCGCGATGGCGGCATTGTACTCGCGCGGCAGAGCGGAGAAGGGGAACTGGCCGTAGTGGTCGAGCTGAATGAAGTCGGTGCGGCGCGCGGCGACGTCCTTGGAATCGGATTCATCCGCCGCACCGACATGCTCTACGAGAAATTGGCGGTTGGCGTAGAAAAAAGGCTGCATCTCCTGGGGCAGAGTGTCCACGGCGCGGTTGGCAACCAGGCGGTCGGCCGTTTCGCCCCAGCCAAAGGAGGATATCAGTCCGACGAATAGAACTCCGACGGACAGGAGCAGCGCGCCCTGAAGCGAACGACGCATTAAGGCAATTTCCCCTTGGTGGCCTCCGCCCTCAGATTTGCATCGGAGAGCTGGCTGTGGTGGCGGCCGTAGAAATAATAGAGCACCAGTCCGATAAGAAGCCAGACGACGAAGCGGATCCAGTTGGTAATGGGCAGACCCGCCATCAGCAGCAGACAAGCGAGAATGGTAACTACGGGCGCGAGGATACCGCCCGGGGCGCGGAATGCGCGCGGACGATCCGGTTCGCGATAGCGCAGAATCAGGACGCCGCCCGCCACGAGCGCGAATGCGAACAGGGTGCCGATGTTGGAAAGGTCCGCCAGCGTGCCGATATCGAGCAACCCGGCGGGAATCCCGACCAGAAATCCGGCAACGATGGTAGAGAAATCAGGAGTGCGAAAGATTTTGTGCACGTGGCCGAAAACGCCAGGCAGCAGGCCGTCGCGGGACATGGCGAACCACACGCGGGCCTGCCCGAGTTGAAATACGAGCAGCGACGAAATCATACCGGTGAGCGCGCCGATTAGAACGATCAACTGGATATTGCCGAAGTGCAAGCGCTTCAGAGTATTGACGACCGGGGCGGCATCGTCCATCAGAGTTTCCCAGCGCACCAGGCCGGTCAACACCACCACCACGGCGATGTAGAGAATCGTGCAAACGAGCAGGGTGGCGATAATTCCTCTAGGCACGTCGCGCTTGGCGTCCTTGCACTCTTCGGCGGCCGTCGAAACCGAATCGAAGCCGATGTAAGTGAAGAAAATGATGGAGCCGCCGGTGAGAATGCCTGGCCAGCCGTTGGGCGCGAAGGGATGCCAGTTCGCGGGATGAACGTGGCGGGACGCGAAGATGACGAAAACCATGATCGCGGCGATTTTCAGCACCACCATGATGTTGTTGGCGTTGGCGGATTCGCGGATGCCGCGGACCAAAATCACGGTGAGCAGCATGACGATGACGAACGCGGGCCAGTTGAAACCGAAGTGCCAGCCGGGGACGTAGAGCGTGTTGCCCTGCAGGTCGGCCAGACCCGCCGGGAGATAGGCCGGCGTGATCCAGCGCAGGCTGGGATGAATGCCGAACCAATCGAGCAGATTGACGACGTGCGCCGAAAAACCGACGCTGACGGCCATATTGGAGACGGCGTATTCGAGGATCAAATCCCAGCCGATGATCCAGGCGATCAGTTCGCCCATCGTGGCGTAGGTGTAGGTGTAGGCGCTGCCGGCGATGGGAATCATGGCCGCGAGCTCGGCGTAGCAGAGGGCCGCGAAGGCGCACACGACCCCGACCAGTACGAACGACAGCGCGATGGCCGGACCAGCGCCCGGCCTGCCGAACGACGCGGAGTGATAGATCAGGTATTCAAGCAGGGGCGCGTTCAACACGGACTTGAATTGCAGCTTTTGGCCGGCGATCGCGGTGCCGATAATGGTGAAGATTCCCGAACCAATCACCGCGCCGATGCCCAGCGAAGTGAGGCTCAGCCAGCCGAGCGATTTCTTGAGGCGATGTTCCGGTTTCTCCGAGTCGGAGATCAGCTGGTCAATATCCTTCCTGCGGAAAAGCTGTGCGCCCAATCGCCACCTTCCCCATGAGAGAGCGGAAACTTTACCCCGCGAGAAGCTCCAGTGCAACCTCCGGCACCAGCGAGCCCCAGCCCGCGCCGGTGCGGTGAGCCGGTAGTGGGCCGCCGAAGCCGCCGCCTGCGACCTCATCCTACAGTAAAGTGGGCTGGTTCTGTTCTGTTTGTAGCGCGGGCGGCCAAATCGCGCGGCCGGAGCTTAGGCCAATTGCAAATTGGCGTAACGCTCGATCAGTTTTTTTGCGCCGTGATCCTGGAAGCTGACGGTGAGCTTGCGGTCTTCGCCATCGCCTTCAACCTCGATGATCGTTCCAATTCCATATTTGGAATGGCGCACGCGCGTACCGATCAGCGGGTCTTTGGAGGAGCCGCGGGAGGAGCGCGAGGCTTGGCCGTAAGGCGCGCGGGTCTTGCGACGGTAAGCGTAGTTCTCCGAAAATTCCGGGTCGGACTCGTAGCGGCGCCTCTCACCCGGCTCGGATTCGGAGCCCACGGCGGCTTCGATGAGGTCGCCGGGAATTTCCGCGAGAAAGCGGGAAGGCAGCGCGGCGCGCAGGCGTTCTTCGCCGTAGGTGCGGCGATACACGGCACGAGAGAGAACCAGCGACTGCTTGGCGCGAGTCATGCCGACGTAGAAGAGGCGGCGTTCCTCCTCGACCTCGGCGGTACTGCCTAACGCGCGGCCGTGCGGCAGAAGCCCTTCTTCCAGGCCGGCGAGGTACACGGCATCGAATTCGAGGCCCTTGGCGCTGTGCAGGGTCATCAGCGAAACGGGAATGGTGTCGTCATATTGGTCGGAATCGCTGGCCAGGGCCGCCTGGTCCAAAACGTCTTCGAGAGTCTGGCCTTGCTCGGTGGCTTCGGCCATGGCGTTTGCCAGTTCGCGCAGATTTTCGGCGCGGGAAGTGTGCTCGAGATTGTCCTGCTGTTCGACCCAGTCGAGATACCCGGTGGCGCCGAGGACGCGTTCGATGAGGCGCGCGGGCTCCAATTCCCGGCAGTCCCGCTGCAGGTCTTCAATCAGCTTGCAGAAAGAGCGCAGAGCGCCGCTGAATTTTTTGCCGGTGAGGAATTCGCCGCCGGAGATCACGGACCACAGAGATTGCGAAGTTTCCCTTGCGCGGGCCTCGAGGGCGGCGACGGTGACCGCGCCGATGCCCCGCGGCGGGACGTTCAGCACGCGAAGCAGAGCGACGTCGTCCTCCGGATGGAAAATCAAGCGGATGTAGGCGAGCGCGTTGCGGACTTCCGCGCGTTCGTAAAAGCTGAAGCCGCCGACCACGCGATAGCGGATGCCGAGGCGGCGCAGGACTTCTTCGAAGGAGCGGGACTGCGCTCCGGTGCGGTAGAGGACGGCGATACGCGCGTCGGAATCCTTGCGCACCAGGGCGGACAGTTCGTTGCTGATGAATTCGGCTTCCGCGGAAGAATCGGGAGCCTCGAAGAAGCGCAGGCGGGCGCCCGTCCCAAGGGTTGCTTGCAGATTTTTGCCGAGGCGGTCGGAATTGTGTTTCACCACCGCGGCGGCGGCGTCCAGAATCGTTTGCGTGGAGCGGTAATTCTCCTCGAGGCGAATTACCTTGGCGTCCGGAAAATCCTGGGTGAAACGCTTCAGATTTCCGGCGCGCGCGCCGCGCCATGCGTAGATGGACTGATCTTCGTCGCCCACGACGCAGACGTTCTTGCGGGTTCCAGCGAGCAGGCGGACGAGCTCTTCCTGAGAACGGTTGGTATCCTGGAATTCGTCCACCATCAGGTAATGGAAACGGGAGTTCCAGGCGGCGCGGACGTCCGCATGCTCGCGGAGAAGCTCGACGGCGCGCAGGAGCAGGTCGTTAAAATCGAGCGCGCGGGCCTTGCGCAGGATTTCATTGTAAGCGCGGAAGACTTCGGCGGCATGTTTGCGGTCTTCGTCGCGCGTCTCGGCGGCGGTGGCGGCCATTTCGTCCGGAGTGAGGCCGTGATTTTTGGCGTAGCTGATTTGGGCGCGCATGGCACGGGGCGGGTAATCGTCGGTGGAAAGATCGAGTTGCGCGAGCGCGCGCTTTACGGCGGCGGTCTGGTCGTCGTCATCGTAAATCGCGAAATCGCGCGGCAGGCCCAGATGCAGCGCTTCGCGGCGAATAAGGCGCGCGCAGAAAGAGTGAAAGGTCGAGACCCAGACGTCGGAGGAGTCGCGGCCGGTGGCGCGCAGCAGTTCGCCGATACGGTCCTTCATCACGCTGGCCGCTTTATTGGTGAAGGTGACGGCCAGGATCGCGCTGCCCGGCACGCCCAATTCGATCAGATGAGCGACGCGATAGGTGATCACGCGCGTCTTGCCCGTGCCGGCGCCGGCCAATACCAGCAGTGGGCCTTCGGTGTTGAGCACGGCTTCACGCTGGCGCTCGTTCAATTGGTCGAGCAGAGTGGTGGATGAAGTGGAATTGTTCAAGCGCAAATTCTAACTGACCTGATGAGATTGAGCAATTTTCGCTTCCGGCGGAAGAACGGGCGCGCGCCGGTGGCGCGAGAAAAGTCTGTTACAATCGCTCGATTTTCACGGAGTCTTTTCGAAGCATGAATCGGCGAAAAATATTCGCGTGGCTGCAGGGGCTGGTGGTGGCCTTCGGCGGCGGCGGATTGTTCGTGGTGACGTTCTTTGATTCGTCGGTGCTCTCCTTCCCGTTCTTCCCGGACGCGATGATGATCGAGCTTTCCATTCAGAATCCCTTGCGCATGCCGTATTATGCGGCGATGGCGGCTCTGGGTTCGCTTGCCGGCTGCATCGTGCTGTATTTCTTGGCGAAGAAGGGCGGCGAGGCATTCTTCCATAAGCATGCCCGTGGAAAGGCCGAGAAAATCAAGGAGTGGGTGGACCGCAACGGATTTCTGAGCGCGTTCATTCCGGCGGTGCTGCCGCCGCCGTTCCCGTTCAAACCGTTCGTGCTGGCCGAGGGAGTGTTTCAGGTGCCGCCGCGGACGTTTGTGCTGGCCATTCTGTTGGGGCGTGGGTTGCGTTACAGCCTGGAGGGAATTCTGGCGGTGCGTTACGGAGATGCGGCTCTGGGCTATTTGAAGACGCACGGCGCGACATTTGCGTTGGCGGTGTTGGGGCTTCTTTTACTGCTCTATCTTCTGACCCACTTCGTATTTCATCGTCCATGGGCGAAGAACTAGCGCTATGTGCGCGCAGCGCGCGGCGGAGATGGCAGCGGGCTGTTAACGATTCGCAGCTTTGGCGTAGCGGAATTCCTGGCTGGTTACTGCGAGATTCGCGTTTAGCGTGATGTGGACGAGCACGTTGTCCCGGCTGCGGTCGGCCGGCGCGAAACGCAGATCGCGCAAGACGAAGACGTAACCTTCATCGGTGCTCTCGAGCGAGGCGAGCGGAAAACGGGCGTAGCGCAAGAACATCTTTGCGGCCGGCGTGTTCCGCGCTGCATCGAGCGCGGCCGAAGGCGCAGGCTTGTAACGCGTGACGGCGCGGTCGGGGTCGAGTTCGGCGCCGGGCGCGAGCGAGAAATCCAGCGTTTCGATCGTGCTATCCGTGGAGATGACGCCGCGCCAGGTGAACGGCGAAAGAGAAGTGGGAAAGGCGCCCGACGCGAGAGGCACCCGGCCGTGGTAATCGCGGGAATTCAGTTCTTCGATGGCGCGACTGTGCAGGCCCGCTCGCGCCCCGCAATAGACGAGAAGCAGTAGCAAGGTGATGATTCCGGCAAGGCGCCCGGTGGCGACTTTTTTTCGTTCGCCGATTTCTTCACTCGCTAAGTGAAACACTTCCGGCAGCAGCAGGCCCGCCACTAGAAGAGCCAAGACCCAAGGATCGATATTCGCGAGAATATTCCACGCGAACCACTTCTGGTGAAATGGCCAAAACAATTGGACGCCAATGCCGCTGGCCAAGTCGAAAAGCAAGTGTATGGCGGCGCCCAGCGCACAAACGGCGAGCGCCGCAGCAAATCGCAGGGGGCGCGAAGCGGCGGCGTTTCCGGCGGCGGAGCGGCGGGCCGCGGCCCAGAAAATGGCAGCGAGCGCGCAAATCATCACCGCGGATCCGGGAAGGGAATGCAACACGCTGCGATGAAATCGCAGGAAGGATTCCGGGCCGGCGAAGTAACTGGCGTAATCCAGATCGGCAGTGACGCCCGCTACGACGAGCATGGCCGCGCCGTAACGCGGCAGTTGTTTCTGGGCGACGCGCGCCAGCGTCAGGGAAGTGAGCGCCTGAGTGATGGGTTCCACGATCGTGTGCTCAGCGTGCCGTTGTCCGCGTTCCGGGAAACGATGCAGCAAGTCTTTGCATCGGCGAAGCAGGCCTGCGCGTTCGTCCAGGGGCCACAGTTACCGTCTCGCGCCACCCGGTGCGCGCGGCTCCCGCATTACTTCAAGCCGGCCGGAGCTATGAGCGAGAGCGCGTCGGGCACGATGCGAAATGCCAGCGGCAATTTTCCGATGGGCTCACCGTCCACCTGCGCGTACACCAGCGCGCCGTTCGCGGATTCGCAGATCACTTCGGTATCTTTCCACGCGGCGATCCCGTCCATGCTGCGCAGCTTGCCCAACCACAGCGCCGGCAAGCAGGCTAGGTAGCGCAGCCGGCTACGCGTGGAATTGGTCAGGAATTCGAAGGAGTCCTCGAAGAGTGTCGCGCCCGTGGTGATTTTGAACGGTCCGCCGTAATTGGCGGTGCGGCCCACGACGAGAATGGATGCGAGATGGTCCTGGGAGCCGGAGCGGACGCGCATCTCGGGGAAATCGTAGCGGACCAACTGGCGAAAACCTTCGGCCCAGTAGGCCAGAACGCCGGCGCGTTTTTTCAGTTCCCCGTTTACGGCGTTCACGATGGCCCCGTCGGGCCCCGCGCCGCCGACGCTGAGGAAATAGCGGCCGCCCGAGGGCATCTCGGCGGAATGAGAACCGTTCATGGAAGTCGCGAGGCCCAGGGCGATGCGACGGATTACGCCGTCGGGAATCAGGCGCGCGGCCCGGGGAATGTCCCACGGTACGCCGAGTTCTTTGGCCAGGATGTTCGCGGTTCCGGCGGGAAGAAGCGCGAGCGGAACCTGGCTGCCCGCAAGCCCGTTGATGATTTCGTTCACCGTGCCGTCGCCGCCGCAGGCAATCACCATGCCGCGGCGCTGCTCGACCGCCTGCCGCGCGATTCCCTGCGCGGAGCCGGCCGCGGTGGTGGGAGCAATTTCCGTGGCGATGCCAGCGTCTTTCAGGATGCGGGCGGCCTGCTCGATTTCCGCAAAGCGGCGATGGCGGCGGCCCCCGCTGGTGGGGTTGTAAATCAGCAGCGCGTCATGGATTCCCGCGGGCACGGTGGTGAGTTGGTCCTTTGAAACTGAACGCGCATTGTATAATACCCGGCGCAATTCACCGATGACGTTGGCGCGGGGTTTCCATGGCAAAGAGCGGCGCGACAGCAAAAGAAATCGAACGCCTGCGCGAGAAGATCCGGCATCACGAATATTTGTACTACGTGAGCGACGATCCGGAGATTTCCGACGCGGAATTCGACAAGCTGATGAACCGGCTGAAGAAGCTGGAGGCTGAGAATCCGAAACTGGTGACGCCGGATTCACCCACGCAACGCGTGGGCGGCGTGCCGCGCGAAGGATTCCAGACCGTCCGGCACAAAACGCCGATGATCAGTCTGGACAATGCGTTTTCGTTCGAGGAGCTGGCTAATTTCGACCGCCGGGTGCGCGAGCTGACCGGGCGCGAGAAAATCGAATACGTCACCGAGCACAAATTCGACGGGTTGAGTATGTCGTTGATATACGAGAAAGGGGCGCTGGCGCGCGGAGTGACGCGGGGAGACGGCACCACCGGCGAGGATGTGACGCCGAATGTGCGCACGATTCGTGCGATTCCGCTGCGGATTGACGCCGCGCGGCTCAAGAAAGCGGGGATCGCCAGTTCGTTCGAGGTGCGAGGCGAAGCTATTATGACGCGCAAAGCGTTCGACGCGATGAACGAGCAGCAGGACGCGCTCGGAGCGAAGCGCTACGCGAATCCACGCAATGCGGCGGCGGGCTCGGTGCGCGTTCTGGATCCGAACGTCACTGCGGCGAGAGGGCTGGGCTTTTTCGCGTATTACCTGCTGGTGGACGGGCGCGTGCCGAAGAAACGGCACTCCGAAGTGCTGCAAGCGCTCGACGAAATGCGCTTCAAGGTGAGCGCGGACTGGCGACTGTGCCACGGCATCGGCGAAGTGGAGGAATACATCACCAAGTGGGACGCGAAGCGCGAAAAGTTGGGTTACGACATTGACGGCATCGTGGTGAAGGTTAACGAAATCGGGTTGCAGAACGAACTGGGTTTCACCTCCAAAGCTCCGCGCTGGGCCATCGCCTACAAGTATCAGGCGCACCAGGAAACCACGATCGTCAAGCACATTGAGGTGAGCGTCGGAAGGACGGGCGTGCTGACTCCTTTCGCGGTCTTTGAGCCGGTGCAAATTGGCGGCGTCACCGTGACGAAGTCAACTCTGCACAACATGGATGAAGTGCAGCGTCTGGGCGTGCACGAGGGAGATACGGTGCTGGTGGAGCGAGCGGGGGAGGTGATACCGCACGTACTGAAGGTAGTGAAGCACGGCAAGGAAGAGAAGGAATTCAAGATGCCGGAGAAGTGTCCGGTCTGCGGGACGCGCGTGCACCGCGCGGAGGGAGAAGTGGCTTACCGCTGCGTGAACGTATCGTGCCCGGCGCGCAAGAGGGAATCGCTGCTGCACTATGCCGGGCGCCACGCGATGAATATTGATGGGCTGGGCGACAAAATCGTGGACCAACTTCTCGAAAAGGATCTGGTGCGGGATTTCGCCGGTCTTTACAAATTGGATTTGAAGACGCTCGCGGAACTGGACCGCATGGGGGAGAAATCCGCGCAGAATCTGTTGGATGAGATTGCGGGAAGCAAGAAGAACAGCCTCGCGCGGCTGATTTATGCGATTGGGATGCCGTTCGTGGGTGAACGCACGGCGCAACTGCTGGCGGAGCATTTTGGCTCGATGACCAAGCTTGCGGATGCGAGCCTGGAGGAATTGATGGAGGTCCCCGAAGTGGGGCCGAAGGTGGCGGAGGGCGTGCGCGAATTTTTTTCAGAATCCGCCAATCGCAAACTGATCGAGCATCTGCGCGCCATGGGTGTGAACATGAAGGAAGAGCGCCAGGCACCGGTGGACGCGCGGTTCGCAGGAATGACGTTTGTGTTTACCGGAACGCTGGCAAAACGCACGCGCGAGGAAGCGGAGGCACTGGTGGTAGCGCACGGCGGGAAGTTTGGGTCGTCGGTGAGCAAGAAGACGAGCTACGTGGTCGTGGGCGAGGATGCCGGATCGAAGCTGGAAAAGGCCAAGGCGCTGGGCGTAGCAATCCTGGATGAAGGCCAGTTCGAGAAACTACTCACGAAGAAGTAGCTTCTGGCGCGATAGCAATCGAATTCCGCCCAGGCAGCGGCAGCGCGCGCGTTGATAATTCGGCTATACAGCCGTCGCCCGAAGCGGAGCCTTCCGGAGTATAATGTGGCCCAGCGGGTGAGTCGGATGATCGCCGGTTCGTTTCGTGCAAACGGGGCGGACGGGAGGAAAGTCCGGACTCCGATAGTCCTCAGCTCGCAAGAGTGTGGGACGACAGGGCGACGCGCCTGGTAACGCCAGGGGGTTGCATTCCACGGCCGGCGAAAGCGGGCCATGGAAATGCGGCTACGGAAAGTGCCACAGAAAATTAAACCGCCGGTGATGCTGGCACCTCGGCGGCAGGTCTGCGGGAAACCACAGGACTGCCTGTTTCGGTGCGGCGCATTTGGCAAGGGTGAAAAGGTGGGGTAAGAGCCCACCGCTCGGATGGCAACATCCGGGGCACGGAAAACCCCGCGTGGAGCAAGGCCAAATAGGAGGGGAGGGCTGGCCCAGCCCGTATGCAG
>JBAQJS010000130.1:0-101523 GCA_049300435.1 Candidatus Acidiferrales bacterium | reverse complement strand
CATTCACCCGGTGGTGGAAGGGCATGTCGAATTCGGCTTTCTTCGCCAGGTGGCACGAATAGCACAGCTCCGGTTGTGACTTAATCAGCAGGAAATCCGACTCTTTGCCGTGGTGCGGCGAATGGCAGGAAACGCAACTGACGTCATTCTTGGCATGGATCGAGTTGATTGCATTCATGTGCTGAGTGTCACTGGCGTGGCAGGTCAGGCAGCGCGCATCAATCTCTTTAGCCGAGGCTTTTTCGAAGAGGAACAGCTTCGATGTGTCGGTCGGGTCGGCTACGTGGAAAGCAGCAGGGCCGTGACAATCCTCACAGCCATGCTTCGCGATCCCGCCTTCCTGGTACGTCTGCTTCCAGTGCGGGCTTTTCTCCCAGCCATTGTAGAGCGCCGCGTGGCACACCTTGCAAGCCTGCGCGCCCGCGTAATCGGACGGGGTTGCTGCAGGCGTCGCCGTTGCAGGCGTCGTCTGCGTGCTCTTTTCCTGTCCCGCAGGTGCCGCTTTGTCAGCGGTCGCGGGCTTGCCCTGGGCCAGTGCCAAAACGGGAAGCGACCACAAACCCAATATCATCAGCAGTTTTGAGGCTTTCAAATCCCCGAAGTGTCGCATCGCTCTCCCTCTGGCGCTTCTACGAGCAAGTGACCTTTATCGGCTTCGGCGCACAATAAAGGAGTGATCCTTAATGCTCAGTGATAGCCATCACCCTTAATTGTGACTAACGTCACATTCAGCTAGCCCTCGGTTCTCAAACGAAATTTCAATTCCGGATTCAACTCCCTACTCGGGATGCAACCTCGACTCGAGCTTTTCGGCCGTCCTATCGCGAACGATCTGGGTCCTGCCTCTCTATCTGTAGGATTTCGCGCTTCATAGACTCGGATAGGATTCTTCATGTCGCTTGCGCACTCGATAGCCCCGCAATCGGCAAGTCGCAATGTGCCGAAGGAACTGCAAGTTTGGGGCCGTCCCCAATGGGCGGAAAACGGAAAGGGACTTCCATTCAAGAAGCGTGAAAGGTTGGGCGAATAACATGCTCCGCTGGCGGCCTGCCCAACCTGCTACAGCCTGCCGCAACCTTCGCCGGACACGTGCGTTCGTGGCAATGCGGGTACCTACACCTATCGCATTTACGAACGCCGAGTGGACCTCAGCGGGTGCCATTAATGTTGCTCCGAAAAGGAACGGAATCGTAATTCGAGTCGTAATCTTGAAACTGTTCAATACTGCACACTTTCAGAAAAATCATAGTCCCGCGCGCCGCACGGCACGGAATTCCGGCAACAGGTTGCCTTGAACCGGAGCGAGCCCAGTTTCAATGCTCCGAAACGCAGCCCGGCCGCGGCGTGCTCTCTGCGGAGGCCATGGTCTTTCGCCGTTTCCCGGAAAACGTTGCGCTAACGTTACGCTTTAGAATGGCTTTGCGAACTTGCCCGCCGAATCTCTTGACCCTGCGCTAAGATTCATTCCGGTGCCCTTTCGATGACGGTTTCGCGGTCGGCCATTCTGATTCTGTGCGCTTGGGTGTTTTTTGTCGGCGGATACGCGGCGCTGGCCTTGCTCGCACCCCCTGCTTCCGTCGCGGCGAGCTTCTGTTATGTGTTCCCCTGCCTCGTTCCGCTGTTCGCGAATACCTGCCTGCTGTGGAACGCCGCGTCCCCCTATCGCCGCCAGAATGGTTTCTGGATGCTTCTGGCGCTCGGCTGCGTTTTTTGGCTCGCTGGCATATTGGTCCTGGTTTACACCGAGTTCGTACTGCACCAGCAGTCGCAAGCGCCCTTTATCGCCGACTTGCTCTTCTTCCTGCATACGGTCCCCTTCATGGCTTCGCTGGCGTTGATGCCTCACGCCAGAAAAATGCGTGAGACCCTGCGCTACGGCTTGATTGACTTCTTCCTGCTCGCGATGCTCTGGCTATACATCTACATCTTCGCGGCCATGCCCTGGAAACTCATCTCGCCCAATCCCGAACTATTCCATTCGCGCGATTTGACCAGTTATCTCGTGGAAAATCTCGTCGTGGCAGTCGGTTTCGGTCTCTACTTCCTGAAGACGCGCGGCGCGTGGCGCACCGTGTACGGCCACCTGTTCGGCGCCACCTCCATGTACGTCATCGGGATGTACCTGGTTGATCTGGCCGCGCATCAGCGCCTGCCGTATTCCGGCAGTCTCATGCGGTTGCCCATGCTGGGTGCGTTTGTGTGGTTGGGAACGGCGGGCATCGTCGCGCACGGCTTAACCTTCGAGCCGGAAGTCGAGAAGCCCGGCGTGCGCCGCGATACCCAGTGGCCCGCTCGGCTGGCGATGTGGGGCGTACTGGCCGCGCCGGTGCTCGCCGCCTGGGACGAATTTGCCAGCGCCGCGCCCGAATCGGTGAAGAGCTTCCGTCTGCTGGTCACCCTGGCGGCCATCTTCGCCGGAGCCGCCCTGGTTTTCTTCCGTCAGTATCTCGTCTATCAGGAGCGCACCGGGCTGGTGCACGAATTGTGGGAGTCGCTGGAGAACGTCAAACGCTTGCAAACCCACTTCGTGCAGTCCGAAAAACTAGCCTCGCTCGGCCAGCTCGCCGCCGGCGCGGCGCACGAGATCAATAATCCGCTCACCGCCATCCTCGGCTACGCCGACGTGCTGACCATCGAAAACGCTTCAGACACCCGCGCCCATTCGCTCGGCGACAAAATCCGCGAGCAGGCCCGCCGCACCAAGGAGCTGGTCAATAATCTCCTCAGCTTTGCGCGCCAGGTGCCCGCCGAAAAACAATTGTTGGACCTCAATTCCGTGCTCACCGGCGCGGTGCAGTTGCGCAACCTCGATCTGCGCGGAAAAAATATTCGCATCGAGCTGGAAAACCGCAGCATCCTTCCCGCCGTGCGCGGCGATCCCAATCAGCTCCTGCAAGTTTTCTATCACTTGATCAGCAACGCCGTGGATGCCATGGAATCCTCCGGCGGCGGCGTGTTGCTCATTCGCACCTTGCGCGAGCGCGGCAACGTCGTCATCGAATTCTCCGACACCGGCCCCGGCATGACCGAGCCCGAAAAAGTCTTCGATCCCTTCTACACCACGAAGGAAGTCGGCAAGGGCACGGGCCTGGGCCTTAGCATCTGCTACGGCGTGATGGAAGAGCACGGCGGACGCATCACCGGGTTCAACCGTCCCGAAGGTGGCTGCACGTTCCGCTTGGAATTACCGGCCATTCTCGCGGTTTTTCCGCAGGCGTCTCCTCCGCCGGCGGCGCCCGTCCATACGCGCTAGATTCTTATCGCCGCATTGCGAATGTGCTAGAGTCGGAAATTCAATGAGCGCATCCGCGACCCCCGCCGGCCCGGCGATCTCTACCGAACATCTCACTCGCCGCTTCGGCGACTTGGTCGCTGTTCAGGATGTAAATCTGCGCGTGGCGCCCGGCCAGTTCTTCGGTTTTCTCGGTCCCAACGGCGCCGGAAAATCCACCACCATCAAGATGCTCACCGGCCTGCTGGCTCCTTCCTCGGGGAGCATGCAAATTCTCGGCGAGGATCTCACTCACAATTCCGTCGAAGTCAAACGCCAGATCGGCGTCGTGCCCGAAGGCATGGCGCTCTTCGGACGCCTCACCGGCTCGGAATATCTCAATTTTGTCGGGCGCATGTATGGCCTGGACCGCGCAACCGCCGCCAAACGCACCGCCGAATTGCTGGATTTCATGCAGCTTGTGGACCAGCCCAAGACCCTGGTCACCGATTATTCCCACGGAATGCAGAAGAAGCTGGCCCTCGCCGCCGCCGTCATCCACGGCCCCAAGATCCTTTTTCTCGATGAGCCGTTCGAAGGCGTGGACGCCATCGCCTCGAACACCCTGAAATCCATGCTGCAGAACATGATCGCTCGCGGCGCCACCATCTTCCTCACTTCGCACGTCCTCGAGATTGTCGAGCGTCTCTGCAGCCACGTGGCCATCATCCATCGCGGCCAACTCGTCGCCCAAGGCTCGCTCGAAGAGTTGCGCGCCGGCGTTGAAGCCCAGGCCGCGGCCGCGCTCACTGCCGCCGGGCCTTCCGGGTCCGCCGTTCTCATGGACCAGCCCCCGCTGGCTCCCGGCCAAAAGCTCACGCTCGAACAGATTTTCCTGCGCATCGTCGGCGGCACCCGCCGCGCCGATCAGGAGCTTTCGTGGCTGGGCTGATGCTCTCCGCCGAAGCGCGCGGCCAGTTCGCTGCCATCGCCCTCGTCCGTTGGCAGCTCTTTGTAAACTCCTTGCGCACCCTGCGCGGCCGCCTCGAGGTGGTCGCGCGCGTCTTCATGTTCCTGGGCTTTGCCATGGGCGGACTGGTTGGCTCGGCGGTGTTTGGCATCTCCTCTTGGTATTTCGTTTCGCGCGGAGAACCGCAATGGCTGCCCGTGCTACTCTGGCCCGTCTTCCTCTTCTGGCAGCTTTTTCCCGTGCTCGCCACCGCCTTCACGGACAACGTGGACTCCTCGAACCTGCTCCGTTTCCCGCTCACCTTTCCTTCCTATTTCCTGATCCGCATTGTGTACGGCTCGCTCGACCCTTCCACCGCCATGGGCAGCCTGTGGCTGCTGAGCATGGTCATCGGCATCACTTGGGCCTCGCCGCTTCTTTTTTTCGCGGCCGCACCCGTCCTGTTGTTGTTCGCGATTTTCAATATCCTCCTGGCCCGCATGATATTCGCCTGGGTGGAGCGCTGGCTGGCGCGGCGCAGAACGCGCGAGATCCTCGGCGTCGTCTTTCTATTCGTCATCATCAGTTTCCAGTTCGTCGGCCCGCTCGTCAGCCACTTCGGCCGCCATTCCCAGCCCGTTCTTTCGCACATCGTCGCGCTGGTTCTGCCGTTCGAGCGCTTGCTGCCGCCCGGTCTCGCGGCTGGCTGCATCGCCCAGGCCATGCGCGCCGAACGCGTCGCGGCCCTCGCCTCCTTCGCTCTGCTCTGCGCCTACGCTCTAGCGGTTCTCTGGCTCTTGAATCTGCGTCTGTGCGCGCAGTATCTCGGTGAGAATCTCAGCGAAGCCGTGGCCCGCACTGCAGCCCCCGCCGCCCGGCAGGGCGTCCAACTGGGATGGAGCGTTCCCGGCGCCCCCGGCGCCGTTTCCGCCATCCTCGAGAAGGAAATTCGTTACCTCTCGCGCAGCGGGCCCATGCTATTCACGCTGATAATGCCCCTGATCGTGCTCCTGATTTTCCGCTTCACGCCGGGAAAGTCAGATAGCGCGGGCGGCATATTCGGCCGCGCCACCGACCTGGCCTTCCCCGTGGGCGCCGCCTACACGGTGTTGATGCTGACCAACCTGGTTTTCAATACTTTCGGCGCAGACGCCGCCGGCGTGCAGCTCTACTTCGTCTTGCCCGTCCGATTTCGCGAAATCCTGCTGGGCAAGAATCTCACCCACACACTGATACTCGCCGTCGAAATGGTCTTGGTCTGGGCCGGCGCGAGCCTCATGTACCGCGCGCCCGCGTGGGACATCCTGCTCGCCACCGTCACTGGCGTGTTCTTCGCCCTGATCGTGAATTTGACGGCGGGAAATCTTCTCTCCGTGTACTCGCCCAAGAAAATTGACTATGGCGCCTTCGGGCGCCAGCGTGCCTCCAACGTTACTGCGGTGGGCAGCCTCGGAATCCAGGCCGCGGTCCTCGGCCTCTGCGCCCTGGCGCTGCTCGCCGCTCGCGCCTATCACCACGTATGGATGGCCGCCATCATCTTCCTCGCGCTCGCCGCCATCGCCCTCATCTTCTATTTTCTGGTGCTCGATCGCATTGACGCCATCGTCCTGAAGCGCCGTGAACCAATGCTAGCCGAACTCTGCCGCGCCTGACGCCGCGCCAGCTCACTACCAACAGCCCGTTTCCGCTACTGCGACCTTGCGCCGCCCGAATCCTCAAGGTAGATTTGCACGGTCGCCAGTCTGTCGAATTCACCATTCCGAGGCTCTATGACCCGCCGCTCATCTGTCACGCTCTGCCTTCTCTTTTCCGTTTTCGTCTTGCCATCTTCTCCCACCGCCTTTGCGCAATCGCCAATCGCCACCCCCGCTCACGCCACGCTGTCGAGCGACCTCGAAGAATTCGTAGATACTCCCGCCGTCTCCGGCTACGAAAATCAGCTCAGCAACGAAATTCGCGAAAGCGTGAAGGCGCTGAATCCGCTCGCCGACAATCTCGGCGACGTCATCGTCACCATCGGCAGCGGCGCGCCGCATCGCCTCATCGTCGCACCCATGGACGAGCCCGGCTTCGTCGTCAGCGAAATCACCCCGGACGGCTACCTGCGCGTGCAGCGCCTCCCGCAATGGGGCCTGCCGCCGATTTTCAATGAACTCTACTCCGCGCAGCCGGTCAGGGTTCGCACCGCCGGCGGCAAGTGGATAGACGGTGTCGTAGCCGGGATGTCCGTGCACCTGCAAGGCCCGGGCGAGCTGCCCCGCGCGACCGATCTGGAAAAAATGTACGTGGATATCGGCGCGAGTTCCGCGGCGGAAGTTCGCAAGGCGGGAGTGGACCTGCTCAGTCCCATCGTGCTCAATCGCCGCCTCGCCGCGTTGGGATACGGCAAGTGGGCCGGCGTTTCCATCGGCGACCGCTTCGGCACGGCGGTGCTGGCCGAATTTCTAACTCACGTTGACCCCGCCAAAATCAAAGGAACGCTCACCGTCGCCTTTGTCGTGCAACAACGCACCGCCGCGCGCGGCCTGCAGCGCATCCTCACCCTCACGCCGGCCGACGAAATGATTTACGTCGGACGCCTGCTGCCCGGTGGACCCATTCCGGAGATGGAAACTCTGCATCGCGCCCCGCGCCGCGAACCGGGCAGCGGCGTTTTGATCGGCGCCGAAAAAACCGACGGCAACTTGTCCCCGTTCGCCGCCGAACTCAAGCAGCTCGCCGGCTCCAACAACATTCCGTTCGCCTCCGATTATTCCGCGGGCGTTCTTCCCAGAAGCTACCTGCCCCTTCCGCAATTGCCGGCCAGGTGGGCGCACATTGGAATCGCCACTTCCTGGCCAGACACGCCTGCCGAAACCATAGACGCGAGCGATCTCCAGAATCTCACCAAACTTCTTTATCTTTACGCTCAGGGCGCATTGCCCGCGCCTTCAGGCGGCAGCGCCGTCGCCGATGGTCGCATCGCCGCCGAACATGCGCGCCTTCCGAACTCCCAGATCCTGCGCGAATTGGTCGAGACCTACGGCGTCAGCAACCACGAAGCCCCGGTGCGCGATGCGGTGAAGCGTCTCCTGCCCGATTGGGCCAAGCCCGAAACCGACGACGCTGGAAATTTGATCCTCAACATGGGCACCGCTGCCGCTGGATCGAAAACTCCGCGCATCCTGGTCGTTGCCCACATGGACGAGATCGGTTTCGCCGTGAAATCCGTCTCCGGCGACGGCCGCCTCGAAGTCGAATGGCGCGGCGGCGGCGAACTTAGCTTCTTCGCCGGGCATCCGGCGCTGGTGCACACCGCAAAAGGCGACCTGGACGCGATCGTCGAGCTGCCCAACGGCTGGGATTCGCCGAATTTCAAATGGCCTGCGGACGCCGGCGAACCCGGCTCGCCCAACGCCGTTCGCGTGGACGTCGGCGCGCGCACTCCCCAGGAAGTCGCGCAGCTCGGCATCAGCCTCGGCGACACCATCACCATTCCCAAAGCCTACCGCCCGCTCGTCGGCACGCGCGCCAACGGCCGCAGCTTCGATGATCGCGTCGGCGATACCGCGCTGAT
Organism: Candidatus Acidiferrales bacterium; assembly: GCA_049300435.1. Classification (GTDB taxonomy): domain Bacteria; phylum Acidobacteriota; class Terriglobia; order Acidiferrales; family UBA7541; genus Palsa-295. The sequence goes on along the minus strand of JBAQJS010000130.1, from coordinate 93,807 downwards.
TTCCGCCGTTTGGGCGCTCGGCGCGCCGCTCAAGGATCGCGACGTCACTTTCGTCTGGTCCACCGGCGAGGAGCTAGGCCTGGTCGGCGCCGCCAAACTTGCCAAGCGCCTCGCCGCCGCCGGCCGCGAGCCGGATTTTGTTTTTGCCGTGGATACTTTCGTCAGCTCGGATTCGCCTGTCGAATCGCAGCGCTTCGCCGGCGCGAAAATCGGCCAGGGCTTCGTGATTCGCGCCGTTGACAATTCCAACATAGTTCCCTCGGACCAGGTCGCGCGCCTTATCAAGCTCGCGCGCGCCAGTCAAATCCCCGTGCAGTACGGCGTCACCGGCGGCGGCAACGATGGCTCGGCTTTCGTCCGCTACGGCTCGCTCGATATCGCCCTCGGCTGGCCGCTGCGCTACGCCCACTCGCCCGGTGAAGTGATAGACACGCGCGATGTGGATTCCCTCGCGCGCATCGTCGCACTCATCGCCAAAAGCTGGTAGCGCCAACCGGCCGCCCTGTCTGCCACGCGCGCCGCACGCGACGCGCAATGTACTCGCGGAGCTGCGGTCGCACTTTGCTATAATCACGCGCCGTGACCGAACCCGCCTTCAAACCGCCGCGTCACTTCGCCATCGAAGGCCCTATTCGCGTCGGCAAATCCACGCTCGCGAAGGCCCTCGCCGAGCAGCTCCACGCCCGCCGCGTGGCCGACGCCGACGATAATCCCTTCCTGGCCGATTTCTACGACGAAAAGCCCGGCTCCGCCTTCCGCGCCCAGATGTATTTCCTGTATGAACGACATCGCCGCCTGCTCGAGGTCCGCCTGCAGGAAAATCCCGCGCCTATCGTCAGCGATTTCCTCTTTGAAAAAGACAAAATTTTCGCCTACCTTAATCTCGACAACGAAGAACTGAAACTCTACGAGCGCTATTTCGGAATGCTCGCTCCCTCCATTCCCGCGCCCGATCTGGTCATCTATCTCCAAGCCAAGCCCGAAGTCCTCCGCAAACGCGTCACCAAGAAGGGCGATCCCGCCGAAACCCATATCTCCCCCGAATACGTCGAAGCCGTCGCCAACGCCTACGAACATTTTTTCTTCCGCTATTCCGGCGCGAACCTGCTCGTCGTGGACACCTCCGAACTTGATTTCGTCGAGCGCAACCACGACCTCCAAGAACTTCTCCGCCGCCTGCGCCAGCCCGTGAAGGGCACGCAATACTTCCTCCCGCTAGGCCAGGGCTGATCGCCTTCGCCGCCACAGGACCGATAGGCCCCGCCTATCGCACTCTCGGCCGCACGGCAACGCCTCTGTAGCGGCCGGTCTGGCGCAGCCAGACCGGGCACCGTAAATGCCGCGCGGCCCTCTACGCATCGTGGTTTGTGGAAAATCCAAAAAAGGGGGGGACGGGACGGGCAGCCCCGCCAGGCTACCCGCCCCGCACTGCGCACATGAGGAATTCAAATCCAAATCACAAAATAACCCGCACCGCCGGCTAGGCAGCCTTATGCGTTCCGGTCAACCGGTGGCGCAATCTTCCCAGCGTGCGATTCACCGGATGGCTGCGATGCAGAAAAGTCAGCACCGGCATCCGGCGCACGCCGATTTTCTCCAGCGCCCGCCGGATGCGGAAATCCCGCCCCGCGGACACCAGCCCTTTCTCCAGTGTGGCGATCGCCTCCGACGTTCTTCCGGCCTGGTAATACACTTCCGCCAGGTTCAAATAAAGCTGCGCGTGGTTGTGCTTCATTCCCAGCGCTTCGCGGCACAGCGATTCCGCGTCGCCGAATCGTTTTTCGGCGAGCGCAGCCAGCAGGCCGGTGTACGAAAGATAAAATGGGTTTTTCGGAGCGACGCCAAGTGCGCGCCGGGCGTGCTGCAGCGCTTCTTCGGACTGCCCGTCGCGCAGATTTTTCAGGCATTCTTTGAAATCGTTCATTCCGGCATCTGAGGGGGATGTGGTTCCGATCCAGTGGGACATAGGCTCCTTCCTTACCCTGCGGGCACCAGCAGGGTGTCTGAAAGCAGACTACCCGCGCCCGCCTGGCGTGGAAATAGAGCGAACGAACAGTTTTCGGGCTACTCCCTTTTCCTGTCCCAAGTGACAGGCAAATATTCGCGCAAGGCCGCCGCGCCCAAACTCCCCCCTCCCGGCGCGCTCCGCACCCTCGCGACGGCGCTCCCAGCCCCTGTTTTATTGGCTTTTCTGCAGGTACTCGTTGAACCACGCCGTGCTTCGCTCGATCACGTCGCGGCTATGCGTCGGGTCGAGAAACATATGTCCTTCGTTCGGATAAATCACCAGTTCCGTCGGCACGCCCATGGCTTTCAGCGCATGCCAGAACTCGAAAGATTGCGGTGGCGGGCATTCTCCGTCGCGGTCTCCCACCACCATCAGCGTCGGCGTCTTCACGTTCTTGATGAACGTAATCGGCGCGCTTCGGGCGTACACCGCCGGATCGTCGTACACCGTCGCGCCAAAAAACGGCGGCATCCACTGGTCAATTTTATTCTCGCCGTAATAGCTCAGCCAGTCCGATAGCCCCGCGCCCGCCACCGCCGCGCCGAAGCGGTTCGTCTGCGTCACGCCCCACATCGTCATGTAGCCGCCGTAGCTCCATCCCGTAATTCCCAGCCGTTGCGGATCAATGGGCGCCGAGGCGATGGCTTCGTCCACGCCCGCCATGATGTCCTTGAAATCTCCGTAGCCGAAATCCTTCACGTTGGCCCGCGTGAATTTCTCGCCCTGACCGTAGCTCCCGCGCGGATTCGGCTGCAGCACGAAATATCCCTGCGAAGGCAGCGCCATGTAATACCCCCAGCGGCTGGGCCACGCCGGCGTCACCTCCCAACTCGGTCCTCCGTGCACGCACACCACCAGCGGATACTTCTTCGCCGGATCGAAATTCTGCGGATACGTCAGCCACCCTTGCACGCTGCCGATATCGGTCTGCCAGTGCAGGCTCACCGATTTCCCCCACGCCGGACGCAGCTCCGCATTCCGCCGCGTGATCTGCTTCCAGTCGCCCGTCTTTCCCGCCCACACTTCCGGCGCGCGGTCGAACGATTGCCGCACCACCGCCGTGGATTGCCCGTCCGCCGAAATCGAAAAGCCCATCGCGAATCCGCTGCCGCTGATGGAACCGTCGAACGTATAGACGTTCTTCTCCCCGCTGCCATCCACCGCCACCGCGCCGATTGCCGCGGTTCCGTCTTTGTACTCCGCGCACAGCAGTTGCTGCGAATCCGCCGTCCAATTCACCGCGCCCGCCGTGGCTTTCATTTGCGCTGTCAGGTTCGTCGCATTCCCGCCCGCCGCCGGCACGATGTACACGTCCCCAGCGGCAATCGGTTCGTCACTCATCAGCCCGCCGACGAACGCGATCGTCTTCCCGTCCGGCGACCAGCGCGGTCCCGCGATCTGCATCCCCGGCTTTGCCAGCACGTCGCGCATCGCGCCGCTCCCGGCTTCGATGGCGAAGAGTCCCGCCACGTACCAGTTGTCGTCGCCGTTCCCGTGCGCCGCGCTCACCACCAGGCTCTTGCTGTCCGGCGCCCAGTCGAATTCATACACGTACAGGTCCGCAGCGGAAATCTGCCGCGCGTTTCCGCTTGCCGGATTCACGATCGTCAGCCGTTGCTCCTTGAAATCCTCGGACACCACGCCTTCGTCCGGCGTTTCCGCCACCAGCGGCCCGGCCGCGCGCGTCGCATTCTCGGTGTACAGCAGCGCGATTTGCTTTCCGTCCGGCGACCACGCCGGATTGCTCACGAATCCCTTGAGATGCGTCAATTGCTTCGCCGCGCCGCTCCCGTCGGCATCCGTCACGAAGAGCTGCGCCTGTCCGCTCGCCGCCGCGTCCGAAAGAAACGCGATCCGCTTTCCGTCGCGCGACCAGGCCACGTCGCTTTCGGCGTGCGCCGTCTTGCCATCGCCTGCCGTGATTCGCTTCGCCGCGCCCGGACGCTTCAAGTCCGCCGTATAAATCGCCGAATTCGCCGTGGGCTCGCCTCCCGGTCCCGTCAGCGATTCCACCCACGCCACCCGCGTTCCGTCCGGCGAAATCTCCGCCTGCAGGAACATGTGCACTCCGAACATGGCTCGGATCGCCTCGTTCAGCGCCGAATTGCTTTTCGCCGCGCGCGTGTTCTGCGCTCCCGCACTAACAACGACCGCCAGCATAACCATGCTCGCGCACAATAATTGGGAACCCCGCTTCATCTCGTCTCCTTGGGACTGGCCTCTGCCGCCGGGCCTTTTGCGTCACACGCCAAATGCACTCTGCAACGCGCAACAGGCTCGCAAGCGCCCCGCCATGTTGAGCCTACCGCCCACTAAAATCAAGAACGCCGCCGCCCGCCATAATCTCCGAACCATGCAGCCTCCGCATCAACATCCCTCTCGCCCAGCAAAATTTGCAAAAAAGCGCTGGTAATCACTCAGTAACTGTGGTAACGTGAGTCGGGGCGCTGTTCCGCTCCGCCGAGGACGCGTCATGCACACCGCCACAACGGCGAACAACCCAACCAACGAACCGCAGGCGCGACCACGGGGCGCCGCCCCGTCCCCGGCCCTCCGCGCCAGCCTCTGCGCAGCGCAAAATCCGGGTTGCACCAATCACTACTCACCAATCACCACTCACGCATTTCTAATCTCGGATTCCGGGATTAGAAAATGACGCAACCTATTGAAAACAAACAACCGCACCCCGTTCTAATCCCGCCCAAAACGCCCACCAGCGCCCCCAGCGCGCATTCCGCGAACCGCGCCACCACACCCGCGCATCCCCAGCCGCCATCGCCGGCCACGCCCTCTCAATCGCTACTGTCCGGAAATCGGAAACCACCTCAACTCCTTCCTTATCAACATACATTTCATGGTCAATCGCTAATTTTGGTCGCAACAACGCCCCGACCCTCCCTACCCTTACGCACCACGAACGTAGCGCAAGGTCTTTTCCGGCCCCTGCGGCGCTATCGGGGCCTTTTTCCCGGCTGGGTGGATGCCGCGCATAGCGAACCGGTCCTGGGCTGCCAGTTGCTAGCGGCGGAACGAATGCATGCCTGAGACAACACTCATGCCAGACACCCCCAAAGCCCCTTTTCGGAGAAATGCTGGACAGTGCCCTCGCGGACTCCCCGCTTGCGACCCGCTGTCCACGCGGTTATGCTGCGTCCTGATTTTCGAGGGGTGACATGCCACCAATCAGCCGGCGACAAATCGCTGCCGCGGCGTTCTTCATTATCTTTGCTCTGGCCGTCGCCAGCCCCTTCGCGCCGGCCACCTTCGCTCATCCCCCTGCTCCCGTCGAGCAGGGAAAATTCATCCTGCACAAATTCGAACAGCCCATCGGCCAAGAAACCTACGAAATCACCCGCGACGGCGATTCGCTCAGCGTGAATATGGATTTCCAGTTCACCGATCGCAGCACTCCCGTTCCGCTCACCGCCAGTTTTCGCTCCGCCAGTGATTTCACCCCGCTCTCTTTCGTGATCAAAGGCAAGAATTCCCGCGTAACCGATATTGACGAAGCCGTCGAAGTCCAGCCCGAAAAAATCCGCCTGCGCGACCGCGAAAAATGGTCCGAAACCGCCCGCCCCGCGCAATTCTTCACCATTGCCGGCTACGCGCCCACCACCATGCAGATGCTGCTCGTCCGTTACTGGGCCGCGCACGGCTCGCCCGCGCAACTCGCGACGCTTCCGAGCGGCCAGGTAAAAATCGAGCCGCGCGGCTCGGACACGTTCACTGTGGATGGCAAATCGCAAAGCCTCGACCGCTTCACCGTCGAAGGACTGATCTGGGGCCGCGAGACGCTGTGGTTCGATTCCGCGCGCAATCTCGTCGCCGCCATCACCACCGACGCCGAATTCGACCATTTCGAAGCGATTCGCGAAGGCTACGAAAGTGCTCTCGGCACATTCGTCAGCCGCGCCGGCTCGGACGAAATGGCCGCCCTTGCGGACATCTCCAAGGGTATTTCCGGCAGCCACGCCGAAAAAATCGCGCTCGTCGGCGGCACTCTGATTGACGGAACCGGCCGCGATCCCATCCCCGATTCCGTCGTGATCATCGAAAAGGGCCGCATCGTGGATGCCGGGCCCCGCTCGCGCGTAAAAATTCCCGGCGGCGCGCAAAAAGTGGACGTGCGCGGAAAAACCATTCTCCCCGGCCTCTGGGACATGCACGCGCACTTCGAGCAGGTCGAGTGGGGCCCGATTTATCTCGCGGCGGGCGCCACCACGGTGCGCGATTGCGGCAACGAATTTGAATTTATCACCGCCGTGCGCGATGCCCTGGCCAGCGGACGCGGCCTGGGGCCGCGCTTGCTCCTCGCCGGCATCGTGGACGGCACCGGTCCCAGCGCCCTCGGCGTCGCGCGCGTGGATACGCCCGAAGAAGCAAAAATGTGGACCGACAAATACCACGACGCGGGCTTTCAGCAGATGAAGATTTACAGCTCGGTGAAGCTCGAAGAGCTCAGAGATGTCGCCACCGAAGCCCATCGCCTCGGTATGACCGTCACCGGCCACATTCCCATCGGCCTCAATGCCTACCAGGCCATCGAAGCCGGCCAGGACCAGATCAATCACGTCCCCTACGTTCTGGACATCATGATTCCCCAGCTCCCCGCCGGTGCCACCCGCCTCGAACGCGCCACCGCCGGGGCGAACCTGGACTTGAACTCCCCGGAAGCGCGCAAGGCCATCGCTTTTCTCGTCCAGCACGGAACGGTGCTCGATCCTACCCTCGCGGTTTTTGAGTTCTTCACCGCCAACACCGCGAAACCCGCCGCCAGCATCGAGCCGGACGTCACCAAAGTAGCGCCGCAGCTTCGCGCCATTCTCACCGACGTCGGCCCGCCCCCGCCGCACGCGGCTCTCTACGATAAGGTTTTTCAGAATGAAGTCGCGATTGTCGGCGCGCTGCACAAGGCCGGCGTTCCCATCGTCGCAGGAACCGATCAGACCGTCCCCGGCCACAGCCTGCACCGCGAGATCGAGCTTTACGTGCAGGCCGGATTCACCCCGATGGAAGCGATTCAAGCCGCGACGATCGTCCCGGCGCGCGTCATGGGCCTGGACAAGGAGCTCGGCACCGTCGAGCCCGGCAAGCGCGCCGACGTCGTCATCCTCGGCGGCAATCCGCTTGAATCCATTCACAATATTCGCAATGTCGAATTCGTGATCACCAACGGCGTTATGTACAACTGCGCCGAGTTATGGCGCAGTGTCGGCTTCCAGCCGTAGCGCGCGGCGCCTCGCACGCCGCGGCCGAGCTCCGTCGCTGCCATTCTGAGCGCGGCGCAGAATCTCTCTTGGTTTCTATTTTTTCCGGAGCGGGCGTAACATGGCCCGTCTTAATAGGAGAGGTGGCCGATGAACCAATGGACCCGTAGAAAATTTTTCTTCACCACGCTGACCGGTGGAATCGTCGCTAGCGCGCAACGCCTTTTCGGCGCCCCTGCTCCGGCCGCGCCGCCTCTCGCGCCGCCTCTCGCTTCCGCTCCCACTGCCGCGACGCCAGGGGTTCGCCCCCTGATTGTTTCCGCCGCGAATGGCTTGCACCATCTCGATGACGGTATGGCGATTCTCAAATCCGGCGGCGACACGCTCGATGCGGTGCTGGCGGTCGTCACCAAAGTCGAAGACGATCCCAACGACGATTCCGTCGGCTATGGCGGCCTCCCGAATGAAGACGGCGTTGTCGAGCTGGACGCCTGCGTCATGCACGGCCCCAGGCGCCAGGCCGGCGCGGTCGCCTCCCTCCAGAAAATCAAGAACCCTTCGCTCGTCGCCAAAACCGTGATGGAAAAAACCAATCACATTTTCATCGTGGGCCCCGGCGCGCAGCACTTCGCCGAGGACGAAGGTTTTGTTCCCATGAATCTTCTCACCGACCGCTCGCGCATCGCCTGGCTGGCCTGGAAGGCTTCCACGTCCGCGAACTGGCGTCCGGGTCTCGACAGTCCGGAATGGAGGGAAAAACTGACCGAGCTTCTGGACACGCCCGAAAAATTGGCCTGGCGCTCCCACATTGAAGACGTTGTCACCCATCCGCCCACCGGCACCATCAATTGCCTCGCCGTCAACGCCCAGGGCGACATCTCCGGCACCACCACCACGTCCGGACTCGCTTGGAAAATTCCCGGGCGCGTCGGCGATTCGCCGCTCATCGGTGCCGGACTTTTCGTGGACAACGAAGTCGGCGCTGCCGGTTCCACCGGCCGCGGCGAGGAAAATATCAAGATCGCCGGCGGCCACACCATCGTCGAAATGATGCGCCGCGGCTCCTCGCCCACCGCAGCCTGCATGGAAGCACTGCATCGCGTCGTGCGCAATTACCAGGCGTTTCCCGAACGCCTGAAAGACTTCCACATTCAGTTCTACGCGCTCAATAAGAATGGCGAATACGGCGCCGGCAGCCTCTGGGGCAAACATCCCGACGGCCGCCCGGTCCAATTCGCCGTGCACGACGGCACCCAGGCGCGCCTAATCCCCACCACGCCCGTGTACCCCGGCCCCGGCGGCGACTACTAGCATCACCGCCGGCAAATAATTCGAAGCCGCGCACTTACATCCCTAATGCACCACATCCGACGCGAACACCAGCCGCACGCCCCGCGTCTCAAGCTGCGGAACACCCTCCGCCAGCGCTGCGATCGTCGCCGGCCGCGGATGCCCGATCGCGATCGCGAACCCATCGCGCCGCGCGTCGCGCGCCGCAAGCTGCAGCTGCTGCAAAATCGCATCGCGCGACGCGGTGTCATCCAGGAACACTCTCCGTGACGCGGCTCGCACCCCCGCACGCTCGGCCGCGTCGTAGGCCACCGTCTTCGCGTCCGTCCGGCTGTCTATGAAAAAAAGCCCGCGCTCGCGCAGCGCCGGCATCAACTCCTGCATCAACTCCGGATCGGAAGTCGCCCGTGACCCTTGATGGTTGTTCACTCCCGCGGCGAAGGGCACCGTCTCCAGCATTCCCGCCAGAGTCGCATTCACTTCCGCCGCGCTCATGCCCACGCGCAGCTCGATGTCCTCCGGCTTCGCTCCATCGGCTTCGGATTCCATCGGCAGATGCAGCATCACCTGGTCGCCGCGCCGCCGCGCTTCCTCGGCGACTTCGCTCGAAAGCGGCAAGTGCGGCAGCACCGAGACGGTGAGCGGGAACCCCAGCGCCAGCACAGCGTCCGCGGCTGAGCGATCGTAACCCATGTCGTCAATGATGATCGCGAGCCGCGCGTTGCCCGCCGCTCCGTTTGCCCGCGGCTCGAGCGCCGGCGCCGCCAGGTGCGCGGCGCGTCCGGCCAGCGGCGTCACCACGTTGACCGTGTGCGTGCGCGCGCCGTGGAACGTGCAGTCGAAGCGGCTCACGCTGCCCGATACCGTTTCGCTGACGGAAAGATCGTGCCGCCGCGCGATGGCCGCGAGCGCCTGCGCGAACTCCGCCGCTTGGGCTGCGTCCGCGAGTGAGATGTAGATGTTGTCGGCGGCGAGTGCGCCCGCGCCGCCGCGTTTCGCAGCTTGCAGCTCGGGGCGAATGGCGATTTCGGATTTGCGGCCGTTGATTTTCTGCGCCGCGGCAACGATTTCCGCAGTCACCGCGCGCCGTTCAGCCTTGGAAATGTACTTCTTGCCGCATCCGGAGAGGAAAACAGCGAGGAACAACACCACGCATCCGGCGCATCCCGCGAAAATCCGCATCGCGCCGCGTGATTGCAAAATTAAGCGGCCAGTGGCAGGCGCGGCGCCATCAGGCCCGCGGCTTTCTTCTCGGTGGCGGCGTTGCCCTGCAGCAGTTCGAGCGCTTTCTTCACCACTGGATCATCCGGCGAAGAGCTGGGAGGCGAGGGCGGCTGGGTCAGGTCGTTTTCCGCCATCAGGTCGTCCAGCGAAGGATGCACTTCCGCCGTCGGTCCCACGCCATCGGCGGCAATATCCTTGTTCGCCGGCGTGAAGTAATTCGCGACGGTTAAAATCAGCGCCGAGCCATCGTCTATCTCGATCAATTTCTGCTGCGAAGCGGTGCCATAGGTGCGGTCGCCCACGGTGCTGCCGCGCTTGTTATCGGCGATGGCCGCGGCCAGAATTTCCGCCGGTCCTGCGGTGCCGTTGCCGATCAGCACGGCCACCGGCTGGGTCCACACCACTTTAGACGGGTCGGCGGAAGATACCACCGGCGTCACCGTCTGGCCTTTCAGCGTGGTGATCGTCCCGGAAGAAAGAAACAGCTGCGCCGTTGCGATACCTTCCTGGTCGTCGCCCAGCGAGCAATCGCGCAGATCCAAGATCAGCTTTTTCGCGCCGCTCCTCTGAAACTGCACCAGCCTCTCGCGGATCTGCTGCGAGGTGCCCGGCGTGAATTCCGGCACGCGCAGGTAGGCGACGTCGCCCGCCAGCTTGTCTTCCACCAGCTTGGGAGGCGCGAGCTTCGCGAGCGTAATGGTCATCGCCTGCGGCTCGGCTTTGCCGCGGCGGATCACCGAGAGCTGCACCGTGGTTCCGGGCTCGCCCTGCAGCAGCAGTTGGGCCTGGTCAATGGCCATCTGTCCGGTGGTGAAACCCGCGATTTTTTCCAGGATGTCGCCGATGCGCAGGCCGATTTTCGCGCCCGGGCTATCCGGCAGCACGCCGATCACGCCGATATAGCCGAAGCGCCGGGTCAAGGCCAGGCCGCTTTCGGCCGGCATATTGCTGGCTTTCTTTTCCTTGTAGTCCTTGAATTCCAGCGGGCTCAGGTACGCCGATTGCGGGTCCAGCGAATCCAGCAGCCCGTGCAGCGAGCCGTTGGTCACGGCGTGCATGTTGGGGTCGTCCACGTAGTCGCGCTGGATGTGCTCCAGCACTTCGCTATACACGGTCAGCGCGCGAAATGCCTTGTCGTCAGACGAGCGGCCCATCATGTATCCGGTGGCTACGTAGGCCACCACCAGCACGGAAATCCCCAGCACAATCTTCTTAGCCAACGGGCTCATGCGTTTTCCTTTGTGAGTGCCCCAAACTTTATCGGCCGCCCCTATTAGATGACGGCCGCCCAGCGCCGGTTTCGCGCCCCGACGGAAGGCCCTGCGCGCCAGCAACCGCCCCTATCCGGCCACGCGAGGCCGCCAATCATTAGACTAGCCAGCCGCACAGATGAAAGCGCAATTATACCGTGACTAGCCACCCGCGCCTCCAGGTTTATGCCGCCCGCTCCCCGGCGCTCAGCGCCGCGCAGGCCATCCCACGCGTATCGGGCCTTTGCAGGGGCCGGTTCGGCATCACCGAACCGGGGCTGCGGTTACCCAAGCCCGTCTCGCCGCTCTACTTGTCCGCGTACACGCGTCCGAACGTTCGCGCCAGCATCACCGCCATCAACAAGCCCCCAACTCCGAAAGCCGCGACGCTAGGCGTCTCGCGGAGATGAAATTCCCCCACGCGGCACACCAGCAGATACCCGATCACTATATTGAAGGCGCCCCACAGCACGTTAATCAACGGCGAAGACTCCCCCTTGCCAGGCGGCGAAGCGAACGGCGAAGGAAACCTCCGCCCGCATACCCCGCTAACAAAGTGCGGCACAGCGTTCACAAAAAACATCCCCCCGAAGAAGTAAGCCAGATACACGTACCAAGTCACGATAGCTCCTACGCGCCAGAAATGTTCAGCCGAAACCGCACCAACGGCCCGAGCATATCACGCCACCACGACGAAGCCGCCAAGCCGAAGCCCCCACCTTTAGAAAGAAATCCCTCGGTCCGCTGAGGACAATGGAACACAAAAGAAACCGCGACTGCATAGCCTGTGCCACGGCCAATTTCCGCGTCTGGAATCCCTACGCGGACTTGCTGCGCCAGAGGCGCGGCGCGATGGCGGCCTGCAGTTGAACCGCCATGATGAAGGCGATGCTCCAGCGCGTATTGAGAATGCAGAGCGCGGCGCCGAATGCGTACAGGGCTTGCGAGAGCACGATGCGGTGTTTGATGGCAGCGGAAATTTCCGGCGGCATATCGTGCTTCACCAGGCCGAGGCTGAGCGCGCAATTCCAACTGAAATAGAGCGCGACGCCGAGGAGCACGATGTTGAGCCAGTAGAGGAGCAGCGCGCTGCGCAGCGCGGTGTGTTCGGCGAGCAGCTTGGTGGAAAACGGCGTGAGCGTGACGGCGAAAAGGAACAGTAGATGAATCCACGCGAGACTGCGTTGCGCGCGCGCCAGATGATTGAGCTGCGTTTGCTGGCCGACCCAGAAAATACCGAGCGTGAGGAAGCTCATCGTGTACATGACGATCTGCGGCGATATGGCGAGCAGCGCGCGCCAGAGGTCTTGCTCGCTGTGCACGGCGTCGGCGGCGGGAACGCGGAGGTCGAGCACGAGAAGCGTCATGGCCACGGCGAAGATTCCGTCGCTGAGGGCCGCGAGGCGCTCGACGCTTTGGCCGGCAATTTGATTGTAGTGCGTGGGCATGGCGTGCGCTGCCAATATAGCAGGCGGCGCGAGCACCTGCGACTCGCCACAAGAGGGCGAGCAATCGCGCACCGATTTGGGTAAGCTAGCGGTCAGCGCGCGCGGCGCGCGCTATGCGTATTGCGAGGTGCGGCGATGACTTCCCGGGACTTTCGGCGGCTGGCGCTCGGTTTTCCCGAAGCGAGCGAAAGAACGCACATGAACCATCCGGATTTTCGCGTCGGCGGGAAAATCTTTGCGACACTCGCCTATCCCCGCACGGGCTGGGCGATGGTGAAGCTGTTCCCGGACCAGCAGCAGGATTTTGTGCGCGCGGAGCCGAAAGTGTTCGCGCCCGTGAACGGCGCGTGGGGTCGCAACGGCGCGACCAACGTGCTGCTGAAAAGCGCGAAGAAGGCCAGCGTGCAGCGGGCGCTCGCGGCGGCCTGGCGCAATACGGCGCCGAGCAAGCTGGCCGCGCGGCACGCGCCGGCGAAGCGAGCGAGTCGCCCAAGCCGCGTGCAGCGCGCGCGATAAAGCGGCGCGGCTGAACTGCGCTGTGCCGACCGGCTCGCGCGATGTGAATGCCAGCGCGATTTTCCGCGGACTGTGATGAGCGCTCGCCCTTTTTCCTACGCACAACTCGGCGCGACTTTGCTGGCGGGACTCACGCTGCGTCTATACTTCATCTGGCATTTCCCGTTTTACTCCGGCGACACGAAATTCTACGAAGAGCTGGCGCAAAATTGGCTGTACCACGGCGTGTACGGCTTATACGTGCGCGGCGCGCTCACTTCCGTGGACATGCGCGTGCCGGGATATCCGGCGTTTCTCGCGGTCATTTATTTTGCGATCGGCCGCAGCGCGCGCACGGTGATGGTGGTGCAAGCGCTGGTGGACCTGGGAACGTGCGTCCTGACGGCGCTGATCGCGGCGCGGCTGGCGCCGCCGGCGCGGCGGACAATTGTGGGGACTGCGGCGTTGTGGCTCGCGGCGCTCGGTCCGTTCACCGCGAACTACACAGCGGTGGTGCTGACCGAAGCGCTCGCTACTTTTTTTACGGCGCTGGCGGTGCTGGTCTTTATTCACGTACTGACCGAGCCGATGTTCGATTTGCCCACTGCGGACACAGTTGCGGCCGCGTCGCGACGGAAAGTACTTTCGCTCGCCGGCTGGTTCCTGTTGCTGGGATTTATCGTGGGCCTGGGAACGTTGGTGCGCCCGGAAACGCCGCTGGTGCTGGCTGCGGCGGGCATCGCGCTGTGCCTGCGCTGGCGGCGAATTGCGGATTGGCCGAAACTGATTCTGGCGACATGCTGGATGTGCGTCGGGCTCCTGCTGCCGCTGGCGCCTTGGGCGGCGCGCAATGCGCGGACGCTGGGGCGCGTGGAATTTCTCGGTCCGCGTTACGCGCAGACGTACGGAGACTTCATACCGCGGGGCTTTTTCGCGTGGACGCGGACCTGGACGGTGCGATTCAGCGACGCGTATCTGGTGGACTGGAGATTGGGCAAGCAGCCGATTCACATCGAGACGTTTCCGGGCGCGGCGTTCGATTCGGACGCCGAGCGGACGCGCGTGGCCGAATTATTGGCGCAGTACAACCGCGATTTGCGGATGACGCCGTCGCTCGATCGCGGATTCGCCGTGCTGGCCGCGGAACGGACCGCGCGGCGTCCTTGGCGCACTTACTTGACCGTGCCGGCCGAGCGCGTCGCGGCGATGTGGTTTACGCCGCGCATCGAATCGCTGCCGTATTCCGGCAAGCTGTGGCCGCCGGGGGAAAAATGGCGGGGGAATCCGGCCGATTTCGGCGTCACTTTGGGATTTGGAATTCTAGGATTTGTGTACGCGGGGCTGGCGCTGGCTGGCTGGTGGCGTTGCCGCGCGCAATGGGCCGCGACATTCTTGGTTTTGTTCCTGGCCATTCGAACCGTGGCCATGACGCAACTGCAGACCGTGGAGCCGCGCTACGTGATCGAGTGTTTTCCGGTGGTGCTCGCGCTGGGAGCGCTAGTTTGGGCGGTGCCGTGGCGACGAAGCGCGGCGACGAGCGACGCCTTACCGTCTGCGCCGGACGCGGCGCGCGGATAGGCGCGGCGGAAAGCGGCGAACATGCCTGCGCCGCGGTTCAGGATTTGTCGCGGGCGCCCACTGTGGCCGGCTCCTGCGGATGCACGAAATTCGCGCTGGGCGCGGCCGAGGTTATAACCGGCGGCGCCGCGTCTGTGGTTGAGCCCGGCGCGCTGGTTGCAGTTTCGGCCGGCGCGGGCGCTTCGATTTCCCAGTCGCAACCTTCCTTGATGCAGCTGCGGAAATTGCCCTGCTTGGTGCGCTTTTCGACGATGAACGGCGCGCCGCATTTCGGGCAAGGCTCATTGATCGGCTCGTGCGGCGTGGTGAAATCGCAATCGGGATAGCGGCTGCAGCCGTAGAAGATGCGGCCGGCGCCGCGTCCGCGCGAAATTCCGCGGCGCACGAATTCGCCTTCGTTGCACTTCGGGCATTTGATGCCTAGGGTGATTGGGCGCGTGTATTTGCACTTGGGGTAGTTCGTGCAGCCGATGAAATCGCCGAAGCGCCCCTGGCGGCGCAGAAGCTGCGCGTCGTCGAGCGGGCACTTTTCGTCGAGGGGCACGTCGGGCTGGCGCGCGATGCGCGTGCCGCTCACCAGGCGGCGCGTGGTCTTGCAATCGGGATAGCCCTTGCAGGCGAGGAAAACGCCGAAGCGGCCGCGCTTGATGACCATTTCCTTGCCGCAGTTATCGCAATATTCGATTTTGGTTTCGCCGTTGGCTTCGGCAGGCAGCTCCGGCGAAAGGTCCTTGATGTAATCGCAATCGGGATAGCGGTTGCAGCCCAGGAAGAATCCGTGGCGGGAGATGCGCTCGAGCAATTCACCTTCGCCGCATTTTTCGCATTTCTGCCCAGTGGGGATGCCGGCCTTGTAGGACAGCATCTGTTCATCGGCTTTATCGAGATCCACCAGGAAAGGGTCCCAGAATTCCTTCACAGCCTGGCGCCAGGGAAGTTTTCCTTCTTCGATTTCGTCCAGCTCCTCTTCCAGGCGCGCGGTGAAGCCCACGTCGAAAATATCCTCGAAGCTCTTGACCAGCAGGATGCTGACGCGTTCGCCGAGCATGGTGGGCGAAAAACGTCCCTGGTCTTTCGTGACGTATTCGCGCTCGACGATCGTCGAGATGATGGCGGCGTAGGTCGAAGGGCGACCAATGCCCTTTTCTTCCAGCTCTTTCACTAGTGTGGCGTCGTTGTAACGCGGCGGCGGCTCGGTGAAGTGCTGGTCCGGGCGAATCTGATCGAGGCGCAGCGACTGGCCTTCGCGGACTTGCGGCAGCGAGCGGCCCTCGCCTTCGTCATCCTTCTCGTCGTCCTCGCGATCGGCGCCGGCCGCGGGAATCTGGTACACGCGCAGGTAGCCGTCAAACTTCTGCACGGAGCCGGTGGCGCGGAAAGTGTAATCGGCCGCGGAAATGTCTATGGTGGTCTGATCGAAAATCGCGGGCAGCATTTGCGAAGCGACGAAGCGCTGCCAGATCAGCTGATAGAGCTTGAAGAGATCGTCTTCCAGGTACTGCCGAACGTCTTCGGGAGCGCGCAGCACTTCCGTGGGACGCACGGCTTCGTGGGCTTCCTGCGCGTCCTTCTTCGATTTGTAGAAATTAGGCTTTTCCGGCAGGTAGTTCGCGCCAAAACGCTGCGGAATCATGGAGCGGACCTGATCGAGCGCGTCGTTCGAGACGCGCACGGAATCGGTGCGCATGTAAGTGATCAGCGCCACCGAGCCTTCCGTGCCCAGCTCGACGCCTTCATAAAGCTTCTGCGCGAGCGACATGGTGCGCTTGGCGGTAAAGCGCAGGCGATTGTAAGCAGCCTGCTGCAGCTTGGAAGTGGTAAAGGGCGGCGGCGGATTGCGCTTCTTTTCCTTTTGCGCGACGGAAGCGACTTCCCATTTGGCCTTTTGCACTGCGGCGACGACTTTGTCCGCAGCCTCCTGATTCAATACCTCGATGTCTTCGCCCTTGTACTTGCTGAGCTTGGCTTCGAAGAGCGGCGGCGTGCCGGCGTCGAGCAGCGCGTGGATAGTCCAGTATTCTTTCGGAATGAAGGCGCGGATTTCCTGTTCGCGCTCGACGATCAGGCGCAAAGCCACGGTCTGCACGCGCCCGGCGGAAAGCCCGCGGCGCACTTTGTTCCACAGCAGCGGCGAAACCTTGTAACCCACGATGCGGTCCAGCACGCGGCGCGCCTGCTGCGCGTCCACCAGGTTTTCATTCACCTCGGCGGGGTGCTCGAACGCTGCCTTGATGGCTTTTTGCGTGATTTCATTGAACATCACGCGGTAGATCTTCGGCGGCGCGCCGTTGCTCTTGGGAGGCTCTTTCTTGGGTGTTGCCTTGGGCGCTTTTTTTTCGCCGCTCTTTTCTTCGGCTGCGACCAGGTCCGCGTATTTCTTGGGCTTGCCGAGAATCTCAGCCAGGTGCGCGGAAATGGCTTCGCCTTCGCGGTCCGGGTCGCCGGCGAGGTAGATGGCGTCCGCGCCGCGCGCCGCTTTCTGCAGGTCGTGGATCACCTTGATCTTGCCGGGGATTACCTCATAGGTCGGCTCAAAGATGTTTTCTGCGGTTACGACCACCGGTTTCGGGGTCTTCTTCTCCGCCCCGGCTTTGCCCTTGGCCTTGGTCTTGCGCTTCTTCTTCCTGCCGTTTTCCTGGCCGGGCAGCAGGATGCCGATGGTTTTCTTG
Source organism: Candidatus Acidiferrales bacterium (assembly GCA_049300435.1). Taxonomy (GTDB): domain Bacteria; phylum Acidobacteriota; class Terriglobia; order Acidiferrales; family UBA7541; genus Palsa-295. Next base: position 76,638 of record JBAQJS010000130.1, on the reverse strand, counting down.
GGCAGGTCCATCACGTGGCCGTAGGATGCCTTCACCACGTAATTCCGGCCCAGATACTTGTTGATGGTTTTCGCCTTCGCAGGCGATTCGACGATTACCAGTGATCTTGCCATGCTTGTGTTTGTTCCCTCACAGCCACATTGGATGCTTCAGGCTATCTTGCGGACTTCTTATCATTATATACAAGACATTTTACGCATCCCGGTGCACTACCTCGGGATCATGTTCCATCCTAGCTGCGATTACGCTGGGCAGTTACAACAGGACTTTGAGGAATTGCTTCCCTGGCAACTGTCGTACCACGCCTTTGAGCTCCAGGTCAAATAGGGCAGCCAGAACTTCAGAGGAACTGAGGCCAGACAGCTCGACCAAATCGTCAACGTGGCGGGCTTCATCCACGCTGAGCAACTGATAGAGAGTGCTTTCGGCGGGCGCTAAGTCTTTCTGTACGAGCAACTCCCTCTCCTCGCTCGAGGCGGTCTGCACCGGCAAAAGCTCGGCGCGGATGGGCGTAGGCAGCTCTTCGATCACGTCTTCCCAGCCCGTAACCAGCTTGGCGCCCTGTTTGATCAGCTGATTGGGTCCAAAGCTCGTGGGCTGAGTGGCGTTGCCCGGCACTCCATAGACCTCGCGCCCGAACTCCATGGCGAGGCGCGCCGTGATCAAGGAGCCGGAGTACTGTGCGCCTTCGACAACCACGACGCCGACCGACATTCCCGAAATGATACGGTTCCGAATCGGGAAGTTTTGCGGCCCGGGGAACGTACCCATAGCGAATTCGGAGATGATCGCGCCGCGCTGCTCCATTTCGGCGAAGAGCTTCTTGTTCTCCTTGGGATAAACCACGTCAATTCCGCAACCGAGGACGCCAATCGTGGCTCCCGTCGGCGAACTCAGCGCACCCTTATGTGCGCAGGAATCAATGCCACGGGCCAGGCCACTGACGATTACCAGACCGCGATCGGCCAAATCCCTGGCGAGTTTCTGCGCCATTTGATTCCCGTAAGGGGTCGGGCGCCGCGAGCCGACAATGGAAATCAAGTGCCGGTTCAGAAGTGCAATGTTTCCGCGGACATACAGAAGGGGCGGCGGATCGAAAATCTCCCGCAGGCGCTGTGGGTATTCCGGCTCGTCCCAAGTGAGCAGGCGGATTCCGGCAGCCTGCGCCTGGGCCAATTCCTTGGCTGCGGCGCTGAGCGGCTGGCGCGCATGGATGGATTGGGCGACGGCGGCCGGCAGGCGGTAGGATTCAAGCTCGGTAAGCGAGGCGTTGAAAATGGCTTCGGGGCTGCCCAGCGCGCGGAGCAGCTTTCCGGCCATGCGCGCGCCCAGGCCCGGCGTCAAGGCCAGGGCCAGCCATCCCAGATATTCTTCGGGAGCCATCGAGGTCGCGGCCAGCCTACGTGCATAGTACTGGATGTGTCAAGTCATCCTCGCGCTATCAAAAGACGTACCGATGCACGAGCGGGCCGGAGGAAACGGCCCCTTCGGATTTCAATGCAGGAACCGGCGCGCCAATTGCGCGCGAGCGAAGGCCGCGCATCGCGTACATTGGTGAAAGAGCCGAGTACAGCGACGTGGAGGCCGCGCGCATCCAAGAATCTTTGGCTCCATCGGTGCTATTTTGTCTTGTGGCGGAATGCGCGCGGCACAGAGCGCGTGAGATTTGCGGATAGTTCCGATTGCGTCTGGGCCTTTTATAAATGAGTGCAAATTCTTTCCCATAGGAAGAGGAGCAACAGCGAAATGTTAGAGAGAAAAGTCTGCGATCCGGAGGCCGGCGCCAGCCGGACGAATATTAGCTCGACCGCACACGGACAGATTCTGTTTTTTTGCTGTTTCCTCGTGGCGCTGCTCGCGTGTGCGGGGCTGGCGTATGCGGATAACGCCGCATTCGACCTGGCGGGCCCGGCGGTGGAAATGCGCGTGACGCGCGGCGGCAAGACGCTGCCCATTTCCCGCGCCGACAATTTGCAGCCGGGCGACCGGCTGTGGATTCATCCCGATCTGCCGGAGAGCCAGTCGGTGCACTACCTGCTGGTGGTGGCGTTCTTGCGCGGATCCACAAATCCGCCGCCGGAAAACTGGTTCACGCGCGTGGAGGCATGGAGCAAGCAAACGCGCGAGGAAGGGATCGTGGTGACGGTGCCGCAGGACGCGCAGCAGGCGCTGCTGTTTCTGGCGCCGGAGACGGGCGGCGATTTCAACACGCTGCGCAGCGCGGTACGCGGACGGCCGGGCGCGTTCGTGCGAGCGTCGCAGGATTTGAATCAAGCCAGCCTGGATCGTTCGCGGCTGGAAACGTATTTGAACGTCGTGAAGTCGGCTTCCGATGCGGATCCGGCGGAGCTGAAGCAGCGCACGGTGCTGCTGGCGCGCACGTTGAACATCAAAGTGGACCAGCAATGCTTCGACAAGCCCACTGAGGAGCAGGCGCCCTGCCTGACGCAAAACACGGACCAACTGATCCTGGACGATGGACACAGCCAGTCCATGGTAGCGGCGCTGACTTCCGGGCCTTCCGCGAGTTTAATCGGAGACGTGACCACCACGCCCATGGTCGGCGGCGGGTATTACAGCGCGTACGTGGGCGCGGTGGTGGACATGGCGCGGATTCTCAATAATCTGCACACTGCGGAATACCAATACATTCCCGCGCTGGCGCTGCCGAAGAACGACGAGTTGAACCTGAAGCTGAATAATCCGCCGTCATTTCACAATCCGAAGTCGGTGATCGTGGTGGGGCTGCCGGCGGTGGAAGCGGCGCAATTGCCGCCGCTGCGTCCGGTGGACCCGAAACAGGTTTTGTGCTTGGAAAAATCGCCGCTGGTGCTGCCCACCGAAGGCGCGCCGCTCGCTTTTTCGACGAACATTGCGCACGACTTCGTATTGCACGTGGAGGACAAGGCGGGCAACCACGTGGACTTGCCGGCAAAGGCGGACGCGGGGCGGGGCGGATTCCTGATTGATACGCACGCCCTCGTAGCGGGAAAGCTGGGGCCGGACGCCACCGGAACGCTGCGCGGGCATTGGGGATTCGAAACGTTCGACGGGCCGCAGTTTCTGTTGCGTTCGGCGCACGCGGAAAAATGGGCGGTGCCGTCCGCAGATCAGGAGGCGCTGATCGTGGGGCGCGACGACGTGCTGCACCTGACGTCGGAATGCGCCGAATGCGTGGACAAGGTCACGGCGAAGGATCACGACGGCAAGGATTTGAAGGCCACGTGGAAATTGACGAAGCCGGGCGAGCTGGAAGTGACCGTGCCGCTGAAAGACAGAACGGCGGGCGCGGTGACGCTGGCCATCAAGCAGTTCGGGTTGAGCGCGCCGGACGCTCTGCCGCTGCATTCCTATTCCGAAGCCGCGCATTTGGATCGTTTCACGATCAATGCGGGAGACAAGCAGGGCGAGTTGGACGGCACGCGGCTGGACGAAGTGGCCAGCTTCGAGCTGAACGGCATTCATTTCGTTCCGGCGAAGTTATCGCGCGTGCAGCAGAAGGATGAGCTGGGGCTGGCGATTGCGAGTCCGGCACCTGCCGCGAATTTGGCGCCGGAAGAAAAATTCGTCGCGCACGTGGGGCTGAAAGACGGGCGCATGCTGGATTTGCAGACGACGGTGGAAGCGCCGCGGCCGAAAGTCGTCCTGGTGAGCAAGAGCGTGCAGCCGGGCGCTACGCCATCGGCGATACGGCTGGGAAATCAGGAAGAACTGCCGCTGAACGGGCGGATTTTGTTCTTCGTGAAGAGCGAAGTGCCCGAAAAGTTCCCGCGCACGGAAAAAATCGAAGTGGCTACGACGGATAACGCGTTCGACGTGGTGCTGAGCGTGGCGGACGGCAGCCTGGTGTTGCAGGACGCGCAGAGCGTGCTGGCGGTGCTCGATCCGCTGAAAAGCTTCGGGCCTTCGGCTTTCGGGCCGCTGCAATTCCGCGCCGTGGATGCGGACAACGCCAAGGGCGACTGGGTGCCGCTCGCGAATGTGGTGCGGCTGCCCGCGCTGAAGGAAATTCGCTGCCCGGATGGTCCGGACGAGCAGTGCAAATTGAGCGGGACGAATTTATTCCTGATTGATTCGGTGGCTTCGGACGCGCAATTCACGCATACCGTTTCCGTGCCGGTGGGCTATGTGGATAGCACGCTGAGCGTGCCGCGGCCGAACGGCACGCTGCTGTACATCAAGCTGCGCGATGATCCGGCGACGGTGAGCACCGTGGTGCTGCCGGTTTTGCCGCAGGAGTGAAGCGCCGGCGCGAGTCCCGGATCTTCACGACGCTAGGCACCTGCTGCAAACGCTTCGGCGGCGCTGTCTGATTTACAAAGGCACCCGCAGCGGCCCGAAAGAAGCGGGACGCGGCGCCCGCTACCAGACTGCTTTGCCTCCATAAACTGCTAGAATGCGCGGTGTGCGAAGCCTGCCGACGCGATTCCTCACGTTGTTTCTTGTGGTTCTCACCGCCGCGATTTTCGTGCGCGCCGCGAACAGCACGGGCGTGTGGTGGTCGGTGCAGACCAGCGGAATTGATACGAACCTGCGCGGCGTGAGCGGGGCTTTCTTGCATAAACCGGACGGAGTCGCCGTGTGGGCTTCCGGATCGAATGGCGTGATCCTGCGTTCCGTGGATCGCGGGAAAACCTGGAAGCAACTGCACGTGGCGGGCGGCGAGGCGCTGGACTTTCGCAGTATATGGGCGTTGGACGCGGTGACGGCCTACGTGATGTCCAGCGGGGAAGGCGACAAGTCGCGAATTTATAAAACAAGGGACGCGGGGGCTACCTGGACGCTGCAATACACAGATCAACGCGCGGCATTTTTTCTGGATGCGCTGGCCTGTTCGGGAGCCGAGAATTGCTTTGCGCTAAGCGATCCGGTGGACGGAAAGTTTCTGGTTCTGGCGACCACCGACGGCGAGCATTGGAAGGAATTGCCTGGCGACAACATGCCGGCGGCGCTTCCCGATGAAGGCGCGTTTGCCGCGAGCGGAACTTGTTTGCTGGTGTGGGGGGAGCACATCTACTTCGCGACCGGCGGGCCGGCGGCGCGTGTGTTCCATTCGCCCGATCGGGGAAAAACTTGGTCGGCGGTGGAAACCCCGGTCGCGCACGGCAACGCTGCGTCTGGAATTTTCTCCCTCGCACGGGTCGGCGACACGGTGATCGTGGTCGGTGGAGATTACAAGGATCCGAATCGCTCGGAAGGCACGGCCGCGTATTCTCCAGACGATGGCGGGACGTGGAAATTGGCGGCGCAGCAGCCGGGAGGCTATCGGTCAGCAACAGCCTTGATTGACTACCAGACAATCGCGGCCGTCGGCCCGAACGGCGAGGATGTGAGCGAGGATGGCGGCGTGCACTGGCAGCACACCGATTCCCTGGACCTCAACGCGCTCGTGGTGGTTGGCTATTTCGATGGCTGGGCGGTCGGACCGAAAGGCACGATCGCGCGCATGACCAACACGAAACACTATGAGGGTCGAATTGAGTGCAAGCGAGAACCCGGTCGCTTCTCGCTTCCACCGGTTGGGGAGTGAATGTCTCGGGAGGCGGCGCGGTGGCGACGTGCCCGCGAAAACAAGAGCGTGGCGCGGAGATGCAGAGTTCGCAGAGAAAGATTACTCGCGGATCGGGCTTGACTCGGAGGATAGGCATGCGGAACCTCGCAAGAATCGCAGCACTTTTTGCCGCTATACTCAGTTCCTTGTTTTTTGCCGGCGCCTCGAACGCGCAGACCGCGGGCGCAGCTGGCGGCATCGAGGGAACGTGGTCGGGTGTGCTGGCAGGGCAGCTGCATTTGGTCGTGACCATCACCAAGTCGGACGACGGCAAATTGGGCGGCACGCTGAACAGCGTGGACCAGCACGCGGTGCTCGCTTTGAGCAATGTGACGCTGCATGGCGATGCGGTGCGTTTCGAAGTGCCGCGCGTGGGCGGCGTGTACGAAGGGAAGTTGGAAGCAGGCGGGCGCGCAATCTCGGGCAGTTGGACGCAGACGAGCGAGCCGGAGCAGCCGCTGAATTTCGCGCGCAGCAGTGAGCCCGCCGCGGTCGAGGCACCCGCTCCGCCCGCGGCCACTAAGCCCGAGCACACGCCGAAGCCTCTCGCGCCGTTTTTCAACGCTGTAATCCCCATCGCGCCCACGGCGTTCAAAGCCGATGGTAAGTGGCATCTGGTGTACGAGCTGCATATTTCGAATATGGACAAATGGGAATATGCGTTCACGCGAATCGAAGTGATTTCCGCGGATGCGTCGCAGAAAACGCTGGCCACGTACGCCGGCGCGGAGCTAGACGGCATGTTTTCGCATCCTGGCGTGCCGGCCGCGGAGAAAGTGGCGAAGCTCGCGCCGGGAGAATTTGGCGTGGTGTTTCTGTGGGTGACGTGCGACACGCTCGATGATGTGCCGGCGGCGATCGCGCAGCGCATCAGCGTGCGAATTGGGGATTACCCGGAGGCGCTTTCCGTGGTTACGCCCGCGACTCGCGTGGACAAAAATCCCGTCGCGATGATTTCTTCGCCGCTGACAGGCGAAGATTGGGCGGCAGGCAACGGGCCATCCAACACTTCGCCGCATCGCCGCGCGCTGATTCCCATCAACGGCCACGCCTATATTTCTCAGCGTTTCGCGATTGACTGGGTGCAGGTGTATCCGGATGGCAACACCTATAAAGGCGATCCCAGCGACAACAAGAACTATCGCGCGTACGGTGCGGAAATTCACGCGGTGGCGGACGGAGTGGTGACGGAGGTGAAAGACGGCATCCCGCAGAACACTCCTGGAGCGAAATCCCTCGCCGTGCCTATCACCCTTGAAACCGTCGGCGGCAATCACGTGATCATGGAAATCGGCGACGGTTTATTTGCGTTTTACGCGCACATGCAGCCAGGGTCGCTGCGCGTGAAAGTGGGGGACAAGGTTACGCGCGGGCAGGTCCTGGGCCTGGTTGGCAACACCGGAAATTCCTCAGAGCCTCATCTGCATTTCGATCTCTGCGACGCCAGCTCGGAATTGGGCGCGGAGGGATTGCCGTACGCGTTCGCGTCGTTCGAAGTGCAAGGCAAGGCGGGCGAAAGTAAAATAGATTTCTTTCCCGGCGGCCCGGTGAAGCACCAGATGGAAATTCCCACGGAAGATGAAATTGTGCGATTTCAGGACTCCGCAAAGTAAACACACGAAGAAAGGAGCGCACCAGGAAGGAATTCGCGAAACCCGGGCGCTGCGGAAGGCCCGAGAGCGGTTTGTGTTATATTTGGTCTTGGCAAGTTGAGAGCTGCGGGATGAGCAAACTTCGCATTTCGATTGTCGAGTATTTGAATACGGCGCCGCTGGTGTGGGGTTTTACGGACGGGCCGCTGGCGGGGAAGTACGATTTGTCGTTCACCTGGCCTTCGCAGTGCGCGGAAGCTTTGCGCAGCGGGGCGGCGGACGTGGCCATCATCCCCTCGATCGAATACCAGCGCATGGAGAATCTGGTGGCGCTGCCGGGCATGGCGGTGGCGGCGCAGGACGAAGTTCGCAGTATCCTGGTGGTTGCGAAGCGGCCCATCGAACGCGCCAAGCGCATTGCGCTCGATGCCAGCTCGCGCAGCTCGCAGGCGCTGGTGCGTATTCTAGCCGCGCAGCATTGGGAGATTCAGCCGGAGTTTGTGGAAACCGCGCCGGACGCGTCCGAAATGCTGAAGGAGGCGGACGCGGCGCTGGTGATCGGCGATCCGGCCCTGCGCATTTCGCTGAAGATGGAAGCGCTCTCGGGGAAAGTGGCGGGCGGCGGCGATTGCTGCAAAGGCGATCCGGAAGACATGCCGGTGCCGGGATTCGAGACGATTTTTGTTTACGATGTGGCTTACCAGTGGCGCGAAATGACGGGCAAGCCCTGCGTGCTGGCGATCTGGGCAGGCCGGCGCGAAGCGATCACGCCGGAAGTGGTGGCGGATTTTCAGGCGTCGAAGCAATACGGCCTGGAGCGCTTGCGCGAAATTTCGGAGGCCGCGGCGATCAAGCTAGATATGCCGCCGCGAGCGCTGGAGCGCTATCTTGAGGACAACATTCATTTCGGGCTGGAACCGGAATATCTCGAGGGCCTGAATCTGTATTATGAAAAGGCCGCGGCCGCCGGACTGATCGCGCGGCATCGGCCGCTGGAATTCGCGGTGTCACATGCGGGAACTCCGGCATCATCCACGGCGCGCCGCGGAGCGTGATGGATTGCCTTAGGCGAACGTTTCGCTCGGAGTGAAAGGCGACCGCGTCAACCTGTCCTTCGAGTCTGCCAGCGCAAACTCGAGGGCTGAAAAGGCAGCCGCCACAAAGGCGAATCGAGGCGGGGCGCGCTGCATGCTCTGCCCCAGGGACGACATGGGAATCACACAACAGGAAGCTCTGGATCTTTTCAACTCCGATGATTTGATCGGCATCGGCATGGCGGCCAACGAAGTCCGCCGCGCGAAGACGGACCCGCGCGTAGCCACCTACCAGATTGACCGCAACATCAATTACACGAATTTCTGCACCGAATATTGCTCGTTCTGCGCGTTCTACCGCCCGCTGGGCGCGAAGGATGGCTACATCCTGCCGCTGGAATCCATTTACGAAAAAATCGAAGAGATGCTGGAGCTGGGCGGCACGGGCGTGCTGATGCAGGGCGGCCTGCATCCGGATCTGCGGATCGAATTCTACGAGAACATGCTGCGCTCGCTGAAACAGAAATTTCCGCAGGTGCATCTGCACTGCTTTTCCGCGCCGGAAATCGGCTGCATCGCTGAAGTTTCCGGCCTATCCGTGCGCGACACGATTGCCCGCCTGCGCGATGCGGGCCTGGATTCGATTCCCGGTGGCGGCGCGGAAATTTTGGACGACGAGATTCGCGCCAAGATTTCGCGATTGAAGTGCCGCTCGGACGAATGGGTGAGCATGCACCGCGACGCGCACTCCCTCGGCATGCGCACCACCGCCACCATGATGTTCGGCTGCGGCGAGGAATACCGCCATCGCGTGAATCACCTGGAGACCATCCGGCGCATTCAGGAAGATACCGGCGGGTTCACCGCGTTCATTCCCTGGATTTTCGCGCCGGAAAATACGCCGCTGGGGAAAAAGATTCCCGAGGCCACCGCTTTCGATTATCTGAAAACTCTCGCGATCAGCCGCTTGTACCTCGACAATATTGACCACATCCAATCGAGCTGGCTCACGCCCGGAATCAAGATTTGCCAGGTGGGCTTGCAGTTCGGCGCGGACGACGTCGGCAGCATCCTGATCGAAGAAAACGTGGTGTACGCCGCCGGCGTACGCAACCGCACCAATGAAGAAGAGTTGCGCCGGATTATTTCCGACGCCGGCTACATCCCCGCTCAGCGCGACACCCTCTATCGCTCCTACTCCTTGAAGCAGTAGGTGTACTCGAGCCTTAATCTAGTAAACTAGATAACGCAGTCCTGCTTTACGACAGCGATTTCTCTGGTATAAGACTCCGTATTGAGCCGAGTCTATTCTCAAGTCATATGGCATCAAATCCTCTCGCCGAAGCACCAGTAGGAGTTTTTTCCCGTGGCTCCCCGAAAACTGCCGATATTGAGTTAAAGGTTGATACCTCGCAGCAGACTAATCTTCTGTTGTTCGAGCCCCAGGTCAGGTATGAAGGGCTCTCATACAGGTTTGCTGACTTGGGTACGGTGCACGGGAAGGCGAAACAATAGGACATCGGTACCAAACTTGCCAGTTTTAGGATTGTCGGAGCCGCGACGTGAGTCTGTTAATGCCTATTGTTTCAATGGGATGCGGACCTCGAAGGTGACTTCGCTTCCTTCCGGCAGGTCCACGGGAGTCGCGGGCACAAAGACGCCGCGCACAAATCGCGCGCGGACCGTGCGCGCGGGATTTCCCGGCGCCGGCGAAGGCGGGGCCGGCGCGGCGATACGCGACTTGCGGTCTTCGAATTTTGGCACGCCCGCGGAATCCAGCGCCACGTTGGCGAGCGCGTCGGCGTCGCTATTCAATTCGCGGCGGACGTGTTCGATGGCGAAATACTGCAACTGGCGAGAAAGTTTTGCGGCGCGCTCGTGCAGCGGCTTCAGATCCGGGCTTTTTACCTTGTAGCGGCCCTGCATCTGGCGCACCAGCAGCTCGGAATCGCTACGCACGCGTAGCGCGGCGATGTGCCGCGTGACGGCGTAATCGAGCGCAGCCAGCAAGGCAAAATATTCCGCGACGTTGTTGGTTTCGCGGCCGATATTTTTCGCCAGTTCGAGCGCGATTCTTCCTTCGGGATCGCGCAGCACCACGGCGTAGGAAGCGGGCCCGGGATTGCCGCGCGACGCGCCGTCAATATTGGCGACGTACACGCCGGCTGGAGGAGACGAAGGATGGGAATCCGCGAACAGGCGCGCGCTGCCCGGCGGAGGCGCTTTGCGGGTTGCGCTCATGCACGCACCGCGTTCGCAGGGAAATTCGTCGCAGGGAAGCCGCGCATGGTCTGCAGCGCGCGCAAAAAGTTCAGATTAATTTTCACTGGGAGAGGGCGCGGAGGGTTCAGCCGCGGAGGCCGCCGCGGCCGCCGAAGCGGCAGGCTCCTGGTAATAGAGAATGCGCGTACAGGTCTCGCAGTGGAACATCTCGTCGCTATTCGCGCGGCGCATTTCCTGAAACACGTGCGGGCGAATGCGCATGCCGCAGGCGCTGCATTTTTCGTCGCGCACTTCGGCCAGCGCCACGTTGTCGTGCTTTTTCATGATGCGTTCGTAATGGTCCATCATGTTTTCGGGAATGTCCGCCATCGCGCGCTCGCGAGCGGCGGTTCCTTCCGCCAGCTCTTTTTCCGCGACGGCTTTTTCTGCGTCAATTTTGGCGCGCTCGGCGCGGGCCGAGGCCTCCACTTCCTTCAGCACCGCTTGCGCAGCCTTGATTCTGCGGTCGTACTCTTCGCCCGCCACCATCTGTTCCAGCAGGCGGTCTTCCGCTTTGGAAATCTCCGCTTCCGCGTTCTGCACTTCGTGCTGCAGAGCCTTGTAGGCCTCGTTGGTCTTGACCTGGGAGGTTTGATCCTTGTACTTGCGGACGCGGTCTTTCCACTGCTCGACATCTAATTCGTATTTCTTGCGGTCCTTTACGGTGGCGAGTTGCGCGGTCTTGCTCTTTTCCAGTTCGGCCTTGGCGGCCGCGACGCGCGCGTCCACCTCGGCGATTTTTCCCGGGACGGCCGCTAGGCGCGCACGCACGCCTTGCAGCCGCGTGTCCACGCTCTGCAGGTCGAGCAGGCTCTGTAGCACCTTCAGCACTAGAAGTTCATTCTAGCACATTGCCGCACGGGGCTTGGCTTGTGCGGCGAAGACAGAGCGAAATACGGGCGGCAAAAAAGCGCGCGCGCCGCACTGGCCGCGAATTTTCTTGCGGTTACAGATTCGCTTGCAGAAACGCGATCGCCCGCCGCCACGCCTGGGCCTGTGCTTCGGCGTCGGCTGCGGGAGCGCCGCCGAAGGAAAATCGCGCGTTGCGCAGATGCTTGTTGCGGGAGTGCCGGGCGGTAGTGGGGAGATGGGGATAGCGCAGCATGTGGCCGGCTTGCGGGAAGTGCAGATGTTCAGCGGTGCCTGCTCGGCCGTGGCGCTGCAGGCGCGCCAGGATCGCTTCGCTCATTTCCGCCGCGGGCCACAGGTGGTCATCGCCGCTCGAGATGAGCAGAATGGGACCGCGAATTTTCTCCACGGGAATCGCCGCGCGCTCGATGGCCGCGCGGTTCTTCAGTCCGGCGCGAAACAGGGCGCGAAACATCACCGGGCGTTTCAGCGCCACCACCGGAAAGGCCGAGCGCCACATAAAGCCGCGCAGCGGGAGCGGTGCGAAGGGCAGCGGCTTTCCGTCCCAGGTCCAGCAGGGAATAATCTCGCCGGTGGTTTTATCGCGGCCGCTGGCGGCCCAGGCGACGCTGCTGGGCGCATAAGCCACCACGGCGCGAATCCGCGGAAAGGTGGCGCCGAGCAGCAGCGCCAGTTCCGCGCCGCGGGAAACGCCCAGAATTCCCACTCGTTGCGAATCAATTTCCGGCTGCGCGTCGAGCCATGCGAGCGCCGCGCCAAAATATTCGAGCGGGATGCCATGCAGCCACGCCGGCAGCGGCGCGATTCCAAAATAAGCCAGAGCGAGCGTCGCGAATCCGTGCCGCGAAAGCACCGCAGCTTTATCCAGATCGAATCCTCCACCGGAGCCGCTCAGCACGATCACCACGGGACGCGGCCCGCGGCCCGGAGGGATGAATAATCTTCCGACCGTGGTTTCACCCGAGCCGTCGGGCTCGCTCGGGATTTTCAGATCGCGCGTCGCGGTTCCTGACGCCAAGAAATTGCGCTCGAGGCTGGCGCGCGCAATCACGCGGCCATCGAGCACAGCTTCGAAGTCCACGCAATCCGCCGAGGTGGCGCTCTTGGCGAAGCTCGAATTGCCGTCCGCATCGGCTGCACTGGATTCCATGGACCAGAACAGCCCCATGGGCGAAGCGCCGCGATAGCTTCCCGCCAGAGACTCTTGCGCGGCAGCGTCCACTGCTCCGGCTGAGTCGGCGCGGAAGCCAGCCTGCGAAATCCAGCGGCGGCGCTGGTCGTCTTCCGTGGCGCCCTGAATAGAAATCAGCGATGATGCCGGCAATCCGCGCACACAGATGCGCACGTCCCCATCCACGAAAGCGGGATTGGGCGAAATATCGAAGCGGATGCCGGTGGGCGGGGAAGCGCTCAACGCGTCGAATGGCCTGTGCTAAGCGTCATAAGTCTTTTATAGCACAAGGCTTGCCTCAGCCGGGCGGCGCTGAGTCTTTTTCCTCCGCTCATCCGTAGTATGGATATGACGGGCGAGGCTACAGGTACAGTGCGATGATGCTGGCCGCAGTAGGCCGCGGGGTAGCAGCCATGTACTGGGAGGGGCGGGTGGCTCTGGATAGCGACGTAGCGCAACTCCGGCGCGGCGATCTGGACGCGCTGTCGGCGTTGCTCACGCGCTATCAGAACCGGCTTTATCGCTATCTGCTGCGCATGGTCCGCCAGCCCGCCGAGGCGGAAGACCTGTTCCAGCAAACCTGGCTGCGCGTGGCGGAGAAGATTCAGCAGTACGATCCCCGCCGCAGCTTCGAGGCGTGGCTGTTCACTCTGGCGCGCAACCTGGCGATTGACCATCTGCGCCGCATCCGCCCCGAGAGCCTCGACGAACCGATAGACGCCGCCGTTCCGGGAGAAACCGGCGCCACGCGTCTCGCGTCGCACGAGCGCCCGCCGATGGAAGGCATTCTGGCGCGCGAACGCTCGCAGCGCCTGGGCATGGCGCTGGAAATGCTGCCTGTGGTGCAGCGCGAAGTGCTGACGCTGCGCTTCGAGGAAGAAATGAAGATTGAGGAAATCGCCGAAGTACTGGGCGCGCCGCTTTCCACGGTGAAGACCCGATTGCGGCGCGGGCTGGAACGACTGCGTGTCACCCTGGAAACCAGCTTTCCCGGAGAAAACTGGCAATGAACGCGCCGATGAACGTGCCGAAGAACGACCACGAAAAAATCCGCGCGCTGCTGTCGCTGGCCGCGGCAGATGCCCTCGAGCCCGCCGAAGAGCAGCAATTGCTCGACCACCTGCGGACCTGCGATTCATGCGGTGCCGAGCTCGAACAGTGGAAGCTGGTGGCGAGCGGTCTGCGCCGCCTGCCGACTCCGCAGCCGCGCGCACTGGTGGTGGAGCGCGCGCGCGCGCAGGCGCAGATTCGCCTCAACGAGGAATTCGAGCATCGCTGGAACCGCGCCGTGATCATCGGCCTGATTGTTTTCGCCTGGGTCCTAACGCTCGCGAGCTGGCCACTCATTCGCTTCATCAGCGGCGGCTTGCTGGGGATGCTCGATCCCAGGTTTAACCACGCCTGGATCACGTTCGGATTGTTCACGACTTCGGTGTGGATCGGGGGAGGCGCAGCCGCGGTGCTGCTCTCCCTGCAGCAGCGGCGCGAAAGGAGACTGGCATGAGCCGATTCACTGATGAATTGAAGGTGATCCCCAAGGCGGCGCGCATCGTCGCGATACTTGCGTACCTCGCGCTCGCGACGGGCTTCGCCCTGTTCGTGTTGTTCGGACACGATAGCGGCGTGGCGAGGACTCCCGAAGCCGGGAAACTGGCCCTGATCGTCCTTCCGGGGATTCTTCTTGCGATCTACGCGCTGCTGATCGGCTATGTGTACGCGGATGCCAAGCGCCGCGGCATGCGCTACGTGATGTGGACTCTGCTCGCGATCTTCATTCCGGACGCGATCGGAATCATCCTCTATTTCGTCTTGCGCGAGCCTCCGATGAAGGCTTGCCCCGGATGCGCGCACCTGGTGAAACCCGGATTCACGTTCTGCCCGCATTGCGGTACTTCGCTGCAACCTACGTGCCCGAATTGCGGGCGCGCCGTGGAATTCGGCTGGACGAATTGCCCGCACTGCGGTACGAAGTTGCCGTCGCCTGCTCCCGACGCTGCGTAGCGGAAAACCTCTCCGGCACTTCTTTTCCGTTCCCGGTGTGTCCCAGTAGAATACTTGCGAGTTGCGAGGAGGATGGCGATGCCTTACGTGCAGGTCACCTGGGTGGCGGGACGCACGCCCGAACAGAAACGTAAATTGGCTGAGCGCATCACGCTGGCGCTGATCGAAGACGGCCGCGCCAAGCGCGAAAATATTCAGGTCACGTTTGTGGACCTGCCGCCGACGGACTACGCCGAGGCGGGCGTGACCGTCGCGGACCAGAAACGCACGCCGTAACCCGGGCCAATCGCCTCGGTGCGCGCGGCCCTACGTCCTGCGTCCCACCCCCGAGCGCCGCGCGCCCAAAATCGCGCTGCGATTACGCCGAGGGATGCATGTCGCGGCGCACCAGCACCGCGTCAATGAAGTAACCGAGGCCGACGCAAATCGGAATCAGGCCGAACGCCGCGGCTTGCATCGCGTCCGGCTGGTAGCGCGCCAGCAGCGTAAAAGCCAGCAGATACCCCAGGCCTCCGGCAGTCAGCAGGATTCCCGCCTTGCGCGAGCGCGCGTGCGGCGGCAGTTCGTCGGCCATGGGCACCGGGACTCCCTTGGCGATGGCTGCCAGGCGCTCCTCCGAGCGCAACCTCAGCACCCTGTACCACGCGTAGATCCCAGCCAGCGGAACCGAGAACGCCAGCACCACAGCGGCAAAACCGATTGCGTCCATGATTTTTCTCCTCTTCTAAATAGCAAAGTTGCGCATCCCGCGCGGCCCAAATCCGTTTTCAGCTTCGGCTAAAGATACGCATGCGCCCGCGCGGATGTTCCGCGCTGTGGCGTGAGTAAGGCAATTCCAGGAGATAACGCCGCCAGGACGACGGCGCCGTAAAAATCGCAGCCTACTGCGTGGCCCGCACTTCCATGGATGGATCAATCGCAAAGCTGGTGCAGCCCGGACTGGTAGCCTCCGGGCAGTGCGCGATGGCGCGAAACGACCCGTCGGAGGTGTCCACGTCGTAGGTATAGCCGTCGCGGTTGGTTCTCTTCATCAGCAGCTCGCCGCTGGAAGTGAGCTCGTCGAGGGAAACGTAGGAACCGTGCTCGGCCTGATAGGCGCGCTCCGCCTGCGCGATGCCCAGCAGATCGTTCTTCACGCCGACGATATCAATTACCTGCGTGGGCGTGCCGGCGCCCGCGGCGTGCAGTTGGGCGAAATAGAATTTGTATGCCAGTCCTACGATAAGCGCGACAACCAGCAAGCCGACCAGGCTCTTCATCTCGCACCTCGATTTTCGACGCTGAAATTCAGCTTACCTGCGGCCCTGGGCGCGCGCAACCGCGTGTAGTCCTTTCGTCACCCCGTGCGTCTAACCGGGGGTGCGTGAGGAATCCTCCGGCTGCCCCGGAATTTCTGCAACCGCCTGAATCGCAATCCGTGCCAACTGATTCAACGCGAATTTGCCGGGCCGCGGGTTTGACACTCACGCGCGCGGTCGTTGATACTGGGAAACTGAGTCACTGAGACACCGAGCTCGCGTTTCTATCCGGCAAAGCTGCACGCGGTAAATTCCCTCGACGGGAGCAACGAAAAATGAGCATACGGCGAACTTTCGGCGCGGCCCTGCGAGCGCTCGCGGCGCTGGCCTTAACGGCGGCGGTTTGCGGCACGCTGCTCGTCGCGCCGCTCCCCGCGCAGGAAAATAGCCTCCAGGTGCGCCCGCCGCAGCTGCACTACACCACGCACACTCTTCCCAACGGCTTGCAGGTGATCCTGCTCGAAGACCACGAAGTCCCCATCATCAATTTGCAGGTCTGGTATCACGTGGGCGCGAAGGATGAACGCTCGGGGCGAACCGGCTTCGCCCATCTGTTTGAGCATTTGATGTTCAAAGGCTCGGCGCACGTGCCGGCCGAGGAGCATTCGCGCATCATCGAAGCCGTGGGCGGGTTCGACAACGCCGAGACCGGCGACGACACCACCAATTTCTTCGAAACTTTTCCCAGCAATTACCTCGAGCGCGTCCTCTGGCTGGAAGCCGACCGCATGGGCAGCCTCAACGTCAGCGAGGAGAATTTCAAATCCGAGCGCGAAGTGGTGAAGGAAGAACGCCGCGTGCGCGTCGAAAACCAGCCCTACGGCTACCTGCAGGAAGATTTGCGCGCCGCAGCCTTCACCGTGCACGGCTATCATCACACCCCGATCGGCAGCATGGAAGACCTGGATAAGGCCACCATCCAGGACGTGCGCGATTTCTTCAATACTTTTTACAAGCCCAATAACGCCACTCTCGTGATCGTCGGCGATTTCGATTCCGCGCAGGCGCTGGCCTGGACCAACAAGTATTTCGACGGCATCCCGCCCTCCGCGCAGCCGATTCCGCGCCTGGATAACCCCGAGCCGCCGCAGACCGCCGAGCGCGTGGTGAATAAATCGTATTCGAATACGCCGCTGCCCGCCGTGGTCATCGGTTACAAAATCCCCGCGCGTTATGCCCCGGATGCGTACCCGCTGGACCTTGCCTCGAACATTCTGGCCGGCGGCGAGAGCAGCCGCTTGTACCAGACGCTGGTGTACAAGGAACAAATCGCCGTGCAGGCCGCCGGGTTTGGCGCATTCTCCGAGGATCCCAATCTCTTCTGGGCCTACGCCATCATGAATCAGGGCCACACCGCGCAAGAAGGAGAAAAATCGCTGGTCGCGGTGCTGGACGGCCTCAAAGCCCAGCCCGTGGACGCCAAAGAACTGGAAAAAGCCAAGAACCAGGAGATTGCCGGCTACGTGCTGGGCCGCGATACGGACGAGGAAAAAGCCGAGGCGCTAGCCGCCGCCGCCGTCATCGGCAAAAATCCCGCGCTGGTGAATACCGAGCTCGACCGCTATCTCACCGTTTCTCCGGCGGACATCGAGCGCGTGGCCAAACATTACTTCCAGGCCGCACACGCCACCGTGCTAATCGTCACGCCGGCGGGGCGCCCGCAATGACGCCGCGGCGCACGTGTTCAAAAGTTTCTCAGGAGCGACCATGAAGCGGTTCGTCTTCCGGTCCGGCAGTCGGCCCACCGGCCGATCTGCCAACTTGTCCAATTTATTCGCGGTGGCAATTCTGCTTGCCGCGGTGGCCTCGGCGTTCGCGCCGGCCGCTCGTGCCCAGCAGGCGGCGCCGCAGGTGTCGCGCAGCGAATCGAATCCGGAGGCGTCGCAGGTTCCTCAGAAGGCGTCTGGAATCGTTCCGCCCGGTGTGAAGCTTGAATCGCAAATGCCCGTGCCGGGCGCGCCCCGGCCGTTTGTATTTCCGACGGCCGCCACCAGGACGCTACCGAACGGCCTGCGCATTTTCGTGGTCACCGATCACCGCGAGCCGGCCGTGGCTGCGCGCCTGGTGATCCTCTCCGCCGGCAGCGTCCGCGACCCGGAGGGAATGCCCGGCGTCGCGGAAATGACGGCCAACCTGCTGACGCAAGGCACCGCAACGCGCTCCGCAAAGGAGATTGCCGAAGCCATTGATTTCGTGGGCGGCACGCTCGAGGCCAAGGCCGGGCGCGACGCCACCGCGGTGACGCTCGACGTGGTCAAGAAAGATTTGGGCATGGGAATGGACGTGCTTTCTGACGTCGTGCTGCATCCCTCATTCCGCACTGACGAACTCGACCGCCAGCGCCAGCAGGTTCTTTCCGATCTGGAGGTCCAGTACTCCGACCCGAATTATTTGGCTACGCTGGCGTTCGCGCGCACTCTGTACGGACCTTCGCCCTACGGCTTGCCGGAAGAGGGCACTCCCGCCACGGTAAAAAAGCTGCAGCGCGAGGATTTCGTGAAGTTTCGCGACGCGAACTACGCGCCCAATCAGGCGCTGCTTGGCTTCGCAGGAGACATCACGCCGGAGGAAGCTTTCGCGGTCGCCCAAAAATATTTCGGCGGCTGGCAGAAAATTGACGTGGCTTCCGCTCCGCCGCAAGCCCCCGCCGGCGCGACGCGCAGCCGCGTCTGGCTGATTGATAAGCCGGACGCCGTGCAAACCCAAATTCGCATCGGCCGCATCGGCATTCGCCGCGCCGACCCGGATTTTCTGCCCCTCGATGTGACCAACCACATCTTCGGCGGAAGCTACAACAGCCGCCTGAACACCGAAGTGCGCATCAAGAAGGGGCTGACCTACGGTGCCTCCTCCGCGCTCACACCCCATCGTTTTACCGGTTCGCTCGCGGTGGAAACCTACACCCGCACCGAGGCCACGGTCGAGGCCACCAAGCTCGTCATGGATTTGCTCACCGGAATGTCCAAGGGCGAAATAACTCAGAAGGAACTGGATTTCGCACGCGACTACCTCGCCGGCGTGTACCCCATCCAGTCCGAAACCGCCGAGCAGGTGGTGGACCGCGTCCTGACCGTGGCGGCCTACGATTTGCCCGCCGATTACAATCAAACCTATCCCGCAAAAATCCGCGCCACTTCCCTCGAAGAAGTGCAAGCCACCGCGCGCAAGTATTTCACCACGTCCGGCCTGGATATCGTCCTGGTCGGCAACATCAGCGGATTTCGCGACGCGCTGAAAAAAGAATTTCCCGATGCCCAGTTCACGGAGATTCCCTTCGAGCAGGTGGACGTGCTCTCCCCCGACTTGCGCTCCTCCGCGCAAGCCGCCGCTCCCGCCGCCACCCCGGAATCGCTCGCGCAGGGCAAGCAAATTCTGCTCGCGGCCGCGCAGGCCGCCGGCGGCGACGCGTTGCAATCCGTCGCCACGCTGTCCTTCACCGAGAACGGCAATATCCACGGCCCCGTCGGCAACCGGCCACTCGAAGTGAAATGGCAGGTCGTGTATCCGGACCGTTCCTACGGCGAAGTGAATCTGGGCGGCGCAACTATCCTGCAGGTCTGCGATGGAAAATCATCGTGGCTGAAGTTTCCGGATGGAATGCACGACACCACCAACATGATCGCTGAATTCAAGCGCGGCATCACCCTCTTTGGCGGCGGCTGGGGCCTCTATCAGCAGGTGCTGGCCGGGAAAATCACCGGGCAGGCCATCGCGGAAGAGGGAATCGCCGGCAAGAACATGCAAGGCGTCGCCGTGGATGGCCCGTTCGGCGCGTTGAAACTGTACTTCGATCCCGCCACTCACTTGCTCGCCGCGGCACGCTATCAATCCAACGGCCAGCACGGCGTCAGCGACAACGAGCAGCACTGGAGCGATTACCGCGCCGTCGAGGGCCGCCAGTTCGCCTATTCCACGGAAACCATTCGCGACGGCGTGAAGCTTTTCGATTCCAGCGTGCAGGCCGTGCAGGTAAATCCGAAGCTGGACGATGCCCTATTCATCAAGCCGGTAGCCCCGCCGCCTGCTCCTGCTCCGGCGGTCGCTCCCGCGCCCGCTCCGGCTCCGGCGCCTGCACCCACTCCCGCGCCGAAATGAGTCTCCCGCGCTCACTTCACCGTCAGGATCACTTTGCCGATGTTCTTTCGCGCGTGAATGTATTTGTGCGCGGCGGCCGCGTCGGCCAGCGGAAACGTCTTGCCAATCACAGGCTTCACCTTGCCCGCCCCGTACATCTTGAAAATCTCGCCCATCTCCCCGCGCAACAGCCCGCCGCGCGAAGGCATCCGCCCCAAATTGACGCCGATGATCGAGATATTCCCCGCCAGCAGCTTCAGCGGATGAAAGCGCGGCGTCTGCATCAGCGCTTTCAGCCCGCGCGCCGTGCTCTTCTTCCCCTCCGGACCGGCTGCGGCCGAGAAGCCGTACACCACCAGCCTTCCCGTGGGTCCCAGGCACTTGTAACTATTCGCGAAGGATTTTCCGCCGATCGCGTCCATCACCATTTCAATTCCGTCGGGCGCAAATTTGTGCACCACGTCCACGAAATTGCTTTTCTCGTAATCAATGGCGTGGTCCACGCCGATCTTGCGCAAGTATTCCTGTTTCGCCGGCCCGGCCGTGCCGTAGATTTCCAGCCCGTGCGCGCGCGCCAGTTGAACCGCGGCGATTCCCACGCCGCCCGCCGCGCCGTGAATCAGAATGCGGTCGCCCGCGTGCAGATTGCCCATGGCAAACATCGAGTGGTACGCCGTCAGGTAGTTGACGGGGATCGCTGCGGCATCGTCGAACGGCATGCCGGTGGGCAACCGGTGCACGCGGCCGGCCGGAACCGCCACCCACTCTGCGTACGCGTTGAACGGAGTCAGCGCCGCAACCGCGTCGCCCGGATGCAAAGGCTCGCCGTCGCCCGCCTTGCCGCCCTCGGCAACCTTCTCGACGACTCCCGAAACTTCCAGCCCCGGCACGAACGGAGGCTTCGGCGTTCCGGGATAGACTCCCATGCGCTGCAGCAGGTCGGCGAAATTCACGCCCACGGCCTTCACGCGGATCAGCACTTCTCCCAATTTTGGCTGCGGGTCCGGGACTTCTCGCAGCTCAAGAGCGTCGGGAGGCCCGTACCTCTTTACCACCATAGCGCGCATCTAAATCTCCTTCTGCCAAATGCAGCCCAACTGCCGATGAACTCATCACCTGCTCGTTGTTGGATGTTACACCGCTGTAACAGGCGCCACCCTCGCTTGGCTTTTCACTTTGGATTCGAAGGCATCCTATCTTAAACTGTTAGACTTTGCGCAACGATGAAAACCACACATAGACCAAGAGTCCTTGTTACCGGAATCTCGATTTTAGCTGCGGCGTGCGCCACCCTTGCCTCCGCTCAGCCTACCCAGGCTCCCATGCCCGCGGTGCTCACCGCCATGCAGGACGAGCTCGTGCGCTCGATAGCCGCCATGTCCCAGACCGACCCTCCCGACTATTTCATCAGCTACACCGTCGCGGACCGCCAGAACTCGGAAGTTTCCGGTTCGAATGGCGCGTTGCTGGAAAGCAGCGAGTCCAACGGGCGCTGGCTCGAAGTGCAGACCCGCGTAGGCACCTATCAGCTTGACGACACGCACAAACTGCCCGACCGCCAGCCCAGCTGGACCAGCCCAGGCACCTCCGTCACCGTGGATGAAGATATTGCCGTGCTGCGCCGCGAAATTTGGCGCGAAACCGACCGCCAGTACCGTGCCGCCATCCAGGCCCTCATCAAGGTCAAGACCAGCCAGCAGGTCGAGGTGCAAACCGCCGAGGGCAACGCGCCGGATTTCTCGCGCGAAGAACCACACACCTCCGTTGGTGCGCGCGTCGAAATCAGCGTGGATCGCAAGCCCTGGGAAGAGCGCGTGCGCAAATATACCGCGGCGTTCAGCCAATCTCCGGCAGTCTTGAATTCCATCGCGACGTTTACCGCTCTGGGCATGAATCAATATCAGGTCAACACCGAGGGCACCAAGCTCGCCTTCGGGCAGGTGCATTACCGGCTCGAGCTGTACGTCCAGAGCAAGGCGCCGGACGGGATGGACATCAACCGCTACGCCAATTTCGACTGGCTCGATCCCAAGGACGCTCCCTCCGATAAAGAAGTCTTCGCGCGTATTCACGTGATGATCCAGGAGACCGAAGCCCTGGATAAAGCGCCGCTGGTGGATCCCTACGCCGGCCCCGCGCTGCTCACCGGTCGCGCCGCTGCCGTATTCTTCCACGAAGTCTTCGGACACCGCGCCGAGGGTTTCCGCCAGAAGGACATCAACGAAGGCCAGACCTTCACCAGCAAGATCGGCGAACAGATTCTGCCGTCCTTTATCTCGATCAAGGACGATCCCACCGAAGCGTCCCTCGGCGGGCAAATGCTCCTCGGGAATTATGCTTTCGACGACGAAGGCGTGCCGGCGCAGGACGTCCTGCTCGTGGATCACGGCGTCCTCAAGACTTTCCTCATGTCCCGCTCGCCACTCGTGAATATTCCGCATTCGAATGGACACGGGCGCCGGCAATTGGGATTTGTGCCGGTAGCGCGCCAGGGAAATCTGATCGTTTCCAGCTCGCACACCGTCACCAACGCCCAGTTGCGCCAGCAGCTCATCGCCCTGGTGAAGGCCCAGAACAAGCCCTTCGGCCTGCTTATTGACGATATCGCCGGCGGATTCACCTTCACCGGCCGCCAGCAGCCCCAGGCCTTTCAGGTGCTGCCTCTGGTGGTGTACAAAGTTTTCCCCGATGGCCGCCCGGACCAGCTCGTGCGCGGCGTGGATATCGTCGGCACCCCGCTCGTCTCCCTGACGAAAATCGTGGCCACCGGCGACACCCCGGAAATCTTCAACGGCTACTGCGGCGCCGAATCCGGCTCCGTGCCGGTTTCCGCCGTGGCTCCCGCAATCCTGATTTCCGAATTGGAAGTGCAGAAGAAGGAAACTTCCACCGACAAGCCGCCGATCCTGCCGCCGCCGGCGCACGATCCCGAAGCAAAGGGGCAACACCAGTGAGAATATTTGCAACGATTGGATTGCTCGCGGCGTTCGCGCTTCCCATTTCCGCCGCCACCACCACGCACGCCAAGGATATTCTGCCCGCCGCGCCGGCCGTGCCTGCCGCGCTGGCGCAAGCCGCGGTGCCGGATTCGGAAACGGACCAGACCTTGCACGCGATGCACGACGAAATGGAGCGCGCGCGCACCCGGCTGCAAATCCCCGGCGTGGATAAACCCTTCTATCTCGAGTATCGCCTGGTGGATCTGGACGTCCGCGCCGTCACTTCGTCCTTCGGCGCGCTGATTTCCACCACCACCACACGCAATCGCCTGATGAGCGTGGACGTCCGCGTCGGCGATTACCATCTCGACAGCTCCAATTTCATCAGCGAAGACGGCTTCCAGGGTTTTCTCGGTTCCACCGGCGAAGTCGGCATTGACCGCGATTACAATTCTCTCCGCCAGGATTTGTGGCTCGCCACCGACCAGGCCTACAAGCAGGCCCTCACGCAGATGTCTCTCAAGCAGTCCTTTCTGCGCAGCCTTACCAAGCCGCCCGAAATTGACGATTTTTCCAAGGCGCCGCCCCTCGTGAAGATTGATCCCCACGCCGAACCGGACTGGACCTCGCGCAATTGGGAAGATGAATCGCGCGCCGCTTCCCTGGCGCTCACGAATTATCCGCACCTCAGCGCCACGCGCGTGAATTACTACATGGTGTACGTCACCTACTATCTGATGAACAGCGAAGGCACCACCATTCGCAGCTCGCGCAGCCTCGCCGCCATCGAAGCCGCGCTCGATACCACGGCCGACGACGGCATGGGTTTGCACGATTTCTACGCCGTGTATGTCGCGAAACCCGCCGACCTGCCCGACCCCGCCACCGTCGGTAAGTCCCTCGCGCAAACCGCCACCGAGCTGATGACCATACGCCAGAGCCCGCTGCTTCCCGATTTTACCGGACCGGTTCTGTTCGACCCGCCCGCGGCCGGCGCCGTGCTCGCCCAGAGCCTCGCCGCTTCGCTTTCCGGCGCCCGACCCCCGCTCTCCACCATGCAGGCTTTCGATGAAATCATGGAGCGCATGGGCGGACGCAGCGAATGGTCCGGCCGCGTGGGCACGCGCGTGCTCCCCGCCAACGTTTCCCTGGTGGACGATCCCACGCTCAAAGAATTCAACGGGCAACCGCTGCTGGGAAATTACGATATTGACGATGAGGGCGTGAAAGCACAGCGCGTCGTGGTTGTAGATAACGGTACGCTGAAGAATCTGCTCATGTCCCGCCGCCCCGGCCCCGATTTCGAAGCCTCCAACGGCCACGCGCGCTCCGCACTGCTTTCCGATCCGCGGCCCCTCAGCAGCAATCTGTTCCTGCAGGCCACCGGAGGCTTGAACCCCGCCGACCTGAAAAAGAAATTCCTCGATGCCTGCCGCGACGATGGCCACGAATGGTGCCTGGAAGTGAAGAGCATGGATAATCCCGCGCTCTCCTCCATTCGTCAGGAAGATTTCAGCGATTTTCTCGGAGGCATTGCGGGAGGCATCGCCAGCGGCGAACGCGTTCCGCTGGTCGTCTATCGCGTGTACGTTTCCGACGGCCACGAAGAAATGGTCCGCGGCGGGCACATCGAAGGCCTGCAGCTTCGCGCCATCCGCAATATTCTAGGCATCGGCAGCGATGAAACCGTCTTCCCGTACATGCAGAACACTTCCGGCGGCTTCGCCGGCACCGCGCTAGGCGCCTTCGGCTCGGCACAGGGCGGCATCCCCAGCACGGTAGTAACTCCGTCGCTGCTCCTGGACGAGATCGAATTCCGCGGCTTCCACGGCGAACCACGCCGCCTCCCGCTGGTCCCAGCCCCGCCGCTGAAGTAGCGCAGGCAATCGCGCCTGCGCCCGGTCGTGGCGGCACAGGCAATCTTGCGTGTGTGCCCCAACGCGACGCCACCACCGCATCTTCGCCGTTGAATCTGTGCCGATCGCTTCCCTGCGAGAACACGCTACCCGTAAACGGCGTTCATGGCCCGCGTGGATTGTCTCCGAATGCTTAACCATTCGCCCGCCCGCCGCTGGCTTGCGCCCTCCATCGTTGCGCATTCACGCCGATGATGATGAGCCACAGGGTCAGCGACCCTTCCCCGGCGACGCCGGGGATCGCAATGTACGGAAAAAATAGCCGGCTTCCCAGCGGCGGCCACAGGAACATCAGATAGCCCAACCCCGCCAGCGCCATCAGCACGCCGAGCGTCCGCGGAAGGAAGCTTGACTTGAAAATGAGATAGCCGATCAGGAGGCAGTGGACTCCGAAAGGCACCAGCGCGATGCCGTAGCCGCTATTGAAAGCAGCCGAGGAGCGCGCGCGCTGGAACAGAGCCAAGGCGCCGAAATAGTTCAGTGAGTTGACGGCCATCACAGCCACGAAGATAAGCCGGAAGAGCGCCGCCAACAGGGAGAGTCTCCTGCTTACCGGCTTGAGCAACTCGTAAAGGAGCAGCGCGACCCCGGTATCGCAGGCGAGCGTGATAATCAACTTCGCCGGCGTGGCCGTCGCAGCGCCGCTTGGCGCCGCAAGGAAGATAACCAAGTACAAGAGTCCGGCGATTCTGGCTTTCAGGCGCGGTGACTCGCGTGCGGTCGGCTTCGTCATTTCAGCGCTGCTCATGCCGTCTTTTCCTCGCGCCAGCCCTTGCTCAAGGACTGAGGGGTACGCTCGGTGGCGCTTCCGCCTCTCCGCCGGCCTGCTTCTTCCACCGTTGCACGTTCACGCCCATCACCAGCAGCCAGACCATGAACAATCCTTCTCCCACGAAGCCGCACAGCACGTTGTACGGTGCCAGGTGGTCTGTCAGTGGTGTCGAAAGATCGGTTAGCCAGGCCAAACCGCCCATGGCCATCAGCACGCCCAGCATTCGCGGCAGGAACTCCGACCGGAAAACGAGATAACCTATCGCCAGACAATAGAGCCCGTGAAATATCAGCGCGACGTTCACGCCCCACAGGTGCCATTCCAGGGCTTCAAAACTGAGCCCCACCAGGTTGCTGAGCGCCACGAGCAACGCGACGCTCCTCTGCACCGGCCTAAAGAGCTGATAGAGCAGCAGCGTCACAACCGCAAACGATGCAACCGGCATCAGCCCTGCTGCGTACAGCAGCCGCCCGTGTACGAAGCGCTCCGCGAATACGGCCGTCAGCGCGGCGAGCAAATAGAGCATCCCGGCAGCCCTGGCCTTGAGGCCGGGCGACGCTTCTGCACTACGCTCCATCATTCATAGCCTCCAGGAACGGCCGCGTAAGCCAGGTTGTATCAACAATGCGCCGGAAACGCCGCTCGCTCCTAGCGGGCCGCGCAACCAGACGATCCTAGACCAACATCCGCGTTCGCATCTGTGCGCCGCCGCACTCTCCTACCAAATTCTTGATCGCCAATATGAGCTATTAGAACCTCGCGTAACTCTCTCAAGACAAACAACCGCGCCGCCCTCTAATCGCCAATTTTCGCACCCAGCGTTGCGCGTGCAATGCAGCCCACAGCGTATAATCCCCCGATGGCTTCCCAGCCTCTCGAATACGCATCGCGCGAAAAACGCCTGGCGGCGCTGGCCTCGGTAGGCTCAGCCATCGTACTGGTATCGCTGAAAATATTTCTGACGGTGCGCACCGGCAGCCTGGGCATTTTGTCGGAATCGCTGCACTCCATCCTGGATTTTGTCGCCGCGGTCATCACCTACCTTTCGGTGCGCGTCTCGGACAAACCCGCCGACGCGGACCATCTCTACGGCCACGGCAAGGTGGAAAGTTTTTCGGCGTTCGTCGAGACCGGCCTGCTGCTGCTCACCGCGGTGTACATCATCTGGGAAGCGTTTCAGCGGCTGGTCTTCCACAGCGCGCATATGCGTCCAAGCGTCGAAGCGATCGTAATCCTGGCCGTGTGCATGGGCATTGATTTCGTGCGCGCGCGCGCCTTGAATCGCGTGGCAACGAAATATCCCAGCGAAGCGCTGGAAGCCGACGCCCTGCATTTCTCTACCGACGTGTGGAGCACCTTCGTCGTCATCCTCGGCATTTCCGGCGCGTGGCTCGGTGTGCGCTTCGGCATCGCGTGGCTGAGCATGATGGACGCGGTCGCGGCGCTCGGCGTGGCCGGCGTGATCATCTGGATCGGCTCCCGCCTGGGCAAACGCACCGCCGACGCGCTCCTGGACGTGGCCCCGCACGGTTTGCGCGAGCGCATCGAAATCGCCGTGGACAAGACCGAAGGCGTCCTGCAGTCCGAACGCGTGCGCGTGCGCCGCGCCGGCCAGCGCTATTTTGTGGACGTGACCATCAGCGTGCCGCGCACCGCAAGCCTCGAGCAAGCCCACGCCGCCAGCAACGCCGTGGAAAAGCGCATCGCCCAGATTGTGCCCGCCGACGTGGTGGTGCACGTCGAGCCGCGCGCCAAGACCGACGAAAATCTCTTCGAAACCATTCGCGCCATCGCGCAAAAGCGCGGCCTGGCCGTGCACGAGCTCTCCGCGCACCAGTTCGACCATCGCCTGTTCATCGAATTGCACCTGGAAGTGGACGAGGGCGCGAGCCTGCGCGAGGCGCACCGCCGCGCCTCCGAGCTCGAGGAGGATATCCTGAAGGAGACCGACCCGCGCGCGCTCGTGAACATCCACATCGAGCCGCTCGGCGTCAAGATCGGCGGCGGCGAGGAGATGAAGGAACTATCGCGCACCGTGCAGGAGTTTCTGAATTCACTGCAGTCCGAATATCACGAGTTGACGGACTGCCACGAAGTGCACGTCCGGAGCGTGGATCACAAGATCTTAGTTTCGTGCCACTGTGCGATGGACGGCAGCCTACCCATCACCGAAGTGCACGACATCACCGCCGCTCTCGAAGACCGCGTGAAGGAGCGCTTCCCACAGATTTTCCGCCTAACGATTCATCCCGAGCCGGTCGAAGAAAGCTGATGGCAACTATCCTCGCGGCGCAAAAACCTGCGCGGCCAGCGCGATGACTGCCGGAAAACATTCCAGCACGTAGCGCGGCTCCGGCGTCTCCACGAATTTCGCAAAGAACAGCGTGCGCACCACGCAGTACAAAATCAGCAGCGACCACCCCGGACGCCGCCGCGCCAGCCACGCTCCGGCCAGAGCGAGCGCGATATAGATCCCGTTCGCGAGAGTCAGTCCCAGCGTCACCAGAAAATCCGGGCGGTCGTCCTGCCATTCTTCGCGCAGCGGCCACAGGTGCCCCGACGAAGGCAGCAGCTCGACGCGCGGCGTGAACCACAGCGTCAACGTGCGCAGCAGCGGCACTTTCAAATACGTCCGCAGAGGATGGCGCGCGGTGCGTTCCGTAGCGATCTCGCGGAATTCCTGGTCCAGGCTGGGATCAATGGTAAGCGCTTCGTTGTATTCTTCGAACAAGTCCGCGACGCGCTCCTTCTCGTCCTGCGAGTCGAAGGCGTAGGCAGGGAGCTCGTCTATCGCGATCTCCTCCTCATTTACTTTCCACTGCGTCAGGTACACGTCGCGGAAGCGCCACATCCAGGTGTTCGTCCACGCCGTGAAACCGAGCGGCGTGTATTCGCCCGGCAGCTCGCTGTAGCGCGGCGCGAGAAATTGCACGTCGTGCAGCGTGTGCCAATTGCGCGCGGCCCACGGCACCAGCGGCAGCAGCAGACCCAGGCCCATCAGCAGCCCCGCGCGAAGTAATTTCAGCCAATCCGCCGGGCGCCACCACTTCGCCGCCAGCACGAGCCCAGCGGCAAAAAGCAGCAACGGAGTTTCCGGCCGCACCAGCGTGCCGAATCCCACCACCAGGCCCGCGAGCAGCCACGGATTCGCGAAGAAAGATGCCGCGCGCGCGACGTGCGTGCCCCCGGCGTCGGTCTGCAGCAGCACCAGGGTCCCCAGCGCGGTGAGAAAAATCACCAGCGTCTCGGTGAGCACCACGGCCGTGTAATTCGCGGTGAAGGGGCAGAGCGCGGCTAGCCACAATCCCCCCAGAAACACGCGCCGCCGCGCATGCTGCGGCGCGAGGCGCGCGGCGATCAGCGCGATGACGAAACACGTCGCCAGGTCCACCACCACCTGCGCGAGCATGGCGGCGCGCGTGGACTGCCCGGCAAGCGCGAACACCGCCGCCAGAAACGCCGGATAGCCGGGCACGCGCATGTCCACAGGGGTCAATTGCCCGCGCAGGGCGAAACCGTACACGCCGTTCTTCAACCAGTTCCAGGCCAGCTCGATGTAGAATGGAGCATCACCGGTATCGGTTACCGGAAAATTCAGTACCAGATAGACCCGCAGCGCCAGCCCAGCGCATGCAGCGGCAGCAACGTTTGCACGCATCTTATTGCTTGGAGTCATTGACACGGTCTCATCGGCCAGCTAGCTTGGATTGTCTGAATGCCTGAACGCAAGCCCATTTTCTACGATCAGGAGCGCCGTCGTTGGCGTCGCACGCGCCGGGTGATGGAAATCACCGGCGGACTATTCACGCTGATCCTGATCATTTTCGTCCTCAATGTGTTTCGCAAGCCGGAGCTGCCGGACATTCTGGCGGCCGCGACGCACTGGAACCTGCGGGCGATCCCGGCGAAGTTGAAGTCTAAGACCGCGCCGCGCGGCCGCAAGCGCAAGGTGGCGGCGCTGGGCAAGCTGCCGCAGAATTACGATCCGCTGCGCGCCGCCTTTTACGTGGCGGACGATCCCACCAGCCTCGCTTCGCTGAAGCTTCATTACCACGATATAGACCTGCTGATTCCCGAAGCGCTGCACGCCTCTTCGCCAGACGGCCGGCTGGATGTGGAACAGGATCCGAAGCTCTTGGCGTGGATGCGCACCAACGCGATCGAGCTGCCGATCATGTCCATGGTTAACAATTACGACGGCAAGACCTGGGTCACCACGCAAATGGCGGAAATGCTGGCAAACCCGGCGGCGCGCGAACGGCTTTCGAAGTCCCTGGCGGATTTTGCCAGCTCGCAACACCAGTCCGGCATCGTAGTGGATTTCGAGTTGGTGCCGCAAACAAGCCAGCCGGATTTCGCGCGTTTCATCCACGATCTGGGGGTGGCCATGCACGCCGCGAACCTGAAGCTGATGGTCGCGCTGCCCGCCGCGGACTGGAGCTACGACTATAAATACCTGGCGGCGCAGGCCGACGCCGTGATTCTGATGAATTACGACCTGCACTATCCCACTTCCGATGCCGGTCCCATCGCGCCGCAGGATTGGTTCGAAAAAAATATCGCCAACATCGTGAAGATCGTGCCGCCGGACAAGATCGTGATGGGCATCGCGAATTACGGTTACGACTGGCCGGCCAAAACCAAGAAAGTCCCGCATCCGCTGGCGCAGGCGCTTACGTTTCAGCAGGGAATTATCACCGCGGTCGAATCGGAATCGGACGTGACCTTCGATCCCGACTCCTTGAATCCTCATTACTCCTACGAAGACGAGCAGAACCAGGTGCACAGCGTGTGGATGCTCGACGGCGTCACCGCTTACAACGAGCTGCGCGCCTCCGAGCGCGCCGGAGTGCGCGGCACGGCGCTCTGGCGCCTGGGCATGGAGGATCCCTCGATCTGGTCCATCTGGGACGCCACGCATTCCACCGACGCGATTCGCGCCAAGCTCGAGGAAGTTCCGCCGGGCTACGATTTGATCCTGGAAGGCGAAGGCGATATCTGGCGCATCACCGCCACGCCGCAGAGCGGCCGCCGCACCTTCGATTACGATTCCACCAGTGACGTCTTCGACGACGAATCCTACCAGAGCTATCCGCTTTCCTGGCGCATCGAGCAGATGGGCGCGGCGGCGCACAAAGTGGCGCTGACTTTCGACGACGGCCCCGATCCGCGCTGGACGCCGAAGATTCTCGATATCCTGGAAGAGAAGAAAGCTCCGGCGGCGTTCTTCACCATCGGCGAATCCGCCAACCAGGATCCCAAGCTGGTGCGGCGCGCCTACCAGCTCGGCAACGAAATCGGCAATCACACTTTCACGCATCCGGACTTCGAAACCATTTCGAAATCGCAACTGCAAATCGAGCTCAACCTGACGGAGCTGCTAATCGAAAGCAACCTGGGCGTGAAGACGCTGCTGTTCCGCCCACCCTACGGCATTGACCATCAGCCGGAAACCGCGAGCGAAATTCAGATGCTGCCGATTCCGCAAGCGATGGGGTACATCATCGTGGGCGCGCAGATTGATCCGCACGACTGGGGCGAAGCCGATGGCGGCGCGCCGCCGCCGTCCGGGGTCATCGTGGAGCGCGTGCTGCACGACGCGACGCTGGGCAAGGGCAACATCATCCTGATGCACGACGGCGGCGGCGACCGCGCCAACACCGTGGCGGCGCTGCCGGAGATCATTGACGGGCTGCGCGCCAAGGGCTACGAATTCGTTTCAGTTTCCGACCTGATCGGCCAGAGCCGCGCGCAGGTGATGCCGCCGCTGACGCATCAGGAATGGCTGCTGGTGCGCGCCGACGCATTTATTTTTGAAGTGTTCCGCTGGTTCCGCACCGGAATCGCATTCATCTTCGTGGCGGGCATTCTGCTGGTGAGCGGACGCGCGCTGGTGATCGGGTTGCTGGCGCTGGTGGAAAAATTGCGGCCTGCGCCCGCCGACCATCCCGAGTACAAGCCGCAAGTGACCGTGCTGATCCCAGCGTACAACGAGGAAGCAGCCATTGTGAATACGGTGCAGGCGGCGCTCGCCTGCGATTACGAAAAGTTGGAAGTTCTGGTGATCAACGACGGCTCGACGGACCGCACGCCGGAGCTGGTGCGCGCAAATTTCGCGAAAGATCCACGGGTGCGATTGATCACTCAGCCCAATCGCGGCAAGCCGGCCGCGCTGAATCATGGCCTGGCAGAAGCCAGCGGAGAAATCATCATTTCCATTGACGGCGACACCATCGTGGATTCCGAAGCGATTCCGCGGCTGGTGCGGCATTTCGCGGATCCGAAGGTCGGGGCCGTGGCCGGCAACGTGAAGGTGATCAACCGCAATCGCTGGCTGACGCGCTGGCAGGCGCTCGAATACATCACCAGCCAGAATCTGGAAAAGCGCGCGTTCGACCTGCTGAATTGCATTCCGGTGGTTCCCGGAGCGGTGGGTGCGTGGCGCACGGATCTGCTGCGCGCCAATAACGGATTTTCCGGCGACACGGTGGCCGAGGACACCGATCTCACCCTCACCATCCGGCGCAACGGCTGGAAAATTCTTTACGATGAAGATGCCATCGGCCGCACGGAAGTGCCGGACACGGTGGAGACGCTGATTCGCCAGCGCTTTCGCTGGACGTTTGGCACTTTGCAGGCGGTGTGGAAGCACCGCGACGCGGTGGGCAAGCCGCGCTACGGCACGCTGGGCTGGATCGCTATCCCCAATATTTTTCTGTTTCAGATTATTTTGCCGATGGTGTCTCCGCTGATTGATCTGCTGTTTCTGCTCTCGATTGCGCTGTGGGGCCTGGCGCAATTGCGCATCGCGCGCCTGCCGCAATTGTGGACGCTGCAGGACGTGGAGCGTTCGCTGATTTTCTTCGCGATCTTCATGCTCATTGATCTGTTTACGTGCGTGGTGGCCTTCGCGCTGGAACGGCACGAGGATTGGACGCTGCTCGCGCCGCTCATCCTGCAACGGTTCTATTACCGGCAAATGATGTACGTGGTTTTGTTCCGCGCGCTGAAGGAAGCGGTGCGGGGCCGGCCGGTGGGATGGCGCGGCGTGGAGCCGCACACACCCGCGCCAGCTGTGCCGGCCTAAAGAGCCGCCGCGGCCGGCTGGGCGTTAACCAGTTTGCACACGGCGTTTCGGAGACGTCCGGCACGATTGTTTGGCGAAACCGCCCGCGTTCTGCTAGCATCAAATTTCGTGATGGGCTGCATCCCGATTTCCGGGAGCGGCACCGGAGGCCAAAATGAGTGTCGTACCGCGTGCGGGCAACGGGAAGATCACCGTGCCTGACATTCTCAGCCGCAAGACGCATTCCCTCGCAGGCTCTTTCGAAACCAAGCAGAAAATTACCTGCCTGACGGCTTACGACTATCCCACCGCGCGCCTGCTCGATGAAGCCGGCGTGGACATTCTGCTGGTAGGAGATTCGCTGGGCATGGTGGTGCTGGGTTACGACAGTACCTTGCCCGTAACCGTGGACGAAATGGTGTATCACACGCGCGCGGTGCGGCGCGGCACGCAGCGGGCGCTGCTGGTAACGGACATGCCGTACGGCAGCTTCCACGTGTCGCTCGATGAATCGGTGCGCAACGCGGTGCGCCTGGTGAAGGAAGGCGGCGCCGCAGCGGTGAAGGTGGAGGGCGGCGAACGCCGCATCGAACTGATTGCGCGGCTGGTGGAATCCGAAATTCCGGTGATGGGCCACGTGGGCCTGACGCCGCAGTCCATTCACGCGCTGGGTGGATTTCACGTGCAGGGCAAGACGGCCGACGCGGCGCGCCAGCTGGAACGCGATGCGCGCGCCGTGGAAGCCGCCGGCGCATTTGCCGTGGTGCTGGAATCAGTGCCGCGGGAAATTGCCGCGCGCATTACCGAAAAGCTGCGCATTCCCACGATCGGCATCGGCGCGGGCCCCGATTGCGACGGGCAGGTGCTGGTGTTCCACGATCTGGTGGGGCTCACGCAAGGGCACAAGCCGAAATTTGCGCGGCAGTACGCGGACCTGGGCGCGGAGATTTCGCGTGCGGTGGCCAGTTATTGCGAGGACGTCCGGCGCGGCGATTTTCCTTCGGACGCGGAATCGTTTCATTCGCCCGCCCTCTCGCGCGAGCAGATTCTGGCGCGGCAGCGAACCTGACGCAGGCCGGGCGCAGCGGCGGCGCGGCCATCATTCAAGTACCCCAATATCCTAAATATTCAGGAGCGGTTCCCATGAACACCGAAGATTTTCGCCTGCTCTACGATTACAACGCTTGGGCCGACCGTCGCACGCTGGACGCTTGCGCAGGACTGAGCGCGGAGCAGTTCACGGCCGAGGTGGTTTCCAGTTTCCGGTCGGTGCGCAACACGCTGGTGCACATCATGCTCGTGGAATGGCTTTGGCTGGAGCGCTGGCACGGCCGTTCGCCGAGCGCGTATCCCCCTGTCACAGAGTTTCCCAGCCTGGATTCGCTGCGCGCGCGCTGGGCTAAAATCGAGCGCGACCTGGTGGATTACGTGGCGTCGCTGACGCCGGAGGATTTGCAGCGCGTGGTCCAACACAAGACGACCGCGGGCGTGGCGCAAGCGGCGCCGCTGTGGCAAATGCTGCAGCACCTGGTGAACCATGGCACCTACCATCGCGGTCAGGTGACCACGCTGCTGCGTCAATTGGGCGCGAAACCCAGCACCACCGATTTGATTTTCTTTTATCGCGAACGCGCCGCTCAGGCGACCGCCAAGGCGTGAACGGCGCGAGTGGTGTTCTCTGCGCGCGCCATGCGCGGTCATCGGGCGAGCACTTTTTGGAGTGCGGCGGCTTGCCGCCGCTTTGCCGATTCAAGCCTGCCGGACAATTACTGCAGATGCGTGAGTCGAATCCGGCGAGGCAAGCCTCGCCGTCGCGAAAGCGGAAGCCCTTCACACCTGCCGCCGGCGGGTGTTCAGGGCGAGCAAGCTTCCGCAGTCCACACAAGCGCGCGATGATGCACGGGTCCGCCGCGGGGTGAATTGATGGAGACCATCCGCACCATCGAATGGATGCTGCAGGTTGCGCACGAAGCGCGCTTGCAGGAGCGCATCGTGGGACTGGTGCCCACGATGGGAGCGCTGCACGAGGGGCATTTTGCGCTGATCCGCGCGGCGCAGCGGGAGTGCGCGCCGGTGGTCGTCTCGCTTTTCGTCAACCCCACGCAATTCGGTCCCGCCGAGGACTTCCAGAAATATCCGCGCGCGTTTGAAGAGGACCGCGCCGCGCTGCAAACTTTGGGCGTGGATTATTTGTTTGCGCCTGCGGCCCAGGAAATGTATCCGGCGGGGTTTCGCACCGCAGTGATGGTGGAGGGCTTGAGCGAGCGGCTCGAAGGCCGCGCGCGGCCGGGACATTTTCGCGGCGTCACCACCGTAGTGCTGAAGCTTTTCGAAATTGTGCAGCCGCGCTTTGCCTATTTCGGGCGCAAGGATGCGCAGCAGGCGCGCATCATCCGCCAGATGGCCGCGGACCTGAATCTTTTCACCGAGCCGGTGGTGTGCCCGATCGTGCGCGAGGCCGATGGTCTGGCGCGTTCTTCCCGCAACGTGTATTTGCAGGCGGATCACCGGCGGGCGGCGACGGTGCTGGCGCGGTCGCTCGCGGTGGTGCGCGATGAAATCGGCAAGGGCGAGCGCGATACGGGGCGGTTGCTGTTTGTATTGCGGCGGGTGATCGGCGAGGAGCCGCGCGTCGCGCTGGACTACGCGGAGATTGTGGATGCGGAAACGTTCGAGCCGGTTCCGTTGCTGCGCCGCGCAGCATACATCTTGCTGGCGGCAAACGTCGGCGGGACGCGCTTGATTGACAATGCGCTGATCGAGCCGGACGGCGAATCGCTCCGCGTCACGATTTAGCGGATGCCCCCAGCGCTGGGCCGGCGCTCGCTGGGAATGCGGCTATTCCCCGCGCAGGGCTGCCAGGACTTCGGCGGCGTGTCCTCGCGGGGTTACGTTGTTCCAGATTTTGTTGATTTTGCCGTCGGGGCCAATCCAGAAAGTGGTGCGCACGATTCCCAGGAAGGTCTTGCCCAGGAAACTTTTCATGCGGCGCGCGCCGTAAGTTTCGATGATTTGAAACTCGGTGTCGGCCAGCAGCGGGAAATTCAGATTCAGCTTCTTGCTGAATTTGGATTGGGCCTCGACGTTGTCGCCGCTGACTCCGGCGATGGCGGCGTTTTGCGCCTGGAAATCCGCAATCATATTGCGAAAGCCGTTGGCCTCATGGATGCAGCCCGGCGTATTCGCCTTGGGGTAAAAATAGAGAATGAGATTTTTGCCGCGGTAATCGCCGAGCGATACCGTCTTGCCGTCGTCCGCGAGGACGCTGAAATCCGGTGCCTTTTCGCCTTCTTGCAGCACAGTGCCTCTCTTTCCGCCCTTTTTCTTTGCTTCTTTGGTGCACGCGGCACGGCAGCTATGTTTCCGCCAGCACGCGCTTCAGGATTTCGTTGACGATCTGCGGGTTGGCCTGCCCGCGGGTTTCCTTCATCACCTGGCCGACGAAAAATTTGAAGACGCCCTCGCTTCCGGCGCGGTATTTGGCGAGGTTGTCGGGGCTCTTGGCGATCACCCCGCGGGCAATCTCTTCGATCGCGCCGGAATCCGAAATTTGCGCCATGCCTTCAGCCGCAATAATCTCGCGCGGTTTCTTGCCGCCGTCGAACATGGCGGCGAACACTCTTTTGCCGCTGGCGGCGGTGATTTCGCCGCGCTCGACGATCGCGAGCAATTCAGCCAGCGCCGCCGGCGTCACTGGACAATCCTCAATTTCTTTTCCGGCATCCTTCAATCGCCGGAGCAGTTCCACCGAAATCCAACTGGCCGCGGCGCGCGGCGGCGCACCCGCGCGCGCGACGGCTTCGAAATAATCGGCGAGCGCGCGCGTGGCAGTGAGCACGCCCGCGTCGTACGCGGCAATGGCGTATTCGCTGACGAAGCGCGCGCGCTTGGCGTCCGGCAATTCCGGCATCTCGCTGCGAATCTGCGCGACCAGCGCCGCGGAAGCCGCGAGCGGCAGCAAATCCGGATCCGGGAAGTAGCGGTAATCGTGCGCGAACTCCTTGGAGCGCATCGCCTCGGTGCGTCCGGCGGCGACGTTCCAGAGGCGCGTTTCCTGCACGATCGCGCCGCCCGCCTCGAGCACGCCGATTTGGCGCTCGATTTCGTATTCCAGCGCGTGCGCGAGATAGCGGAACGAATTCAGGTTCTTGGCCTCGACTTTGGTGCCGAATTTCGGCGCGCCGCGCAGGCGCACGCTGACATTGGCGTCGCAGCGCAACGACCCTTCTTCCATGTTGCAATCGCTCACTTCCGTGTATTCAAGCACCTGTTTCAAGGTGGTCAAATATGAATACGCTTGGGCGGGGGTGCGAATATCAGGCTCGGAGACGATTTCGATGAGGGGCGTGCCGCAGCGGTTGTAATCAATGTAGCTCCAGCGGTCGGAATCGGCGAAGCCTTCGTGGAGATTTTTCGCGGCATCTTCTTCCATGTGCAGGCGCGTGATGCCGATGCGCTTGGCGGCGCCCTCCGCTTCGATCTCAAGAGAGCCGGCGAGAGCCAGCGGCAGCTCGTACTGCGAAATCTGGTAGCCCTTGGGCAGATCAGGATAGAAATAATTTTTGCGCGCGAAGACGGAGCGCGGCTGAATCTGGCATCCCAGCGCCAGCGCGGCGCGGATCGCCAGCTCGCGCGCGCGGCGGTTCAGCACGGGCAACGCCCCGGGCAATCCGAGGCATACGGGACAGGTATTGCTGTTGGGCGTGTCGCCGAAACGTGTGGAGCAGGCGCAGAAGGCTTTGGTTTGGGTCTTCAGTTGCGCGTGCACTTCGAGCCCGATCACGGCTTCGTACTTCGCCATGATGTCGGGCGGGACGGTGGCAGTAACTGGAGGCATGCGGCTCATCCGAATGAGGAATTATAGCATCCGCATCGGCGAATGTTGAGAAACACGCCGGGCGCGCCGGAAAACAGGGACAAACGGCCAAGCGAGCCGCGCGCGCGAAGGCGACGCGACGGGCCTGGCCGGCGAGATCTCGCAGGCCGTTGGTTATTCGGCGTGGCGGCCGGCGGGAGGCAGGTCCACCTTGAAGCCGGCCATGAAATTCAGGCGCAAGGACGGAAAGCCAAACGCTTCCTCGTATCGCTGATTCAGGAAGTTGTTGAGGCGGCCGTAGATTTCGACGCCCTTGGGCAGCCGGTAAGCGAAGCCCGCGTTCATCAGCTCGTATCCGTGATTGCGGAAGAGGCAGGGAAGCATCAGCTCGCAAGCGTAGGTGCCATCGTTCGGCTCGACGTCTAGCACGGCGCCGCGGATGGTTCCGTTCATGTTGAGCATCAGGCGCTGCCGGGTCCAGGTGGCGTTGAATCCCGCAGCGTTGCGTGGGCGGCGAATAAGAGGCTCGCCGTCGGCGTAGGGGTCCACGGGTTCGCTGAAGCCGTCCAGCGCGAGGATCGCGGTATTCATCCAGGTGTAGGAGCCGGAAAATTCCAGCGATTGAAAGGGACGCAGGCGCACGGTGGTTTCCAGGCCGTCGGCGCGCGATTTTCCGATGTTCTCGGAATCGAAGTTAGTGGGTAAGTCTCCGGTAGTCACGATTTGATCCGTGAACTTGTTGTAGAAGTAGGTGACGTCCAGAATCGCGCGGTCGTGCGCCATGCTTTGCTCGACCCCGGCGTCGTAGCTGATGCTTTCCTCGGGTTTGAGCGCGGGATTATTCGTGAAGGCAAGCTCGAACCCGTCCGGCGCGCGGAAGCCGGTTCCAAAACTGGCGTGCAGGCGCGTACCGCCGAAAAAGCCGTCGCCAGCGTCCTGGCGCGCCAGATACGCGGCGGAGATTCGCGGGGTGACCTTGGCGAGGGAATTGGCGGGAATCCCGGGCTGGCCTGTGTCTGCGTTGGGCGGGACGGAACTGGTTTGCAGGTCGTCCACGCGCACGCCGAGGTTGATGAACCAGCGATCGGCGGGATTCCAGCGGTTCTCGGCAAAGAACGCGTAGCTATTGCGCCCCAGCAGGAACGGCAAGTCGCCGGCTCCTTCGACGTAGGAGTTCTTGAACTGGTCGCGGTCGTATTCGAATCCCGCCACCAGCGTATCCGTGGACGAAACGGCGAGCTCGCTCCTGGTATTCGCGACGACGCGCAGATTGTTGGTGAAGGAGTTGCCTTCCGACGGCGAAAAGATGGTGATGCGGTCTGTGGAAACGCTGACCGTCGTGACCTGCTGGAAGCGAGAGGAGAATTGCTCGACTTCCTGCGCCTGGTAGCCAAAAAGATTCTGGTTCTGGTGAGTGGCCGGGTCGCGCCCGGGAAACAAATCATCCGGGTCGGAGCCCCAGGGCCCCGGGAGACCCACGATCCCGGCGTCGCCGAAGAAATTGGCGTTGAATGTGCGGCGCGGCGAGCGGGAGTAGCCCAGGCTGACCGTCGAGGTCTGGTCGCGGTAACCGTCGTTCTGAATCTGTCCCCTGGTTTGCAGGCGCGAGAGGCTGTACGCCCAACTGAATCCCTTGTTCAGCCCGGCGCCGGTAGTAGCCACGCGCCAGGTGTACAAGCTACCGGCTTCGCCCAAGAACGAGAAATGCGGCGGACCGTCGCCATGAATCGTCTCGATGTTGATCACGCCGGAGACCGCGTTCGAACCGTACAGCGCGCTCTCCGGGCCGCGAATCACTTCCACTTGTTCGACGCCTTCGGCCGGCAGCGGGGAGAGGTCGAAACCGCCGCCGAAATCGTTGAGCTCAATTCCGTCAATCATTACCAGGTTGTAGTTGGAGTCCCCGCCGCGGATGAAGGCGCTGGTAATCGTGCCGCGTCCGCCGGACTGGTTGATTTCCGTTCCCGGCAATCCGCGCAATACGTCGAGCGCGGCTTGCGCGGCGCGATCGTCAATTTCCTGCGCGGACACCACGCTGACCGAGGAACCTATCTGCGAAGTGAGCGCGCCGCCGGGAGCGGCGGAAACCACCACCTTGTTGCGCAAGGCGCTGAGCTTCAGGTGGAGATCGCTGACGATTTTTGCGTTCGCGGGCACGTCAATATTCAGCGGCAAGTGGTCGAAGCCGGAAATCGCGGCCACGACCTGGTACTTGCCGGCGCGCAGACCCGCGAACGTGTAGTGGCCTTGCGCATCGCTTTCTCGCACTTCGAGTTGGGCCATGGCGTAGAGCAGAGTGACGCGGGCTCCGGGCACGGCTTGGCCGGAGGGATCGAAAACCGTTCCGGAGATTGCGGCGCTTTGGCGATCGCGCGCGCCGCCGGGAGCGGCGGCAGGACTACCAGTTGGAGTATTGGGAGTTTGTGCGTGAGCGCTGAAGGCTAAAACGAAAAATAGGGAAGCAAAATACAGAATGACGAAGCGTAGCCTCATTTTTTCCCCCTCTCCCTCTCGCGCGGGAGTTGAAGGTTGTCCGAAGGAAGCACGCGCCGGCGAGGCGCTTGCGCATCCGGATTGAGACTCCGCCGGTCTCCTGGCTTGGCGGCTCACCGCGAACTCCTCACCCGAAGGTGAAGGAACTCGCGGCATCCGTGGCGCCTTCCCATCCTCGGTTCGGAATCGCCGGCGTGCAGCGATTCCGCATCGCGGACAGTGACGCCACGGAAAAATACTCCGCCTTACAGTCGCGCGGCGGCGACGGTTTTGCACCGTCTTCCCGTGCGCGGAGTCTCCTGTGATTGTGGACGGCGTTGTTGGAGGTCCAGCGACGCCGCTGAGGATTTAGGTTTTCGAAACCATCTCACAAATACGCTGGCACCACCGAAAGACGCTGCGGCAGGTCACGAAGCCGCATTCTTTGCGGAGCCTGGCGGAACTGAAGTCCGCCCTTCCGCGACGGCCATTCATGGAACGACCGCTAGTGGCTGCCGCGCAGAAGCACGCGCGGGCGGCCACTGGGACGCAGCTCGACTTCGAGCGGCGTTTCGAACACTTCTTCCAGCACTTCGCGTTGATACACGTCCGCGGGTTCCCCGACGCGCA
The DNA here is from genome assembly GCA_049300435.1 of Candidatus Acidiferrales bacterium. GTDB lineage: Bacteria > Acidobacteriota > Terriglobia > Acidiferrales > UBA7541 > Palsa-295. The sequence goes on along the minus strand of JBAQJS010000130.1, from coordinate 36,174 downwards.
GGCACTTGCCTTTGTGTAGCAAGGCGATGCGGTCGGAAAATTCCGCGGCCAAATTCAATTCGTGAGTCACCACCACCACCGTGTAGCGGTTTTCATCGGCCAGCTTGCGCAGGCGGCGAAGCAATTCCACCTTGCCGCCGATGTCCAGATGCTGGGTAGGTTCATCGAGCAGCAGCAGGGAAGGCTGCTGCACCAGCGCGCGCGCCAGAATCACGCGCTGCTTCTCGCCGCCGGAAAGCTGCTCCATCCAGCGGTCGCGCAGCGCATCCGCGCCCACTTGCGCCAGCGCGTTGCCGGCCAGCAGGCAATCTTCGTCGGATTCAAAGCGCAATCTTTTGCCGTAGGGATAGCGCCCTTGCAGCACGTATTCCCACACGCGCAACGGGAAGAGCAATTCGCTTTCCTGCGCCACCAGCGCGATTTGCTGGGCGCGAGCGCGCAGCTCAAGCTCGCCCACTTCCGTGCCGTCCACTTGCACGCGTCCGGAGAGCGGCTTTAGCAGCCCGGCCAGCAATTTCAAAAGCGTGGATTTGCCGCTGGCGTTGGGACCAAGGATGGCCATCAGCTCGCGCTGCTGCGCTTCGAAGCTTACCGGCCCCAGCGTGAACTTGGGGGCGGAGCGGTCGGTGGCGGAATAGGCGTAACTGGCCTGCTCGACTTTCAGGCGGACGCGCTGAGGCAGTTCGAAGGGCAGCGGCTGCGGCGCGGGCGAACGTCCGTTTTGCGCGGGAGTGTTCATCGCATCCTTTTGCGCATTAAATAAATGAAAACGGGCGCGCCGGCGAGGGCCGTCATCGCGCCGACGGGGAGTTCGGTGGGAGCCACGATCGTCCGCCCCAGCATATCCGCCAGCACAATCGCGATGGCGCCGCCGATGGCGGAGGTGGGAATCAAGAGGCGGTAATCGGTGCCGAAGAGCATGCGCATCACGTGCGGCACCAGCAGGCCGACGTATCCGATGGCGCCGCTGACGGAAACCGCGAGGCCGGTGAGCACCGAAGCGGCCACGTACACCACCAGCTTCACGCGGGTGACGTTCACGCCCAGGTGCCGCGCTTCCTGCTCGCCGGTGAGAATCAGATTCAAGTCGGAGGAGGTGGTGTACATCGCGCCGGCCGCCACGAAAAACACAAAATAAAGAAAGCTGAACCACCCGACCACATTTTGCGTCGGAGCGGAGGCCGTGAGATCGCCCATTAGCCAGAAAGTAATGCTGCGCAACCCGGAACCGTTCACCATGGTGAGCAGGAAAATGATAATTGCCGAAAGAAATGACGCCGCGATTATTCCGGCTAGCAGCAGCGTTGCGCTGTCCAGTTGGCCGCCGCGCCGGCCGAGGAAATACACTGCCGCGATGGTGGCGGCCGCGCCCACGAACGCCGCGATTTGAATGGCGCCGACCGTGTGCGGCGCAATAATCAGGCTGAGCATCGCTCCGAGAGCCGCGCCGCTGGAAACTCCCAGGACGTAGGGGTCGGCGAGGGGATTGCGCAGCAGGGCCTGAAATCCGGCGCCGGAAGTGGAAAGCGCGGCGCCCACCAGGATGCCCAGAGCAATGCGCGGCAAACGCAGTCCGAAGATCACCTGGCTGAATTCCGAAGTGTCGCCGCGGCCGGCGGCGCGGTTGAAGAGAGTAATCAGGATGTCGCGCATATCAATGGGATAGGCGCCGACGCGCAGGGAAATCACCACCACCACAAAAAGAACCGCGGTGAGAAGGCCGCAGATGGCAAGAATCCGCCGGGGCGTCAACGGGCGCATGCTATGCACCCCTTCCGCGCAGCGGACATGGCGAAAAAGCGCCTGCCACTGGCGATTTCCGTCTTGCCATTTTCCGTTTGCGGCGGGAAGGCATCCGGATGCAAATCGCGCGCGAGCACTTCGATGGAGCGCACCAGCCCGGGAGAAGGCTTGGTCACCTCGTCCTCCGCCACCACTACGTGATTCAGTTGAACGGCGCGCAGATCGCGCCACGTGGGACGATCGCTCAGGTTGTTGAGCTGCTGGTCGGTCTCTGATTCCAAATGGTCCCTGGTGAGCACGATGTATTCCGGCTGCAGGCGCACCACTTCCTCCATACTCACGTGCGGCCAATTTTGATTGCTGACGATGATGGATTCTGCGCCTGCCCAGCGCAGCGCGTCGGCAATGAAGGTATTCTGCCCGATGGAGATGAGCGGATCTTCCCACACCACGAACAGCACGTGCACCATTGGCCGATCCTGCAGCGCGGCGTGCACGGCATCGAGCCGTTTCTGCAAGTCAGCCACCAGCTTCGCGCCCTGCTCCCCAGCGCCCAGCATATCGGCCATGATCGCCGTGGAGCCGAGCATTCCAGCGACCGTGTGCGGATCGCTGGTATAGACGGGGATGCCCAGTTTCAGCAGCGCGTCCGCGGTTTCCGCGCGGTTGATGGAGGTGGTGGCCAGCACCAGGTCGGGATGCAACGCGACGATCGCCTCCAGGCTGGGGTTCACCGGGCCGCCGACGTGCGGTTTTTCTTTTGCCGCCGCCGGTGTGTCGCAATAGGTGGTATCGCCGGCGAGTTTGTCTTGCAGGCCCAGCGCGTAAATTGTCTCCGTGAGGTTGGGCGCGAGGCTTACGACGCGGAGCACATTCAGTGGGATGGCCATGCGGCGGCCGGTTTCGTCGGTGACGAATTTCACGGCGCGCTTGTTCGCCGCGGTTTGCGCCACCAGCTCGGCGGAATTTGTGGGAGCAGCCGAAGCGGCCTCTGCTGTGGCGGATTGCAGGCTGGCGGCGCGCAGGGCCGGTGCGGCACAGGCGAATACACCCGCGGCGCACGTCAGCGCCATCGCTATCGCCAGGGATCGCCGCATCGCGGTGCTTGCCGCCAAAATATTCTCCCGTGCAACAAAAAAGCCTCGCGAATAGAGCGAGGCTTTTCGCCACACTCTTTCTCGCGAAGAGTGTCAGCTTCGACTAGTTCGAGTAGGTTCCCTGACTTTCGGCTTGCGCTTCCCATCCGCCAGCGGCGGATGCGAAGCGCGTGTCGGCTGGAGGCGCAAGCCGAAAAACGGCGCGCATTCCAGTGACAGCCGATTACAGTGGCGGGACCGTGGCCGATTTTCACGGCCTTCCCTAAAAATTGAAAGCGGCTTGCGCTACTTTCAACTTTTACCCGGAGAGCGCGTCTCACGCGCTTCCAGAGCTACCCCGAGCCAGCTAAGTTGTCTTCGCCGAGTGTATGCGCCCCGCGTTTTGCTGTCAATCGAGCGGCAGCGCGCCCGGCGACGCACGCTTCCGATGTCTGGCGGGAGTCAAGCGAAATGCCGATATGCGCCGCGACGAACGGTTAGGAGCGGCCCGCTGAGCTTCAGCGATTTTTCCACTTTGGCGCGCGTTTTTCCACCAGGGCGCGCAAACCTTCTTGTGAATCTTCCAGGTCGGCGAGTTCGTTCAGGAAGACCTTCATGGAGTTGCGCACGCCGTCGCGCAAGGGCAATCCCAGGCTGCCCAGGATAGCTTTCTTGGCCATGGTGAGGACCGGACCGGACTGCGCCGTGACTCTGCCGATCACTTCATCCACCTTGGCAACGAGTTTGTCTTCGGGGACCAGCCAGTTCACCAGGCCCACTTCGCGCGCGCGTTCCGCGGTCATGGCTTCGCCCGTCAGCACCAGTTCGAGCGCGAGCTTCGGGCCGAGAATGTAAGGCAGGACCGCCGCGGCCAGCGGAGGGAAAGCGCCCAGCTTGATTTCGGGCTGCGCAAAACGCGCGTTGGGAGTGGCGATTACCAGGTCGCCCAGCGCCGCGAGCTCCGCGCCGCCGCCAAACGCCGGGCCGTTCACTACGACGATCACCGGCTTCGAGGTATCCAGCATCGCCGAGAACGCGTTGTGAAAAGCGTCCAGCAATTGAAACACGCGTCGCTGGGTATATTCGCCCAGCTCGATGCCGCCGGAAAACGCCTTGCCGGCCGAATCGAGCAGGACCAGTTTTACTTCGCGTTTCTCGCTGACGGAATTGATGCCCGCTGCGATTTCCATCAGCATGCGCTCGTTCAGGAGATTTTGCTCAGGACGATCGAGGCGCAGGTGGGCCACTTCGCCGTCCACGCGGAATTTTACGAACTGAAAGTCCTCGACGAGCGGCGCGCGCGTCGCCAGCGTGCCGAGCATTTCCGGCCCGCGCACGTCCACTCCACGTCCGCCGCGCGATTCCTTGGTCATGTGCATCGGTTTGGTCCTCGATCCGGCTTCGACCCTAACTGCACTGCTGGCCGTGGGCCGGTTCTGGTGGCGCAGGCGTGCTGCCGGCCGTTGCGCATTGCCGCGGCGATTGGTGAGCCGCTCGTGCCGGCATCCGCCGTGCGAATGCGCCGTCCATTTGCGCCGGCGTTACGGAACTTCTACTCGCCCGGCGGCACGATGCCCGCAGCCTTCATCCACACGCGCGCCCGCTCCGCCAGCAGCAGACCGTAGCCGCCTTCCAGGACAATCCTCACGAAGCTCGCGTAGAACAGGAATCCCATTTCCGCTTCTCTCTCGCGTTGCGGCCGATCGCGTCGGCCGGAATCTGGAATTGCGGTTCAAGCTTGGTGCGGGGACGAATCCCGCGCATATTCCGCTCTATGAGCCTAGACTATCTCGCTACGCGCCGCCACGCTTGACACGCGAGCCTGCGTACAATCCGCCACGTCCCTGTTGCACAGTGGCAACCTGTCCAGGCGGACAGGTTTGGCCGCGGCTCGCGCGACAGGCTTGGCGCTGGAAGCGACGGATCCAGCGACAGCTCCGGCGGCGGATGGCGGCTATCGCGAGAAACCGCGCTCGTTCGGGCGCTATTGGCAGCAATGGAAGAAGAGGTTTTGTGTTACGTTTTTCGGCGTCGCTATGAAGCACGACGGCATGCTGGAAAACGAAATTCGTTGGCCGCGGCGCGTCCTCACGCTCGCGGAGGCGGTGAAGTACATCAACGCGACGGGGTACTGCATGCTGTTCCCGGTGAAGCACGTTCCACTGCCGTCGCTCTATTACGCGGTGACGCGGCGGGGCCTGCACGGCAAATGGAAGTGGGACAAATATTCGAACATGGTGTGGCGCTGGAAGGACGAGCTGCCGCGCCGCGGACGGGCGTTCTACGCGAAATATTTCCGCGCACGCGGCACATTGATATCGTTGCAACTGCTGCCGCATTTCCTGGCCCTGCACGGTTCCGCTGCGGCGGGCGGCGATCAGGAGCGGTTCTACTCCGAAGGACGCATACGCGACGATGCGCGCAGCGTGTGGCAAGCGCTGGAAGAACTGGGCCCGCTGGCCACGCTGGAGCTGCGCAACGCGTGCAAGATGGACACCAAGGCGGGGAACATCCGCTTCAAGCGCGCGATTCTGGAGCTGCAACGGATGTTGATTGCGGTTCATTTTGGCGCCGAGCAGGAGACCGAGTCGTGGGCCTCCGGCCGCTACGAATTGACGTGGCGCGCTTTCCCGCGCGAAACGGCGCAGGCGCGGGATATTTCACCCGAAGAGGCGCGCGGCAAGCTGGCCGCAAAATTCCTGCAATGGCGTCCGGAGGCATCTCCCATGCAAATCGCGCGGCTGTTTAACTGGACGAAAGCCGAAACGACAGCGGCTTGCGAATCGGCCTCGCGGTCGGCGAAACAGACGGCTGAAGGCAAAGGCCGGCGATGAAACTGATCCTTGCGTCCACTTCGCCGCGGCGCGCGGAAGTTCTCCGCAATGCGGGGTTTGTGTTCGAGGTGCGGCCGGCGCCGGTGGATGAAACTCGCCTGCCGCAAGAGCCCGCCGCGGAGTATGTGCGCCGCGTTGCGCGAGCGAAAGCGCACGCCGCCGCCGAGCAAGCGCGCGCAGCCGGTGAACGCGCCATCGTGATCGCTGCGGACACCACGGTCCTGGCGGAAGGACAGATTCTGGGCAAGCCCGAGGATGCCGCGGACGCGCGGCGGATGCTGCGCCTGTTCAGCGGCAAGACGCACGAAGTACTCACCGCTCTGGCCGTGATCAATATCTCGACAAACGAAGAAGCGCTGTACGTGGAAAAGACGCGCGTGGAATTTCTCAAAATGGGGGAAGAGGAAATCGAAAGCTACATACAAACCGGCGAACCTTTCGACAAAGCCGGGGCGTACGGAATTCAGGGAATCGCGGGAAGATTTGCCACGCGCATCGAGGGTTGCTATTTCAATGTACTGGGATTGCCGCTTTCACGGCTGTGGACCACGCTGCAAACGTTGGGATGGAAGGAAACGCGCCGGCCGTAACGCGCGTGCCTAAAACGAAGAAGGCGGCCACCGGGCCGCCGTCAGGGAACTCCGCACATCAAATTTCGCGCCATTCAACCGCTCGGCTATTTCTTTTCGTCGGTCGCAGCAGGCGACGGGGGCACCACCGGCGCAACGGCCGGAGGATTTGCGGGCGGGTTCGCGGATGGTGTGCTCGGGTGCGGAGTATTCATTCCTTCCTTGAAGTTGCGGATGCCTTCGCCCAGGCCGCGCATAACTTCAGGGATCTTCTTGCCGCCGAACAGCAGCACGATCACGGCGAGAATGATAATCAAATGAAACGGACTTAACGCTTCCATAATTCACCTGCCTTTGAAGCTTTTCCGGACCCCGGAATACGGCCCTGCGGCCGCCGCGGAATCCCCAAGCAGACTCTAGCCCTAAAGTATAACACGCTCATCGCCGGCCCGCCGGGTAACCTGTTCGCGGTCGAGGTGTTCGAGCAAGGGGATCGCATATTTCCGGGTGACGCCGGTAAGTTCCTTGAATGCAGTGATCGGCAAGCGCTCGCCGCGTTCCCGGCGGTATTTTGCCAGGGCTTCGCGCAGCTTTTCCAGGGCGCTGCGGTGGAATACCAGGTCGCTTGCGACCTTCACCAGCACCTTTTCGCGCAACAGGATCTGCAGAATCTTCTGCGCGCGGCTCGCGTCCACAGGCAGCTTCGCGAGAACGGCGGCAAAGCCCGGCACCGCGAGGCCCGCGCTTGCGAACTCGCTCTCGATCAGTTCCTTGGCGCGCGCTTCTTCGGCGGAAAGCTCCACTTCGCGGCCCGCCTGGCGCACCAGGTCGCCGGACACCGCGATGGCCCGCTCCCGCAGCAGATCGTCCAAGGCCGCTGCGAATATTTCCTGGCGAGCTTTTGCCGCGCGCCCGCGCAATTCCTGTTTCGGAATTCCCGGCAGCAGGGGATTCGCGCGATGGAACGATTCCACCGCCCTGCGAATCGCCGCGGCACAATTTTTCAGCGATTGGGCGGAGGCGAGAAGCGTTGCTTCGCCGCCCAGGATCCGTACCGCCTTGGCCGCTGCCAATTTTTCCGCCGTCGCGCGAATCTGCGCGACCGTCCATCCGGTGCGCGTCAAAATCTCCGCGAGCGTCAGGCCGCGCGGCGCGCCCTCCACCAGCGCCGCGAGAATTGCTTCCCGTTCGCCGCGCTCCAGGATGCCGAGGAACGCCGCCACCTTGACGTCGCTGCGTTTGTGGCGCGAAGCGCGAGGGTCCAGCACCACGCCGCCGCCGATCGTCACCACCGGAGAAAACTGCCGCAGGATGAAGCGATCCCCGGGCAGCAGCAGCAACGCCTTATCGAGCCGCAATTGCGCGAAGCAGGATTCGCCCGCGCCGAGCGCGCTGCCGTCGTTGAGCAGGATCACTTCGGCAATCGCCTCCGCCGTGCCTTGATGAAAATGCGCGCGAGCGCGATTTTTGAGAGGCTTCGCGGATGCCAGCAGGGTGATGCGCGCGTCCAGCCGCTGCGTGGTATCAAAGAGGCCCACGGGCGCGAGAACCATGCCGCGGCCGGCTTCCTCATGCTCGATTCCCGCCAGGTTTACGGCGGTGCGCTGTCCGGCCACGGCGCGCTCAATCCGCATCCCGCCGGAGTGCAGCCCGCGCACGCGCAGGCGTTTCCGCGCGGGATATAGCTCCACTTCGTCTTCGACTTTTACGGCGCCGGAAATCAGCGTGCCGGTGACAACCGTGCCGAATCCTTTCATGGCGAACGAGCGGTCAATCGGCAGGCGAAAATGCTGCGCGGCATCCTTGGCCGGCACGGAGAGCGCGGCGTACCGCAGCGCCTGCTTCAGCTCGGCAAGCCCCGCGCCACTGCGCGCGCTGACTGCGACGATAGGGGCATTCTTCAGGAACGAGCCGCGGACGAAATCTTCGGATTCGAGCCGGAGCAGTTCTAGCGTCTCCAGGTCAACCAGATCGGATTTCGTGAGGACGACGATTCCGCGCGAAATTCCCAGCAGGCGGCAAATATCGAAATGCTCGCGCGTCTGCGGCTTGATGCCTTCATCCGCGGCGATCACCAGCAGCACCAGATCAATGCCGCCTGCGCCCGCCAGCATATTGCGCACGAAGCGCTCGTGCCCCGGCACGTCCACCAGGCCCAGGCGCACTCCTTCCACATCCAGAAACGCGAATCCCAGGTCCAGGGTGATCCCCCGGCGTTTTTCCTCTTCGAGCCGGTCGGGATTGGTGCCGGTCAGAGCTTCGACCAGCGAGGATTTGCCGTGGTCAATGTGGCCGGCGGTTCCGACTACGATATGTTTGAGAGCTTCCATGGAATGTGCGTGAGTATGATGATGCCAGCCGCAGGAACAAGGATTGTTCCAATGGGAGGACCCTGAGCAGCGGCCCCAAAATGACACCAAGGCAGCGCCTCTCGCAGGCAACTCCGAGTGACCACTGGACGCCCAAAGAATACACCGGCTTCCGGAGTTGCCTGCCGCGACGAGTTTGCGCGAATCCGAGCCGGGAACGGCTCGTCGCGGCGCTACGGCTAGGCGGCTGCGCTGCGCCGCCCGGCAGCCGCAATTTCCGCCACGATGGCCTTAGCGGCTGCGCGCGGATCGGCGGCTGCGGTAATCGGGCGGCCTACCACCAGGTAATCGGCTCCGGCGCGTACGGCGTCCCCGGGAGTGGCGACGCGGGATTGATCATTCGCCGCCGCGGCGGCAGGGCGGACTCCGGGAACCAGGATCTTGAATGCAGGGCCCATTTCGCGGCGCACTGCCGGGGCTTCGTGCGCCGAAGTGACCACACCATCAAGCCCCGCCTTTTGAGCCAGCCGCGCCAGCGCGAGCACCCGGGACTCGAGCGGGCCGGCCATGCCGATTTCCTGCAGGGTTGGCTCGTCGAAGCTGGTGAGTACGGTGACAGCCAGCAGCGCGGGGCGATTTTTCCTGTCGCCTGCCGCCTCGCGGGCCGCGCGCATCATGGCCAAGCCTCCGGCAGCGTGCAAGGTGACCAGACGCACCCTGGGCAGCGTGATGGCCGCGGCGACGGCATGTGCGACGGTGTTCGGGATGTCGTGGAATTTCAGGTCCAGGAAGATGTCAAAGCCCAGGCCCGCGAGCTTGGTGACGGCTCGCGGACCCTCGCTGGTAAAGAGCTGGCTGCCCACTTTGAACATCCCGGCCGCTCCGCGGAGTTTCCGCGCCAGAGCAGTCGCTGGACCCAGGCGGTCCAGGTCTAGGGCTACGATCAGTTTCCGGTTCGGGCTGTTGCCGGGCGTGACGGCACCTTTAGGAGTTCGAGCCGGACTTTAGCGAGCCCGTGCTGGTCGAATCCTAGCTTACGTGCCACTTCGTAGGAAACATCTAATTCGCGCCCTTCCACATAAGGCCCCCGGTCGTTGATCCGGACCACCTGGCTGCGATGGTTCCGCATATTTACAACGCGCACGATAGAACCCAGCGGAAGCGTGGGGTGGGCGGCGGTGTCCGCGTACATATCGTAAGTCTCGCCGTTGGCGGTCGGCAGGCCGTCGAAGTCGTCTCCGTACCAACTGGTCGTACACTCCCACACTGCCAGGGGCTTCTCCTGGTGGCCGAGCTGGGTTTGAGGGGTTGGCGTGGCTGGGGTGATTCCAAGGGCGGCTTCAGCGGGAGAGGGGTTGCCCGGTTTTCCGGCGACCGCAGGATTCACGGCTGGGGTAACCACGAGCAGACCCAATCCTAAAAACACCGTTTCCAAAATCACGAAGATCTTAGCTCTCATTTTCACCTAACCTTATTTGAATCAGCAGAAATTGTACCTGTTCCTGGGGACAGTGGCAATCGGTTTAACGCTGTAGAGCTCCCCGTAACTTGCTGATTTCAAATGTGTTTTCTTCCCGACACCACATTTCCAGGCCTCCTACGAGCCGTTCAGAAGCGCGTGGGTCCACGAAATGGGCCGTTCCTACTTCCACGGCTGAGGCGCCTGCGAGCAGGTACTCAGCTATATCCGCTGGTTTTTCAATCCCTCCAAGACCAACCACCGGGATTTGAACTGCTCGGCAGGTCTCGTAAACCAGCTTCATGGTTATAGGTTTTATGGCCGCGCCCGACAACCCTCCCGTCGTACTACCGAGGCGGGACTTCCGATTGTGGGCGTCTATACACAGTGCGGGGTAGGTGTTGGCTACAACGAGAGCGTCAGCTCCTGCAGCTTCCGAGGCCTTAGCGATAAGTCCAATCGTGTTAACGTTTGGTGACAGCTTGACCCACAAAGGACGGGTCGCAACCTTCCTTGCGGCGGCGACGGCGGCCGCCGTGAGGGAGGGGTCAGTACTATATTCGATTCCGCCCCGCTCCACATTGGGGCAGGAGATGTTCAGTTCGTACACCGCCACCCCCTCCGCTTCCTCGAGGACCTGAATCACTTCGACGTACTCCGCGATGGTACGCCCAAAGACGTTGGCAATGATGGCAGTGTGGTATCTGCGCAACAGTGGGAGCTTCTCGGCGACGAACGCCCGGACCCCGATGTTCTGCAGGCCTATGGCGTTCACCATGCCGCTGGCCGTCTCGCAGATCCGGGGCGCGGCGGCTCCGTCCATGGGTTGTGCGGATAGCCCCTTCACGACGACGCCGCCCAGGCGGTTCAAATCCACGATATGGGCGAGCTCGACGCCATAGGCAAAAGTGCCGCTCGCGGCAATGATGGGGTTTTTCAGGACGAGGCTACCAACGCTGACCTGGAGGTCAACTGAAGCGGGCCGTGAAGGACTGCGTGCCGGCGCCGACGAACTCACGTCCCCACTGTAGCACGTCAGTCAAGACTTTGCGCAATCCCGGAATCTACGCATGGCGACGGCCTGGCGCAGTATCAGCCGAAGAAAATCTTCGAAAAATACCGGTGGCGCAAACGGCTTACCCCGCCCCTGGCTTCCAGTCAGCGGACGCCGACGCTCGTCACTAAGAGCGCGAAACCCACAATCAACCCGCCAGTTCTGAGCCAATGGTAGAAATCCCAGCGATGTTCCTCCGCCTCCCAGTCAGTGGGCAGGGACGTCGGCATCCACTTCTCGATCCGTTTATTGATCGGCACTGGCCCTGCCAATGAAAACACCACAGCGAAGACTTGGATCGCCAGCGCGATCGCAGCGAGATTCCACGCGGTTCGAATCAGGTGCGCGAAGGGCATCAACAATAGAAGATTCAATAGCGTGGAACCCGCCATCCAGAAGGGCATCACTCGGCCGAGCACTCCGGCGAGCATGGCACGCGCCCGGACATGAACTTCCAACGGTTGCCGGCCAATCGCGGGATGCGCGAACGCCGCCACGTTCGTTTCGCTTCCGGACATCAGCCCAAGCACGAGCGCAGCAAGAAGTTGAAGCGCCATGGCAAAGCACCTCCTGGGCATTGGATGTCCTCGGTAGTCCCGCCGAGGCAGGCAAACGCGGATCGCTGATCAAGCGCCCGCCGCACCGACGGAATCGGACCCATCCGAATTCCGAAGGCATTCCACGGCTGCGAAGTTCCGCAAGTATATGCTACGATGAAGCGCCAAATGCGCGTCGTAGAAAAAAGACAATTGCTCTCCGCGGAAGAAATCAGCCGCACGCTGCAGCGCTTGGCCCATGAAATCGTGGAAAAAAGCGGCGGAACGAAAGACCTGGCGCTGATCGGTGTGCGCCGCCGCGGCGTGCCGTTGTCCGAGCGGCTGGCAAAGACGGTGCGCGATTTTTCCGGCGTGGATATCCCGGTCGGCACCATTGATATTACGTTGTATCGCGACGATCTCTCGACCGTGGGCCCGCAACCGGTGGTGCATTCCAACGAAATCAACTTCAGCGTGGACAATCGCGACCTGGTGCTGGTGGACGACGTGCTCTACACTGGACGCACGATTCGCGCGGCGATGAACGGCTTGTTCGATCTGGGGCGCCCGAAACGCATCCGGCTGTGCGTGCTGATTGACCGCGGGCACCGCGAGATGCCCATCGAGGCTTCGTTCATCGGCAACACGGTGCAGACCAGCGACAGCGAGATTGTGGAAGTGCACTTGAGGGAAATTGACGGCGACGAACGCGTGGTGCTGGTGGATCGCGTTCCCTGAAACCTGGCAATCCTCGCGGAGGCCCGGCATCAACCGCAACTAAAGGGAAAAAGTGCTGCAGCGCCTGGAACACCTGCTCGGAATTGAAGACCTCACGCGCGAGCAAATTTCTTTTATTCTCGATCAAGCCAAGCCTTTTCAGGAATTCCAGCGTCATCCTCTTAAAAAATTAGCCACGCTGCGCGGCAAGACCGTGGCCATCGCCTTCTTCGAGAATTCCACGCGCACGCGCATCAGCTTCGCTACCGCCGCGGCCCGCCTGGGCGCCGACACCATGAACCTGCAGGCCGAAGCTTCCAGCGTCAAGAAGGGCGAATCGCTGCTGGATACGGTGCGCACGCTCGAGGCCATGCGTCCGGACGGCATCGTGATTCGCCACAGTTCGTCGGGGGCGCCGGAATTTATCGCCAACCGGTTGGGAGTGCCCATCGTGAATGCAGGGGACGGCACGCACGAGCACCCCACGCAGGCGCTGCTGGACGCGCTGACGATTCGCGATCGCAAAGGCAAACTGGACGGCTGGAACCTGACGATTCTTGGCGATGTGCTGCACAGCCGCGTGGCGCGCTCCAATATTCATTTGCTCAGCAAATTCGGCGTGCGCATCACGCTGTGCGGCCCGGCGATGTGGGTGCCACGCGAGCTGGAAACTCTCGCCCCGAACGTGCGCCGCGTGACGCAGATCGCAGAAGCGCTGGATGGCGCGGACGTAATTATGGCGCTTCGGGTGCAGACGGAGCGGTTGCACGAGCCTGCGCTGGCGGCGGAAGAATATATTTTGCGCTACCAGCTCACGCCGCAGCGGCTGCAGCTCGCGCGTCCCGGCGCGCTGGTGCTGCATCCCGGGCCCATGATTCGCGGCCTGGAAATTGACGGCGCGGTGGCGGATGGGCCGCAGTCCTGCGTGCTCGAACAAGTCACCAACGGCCTGGCCATCCGCATGGCCCTGCTCTACCATCTCGTCGGCGGCGCCGCCGTGGAGCCACCGCCTCCGGCGAAGGCTTGAAAGAAGGCCCAGAGGGAATGATCCGATGCTGCTAATCAAAAATGGCCGCGTGCTGGACCCCGCGACGAAAACGGACGCGACGAACGATGTGCTGCTCGACGGCGCGCGCATCGCCAAGATCGGCGCAAACCTCTCCGCGCCGGACGCCGAGGTTTTCGACGCCGGCGGGCTGATCGTCGCGCCCGGCTTCATTGATCTGCACTGCCATCTGCGCGAGCCCGGCCAGGAAATGTCCGAAACGATCGAGACGGGCACGCGTTCGGCCGCGCGCGGCGGATTCACCGCCGTATGCTGCATGCCGAACACTCAGCCGGTGAACGACAATGCCTCGATCACGCGCGGAATCGTCGAACGCGCGGCGGCTGCAGGAATGGTGCGCGTCTGGCCGATTGGCGCCGCGTCGGTGGGTAGCAAAGGCGAAGCCCTCGCCGAAATTGCCGCGATGAAGGATGCCGGAATCGTGGCCGTCAGCGATGACGGCAAGCCCGTGGCCACCGCTCGCCTGATGCGCCAGGTGATGGAATATTGCAGCTCGCTCGACTTGCCGGTGATTGACCATTGCGAGGATCCTTCGCTTTTTGCCGGCGGCGTGATGCGCGAAGGCCCGCGCTCGGTTCGCCTGGGCCTGCAGGGCATTCCCGGGCAATCGGAATCCATTTGCGCGGGGCGCGACGTCGAGCTGGCCGTGCTCACGCGCGCGCGGCTGCACATCGCGCACATGTCCACCAGCGGCGCGCTGGAATACGTGCGCTACGGCAAGAAACAGGGCGTGCCCGTCACCTGCGAAGTGACGCCGCATCATTTCACGCTCAGCGACGAAGATGTGCGCTACGACAGCAATTACAAAATGAATCCGCCGCTGGCTTCGCGCGAAGACCGCGCCGCGCTGATTGCCGGCCTCGCCGACGGCAGCGTGGACGCCATCGCCACGGACCACGCGCCGCATCATCCCGCGAGCAAGGAGGTAGAATTCGATCGCGCGCCTTTCGGCATCACCGGATTCGAGACTGCGCTGGCTCTGGCGCTCAGCGAGCTGGTCCACCCCGGTAAAATCTCGCTCACCCGCATGGTGGAGCTTTTCACCACCGGCCCGGCCCGCGTGCTCGGCATGGAACGAAAAATCGCCGTGGGCGAGGCGGCCGACCTGACGATTTTCTCGCCCGATCTCCCCTGGACCTACCAGGTTTCGGAATCCCCCAGCAAATCCCGCAACACGCCGTTCGACGGCCGCAAATTCCGCGGCGCCCCGATCGCAACAATCGTCGCTGGGCGCATCGTCTATCGCCGCGAACTAGGCGCCACCGCCCCGTAACCCGTACGCGCCGGCACGCGTGACGCCCGACGTGCCAGTCACCTCGGATTACCTCCAGCCGCGATGAAACCGTTCGTGCGTGACGAAGCGCGTGCCGATCTTTCCTGTCCGCATGGGCTCGGACCTGGATGAGCTGTGCGGGAATCTGGGCCAGGATCTGGTGGCGGGATTCGAAAGCTTTACGCTGGATTTTTCGGAGATGACGTTCAGTCTGGGACCGCCATTGCCCGCGGTGGCCAGGCATTACCGCAGCATCGCTCTATTTGGGTGGCCAGTACCAGCGTGCGCGGGGCGACGCACCGGGGAGCGAGCAAGATACCGGCGCGCTGTACAACCTCAACGAAGTGCGCACAATCAAACCTGGATGCCTGATGAAAGAGAGAGGGAAGGCTGTAAACTAGCGAACGTGAACTTGGCGAAAACGCGATCGGGCCATGAATGCTCGGACGCCGGCTATTCGAGCCACGCCGTCAGCCGGCCGCGCCGCGCGGGGCTCGCTCTGGTCGTGCTGCTGTGCGTCTTCCCGCCGCTCGCGCTCGCTCAGCCTCGACAATCCCAGCCAGCGGCGCCACCAGCAGCACCGTCGCCTGCGCCAATGAAAGGTGTTCCGCCGGACGCGCCGGGGGTTCCG
This sequence comes from Candidatus Acidiferrales bacterium, assembly GCA_049300435.1. GTDB lineage: Bacteria > Acidobacteriota > Terriglobia > Acidiferrales > UBA7541 > Palsa-295. The sequence continues at coordinate 20,907 of JBAQJS010000130.1, read as the reverse complement.
GCAGTCGCTGCGTCAGGCTCCGCGCAACAATCCCCGTCGCAGGTCGCACAAAAATCCTCACCGCAGGCCGGGCAGCAGGCCGATCCGCAATCGGCAGGCAGCATCAACGGGACGGTACTGGATTCGACAGGAGCGGCAGTTTCCGGCGTGCACGTGAAGCTCACGCGCGAAGATCAGTCTCCAAGCCAGGAGGCGCTATCGGACGACGACGGCCAATTTACCTTCGCCAACGTAGCTCCCGGGCCCTTCGAGCTCACTATCACCGCTGAGGGCTTCGCGACGCAAACCTCGTCGGGGACTTTGCATCAGGGCGAAATCTGCTTCGTGCCGCAAATCGTGCTGGCCATCGCCACCGCGATTACGGAGGTGCATGTGGGCCTCTCGCCCGTGGAAATCGCGGAAGAGCAGATCAAAGAGGAAGAAAAGCAGCGCGTCCTCGGGGTGATTCCCAATTTCTACGTCAGTTACGTTCCCAACGCCGTGCCGCTGACCTCCAAGCAAAAGTTCAGGCTGGCCTGGCGAACCACGATTGATCCCGTGTCGTTCGGATTGACCGGCGCGATCGCCGGGTTCCAGCAGGCGACCAACGAATTCAGCGGCTACGGGCAGGGGGCGCAAGGATACGGCAAGCGCTACGGCGCCAACTACGCGAACCTGGTCACCGGGACTTTTATCGGCAGCGCCATTCTGCCGTCCCTGCTGAAACAGGACCCGCGCTATTTTTACAAGGGAACCGGCACGGTGCGCGCGCGTTTTCTTTACGCGATTGCCAATTCGGTCATCTGCAAGGGTGACAACGGGCATTGGCAGCCGAATTATTCCAGCATTCTGGGCAGCCTGGCGTCCGGTGGCATCTCGTACGCGTATTACCCCGCGCAAAATCGCGACGCCGCGCAATTGACCGTTGAGAACACGCTCATCGGCATCGGGACCACGGCCGCCGTCAACGTCATCCAGGAATTTCTCATTCCCAAATTCACGCCCAACCTGCCGAGCCGGCAGTCCGCAAAGAACGCGCCCACCAATTGATTCGTGCAGCAGGACGCGCCGCGCTTTGGCCCGGCGCCTACAACCACGCTCGTGCGCAAACCGGCTGTGGTACATTTTCAGCTGCATAAATTCCCGCTGAGGCTGTGCAACGATGCGCAAACCCCGAACACCGGTTATCCGTGCCTGTCGTGCCGCCATTTTCGCGCTGCTCCTCGCCGTTCCGGCAGCCGCCGTCGCGCAAAAATCCGCGGCGCCCTCGCCGTCCGCGTCTTCCTCGCCTGAGGCTCGCACCGCGCACGCGTTCGATCTTGCTCGCACCGATCCGCTCGATCTTTACGCATTCCTGGTGCGCATGCCCAAGGGCGGCGATCTGCATAACCATCTTTCCGGCGCGGTCTATGCGGAAACCTGGATCCGCGAGGCGGCGGAAGATAATCTGTGCGTCAATCTCGCCACCGACTCATTTTTCAAGACGGAGGCCATGACCAGGAGCATTCCGCCGCAGCCGGTGTGCGGTGCGGGCAGCGTGCCGGTGGCGCAGGCGCTGCAGGACCAGTCGCTTGATGACGCGCTGATTGACGCTTTCTCGATGCGCAGCTTCGTGCCCTCCAGCGGCACCAGCGGGCACGATCACTTCTTCGATTCCTTCGCGAAATTTCATGGGGTTTCGCAGCGTCACACCGGCGAATGGCTGGATGAAGTGGCCGTCCGCGCCGCCCGTCAGAACGAACAATACCTCGAGCTGATGGAAACGCCCGACTTCACGCACACCGCGGCCATCGCCAAGGAAGTGGGCTGGAATGACGATTTCGGCCAGCTGCGCGACGAGCTTCTGGCGCACGGACTGCGCGAGGATATCGCCGTAGCGCGCGAGCACTTCGACGAAGCCGAAGCCGTGCGCCGCCGCTTGGAAGGCTGCGGGCAGCCGAGCGAAAGCCCGGCGTGCCGCGTCGAGATTCGCTATATCTATCAAGTGCTGCGCGGTTTTTCCAAGGAGCAGGTCTTCGCGCAGACCCTGCTCGGCTTCGAGGTGGCTTCCGCCGATCCGCGCGTGGTGGGCATCAACTACGTGATGCCGGAGGACGGTGAAGTTGCCATGCGCGATTACGCGCTGCAAATGCAGATCGTCGGCTTCCTGCATGGACTGTATCCCAGCGTGCACATCAGCTTGCACGCCGGGGAACTCGCGCCAGGCCTGGTGAGCTACGAAGGATTGTGCTGCCACATTCGCCTGGCCGTCGAGCAGGCGCACGCCGAGCGCATCGGGCACGGCGCGGACATCCTCTATGAAGACCGGCCCTACGATTTGCTGAGAGAAATGGCGGCGCGGCACATCATGGTGGAAATCAATCTCACCAGCAACGACGTCATCCTCGGCATCGCTGGCAAGAATGAGCCGTTTCCCATCTACCGCAAATTCGGAGTGCCGGTGGCGCTCTCGACCGACGATGAGGGAGTCTCGCGCATTGATCTCACACACGAATACGTCCGCGCGGTGGAAACGTATGGGCTCACCTACGCGGATCTGAAGGAGCTAGTCCGCGCCAGCCTGGAGCACGCCTTCCTTCCCGGCGCCAGCCTCTGGCGCGAGCCCGACGCGTTCACGCGCGCCGTCGCCGCCTGCTCCGCGGAGCCTCTCGGCGCGGAAAAACCCGCGGCATCCTGCGCGGCCTTCTTGAAATCCAGCGAAAAAGCCACGCAGCAATGGGAACTGGAGCGTCGCTTCCACGCGTTCGAATCCACAAACTAGCCGAGCCGGTTCGCAGCCGCGCGAGCCGCTATGCCTCGCACTGGTTTTCTGTGATGCAAGTTCCGCGCGCGCTCCTCCGCAGGCAGTTCCCTGTGGCGAACCGTTGGTCTAATGCGCGGCGGGTTCCGCAGCGGGGTGCATGCCGTGCTGCGGAACTTCGTGCACTCCGCGCAGCGGCTGCTCCTGATGAAACCGGAAAAGCTGATTCAGCGGACCGGCGCCTTTGCCGATCGCGTAGGATTTTTCGATGGCTTTGGTGACGTAGGCTTTCGCCAGAATCACGGCCTCGCGCAACTGCTGACCGCCCGCGAGTTGCGCCAGAATCGCGGAGGAAAATGTGCAGCCGGAGCCGTGCGTATTGGGGCTTCTCACGTGGTCGCCGCCGAACGTCTCCACTTCGCTGCCGATGCACAGCACGTCAATCGGTTTATCGAGATGGCCGCCCGTCACCACCACGGCCTGCGCGCCCATTTCCACCAGCTTCAGCCCCGCCATTTTCATTCCCGCAAGGTCTTTCACGTCCAGCCCGGTGAGAAATTCCGCCTCGGGAATATTAGGAGTAATTACGCTCACGCGCTTCAGCAATTCATCGCGCACGAATTTCAGCCCGGAGGTATCCAGCAATTCCGCGTTTCCCGCCGTGGGACGAAACACTGGGTCGAGCACCACGTGCGCGAATTTGTGCTTGTCGAGAAATTCGGTCACCGCCGAAGCGTTCGCGCGATTCGCCAGCATCCCGATTTTCACGCCGGCGATGACCATGTCCTCCGCCAGCGTGTCTAACTGCGCGCGCAAGGTCGCGGAGGGAGTCGCGTGCACCGAAACCACTCCCTGCGTGGATTGTACCGTCAGCGCCGTGATCGCCGCCACGCCATAGCCATTGTGCGCCGCGAAGGTTTTCAGGTCGGCCGCCACGCCCGCGCCGCAGGAGGGATCGAAGCCGGCGATGGTCAGCAGAATGGGCGGCGTGTGGCCCGTGTTGCCCGGGTGATTCGTGTGGTTACTCAATTGCGAGCGCCCTCCGCGCGAGGTCTCCGCAGACAAGTACGCCGGCGCCGCCATTTTCCGCATTGGCGCACCGGCAGACAAAAATGTACGCGCGTTCTTGGGCGTCGCGCAAGGACAATATTCGTGATTCGTTTGCAGTGGGTAAGAGAAATTCTAGCCGCGCGAAAAACTCACGGAAATAATCCGCGCACCAGCGTGGCATCGGCCACGCGCCCTACCGCCAGCACGTACGCTCCGGTGCGCAGATGCGTGCGGTGCTTGCGCGCGGTCTCGTGCACTTCGTGGAAGGCGCGGCGCATCACCAGATCCAGTTTCGCGTTCACTTCCGCTTCCGACCAGAAGAAACTCTGCAAATCCTGCACCCATTCGAAGTAGCTCACGGTCACGCCGCCGGCATTGGCCAGTATGTCCGGGATCACCAGCGTGCCCTTGCGCGCCAAAGCCTCGTCCGCGTGCGGAGTGGTCGGCCCGTTGGCGGCTTCCGCGACGATCTTCGCCTTGATCTGGTCCGCATTGTTGAGCGTGATCGCATTTTCCAGCCCGGCCGGCACCAGGATGTCGCACTTCATCGTGAGCAAATCGTCGTTCGATATGCGCGACGTCCCCGGCATGCCCACCACGGTGCCGGAGCGTTCTTTGTAACGCATGGCCTTCAGCGGATCAATGCCGCGCGAATTGAAAACTCCGCCGCGCGAATCGCTGATGGCAATCACCCGCGCTTTTTTCTCGGCAAAGAGTTTCGCCGCAATCGAACCGGCATTGCCGAAACCTTGGATGGCCACGCTCGCGCCGCGCAACGATATCTTCTTCAACTTACAGGCTTCTTCCACCACGATCACGCAGCCGCGCGCGGTGGCTTCGTTGCGGCCTTCCGAGCCGCCGATGGAAATCGGCTTACCGGTCACCACGCCCAGCGAAGAATGCCCCTTGGTCATGGAATACGTGTCCATGATCCAGGCCATCGTCTGCGCGTCGGTGTACACGTCCGGCGCAGGAATATCCTGCTCCGGCCCGATGATCGGCAGAATTTCCGCCGCGAATCGCCGTGTCATGCGCTCCAGCTCGGATTTGCTCATCCGCTTCGGATCGCAAATCACTCCGCCTTTGGCGCCGCCGAAGGGAATGTTCACGGTCGCGGTTTTCCACGTCATCCACATCGCCAGTGCTTTCACTTCGTCCAGGGTCACCGCCGGATGGTAGCGGATGCCGCCCTTGGCCGGGCCGCGCGCCATGTTGTGCTGCACGCGGAAGCCGCTGAACACCTTGATCTGTCCGTTGTCCATCTTGGTGGGAATGGAAACTTCCAGCACGCGTTTGGCCGTGCGCAGAATCTGCCGCAAGCCCGCGTCGAGCTTCAGGTATTCAGCCGCGATATCGAACTGGATCTGCGAGATGCGATACGGATTCAGGTCTTCCCGCGGCGCGATGCGCGGAATGGGCTGAATGCTGGCCGGCTTCACAACGGTTGCCATCAAAGGTTCCTTCCTGACGTGGCGAACAGATATTTCGGTTATTTCGGTAAGAGCCCGCAAGTCTTGCGCGAGTCGAAGTTTAGTCAAGCCACGCAGGATGTCAACGAAAACCAATGTCAAAGCGGGAAATGGCAGGTCCAGCGCGCGCAATCTCTAGTCGCCCCAATCGCCGCCCGACACTCTGTAAGTAATTGTTCGATAAGGAGTTATGGACGGCCACGCTGGCAGCTTCGCGCAAAATTTCGCTCCCACCCTGGCACACGAAATCGCGCCGGAGTCTGCGTCATATCAGCGTTGACCGCGCCACGGCAACACGCTAGGCTGCGCGTGGCGCATCCGCGCGGCGCCGCCGTGGTTGCCATCCCGCGGCACAATCCGTCGGCCCATTGTGCGCGTACTTAAAAGGAAGAGCAGGCCTTGCTGACTGGGGAGAAGCGAGCGGAGTTGAGGGCTACGGACGCGTCGCTCATTGACCGGATCGTGCAGCGGGACGAGTCTGCGCTCGCCACGCTCTACGACCGTTACGCCGCCATGCTTTCGTCGGTCTTGAACCGCATCTTGCGCGACACACAGGCGGCCGAAGAAATTCTGCAGGACATTTTCTACCAGTTGTGGCGCAGCGCTGCGCAATTCGATGCCTCGCGCGGTACCTTGCCGGGCTGGCTGCTGGTGATCGCCCGCAACCGCGCCATCTCGCGTTTGCGCCGCCACAATCCCGCGAGCGGCGACGAACTGGGCGAAAATACGGTCGTCATCGCCTCCAGCCTGGAAAGCGACGTCGCCCAGCAGCAAATGCTCGGCAAAGTGAAAGGCGCGCTCGACCATTTGCCGAAAGAGCAGCGCGCGGTGATCGAGCTGGCCTATTTCGAAGGCCTGACGCACAGTGAAATCGCCCAGCGCACCGGCGAGCCGCTGGGCACGGTGAAAACCCGCCTGCGCTCGGCGGTGGAAACCTTGAGGCGGGATTTGCATCCATGAGCGGCGAACATCCAATTCGGCCCGAAGACCTCGATCTCTACGCCCTCGGCGCGCTGGACCCCAGCGAGCGCCAGGCGGTGGAAGCGCACGTCGCTGCTTGCACAGAGTGCGCCGCACAGTTGGCCGAGGCGCGCGGGCGCATGGCGCTTCTCGCGCTGGCCGCGCCGCGCGTGGAGCCCTCGCCCGGCGTGAAAGAACGTCTGCTGCGCCAGATCGTCGCCACCGCCGAAGGCCCGGGCGGCAGCCGCCTCCGCGTGCAGCCCGAACCCGAGCCGAGCATCTTCGCGCGCTGGTGGGGCGTGCTCGCGCCGTTCACGGCGGCGTTTGCTCTCGCCACCTTGCTGCTATGGCTGCACAACGATCAACTCAATCGCCAGCTTGCCGGGCTGCGCGGCACGATTCAGCGCCAGCAGCAGGAACTGACGGAAACGCGCCACCAGGCTGACCTGATGGCTGCGCGCGAAACGGTGGTCGTTCCGCTGTGGGCGCAGAAAGGCGTCGCTCCGCCGGAGGCGCAGGGCCACGCGCGCGTGCTCTATAACGCCCGGGAAGGAATGATGACCTACGACGGCTGGTTGCCGCCCGCTCCGCCGGAGAAGAGTTATCAGCTCTGGCTGGTTCCCATGAATGGCGCGCCCATCAGCGCCGGCGTCCTGAATCCGAAGAACGGCGAAATGAGCCACATGATGATGAAGCTGCCGGAAGGAGTCACCGCGAAGGAATTTGCGGTGACGCTCGAGCCGGCGGGCGGAATGCCGCATCCCACCGGACCGATGGTGCTGGTCGGCCCTGTATCCTGAAACACTCCCGGAAAATCAACCGCGGAGATGTAGAGAGCGCAGAGAACTTCCAAAATTAGCAGCGCGCGGTTTTCTGTGCGGCCTCTGCGCGTCCGCGGTAAAAAAGCCTCAGCCCTTCGCCGCCGCGCCAGGAATGCGCTCGACGCCCATGTACGGCCGCAGCGCTTCCGGGATCAGCACGGAGCCGTCCGCCTGCTGATAATTTTCCAGCAGCGCGATCCAGGTGCGCCCCACGGCCAGGCCCGAACCGTTCAGCGTGTGCACGAACTCCGATTTCTTCCCGCCCGCCGCCTTGCAGCGAATTCCCGAGCGCCGCGCCTGGAACGCCTCGGTATTCGAGCACGAAGAAATCTCCATGAACTCGCCGGCCGAGGGCAGCCACACCTCAATATCGTAAGTTTTCGCGGACGCGAAGCCCATGTCCGCGGTGCAGAGCTGCATCACGCGGTAGTGCAGGCCCAGCCGCTGCAAAATGGCCTCGGCGTTGGCCACCAGCGATTCCAGCTCGTCGTAGCTGTGCTCCGGTCGTGTGAATTTGAACATTTCCACTTTCTGAAACTGGTGCTGGCGCTTCAACCCGCGCGTGTCCCGCCCCGCCGCTCCGGCTTCGGAGCGGAAGCAGGCCGTCCAGGCGCAGACTTTGATGGGCAGCGCGTCCGCGTCGAGCGTCACGTCGCGATACAGGCTGGTCAATTCCACTTCGGAGGTGGGAGTCAGCCACAAATCCGTGCCTTCGATGTGAAACATGTCCGCCGCGAATTTCGGCAATTGTCCCACGCCGGTGAGCGAAGCGGTGTTCACCAGAAACGGCGGCAGAATTTCCGTGTAGCCGTGCTCGCGCGTGTGCACGTCCAGAAAGAAATTCGCCAGCGCCCGCTCCAGCCGCGCGCCCAGGCCCTTGTACACTGCAAAACGCGCCCCGGCAATCTTGATCGCGGCGTCGAAATCCAGGATCCCCGCGCCTTCGCCCAGTTCCCAGTGCGCGCGCGGCTTGAATGCGAACGCGGGCGGCGTGCCCCAGCGGCGCACTTCCACGTTGTCCGCCGCGGAGCGGCCCACCGGCACGCTGGCGTGCGGAATATTCGGGATGATCAGCAGGAACTGCTTTAGCCGCTCGTCCAGCACGGCGATCGTCTCGTCGTCGCGCTTCAGCTTCTCGGAAACCTGCTTCATCAGGGCCAGCAGCGCGCCGGCATCCTCGCCGCACCTCTTCATGCGCGCGATTTCCTCGCTGGCCTTGTTGCGCTCCGCCTTGAGTCTCTCCGCCGAGGTAATCACCTTCCGCCGGTCGGCGTCCAATTCGCGAAATGGCTTCAACTCGAGAGTCATCCCGCGGTCCCGCGCCATCTTCTCGATCCCATCCAGGTGCTCGCGCACATATCCCAAATCCAGCATAGGCCCAGCAGAATACATGAAAGCTACGCGGTGTGAAAAGCGGGGTCAGTCGTATTCTGATGCGCGCGGGCGGGTATCCTACCTACGCTGCTGGCTTCTTGCGCGGCGCAGCGTAGCTACGTGGTCGGTTTTTTGGTCGGCGTCGCATTCAGCTTCCAGACGATCTGCCGCATAATGCCAGTCCACATGTCGGCGTCGCGTGACGGCAGATTCAGGCGGCGCACCAGGCGCCGGATGCGCTCATCGGCGTCGGCGACGCTGCGGCGGTCGAGAAAACCGCTGGTGCGCAGCGCTTCGATCAGCAGCGTGGTGAAGCGCTCGACTTCGGCGGCGTTGGCGCGCGGAGATTTTTCCAGCGCCTTCCTGAATTTGGCCGCGGCCTTTGCGTCGCGCACCAACTCGTAGAGGCAGACGGCGACGGCCTGGCCCAGGTTCATCGAGCGATGCTCGTCGCGCGTGGGAATGCTGAGCAGCCAGTGGCAATGGCTCAGGTCTTCATTGGACAAGCCGAATTTTTCCGAGCCGAACAGCAGCGCAACCCGCCGACGCCCGAGATGCCGCCGCATTTCGCGCGCGCCGGCCTGGAGGCCGCGCAGCGGATGCTGCAATTCGCGGTGACCCACCGCGGTGGTGCCGGCCACCAGCGCGCAGTCCGTCACAGCCTCGGCCACGCTGCCGTACACTTCCGCTTGGGCCAGCACCGGCGCGGCGCCCACCGCCGAACGCGCCTCGTGGTACGCCGGGTCGTAAGGGTTCACCAGGCGCAGGTGCGTGCAGCCGAAATTACTCATCGCGCGCGCCGCCGCGCCGATGTTCAGCGGATTGCGCGTCGCGACCAGCACCACGCGCAGATTGTCAATCAGGGCCGCGGCCTTCATGCGCAGCCATTCTAGGACATTCCGAGGCGCAGGCGTAAGCGCAGCCGTGCGTCTCGCGCTGAAAACTTCGCCTTGCAATCCGCGGCGCAAGCGTTTAACAACTTTGGGCACGACCCGCGATGAAACGCCGGTGACGAGCCAATCGTCGGGGCGTCTCGTAGCGGGCATTTTTCCACCATCCATCAAGAGGAGGATCGAGAATGCGGCAGAAAGCGGTTGCGGGACTCGTGGTTGCAGTGACGCTGTTGTTGGGAGCGCTGGCGAGTGCGGTGGCGCAGAGTTCGAATCCCTACGGCCCTCCGGTCAGCCTGGAGAACGCGAGAAAGGCCGCGGCGCCCGCGCTGGCGGAAGCGGCGAAGAACAATTGGACCGTGGCTGTGGCAATCGTGGATCCGTCGGGGAACCTGGTTTACTACGAGAAAATGGACAATACGCAGTTAGCCAGCGCGAACGTTTCGATTGACAAGGCGCGCTCCGCGGCGCTGTACAAGCGGCCAACGCAAGCGCTCCAGGACCGGCTGGAATCTGGTGCAGCCGGACTGGGCGTGCTGCGCCTGCAGGGTGCGGTGCCGGTGGCGGGAGGCATTCCACTGGTGATGGACGGCAAGATCGTCGGCGCGATCGGGGTTTCCGGCGGCGCCAGCTCGCAAGACGCGCAGTGCGCCAAGGCGGGGGCGGACGCGCTGAAGTAGGCGGCCACGCGGAAGCGGCGTATTCGCGGAATTAACCGAACTCAACATGCGCGTAACGTGGCGCCGGATTCGCTTCGGTAGATGGCGTCTCCGTCCTTGCTGCCGCCCGCATTGCGGGCCCAAAGGGAACTACGCCGCCATGTTGCCGCCAAAACTGATTCTCGCGCCCATTGATTTCAGCGATCATTCTCGCGCCGCGCTGGACGTCGCCGCGGACATGGCCTCTCGGTTTGGCGCGGAACTGCTGCTAGTGTACGTCGTTCCGGCCATCCAGGACCTGCCGGCCGACATTTCGATCCTGAAGGAAGGTGAGTATGACAACAGCCTGACGGTTGCGGCCGGCAAGCAGCTCGCGGACTTGGCTGCGACGATCGCGCCGAAAAACGTGAAGGTGCGCACCGAAATCGGCACGGCGAACGACATCGGTATGGAACTGGTGCGCAGCGCCGAACAAAATCATGGGGACATGATCGTCATCGCCACGCACGGCATGACCGGCTGGCGCAAGATCGCCTTCGGCTCGGTGGCCGAAAAAGTGGTGAAGCTGGCGGCGTGCCCGGTGCTGGTGCTGCGCGCCAAGGCTGCCGAGGACGCGGGCGACGAAGACAAGGCCGCATCCTCCGCCGCTTCGCGCTAGGCGCTCGACGTCGTTATGTTCGCTTGTCAGTTTGCGGCGTACGGTCCCTGCGTCAGATTCCCACTTCGGCAAACTCATCGCAGAGCGAACGGAAATTCTCGTACCACGTTTCGGTGAACACCTTCACCAGTTCTTCCACCTTGCGTCCTGCCAAAGTCATGCCGGCCGGCTTGATCTCTCCCCAGGTGCGCACGCGCGTGCCGCCGGAGGAGCTCTCATCGAAGTCAACCCACTGATGCATGGTGACGCCCAAGGCGCGGTCCACCCAGCCGAGTTCACGGCCCGGCTTGCAATTGACGATCAAGTGGTGCACCACCATCTTGACGGGGTGGAGAATTTCGATTTCCATCTTGCTGCCGATGCTCCAGGGTTCGCCTTGCAGCCATTTGATGTCGCCGTAGATGCTGGCGAAGCTGTGCCACATTTTCCAGTTGGTATAGACTTCCCAAGCCACGGAAGGGCTTGCTGCCGTAGTGACGGCGTATTCAAATCGTTGCATCGTTCCTCGTAGCGCGCTTCGGATTTTTCCTGCACCAGGAATTAGAACGGGGTATACTGCGCCGGGATTATTTATACACCGTTTCTTGTACGATGTACAGATTATTTGTGGCCGTCATTCCGCAGGCCCAAGGAGCCAGGGTGCCCCGCACAGCCGATGCCCATCTGGAAGGCCGCATTCTGGACGCCGCTTATCAATTGTGGAGCAAGGGCGGAGAGCGCGCCCTCACCATGCGCGCCGTGGCGCGCACCGCCCGCACCAGCACTCCCACGGTGTACCAGCGCTTTCGCGACAAGAAAGACATCCTGGAAATGCTGCGCGGCAGGGCGCAGCAGATCATGTTTTCTTACATGCGCCGTTCCCATTCGGCGGAGGAATTTTGCCAGCGATATTTCGAGTTCGCGCTCAACCATCGCAATGAGTACGAACTGATTCACGCCGACTGGGTGGTGCGGCTGGAAAGAGACGAACCGCGGCCCTCCTTCGAGCTCCTGCAAAAGCGCCTGGCGGACCGCCTGGGAGGGACTCCGCAGAAGCACGCGCGCCTGGCTCTGGCGCTGGCGGCGCTGTTGCACGGCACCGCCACGATGTTGCTCACGAAAGGAATCACCGAGAGGATTGCGCGGGAGCTGCGCCAGGCCTGCATCACGGCGTTCCAAGCGATGGTGGAGTGCGCGTCGAGACGCTCGCTGCGCTCCGGGCAGCGCGTCGGCGCGGTGTGAATCGGGTCGCGGCGCGGTTCAGATGACCACGGATTCTTGGTACTCGCCGAAGGCGCGGCGCAGCGCGTCGGAAATCTCGCCCACCGTGGCGTAAGCTTCCACCGCATCTAGAATCGCGGGCATCAGGTTTTCCGCGCTGCGCGCGCGGCGCTCCACTTCCGCCAGGGCGGCTTGGGCCTTGGGCGTATCGCGCGTGGCCCGTAGCGCATTCAGCCGCGCGACCTGCGTCCGTTCGATTTCCGGGTCAATGCGCAGCGTGGGGATGGGCTTTTCCTCCTCGGTCTGAAAGCGATTCACCCCGACCACGACTTGCTCGCCGCTGTCCACCGCGTTCTGGTATTCGAACGCGGACTTCTGTATTTCCTGCTGGATGTAGCCGGTCTCGACGGCGCGCAGCACTCCGCCCATGGCATCAATCTTGGAAATGTATTCCTGCGCGCCCGTTTCGATCTCGTTGGTCAGCTTCTCAATGGCGTAGGAGCCGGCGACGGGGTCAATCGTATTGGCCACGCCGGTTTCCTGCGCGATGATTTGCTGCGTGCGCAGCGCCAGCAGCGCGGATTGCTCCGTGGGCAGCGCCAGGGCCTCATCCAGCGCGTTCGCGTGCAGCGACTGGCATCCGCCCAGCACGGCCGCGAGCGACTGCAGCGCCACCCGCACCAGATTATTTTCGGGCTGCTGCGCGGTGAGCGAGGAGCCGGCCGTCTGCGCGTGGAAGCGCAGCATCAGCGAGCGCGGGTCGCGCGCGGCAAAGCGTTCGCGCATGGTGCGCGCCCACAGGCGGCGGGCGGCGCGGAATTTGGCGATTTGCATCAGCAGCTCGTTGTGCGAATTGAAGAAAAAAGAAAGCTGCGGCGCGAATTCGTCCACGGCGAGCCCGGCCTGGATCGCCGCTTCCACGTAAGCAATGCCGTTCGCCAGCGTGAAGGCCACTTCTTGCACGTCCGTCGAGCCTGCCTCGCGAATGTGATAGCCGGAAATCGAGATGGCGTTCCAGTTGGGCAGCTCCCGGCGGCACCACGCGAAGATGTCGGTGACGATGCGCATGGCCGGACGCAACGGGTAAATATACGTTCCGCGCGCGATGTATTCCTTCAGGATGTCGTTCTGCACCGTGCCGGCGAGGCGCTCGAGGTTCGCGCCCTGCTGTTTGGCGACGGCCACGTAAAGCGCCAGCAATATCGCGGCCGTGGAATTGATGGTCATCGAAGTGGAAACATTTTCCAGCGGAATGCCGTCGAACAGCGTCTGCATGTCTTCGAGCGAATCAATGGCCACGCCCACTTTGCCCACTTCGCCCTGCGCGAGCACGTGGTCGGAATCCATGCCGATCTGCGTGGGCAGATCGAACGCCACGGAAAGCCCTTTCACCCCCTGCTCCAGCAAATAGCGATAGCGCCGGTTCGATTCCACAGCGCTGCCGAACCCCGCGTACTGGCGGGTGGTCCACAGGCGCCCGCGATACATGGTGGGATACACGCCGCGCGTGAAAGGGAACTGGCCGGGATAGCCGAGGTCGCGTTCCGCGTCCCATGCGCCCAGGTCGGCCGCGGTGATCACAGCTTCCATGGACAGGCCGGAGGGCGAGGCGGCTTTGCCCTCAGCGGCCGCGGCGGATTTTTTCGTGTCGCCGGTCATGGAAGCCAAAAATGCGGAAGTGAAGATGGAAAATGGCCCGGTCCAGCGCTGTCGCTGGAAACAATCGCGCAATGCAAGCCGCGCGACGCGGCAAAAGACCTCGAAGTCAGAGCGAAACATTCACCCGCGCCGCAAAGCTTAGCGTTTTCCATTTTCGCTTCTCGAGTGTGCACCCCTTGCCTCACCGCACGCGCCGCGCGCGGCGAAACGACGTGAACGCAAAACACACCATCATCACCGCATAGACGACGGTGAAGCCCAGCAGCCACGCCGCGGGGCGAGTGTGCCACTGGCGCCACGCAGAGATTCCGCCGTACAGCGCGAACAGCGCGAAAATCGCTCCGGTAGTTTCGTGGAAGAGCTGGCGCAGAGCGCGCCACACCGCGCGCAGCGTGATCTTCGTCGAGCTCCAGAGCGTGGGATAGAAGCCCGCGGCCATGCGACAATTCTAGTACACAATCCGCGCGTGCGCAGGCGCGATCGGCGGCCAGCCGCGCGCTAGCCCACGCTGCGGCGCGCGCACCTGCGCGGCCGTACAGGTGACCATGGGGGTTCGTGCCAAGCACCTGGGTCTTGTTTCGCGCTAGCCTCCGCCCTAGAATGGGTTCAGACGGGGCCTGATCGAGGAGGTGATGCCCTTGCAACTCGACGATCGCATGAAGCAACTGCTGCGAGAGCTGGGACACGCCATTAATGATACGGTGTCCGATTCCAACCGCATCGCTGAGGCCATCTCGGGCGTGCGCTCTGCGGGATTCGACATCGTGCTGAAGCTGGATGCCACCATCGGCCTGGCGCGCCGCACCGCGCAGGACGCGAAATTGACCAACCAGGACCGGCGTTTCCTGGAATCGCTGCGCATTCGCGCCGATGATGAAATCATGGAAGAAGAAACCATCGAGCCGCGCGAGGAAATTACCGCGCAGGACATTAAATTCCTGAAGTCCCTGAAGATCTCCTTCGATGAAGAACTATAAATTATTCGCTGCTGCGCTGCTTTGCGCCGGCGCCACGCTGCTGGCCGCCGCGCCGCTCCGCGCGCAGATCAAGGGCGACCCGCGGGACGCTTTCGTGGTGGTCAAGCAGAAGCCGCCCAAGGGCACCTGGCTGCGCGGCGAAGTGATTCACGCCGATGACCACACCATCATGATTCGCGAGGAAGATAATCCGCTGATGATTCACACCTTCACCTACGCGGACAAAGCCAAGGACAAGATGGCCAAGGTTTTGGACCAGGGCGGATATCAAAGCGGCGACCGCGTGAAGATTTTGTGGATGCCCGGCAGCACCCAAGCGCTCAACATCAAAGGCAAGCCCTCGAAACCGATTTGATTTCCCCGTTGGGCGGCTTGGCCGGCGATCGCATCACGCTGGCTGGTTGTTGCACGGCAGCCAACGAAAAAAGACCCGCCCGCACGCCGGCGCAACGCACCGCAAGTTCCAAGACTCCATGATTCGCCCTCCCGCTGTTGCCGGACGTTTCTATCCCTCCGATCCGCAGGAGCTTGCGCGGCAGATTGCGGACTTCGCGCCGCACGCCAAAGGGAAAATCGCGGCGCGCGGCTGCATCGTGCCGCACGCGGGGTACATGTATTCGGGGCATGTTGCCGGCGCGGTTTATGCTTCGCTGGAAATTCCGGCGCGCTGCATTCTGCTCGGGCCGCGCCATTTTCCGCGCGGTGAATCCATGGCAATTCTATCGCAGGGAAGCTGGCGAACTCCGCTGGGCGACGCGGCGATAGACGCGGAGCTGGCCGCGGAGCTCTTGCGCGCTTGCCCGCGCTTGCGCGAAGACGCGGTGGCGCACCAGCGCGAGCATTCCCTGGAAGTGCAGATTCCGTTCCTGCAGCGCCTCGCCCCGGATTTCCGGTTCGTTCCGGTGGTGCTCGCGGCGGACCGCTATACGCTGCTGGAAGAGTTGGGCCATGCGGTGGCCCGCGTGGTCGCGGCGCACGGCGAGCGCGTGCTGGTGATTGCCAGCACGGACATGAATCATTACGAGAGCGACGCAGTGACGCGCGCGAAGGACGAACGGGCCATCGCGCGCATGTTGGCGCTCGACGCGCGCGGATTGTACGACACGGTGCGCGGCGAGGGCATCACCATGTGCGGGTGCGCGGCGACCACGGCGATGCTGGTGGCCATGCGCGACCTGGGAGCGGAGAGCGCCGGCCTGGTGCGCTACGCGACGTCCGGGGATGTTACCGGCGAGCGCGATGAAGTCGTCGGGTACGCGGGATTGATCGTGCGCTGATTGCACGTGCGGCAGCAGGCAAGCGCGAACCGCGCTACGCGCAAAGCAAAGCAGCGAGCCTGCGGCACTCCAAACCGCTTCGGGCCGGGAGCTACCAGCCGGCCTATTCGACCGTGAGCGTGAATGTGGTGGTGTGCGTGATGGATCCGCTGATGCCCGTCACGGTGATCACCTGATTCGTCACTTTCGGCGTGCCGGTATTGGTGGGCGGAGGAGTCACGCCGACACCGCCGCCTCCTCCTCCACACGCGGCGCTGCCGAGCAACAACGCAAGCGCGATTGCGGTGCCGGCAAGATTCCACCGCCGTCTGCCGCGCCGCGTCCCCATTCCCAGCGCGAGCGGAGCGCCGCACAGCACGCCACAGAGCGCAAGATACAGCACCACCAGCCGCAGCGCGCCCGCGGTTGTTCGCCAGCCGCCGAAGTCCAAGCGGCGGCTCGCCGGAACCAGCAGACTGGGAGCGGTGGTGGAAACCGTCAGGATGGTGCTGCCGCTGCCGGTGACGCTCGCCGGGCTGAAGCTGCACGAGCTTTCGGCAGGCAAGCCGGAGCAAGACGCGGCGGAAAAACTGATCGCTCCGCTGAAGCCGTTGCTCCCGCTGACGCCCAGCGCCGCGGACCCGCTCGCGCCCGGCGCGCTGACCAGCACACTGTAGGGCGCAACCAACATGCTGAAGTCCGGCGCAGCCGCTACCTGCTCGGCCACCGATGCCGTGGACGAAGCGTAATTCGCGTCGCCGTAATACAAAGCGAAAATGAGTTGCGTGCCCGCCGGAATGGTGGAGGTCGTCAGCTGCGCCTGGCCGTTCACCAGAGTTACTCCGGCGCTCAGGGGGTTGTCGCCGCCCTCCGCCGTGATGGCCGAGAAAAACTGCACGTTGCCGGTGAGCGTCGGTCCGCCGGAATGGACCGGTGCGACCTGCGCGGTAAGCGTCACGCTGGTGCCCTGCGAAATCGCCGGGTTCGTCGTGCTGACCGTCGTGGTGGTGGCCAGCAGTTGCACATTTTCCTGCAGGCTGGCGGCCGAGCCGTTGTAGTCCGTATCTCCGCTGTACTGCGCCGTGATCGTTAGGTTTCCGCCGGGAAGCGACGACGTGGTGACCTGCGCCTGTCCGTTGCTCAGGGGAACCGCCGTGCCGATCGTGACGCCGTTGCTCGCGAACGTCACGGTTCCCGTGGGGCCGGGGCTGACGGTCTGATTCGGTGTCACCACCGCTGCGAAGGTGACGCTGGACCCGTGCGGAATGGTGGTATTCGAGGACGTAATGGACGTGGAAGTAATGATGTCAACGTTTACCGTCGCCGCGGCGGAAACTGCGGCGATGTAGTTGGTATCCCCGCTGTACTTCGCCGTGATCGAGTTTGCGCCCAAGAGCAGAGCGCTGGTGGCAATCCCCGCCGAGGTGTTGAACGTGCAGTACTGCGGGTTCGTGGTGCTTTGCACCGTTTGCGGCGTGCCCAGCTGCGTCGTCCCCAGGAAGAAAGTGATCGTACCCGTCGGAGGTCCGCCGCAGTTCGTGCCGTTCATTGCAGCCGATAGGTTGACGGAGCTATCGAATGGCGCGAGCGGCGGCGCAATCACGCCCACCGCAACCGAAACTTGCGTGATGCTGAAAGAAGCGGCCGGCGCCGTGCTGGCATTGAAGCTGGCGTCGCCGCCGTAGGACGCGGTGATGGAATGGGTCCCGGCCGTGAACGTCTCGGTCGGATTGGTCGGCAGCACGTTGCCTTGGCTATTCAACGTGAGTGCCGGAATGCCGGCGATCGCTTTTCCGCCGTCGAGGAAAGTTACCGTGCCGCTGGGAACGCCGTTTCCGGAATTGCCGCTCACGTCGGCGCGAAGATAAACCTGCGAGCCGAAAGGTCCCGAGCTGAACGGCAGGGGATTATCCTGCGAATTCACGGTTACGAAAGAGACGGCCACCTTGCTCGCCTCCGGCGTCACGGTCACCGCCACCGGCGCGGAATCGCTGGCGGCGAAGCTTCCGTCGCCGGGATAATGCGCAGTGACGCTGTAGCTGCCGCCCGGCAGCACGTCGGTGGTCGAACTTACCGAGCCGTTGGCCAGCGCAAAATCGGTGACGGCCGGCTCAATCGTCGAGGTAGCCAGCAACGCCACGTTTCCGCTGGGCGTTCCGGAGGCGGGCGGCGCGGGCGTCACGCCAATCTGCACTGTCACCGCCGAGCCGTGCGCGATGGACGAAGTGGGGCTGAGCGCCAGCGTGGTAGCCGTCGGCTTCAGCGCGGACGTGATGGTATTCCACTTGGCCACCAGATTCGCCGCGTTCACCGAGCCAAGCCCGGTGGTCAGGTCATAACCGGCCGTCGCGTTGTATCCCGTCAAAATCCCGAACCCCTCCGCTCCCGTCGTGCCGCAATTCGGCGTTCCCTCGCCGCAGGGCATCGCGTTCGTGCCGGTGGTCATATCGTAAAAGACGCAGGAGCTCGCGGGCGTCCCGGTCGAAGCGCAGTTCGCGCCCGATTGCGCGGCGAGCTTGTAAAGAATGTAATTCGCGTTGCCTTGGCGCGCTCCGGTTTTCTGATTGATCATCGCCAGGATTCCGGCGAAGGAAGGCGACGACGCGGAAGTGCCGCCAATCGCGAGAAATTCCTCGTTTTCCGGATCCTGGTCGCAGTACAAGCCGTCGGTTATGTCCGCCTCGCAAATAACGTAGAAGCTGCCGGTGTAGAATCCCGCCGAGGCAAACAGCGACACGTCCGGGATATCGCGTTTGCCGTCGCTGGGCACGCCCGTGCCGGTTTGCCAGGAAGGTTTGGCGTACCCGCCCGAGCAACTGGTAACGTCTTGCCCGTCGCCCGTGGTGCAGCTGCTTTTTCCGCCCGCGCCCCCCACGGTGAATACATTCACGGTTCGTAGTTCCGAATTATTGCAGTTCGTGAGCGCGTTCGAGCTGTAGTCGTAATATTCCAGCGACTGGCTGGTGCAACTGTCGTTCCACGGCACTTCCGGGATGTAGCCCTTGGCGGACTGTTGCGTGGTGGGATTGTTAGTGGCGTTGAAGTATGTCGTCGTTTTTCCAAGGTCGTTGAAATCCGTGCCGCCCACCGCCACGTTGTACGGCGTGGATGCGAAGCCGCTCACTTGCAGCCCGAACTCGGCCGGCGCCGGTGAAGGATTATCCTGGCTGTCGCACCCGGCCGAGCCCCCGTCTCCGGCGGAAACGAAGGCCGTGATTCCTTCCGCCGCGGCCTGCTGCCACACCGCGTTGTAGAATTGATTCCCCGCGGTGCCGATCGCCGCTTCGCACAGTCCGTAGCTTTCGCTCAGGACCGGCGCCACGTTGTTGTCCACGGCGTACTGCGCGGAAAGATCCACGCCCAGCGTGGTGTTGGTGGTCGCCGAAGTGACGAATTTGATGCTCGCGCCCTTGGCCACCGCGCCCGCCCATTGCAGGTCTAGGTCCGATTCGGTTTCGTCGCCGGGCACCACGCCGGGATCGGGGCCGTCCAGCATCACCACGGGATCGTTTGCCGGCAGGCCAAACAGGCTGCGGAAGTTTTCGATGTCCTTCATATCCACGTCGCTCTCGCCGATGATGCCGATGGTCTGGCCGGTGCCGTCAATCACCGGAGCCGGGCTGCCGTTCCAGAGCGGCAGCACGTTGTAGATCGCGGCAAAATCGTAAGGGCCCAGGCCGTAGCACGGCACGGACTCGCCGCTGCCCCCGCCGCACTCCAGCGTGAATTGGGTATGGACCGGCTTGAGCTCGCCGCTCGACCTGTTTTTCTTGAACACTCCGGCCACCACGTTCATCGCCTTGCGCGGAAAATTGTGCAAGGTGTCCACTCCCACGATTACCGGCGCGAGCGCCACGGGAATCTGCGGATCGCTCGAATTGGCCCAGTGGTCTTCCGTTCCTCCCGCCGCCGCAGGGACCGTGTATTTGTGTATCGCGGTGTGGAAGGCTTCCTGCACTTGTCCGGCGGTGCCGCAAAATTCCACGACGGTGCGGCCGTTCGATACCCGCGCGATCTGAAAGCCGTGCGATTGCAGCCAGGAAGCGATGGTCTGAATGTCCTGGTCGGAGGGGCCGAACTGCTGCCCGAATTGCTGCGGCGTCAGCCACTGGTGGAAATTCGGCGAAGAGGGATCCTGCTGCTGCTCCAGCAATTGCTCGAGCGCCGCTTCCTGCGCCGGGCTGCGCCGCAGCACCAGCAGCATGCGATTCATGGGCAGGCTCGCGGGTGCGGCGCCGCGATCGTACTGCGCGCGAGCCAGCGGATAAGTGTTGCCTTTGAGGACGGTGAGATTGGCTTCGTCCACCGCCTGCGTGATGCGCGCAGGCGCGGGCGCGCTCTGCCCGGGCGCGCCCGACGGCAGCCACAGCGAAGTAAAAGCAAAAAACAGGAAAATAGGTGTGAAACGTGCGGACTGGGGTCGCATGTTTTCCGTCACCTGGAACGCGGTTTTTTGCACCTGCGGAGACGGCACGGAGAGTAAACGTAAGTTGCCGGAAGTGTCAAGTTGTCATTTGGGGCAGATTTAGTACCCTGGCCACCCGTGCGCTAATCCAGCCGGGAAGAAAAGCAGCGTCCGAAACAGAGGCGTCAGCGCCCGGCGCGGATGCGCGCGGCCAGGTTGCGCGCTCGCGTGCGCGCCAGGTCAATGTACTTCTCGTCCCCGGCCAGTTGGTCGAGCGTGGGCAACAGGCGCTCCGGCTCGGGAAACAGCTTATTGTCGTAATCTTTCTCGATCTGCAGCAGCACGTCGTTGACGCCCAGGTGATCGTAGCGCATGGTGCGCACCAGGTCGGATAGGTCGGTGGTTTGCCGCGCCAGGCCTTCGAAGATATTCACCAGTTGCGTTGCGGTATCGTCCAGCGTGTAGTTGAAATCGGTTTCGTGTTTTGCCGCGCCCTTTTCGTACAGCAGGGTTTTCGCGCCCAGGTTGGCCAGCCGCCGGTGAACTTCCAGATCCACGTTCTGGAAATTATTGAGCTTGGCGGCCAGCGCGAAGATGCGCTGCGCCAGTGGCGCGCCGATGGCAAACGGCTGGGGGCTCGCGTCCTCATCGAGCTGGCGAATGTCGTAGGTGCCCGCGCCGGCTTCATTGATCTTGATCTCGACGAATTCCGGATAGCTCGTTTTGAATATCTTGCGGTAGGTGATGGTGGCCCCGCTGTCGGGCTCATTGCCGGCGGGCCGGGCGGGAATCTGCAGCGCGCCGCGCGGC
>JBAQJS010000129.1:0-26999 GCA_049300435.1 Candidatus Acidiferrales bacterium | reverse complement strand
TGCTTCTCGACCGCCTCCAGCCGTAAAGCGAAAGAGGCTGCAAGTGTGAACTTGCAGCCCCTTCAATCGAATCTAAAGGTGTTACAAGAGCAACAAACGCAGGACAAACATAGCACGGTTTGGCGCGTGGGCCTAACGAAATCGTAGCGGCGAAGAAGGAGGGAAGCGAGGATCGAGCGCGGGCGGGGAGTGGTAGCGGAGCGAGCGGCGCGGGAGCGAACATAGGATTGCCGGATTCCGTGGCCGGGGAGTATGATGACGTTCCCCAAGCCAGCCTTAACGGGCGCGGCATGTAGCTGGCTGTTCATTCCGGAGGCTCGTCATGAAAAGAAAACCCCTTTTAATTATCGGCGGCATCGTGGTGGTGTTGCTATTGATCCTGCTGATGCTGCCGCTATTCGTTAACGCCAACCAATTCAAGCCGACGCTGGAGACGCAGCTGACCGCAGCGCTGGGGCGGCAGGTGGGAATCGGCGACATCGGCCTCTCGATCTTTTCGGGAGGAGTGACGGTGTCGGACGTCTCGATCGCGGACGACCCGGCGTTCAGCAAGACGCCGTTTTTGACGGCGAAGTCAGTGAGCGTGGGTGTGGAGCTGCTGCCGCTGATATTTTCGAAGAGGCTGGAAGTGCGTTCGCTGACGGTGAAGGAGCCGCAGGTGAGCCTGATTCACACCGCGAATGGAACGTGGAACTATTCGACGCTAGGGAAGGGCGGAGCGGCGGGCAAGAGCGCGGCGAAGAGTCCCGCGGCCAGCGGAGGAGGAGCGTCCAACGAGGGTGCGATGAGCGTCGGGAATATCTCGATCACGAACGGAAAGATCATCGTGAGCACGGCGGGGTCGGCGAAACCCAGCACCTACCAGAACGTGGACCTAGAGGCTTCCGATCTTTCGTACACGTCACAGTTTCCCTTCAAGCTGACGGCTACGGGGCCGGGAAACTCAGCGCTGAAAGTGGAGGGCAAGGCCGGGCCGATTGATGCAACGGACGCTTCGCTGACGCCGCTGAGCGCGACGGTGCAGGTGGACCATCTGGATTTGGCGAATACGGGATTTCTGGAGGCGTCGTCTGGAATTGCCGGGATCCTGGATTTTAAGGGCGATCTGAGTTCGGACGGGAAGCAGATGAGTTCCAAGGGCACCATCAAGGCGAACAAGATCAAGGCGTCGGCGAAGGGCAGCCCTTCGTCGGTGCCCGTGAACGTGGATTACGCGACGACGTATGGGTTGAAGTCGCAGACCGGGACGCTCACGCAGGGGGACATACACATCGGGAATGCGCTGGCGCGCTTGACGGGCAGCTACGACACTTCCGGGCAGACGGCCAAGCTGAATATGAAATTGAACGCGCAGGGCATGCCGGTGAGCGACCTGGAAGGATTCCTGCCGGCGGTGGGCGTGGCGCTGCCCTCCGGATCGAAACTGGAGAGCGGAACGCTGACCGCGAATCTGACGGTGACCGGGCCGGTGGACAAGCTGGTGGTGAGCGGGCCGGTTGATTTATCGAATGCCAAGCTGGCGGGATTCAGCTTGAAATCGAAGCTGGGGGCGCTGGGTTCGTTTACGGGGCTAGGAGGCGGCGGTGGAGGGTCGGACACGGACATTCAAACGCTGAGCGCGAACGTGCGGAACGATCCGTCGGGAACGAAGATTGACAATTTGGACGTGGTGGCGCCTTCGATCGGCACGGTGACGGGAAATGGAACGGTGAGCGCAGGCGGAGAGCTGAATTTCAAGTTGGTGGCGAATCTGGCGGGAGCGGGCGGCGCGTTGACGAGCGCGGCGGGAGCGGCGGGCAGCGGGGTTAACGGCGCGCTATCGTCGTTAACGGGAGGCGGAGGCGGAAGCAAGGGCGGGAAGAACGGCATACCGTTCATCGTGCAGGGAACGACTTCCAACCCCCAGGTGCTTCCGGACGTGGGCGGGCTGGCGGGAAATGCGGTGAAGGGCGCGGCGGGTGCTCCGGCGAGCGTGGCGACGGGTGCTTTGGGAGGATTGTTCGGGAAGAAGAAAAAGCCGTAGGAGTGGTGATTTTTGCGATTCGAGTGCGGGGCGGCGCGCGGGCGTGGGTCGTTTCCGGGGCCGCTCGGGATTGCAGCGCTGCGTTTCAGTGGCGACTGCGTAATACGGTGGCTTCGGCGTCGTTGAAGAGGGCGCGCAGGGCGCGAGCCACGAAACGGATCAGGACGACGATCACGCCGAGGGCCAGCAGGACGATCGCGGACGCGACGTAGGGATGGCGGGCGACGATCCACATCAGGAAGACGACCAGAGCGTCTTCGGCGGTACTGAGGGCGAGATTCGAGAAGGGCTCGGGCGATTGCAGGATGGCGGCGCGCGCGGCCGTCTTGCCGCCGTGCGCGGCGAGGGCAATGAGGCCGCCGGCGAGAGTGGCGGCGATCTGCTCCCACTGAGGTAATTGCGAGGTGGCGGCATAGGCTAGAACGGCCGCGACGGGAACGCGCACGAAGGTGTGGGCCGCGTTCCAGAGCAGATCGAACACGGGGATTTTGTCGCCCACGAATTCCAGCAGGAACAGCACAGCGCAGACCGCAATAATCCGCCAATCCTGGAGCAAGTGCAGCGACGGAGGCAACTCGAGCACGTGAAAACGGCCGAGCAGCCCGAGCATGCCGACGGTGGCGTACACGTTCAAGCCGGCAGAGAAACTGACGACGACCAGCAACGCGGTCAGCTCGGTGCCGGCGGGAATGAGCGAAGGTAGGGTAGCAAGCGTCATTGATTCGAGAAGGGCGACGCGCGGCGGGCCGGGTGGCGAGTCGCGCGGTGCGCCGCGGGCTGGGTAGAGTTCAACGTCCACCGCATTTCAGGACAGCGAAACCTATTTCGTCGCTGGCTGCTTGGCAATTACCAGGTCCTTGATTTTGTCGTAGGTAGCCTTGGGGATGATTTTTTTGCGCAGCAAATCGGTCTTGGCGTGATATGGCCTGCCGGCGATAATTTTCTGCGAATACGCCGCGCCAATGCCCGGCAGGGCGTCGAGCTGGTCTTTGGTGGCTGAGTTCAAATCCACGAGATTCGCGCCGGCCGGGGCGGCCGTCGCGGGCTTGGCGGTTTGGGCCGCGGAGGAATGGCCCGGCGCGACCAAGGGAAACGTCGCGAAGAGAAGCAACGAGGCTGCGAGTACGAGAAACGAGAAATTCCGGTTTCGGTTCATGTGCGGGCTCCTTTTTTGAATCGAGGCGAGATGGCGTTGGGCCGCAGCGCGGACGGAGTTTTCGCGCCGGGCCGACCGGTTGCCGCCGCTTACAGTACCACTGCCGGGCGCCCTGATTCCACGGGTGAGGAACGCGCCTAACTCTTCGGACACGGGCGCGCGACGAGCGCGGGTTTCGGTTTTATAATGGTGGCAGCACTGGCAGGGATTGACGGCCGGACTCGCCGAAAGCAGAACAGGGCGTCTGCGGACTTTTCCGGCAGCTTCAGGCGACAACTCCTCTCGCGGTTTGCAGCGATCGTTTGCAACAGTTGATCGAAGCACGCATTCACAACAGCCGTTCGTAAGTGTCGTTCGTTGTTCCCCTTCACAGCTGCCATGGAATGAGCGGGCGCGCGGGCAGAATTGCCGCGGCGTCGCGGAGCGTTCGTGGCGGCTGCCAGCAGCGCTGTGAATTCAGATTGCCGGAAGACCGAAGAGGGGGAATGGATGAAGCGCGTCCTGTTTGTGGATGATGAGCCGCGAGAGCTGCAGCATTTGCAGCAAATGCTGGAATCGCAGAGCAGCCAGTGGGACATGGCGTTCGCGCCGAGCGGCGAAGCGGCGCTGACGCTGATGGACGCGACGCCGTTCGAGGTGGTGGTCTCGGATATTTCGATGCCGGGAATGGACGGTGCGGCGCTGATGAAGGCGATCTGCGAGCGCCATCCGGCGGTGGTGCGGATCGTGCTTTCCGGGCCGCAGGAGATGGAAAGCGCGCTGCGGGCGGTACCGGTGGCGCACCAATTTCTGCTGAAACCGTGCGATCCACAAATGCTGCGCCTGGCGGTGGAGCGCGCCACCAGCCTCTCGAACATCCTGAGCAACAAGCTGCTGGCGAACCTGGTGGGTTCGGTGAAGGAATTGCCGGTGCTGCCGCGGACGTATTTGGCGCTGCGGCAGAAGCTGGGCGAGCCGGACGCGTCCATGAAGGACGTGGTGCATATCGTGGAACAGGACGTATCCATATCGGCGAAGGTGCTGCAACTGGTGAACTCGGCGTTTTTCGGATTGCCGCGGGAAGTCTCCTCGCTCAAAGCCGCCGTCAATTTTCTGGGGATGGAAACGCTGCAAAGCGTGGTGCTTTCGGCGGGAGTGTTCAGCAGCTTCGCAAGGCTGGCGCCGCTGCCGGGATTTTCCTGCGAGGAAATGCAGGCGCACTCGCAATTGACGGCAAAGATCGCGGGCCAGATTCCGGCGTCGGCTCATGCCCGAGGAATTGCGCTGGTGGCGGCGCTGCTGCACGACGTGGGGAAACTGGTGCTGGCGACGCGGGCCGCGGCGCATTTTGCCCGGGCACTGGAGGGAGCGCAGGCGGACGGGCGGCCGTTGTACGCGGTGGAGACCGAGCTGATGGGTGTTTCGCACGCGGAGGTGGGAGCGTACCTGCTGGGGATCTGGGGGTTGCCGTCGCCGGTGGTGGAGGCTGTGGCGCATCACCACCACCCGGAGCGGGTGCCGCAGGATGCGCTGGACGCGGTGGGTATTGTGTACATCTCGAATATCCTGGCGCATCAGGTGGCGGCACCGGCATCAGCTGGCGAGCACAACACGCAAATGGAGATTGATCCGGATTACCTGGAGCGATTTGGCGTTGGCGACCAACTCCCCGCGTGGCAGGAGATGGCGCAAGCGAGCGCGGGCGAGCTGCACGCAGGAAAATAGAATGCGGGAGGAATGCGTGCGCCACGCCTGAAAACACGGGCCTGAACCGCCCGCAAACAAACCCCGGTTGCCGGATTTTTTGGTTACAATGGCGTCCGCGACGGGGTGGTGATTCTTGTCGGAACGGGTCGGCGGGGTCGGCGGAGCTTTCTCATTTTTAATGGAAGCGAGCGAGAGGCATCGCCGCGGGCTTGCGGGCTTGGTGTGCGTGCTGGTGCTGGGCATCGGGCTGGGGCCGCTGCTGGCGCAGGAGTCATCTTCGCGCGGAGCGGGCGGGCGAGGCGAGCTGAGTGCCGCAGCGCAGGTGCGACGCCGCGCGGAATGGTTCTTTCGGCAGCGCGCTTCGGCACAGGGGCATGTCCCCGGCGGGCTTCTGCGGCGAGCTTTCGCGCAAAACCAGGCGATGATTCGCGAGGATGGCACGTTTCTAGAACGGGCCGCCGCGCGCGAAGCGGGCATTTCGCCGGTGCTTTCTTCCTGGACTTCCCTGGGACCTCAGCCGACTGCAAACACCGCGCTTTACGGAAACGTTTCCGGCCGGGTGACGGCGCTGGCCGTGGATCCCTGCGACACGACGGGGAATACGGTGTATGCGGGCGGAGCGGACGGGGGAATCTGGGCGAGCTTCAACGCGCTGGACGGAAATTCGGTCACCTGGCAGCCCCTGACCGACAACCAACCTTCGCTTGCGACAGGCGCGCTGGCGCTCGCTCCCTTTCCTTGCGAGACGTTCAACGGCCACATGCAGAGCAATCTGATTCTAGCAGGCACGGGCGAATCGAATTACGCGCTGGACAATATTTACGGCGCGGGAGTGCTGCGCTCGAGCGATGGCGGGCAGACGTGGACGGAAGATGCAACGTTCACGAGCAGCGCGTCGCAAGGGCCCGGCGCGAGCGGCCCGTACATCGCGGCGCTGGCGGTGCAACCGCACCAGACGAATCCGATCGTGCTGGCGGCGGTGCAGGGAACGGATTATTCGGCGGGCGGAACGTTGTTGTCCGGAGTGTGGCGTTCGGCGGACGGCGGCGGCACCTGGACGCGGGTGCAACCGCGCGGCGGAGCGAGTGGCGCGCCTTTTAATCCGGCAACGGATGTGCTGTTCGATCCGAGCGACGCTTCCGGGCAGACGGCGTACGCGGCGCTGGGCGATCCGAAGGGCGATGTGGACCCCCAGGCGTCATGCGCGGCGGCTCCCTGCAACGGCGTGTATATTTCGGCGGATGCGGGGATGACCTGGAGCCGGGTTACGTCTGTGGACGGTTCTTCGAATCCTTCATTGTACGGCAGCGTTTCGCTGGCGATCGCGCCGAGCGACACGCCGGCCGATGCCACGCTGTACGTGGCGATCGCGGATGCGAGCACGAATTCGGACAACCTGCTGGGCATTCTGAGCGGGACGGGGATTCAGCCCAACGGAACGGGTCCGGCGTTCGCGGCCATTTACCCCAACGTTTCGAACCTGCCCGATTTCTGCGCGCCGCTTTGTTTTTACTCCATGAAACTGGCGGTGGTACCGGGAACGGCGGGACAGGTTGTCTTTGCGGGGGGCTCGGCGCAGCCGCCGCTGGGCGGGCAAGCGTACGGCAGCTCGTCCATCTATCGCTCGATTGACGGCGGAAACAGCTGGAGCGACATGAGCGCGGACGGAAGCGGCAACGGAACTTCGACACATGTGGATGTTCACGCGCTGAAGTTCGCGAGCAGCGGCGGGCAGGTGCTGGCGATGTTTGCCGGGAACGACGGCGGAGTGTGGGCGTCCGAGGATGTATTCAACCCGGCGACGACATCAGGTGCGCAGCACTGGAGCGACCTGAACACCAATACCGGCAATGCGAACACGTCCCTGAATCTGACGCAGTTTTATCCCGGCATCACGATTCATCCGGCGACCGATCAGATCATTTACGGGGGAACGCAAGGGAACGACGTGCAGCAGTTCAGCGGCTCGCTGGCGGCGAGCGAGACGCAGGCTTGTCCGTACGACGGCGGCTACACCGCGATTGATCCGCAAACGCCCAGCACGATCTACGCGGCGTGCAGCTATCTGGGAGGCATCGGCACGCTGAACAAAAATATTATGAACGGCGTGCCGGGGACGGACGGCATCAACTGGACCGCGATGGACGGCAGCGGAATCAATTTCAGCGACAACGCGGATTTCATCCCGCCGCTGGTGCTCGACGCGAAGAACAGCCAGAATTTGTATTTCGGCACGTACCGGCTGTACCAGACGACGAATCGCGGGATGAGCTGGTCGGCGATCAGCTCCAATCTGACGAGCGACAGCAGCCAGAACTACATCACGACGATTGTGGTGGCGCCCAGCGATTCGAACACGATTTACGCAGGGACGTCGGACGGATTGATCTGGCAGACGGCGCAGGCGCTGAGCGGAGCGGGCGATATACACAGAATCAACCAGAGCAATCAGCCGGGACGAAGCGTTGCGGCCATCGCGGTGGATGCGGCCGACCCGAAGGCGGTGTTCGCGGCGTATTCGGGATTTTCGTGCCCTGAGGTGAGCGGGTGCGACGGGCTGGGGCACGTCTTCTTCACGAAAAATTCCGGCGCTTCGTGGGCGCTGGTGGACGGCAATCTGCCGGATGTTCCGGTGAACGACATCGTGATTGATCCGACGGACGCGACGGACAATACGATTTATGTCGCGACGGATTCGGGGGTGTATGCCAGCGCGAACGCGACCGCCGGGGGCGCGACGAAGTGGAGCGTACTGCAGACCGGACTACCGAATTCGCAGGTGCTTGCGCTGAAATTGCGCAACACGTCGCGCACGCTGGTGGCCGCGACGCACGGGCGAGGATTGTGGAGCCTGCTGCTGCCCAATCTGCCGAGCTACGCGCTGACGGAGCTGAGCCCGACGGCGGTGAACGCCGGCTCCGGAGCGTTTGAGGTGACGGCGACGGGGAACGGGTTCACGCCGCATTCGGCGATTGAATTCGACGGAGTGGCGGTGACGACCAGCTTCGTCAGCACGAGGAGCCTGACAGCGATGGTCCCGGCGACTGCCGCGGCGTGCGGCGGCGCCGTGCCGGTGACGGTTTCCGATCCGACGAAGGGGACAACGAATGCGCTGCTATTCAGCCTGGTCGGCGGGGCGTGCGATTTTTCTTTTGGCACGACCGTACCGGCGAGCGATACCGTGGAACCGGGCGGCACGGCGAGCTACCAGTTGGCGGTGAACGCCGTAGGAAGCGCGGGGGGTTCGGTGCAGCTTTCCTGCGCCAGCCCTCCGGCAGGTTTCAGTTGCAGCTTTTCGCCGAATCCGGTGACGACTGCGGCGAATCGTACGGCGGTGGCGCTCAGCGTCTCGGTGCCGGAGACCGCGGGTGCGCTGGCTCCAGGGCGCAGCGGGCTGCGTTCGGTGCGCGCGGGCAATGCAGCGCTTGGATTCATGGCACTGATCGTGATTTTGGTCTGGTGCGGGGCGATGAAGTGGCTCGACGGCTCGCGCGCGGGAATGGCCGCGGCATGCGTTGCGGTAATTGCACTACTGGGTGTGATGGCGGCTTGTGGCGGTGGGGGTGGCGGAAGCGGACCTAGCCCTCAGACGTACCAAATCACAGTCCAGGGAGTGGGGGGTAATTTCCAGCATTCAACTACGGTCGAAGTCGTGGTAGATTAGCGCCCGTAAGCGCTCTTGCCCGGCCACGGCACCCTGCCGTTGCTAATCCGGTTTCGGGAGGCGTTCCGCCATGACCTGCCCGCAGTGCAACACGCATATTCCCGCACGAGCGCTATGGAGCTCTTCGGGCCTTTCGTCGGTGGTGTGTTTGCATTGCCAGGTGGCGCTGTGCCCCACGGCGCTGTCCGCGATTTTGGTTTTTGCGCTTTCGGTGGGGCTGGGCGATCTTGCGCTGCTGTTTTTGCGGCATAAGGGTGCGGCGATGTGGGTGACGTTTGTGGGATTTTTCGTGGTGTTTGCGGCGGTATTCGCGCTGGCGGCGCCGGTGTTGCTGCGCATGCGTCTGAAGGACCATGGCGACCCGCACCTGAGCAGCCACCGGGCTTAGGCGGGATCAGGATGCGTCAGAGCATCTGGCGCAGAACGTACTGCAGGATTCCTCCGTGCTGGTAGTAAGAGACCTCGAAGGGCGTATCCACGCGGGCCAGAGCCGTGAAGCGGGTTTCCTTGCCGTGGCTATCGCGGGCAGTGACTTTCATATTCTTGCGCGGCTCGAAACGGCCCGCGAGGCCTTCGACGGCGAAGATTTCCAGACCGGTGAGGCCCAACGAAGTTAGCGATTCCCCCGGCAGAAACTCCAGCGGCAAGACTCCCATACCGACCAGGTTGCTGCGATGGATGCGTTCGAAGCTTTCCGCGAGCACGGCGCGGACGCCGAGCAGGATGGTGCCTTTGGCGGCCCAGTCGCGGGAGGAGCCCGAGCCGTATTCTTTTCCAGCGAAGATAATCAGCGGGACGCGCTCGTCGCGATATTTCATGGCCGCGTCGTAAATGGACATTTTTTCGCCGCTGGGTTGGTGGATGGTCCAACCACCCTCGGTGCCGGGCGCGAGGAGATTGCGCAGACGAATATTGGCGAAGGTGCCGCGCATCATGACTTCGTGATTGCCGCGGCGGGCGCCGTAGGAATTGAAATCCTTGGGCTGCACGCCGTGGGCGATGAGGTACTTGCCGGCGGGAGAATCGGCGGGAATCGAGCCGGCGGGGGAGATGTGGTCGGTGGTGACGCTGTCGCCGAGGACCGCGAGGGCGCGCAGACCTTGCAAGTCGGTTAGCGCGGACGGCTTGACCGGCATATTTTCGAAATAGGGCGGATTCTTGATGTAGGTGGAATTCGAATCCCAGGCGTAGAGATCGCCCTCGGGGATGGGCAGGGCGCGCCAGTGCTCGTCGCCGGTGAAGACATCGGCGTATTCCTTGCGGAACATCTCGCTGGTGACCGAGGAGCGCATGGTGGTCTCGACTTCTGCGGGGGTCGGCCAGATGTCGCGCAGATAGACTGGGTGGCCCGCTTTGTCGTTCCCCAGAGATTCATTGATCATGTCGAAGTCCATGCGGCCGGCGAGAGCGTAGGCGACGACCAGCGGAGGCGAAGCCAGATAATTCGCGCGGCAGTGAGGATTAATGCGGCCTTCGAAATTGCGATTGCCGCTGAGGACGGAGACAGCCACGAGATTATTGTCCTTGATGGCTTTGCCGATGGCGTCGGGCAGCGGCCCGCTATTGCCGATGCAAGTGGTGCAGCCGTAGCCGACGAGGTTGAAGCGCAGGGAATTGAGGAAAGGCCAGAGGCCGGCTTTTTCGATGTAATCGGTGACGACTTTGGAGCCCGGTGCGAAACTGGTTTTCACCCAGGGCTTGGTGGTGAGGCCGCGCTCGACGGCTTTTTTTGCCAGCAGACCGGCGCCGAGCATCAGGGACGGATTGGAAGTGTTGGTGCAGCTGGTGATGGCGGCAATGACGACGGAGCCGTCGGCCAAGTCGAATTGGTCACCATTGTTCTGGACTCTCACGTGCTTGGGCGGAGAGGCAAGAGTTCTTTCGAAGGAGGCCTTGGCATCGGTGAGAGGCACGCTATCTTGCGGGCGCTTGGGGCCGGCCATGGTGGGCACGACGCTGGCGAGGTCGAGCTCAAGGCGGTCAGAGAACAGGGGGTCGGGCGTGTGGTCGGTGCGGAACAGGCCCTGCTCCTTGGTGTAGGCTTCGACGAGGCGAATCTGATCTTCGCCGCGCGCCGTGAAGCGGAGATAGGCCAGGGTTTCCGCATCCACCGGGAAGAAGCCCATGGTGGCGCCATATTCCGGGGCCATGTTGGCGATGGTGGCGCGGTCGGGCAGGGTGAGGCTGGAAAGTCCGGTACCGTAGAATTCGACAAATTTTCCGACGACGCCTTTCTTGCGCAGCATCTGCGTGACGGTGAGAACCAGATCTGTGGCCGTGGCACCTTCGGGAAGGCGGCCGTGCAATTTGAAGCCAACGACCGCGGGAATCAGCATGGAAAGCGACTGGCCCAGCATGGCAGCCTCCGCTTCGATGCCGCCGACACCCCAGCCAAAGACGCCGAGGCCGTTGACCATGGTGGTGTGGGAATCCGTGCCGACCAAGGAGTCGGGGAAGGCGACCTGCACGCCGTCTTGCTTGACGCGGAAGACCACGCGCGCGAGATATTCCAGATTGACCTGGTGGCAGATGCCGGTATCGGGCGGCACGACTTTGAAATTCTGGAATCCCTTCTGGCCCCAGCGCAGAAAAGCGTAGCGCTCGATGTTGCGTTGCATCTCCAGGTCCGCGTTAAAGGAGAACGCGCCGGCAACTCCGAATTTATCCACCTGCACGGAATGGTCAATCACCAGTTCCGCGGGGAGCAGCGGATTGATCTTTCTGGGATCGCCGCCCAACTGGCGCATGGAATCGCGCATGGCCGCGAGGTCCACCACGGCAGGGACGCCGGTGAAATCCTGCAGCAGCACGCGCGCGGGCATGAAGGAGATTTCCTTCTCCGTCGCGCCCGCCGCACTCGAAGGGTCCCATCCGGAGAGTGCGCGGATATCTTCGGCGTGGACGAACTGGCCGTCTTCGTGGCGCAGCAGGTTTTCCAGCAGGACTTTCAGGGAAAAAGGAAGGCGAGGAACATTGCCGATTCCGGCGCGCTCGAGGGCGCCGAGCTGGTAAATCTCAAACGATTCATCGCCGACACGCAAGGGGGATCGCGTGCCAAATGAGTTTTTCGTGGCGGAGCTCATGCGGGAATTGATTCTCCTCTTGTCGGAACCACCTATTTTAGCGCACTACCGGCATCCTACCGGCGCGATTTTCGCGGCAGATTACGGGAGCGTGCGCGGGCGATGAACTCACGTTGCGGAAGGGAACCGGTCCTGGTTTCTCTTAATGCTTGGGAGGCACGTAGCTATCGGGCAATTTTGCGCCTTCGCCGAAGAAGTAGGTCTCCATCTGCTCTTCCATGACCTGTTGGGATTTTGGGTCGAGCGGGTTCAGACGGAACTCGTTCATGAGCATTTTGGAGTGTTCCACCCAAAGCTTCCAGGCTTCCTTGGAGACATTGTCATAAATTCGCTGGCCGATTGCGCCCTTCCACGGGATGCGGTCCAGGCCGGGCATTTCGCGGCCGAATTTAACGCACTTGACGATATGCGGGCCCTGGACAGCGGGTTGCGCGGAAGCGGCGGCACCCGAGGTGCTTGAATTTTTGTCGTCGGACATGAACATCTCCTTACAGAGTGTGCTGCAATTCAAGATACTGCATCGGCGGCCGAAATTCCAGTTAGGCGGGGATGAACACATGTTCTCGTTTGAAGGCAAGAGCGGTGCTGTATTTCTCCGGCGGATGCTGTTTATGTCGCTCGAAGGCGAAGTGAACCATTACCGGAGCCGTGGCCTGGCCGAGCCCATTCCTATAACCGGGGGGCCGCAGAGTTATGATAGTCTCTTGCGAACGGGCTATCGTTTTAATGACACAAAGATGGGTTTCCGGCGGGTCACAGCCGGGCCTCCGGGAGGAAACGTATGAGCACCAAAACGGTCGGTGTGTCGGAAATCCAGCAGTCGAGTGACTTTTTCTGCGAAGCGCCGTCCGACCCATGCGCCATCGTGATGTTCGGAGCTTCGGGGGATCTGGCGCGGCGCAAGCTCCTCCCGGCGTTGTATGACCTGTCTTTTCATAATTGCCTGGGGCCGCGTTTTCGGTTGCTGGGTTTTGCGCGCACGGAGATGAGCGACGGGGACTTCGTGCAGAAGGCGGGAGAATTTCTGCCGAAGGGTACGCAGGAAGGGGCGGACGAGGGGAAGAAATCGGAATTCCTGAAATACTTGCGTTATTTCGCGGGCGATTACGACGATCCGGAAGGTTTTCGCCGGCTGGTGCAACGGCTGGACGAGCTGGATAACGAAGGACAGCTCGGTGGGAACCGTCTTTTTTATCTGGCCACGCCTCCGGAAGTGTATCTGCATGTCATCGAGCAACTCAAGCGAGCGGGACTGAACAAGCCGAAGAGCGAAAAATCCTGGACGCGGATCATCATCGAGAAGCCGTTTGGACACGATCAAGCTTCGGCGTGCGATTTGAACAAGAAAGTGCTGGAGGCATTCGACGAATCGCAGGTGTACCGCATTGACCACTATCTGGGCAAGGAAACGGTGCAGAACCTGCTGGTGTTCCGGTTCGGCAACGGGATCTTCGAGCCGCTGTGGAACCGGAATTATATTGATAGCGTTCAGATTCTGGCCGGTGAGTCGCTGGGAGTGGAACGCCGCGCGGCGTTTTACGAATCGGCGGGAGCGCTGCGGGACATGATCCAGAGCCATGTGTTGCAGCTGACTTCGCTGATCGCCATGGAGGCGCCGGCGACGTTTGACGCGACGTCGGTGCGCAACGAGAAGATCAAGGTGCTGCAATCCATCCGGCCGTTTACGAAAGAGACGGTGTGGAAGTCCGTGGTACGCGGGCAGTACGGTCCGGGGCAGATCAATGGCAAGCCGGTGGTGGGATACCGAGAGGAGCCCGGGGTGAAGCCGGATTCCGCGACGGACACCTTTGTGGCATTGAAACTGCATGTGGACAACTGGCGTTGGAGCGGGGTGCCGTTCTACCTGCGGACGGGCAAGCGACTATCGCGGCCGCTGACGGAAGTGGCGATCCAATTCAAGAGTGCGCCGCACAAGGTGTTCCGCGGGGAAAACAGCGAAACCAACTCGCTGGTGCTGAACATCCAACCCGACGAAGGGATTTCCCTTTCGTTCGGAGCGAAGGCGCCGGGAACGCAGATGCATATCCGGCCGGTGACCATGGATTTCCGGTACAGCGAGGCGTTTGGCCGCAATTCGCGGCCGGCGTATGCCACGCTGATCAATGATTGCATCCGCGGAGACGCCACGCTGTTCGATCGCGCGGACAGCGTCGAGGCGGCGTGGAAGCTGGTGGATCCGATACTGGAAGCGTGGAAGAGCGCGTCGCCGCCGCCCTTCCCGAACTACCCGGCGGGAAGCGACGGGCCGCGGGCGATTGACGAATTGACGGCTTCCGACGGCCGCCAATGGCGCCCCGTGTAGGGGCGTCCAAGGGCCAAACGGAGCATGCTCGATTTTGCAGCGCGGAGGTTTCGATGATCTTGGCGGGTGACTTGGGAGGTACCAAGTCCAATCTCGGTTTGTTCGACGTGAAGGGGGGCAAGCTGGTGCGCGTTGCGGACAAGCGTTACGCAACGCAGAGGCATAGCGGCCTGGAGGAGATTACCAGCGACTTTCTGAAGGGCGCGGGAGCGCAAGTCACGGCGGCGTCATTCGGAATCGCGGGCCCGGTGGTGAACAACCGAGTGCAAGCGACGAATTTTCCGTGGATCGTGGATGGCGCGAACTTAGCAAGCCACTTGCACCTGGACCACGTGCGATTGGTGAACGACGTGGAGGCGGCGGCTTACGGGATCGGCGTTATGGAGCCGAACGAGCTGGAAACGATTCACGAGGGAGTGCCCTCGCCGCGATCCACGCAGATCGTGATTGCCGCCGGGACGGGACTGGGCGAAGGAATACTGTACTGGGACGGCCAGAAGCACGTGCCGATGGCCACGGAAGCGGGCCATGCGGACTTCGCTCCGAACACGCAGCAGCAAGCGGACCTGTGGAAGTTCCTGGGCGTGCGGCACGAATTCGTGAGCGCGGAAATCATATTGTCGGGCGGAGGATTCCAGCGGGTGCACGAATTCGTGAATCCGGCGGTGAGGCATCCGGGGTTCGACGACGGCAGCGTGGATCCCGCGCCGGAAATCACGCGCCGTGGGCTGACCGGGGAGTGTCCGGTGTGCGCGGAGACGCTGGATCTGTGGGTGGAGATTTACGGTTCGGAGGCCGGAAACCTAGCGCTGCGGACGGTGGCGCGTGGGGGCATCTACATCGCCGGGGGAATTGCCGTGAAGGTGCTC
The DNA here is from genome assembly GCA_049300435.1 of Candidatus Acidiferrales bacterium. Classification (GTDB taxonomy): domain Bacteria; phylum Acidobacteriota; class Terriglobia; order Acidiferrales; family UBA7541; genus Palsa-295. The sequence continues at coordinate 12,195 of JBAQJS010000129.1, read as the reverse complement.
CCGAAGCTGAAGACCGGAAAATTTGCCGCGGCCGTGAAGCGCAAGGAAAAACTGGAGTCATACCTGGTACAAATTCCGATCCACGTGGTGATGAACGAAGAGTGCCCGCTTTTCGGCGCTGCCTCGGTGGCATGGAAAAATCTCTAGGCCGCGACGCCGACGCGCGGGTTTGCTCCTTGCGACGCGGCAGCGAACCCGATTCTCCGCTCACCGTTTTATCCTTTTGCGGTGCGCCATGCGCATAACCTGTATCTATCGGAATACAGAGAGAACCTGGGACGTGGACGAGAGCGACTTCGTTCTAGGGCGCGCACACGAGAACTCGCCGGTACTTTTCGACCTGTCTCCGGACAAGAAGATCTCGCGGGCGCACGCGCGGATCTGGAAGGAAGGCAAGGGCTATTGGTTGGAAGACCTGCAAAGCTCGCGCGGCACGCGATTGAACGGCGTGGAAATCACGGGAATGGGCAAGCAGAGGATTCACACAGGCGATGTGATTGTGGTTGGCGAGACGACCCTGCGCATCGAATCGCTGGAATTGCAGGACGCGCTGGCGCAAACCAGCTATCTGGAAAACGGCGCGAAACTGGCGGCGGAGAATCAGCAGGCAGATGCCGGGGTGAATATCGCGCGGAATCTGGACGCGACGGTATTCGATCCGGCGCCCACGCGAGGCGCGGGGAATGCATGGGCGCTGCGTTTGAGGCTGATTTGCGAACTGCCGCTGCAATTCGCGGCAAAAACGGAACTCAAGGAACTGCTGCCGACAATCGTGGACCGCCTGGTGGAGTTGATTCCGAACGGGGAAAGCTGGGCGCTGGCGCTGCTGGATCCGAAGACGAACACGCTGCTGCTGAAGGCGCACCGCTCGCGATACGAACCGCATGTAAGCGACAGCCTTTCCAGGCGGGCGATCGGCGGACGCCAGGCGTTCATCTGGAACCGCGCTGTGCCGGGAGACATCAGCGGAACAATCTTGCAGAGCGCGATCGTCACCGGGATGTACGCGCCGCTGCTGTGGCAGGACGAAGCATTCGGAGTGATCTGCGCGGAATCGCGAAGCCCGGAGAACGTGTTTGGCGAGGAGGATCTGCGCCTGATTGTTTTCATGGCGCAGTATGCGGCGATGGCCGTGGGCAGCCACCGGCTGCAGGAGAAGCTGCGCGACGAGTCGGTTTTGAGCGCCAAGCTGCTGCGGCAATTCTCGCCGAAAGTAGCGGAGAGAATCCTGACGCACCGGGGGCATCTGCGGCTGGGAGGCGAACAGAGCGAAGTGACGATTCTGAACTGGGACATCCGCGGCTTCACGATGCTGACGCGGGAGATGCAGCCGGACGAAACCGTGGAAATGCTGAACGATTACTTCGCGGCACTGGTTCCGATCATTTTTGCGCAGCAAGGCACCATTGATAAATTCATGGGCGACGCAATTCTTGCAGTGTTCGGAAGCCCGGAACACGACCCCAAGCAGTACGAACATGCGATTCTTGCGGCGGTGGAGATGCTGGCAGCCGCGGCAAGAGTGAACGAAAGCCGCCGTGCGCGCGGGTTGCCGTGCGCGGAGTCCGGCATCGGGATTCACTGCGGGGAAGTGGTGCACGGATTCGTGGGGACGGCGGATCGAATGGAGTTCACGGTGATCGGAGACGTGGTCAACAAAGCGGCGCGATATTGCACGGCGGCCGGCGGCGGGCAGGTCTTGATCAGTCCGGAAGTACACGAGCGGGTGTGGCGGATCGTGCAGGTGGAGAAGACCACCATCGAGACGAAGCACGAAGGAAATTTCACGGCTTACCGCGTAAACGGCATGAAGGCCGGGCCGGAAGAGACCCGGCCGTGAAAGGGGCAGCGTGCGGCGCGGGTGCTGTGCCGATTCCGATCACTCTACTGCGAGCGGCGGCGAACGTCGCAGCGATAGACGGCGCGAAGCCCGCGGAATTGCTGGCCGGATTTTCCTTCTGATTTGATCCGCAGACTGGAACCGGAGAAGGTGCAGAGCCGTCCTAACTTGGTGAGACGTTAAGGGTTTCGACTATGGGGATTGACTGGCTCGATTCAAGTCGGCCTTGTACCGGGGTCATCTCACTGTGCTCACTCCGCTTTGAGTCCTCCGATGTTTTTGTGCGCATTGCCTCGCATTCCTCCAACCGACTGGGTGATTGGTCTAAGCCGCGAAGTTGTCACTGCGACGAAATGTTTGCTGGCCCGCGTGGGGGAGCAATGCGTGAAATGCAGCGAGGCGCACATCTGAAACATTCCGACGCCGGGCTCGAGCGGCGTGAATGGCGCGGAATGATGCGAGCGGGCCGGGGTCTCGAACAGGAGGGTCATCAATGTCAGAAACGCAGGACATGAAGATGATCGAGGACGCCGCGAAGGCGGTTACCAGGCGCAGCTTCATCAAGGCGGTGATCGCGAGCGGCGCGGCGGTTTCGTCGGCTAGTTACCTGTTTCGCGCATCCACGCTGTTTGGGCAGACGAGCGGAGTTGGCGCGGGCGAGCGGCTGCTCACGATCAACGTCAACGGGCAGCAGAGGCGCGTGGACGTATTGAAGCAGGAAACGCTGGCGTGGACGTTGCGCTATAAGCTGGGGCTCACCGGGACCAAGCTGGGGTGCGACCGCGCGGAATGCGGGGCCTGCACCGTGCTGATTGACGATGTGCCGTATTATGCGTGTTCCGTTCTTACGCACACGGTACGCGCACGAAAAGTGCTGACCATCGAAGGGCTCGCGAGGGCCGACGGAACGCTGCATCCCGTGCAGCAGGGCGTGATTGACGAGCAGGGATTTCAATGCGCGTTCTGCATGCCCGGCTTCCTGATGGCGACGGTAGGTTTCCTAAAGACCAATCCAAACCCGACGAGGAAGGAACTGGCGCACGGCATCTCCGGAAACCTCTGCCGCTGCCAGGATTACAACAAGATTCTGGATGCGATGATGCGGGGCGCCGAGAATCTGCGGAGGGTCAGCGATGCCTGATGCCGATAAGCAGCCTGCCAAAGCGAAGGAACGCGCGTACGGAGCGGGCCATAAACTGATCGGGAAGAATTATCCGACTCCCGACCTGTATGCGAAGGTCACCGGCGCCGCGAAATACGCGGAGGACTTTCGCGCGGATGGCATGCTTTTCTGCAAGCTGCTGCTGAGCCCGCTGCCTCATGCGCGCGTGAAGCGGATCAACATGAGCGAAGCGCTGGCGATGCCCGGCGTGCGAGCGATCCTGACGGCGGACGACCTGCCCGCCCCAGCCGACACGCTGACTGACAACGGCACGGTGATCAAAGCCAGCAAGTGGGGCGAGCGAGGCCTCACCATGGAGCCGCTGTATCAGGGCGAACCGATCCTGGCGGTAGCCGCGGTGGATGAAGTGACGGCGGCGGAGGCGATCGAAAAGATTCAGATTGATTTCGAGCGGCTGCCCTTCGTGGTGGATCCGCTGGACACGTTGCGAGCCGGAGGGCCGAATGCTCGAACCGACGGGAACGTCTGGGTTCGGCCGGCGACTGCGAATCCGCCGCAGCCGCAGGTGGCCGAGCTGAAGTGGAATGATGCGGACTTCGCCGGCGTCAAAGAAAATCGGCTGCCGATGGGCAAGACGCCGGATGAATGGACGTACGGCGACGTGGAAGCGGGCTTCAAAAATGCGGCGCTGGTTCTGGACGAATCGTTCGTGACGCCCGATACCAGCCATCAGACGCTGGAGCCACGCAGCGCGATGGCGTATTGGCAGAATGGCAAGCTCTTCCTGCACACCGGAACGCAAAGCACCGCGCAGACGCTGCCAGCGATCGCGCGATGGCTGAATATTGACGCCAGCAAGATCGTCTTTATCAGTGAATACACCGGCGGCGGGTTTGGCAGCAAGATCACCGGCGGGATCACCATGATTATTCCGGCGTTGCTGGCCAAGAAGACCAATGCGCCGGTGATGATGCGCATCAGCCGGGAAGAAGAGGGATTCATCGGACGGGCGCGGCCCAGTTTTCAGGGCCGGATGAAAGTGGGCTTCGGGAGGGACGGGCGGATCGTGGCCCTCGATATGTTTGTGATCTGCGACAACGGCCCCTACGATTCGGTGGGCGACGCCTTTTCGTCGGGGCGAATCGTTTCCCTGTTGTATCAGCCGCAGGCGATGCGCTGGCGGGGAGTGACGGTGCTAACGAACACGCCGCCGCGGAGCGCGCAGAGTTCTCCGGGAGGACTGCAAGGGATCGTGATCATCGAACCGATCATTGCCAAAGCGGCGCGGGCGCTGGAGCTCGACCAGGTGGCTATCCGGCGGATTAACTGTCCGGAAGGGAAGGCGGAGTTTGGGCCGGTGGTGAACGGCAAGCGGCTTCATGCGACGAGCGCCTTCCTGAAAGAAGCGCTGGACCGCGGCGCGGAACAGTTCCAGTGGCAGGAAAAAGTGGCGCGGAAACCGAAGCGGATTGGGTCGAAAGTGCGCGGCGTCGGCGTATCGCTGAGCTGTTACGTTGGCGGCACGATCGGGTTCGATGGACTCCTGGTGATTACGCCGAACGGCCGGGTGCAATTCCAGTCGGGAATCGGCAATCTGGGAACCGAGTCGGTGATGGACGTGCACCGCGTCGGCGCGGAAATTCTTGGCGTGCCGTGGGAAAAATGCGACGTGGTGTGGGGGAACACCTCGAAGAACTTTCCTTACACATGCGTTTCCGGCGGCAGCCAGACGACACATGCAATGACGCGAGCGGCGTACGCGGTGGCCATGGACGCACGAAGCAAGCTGCAGCAAATAGCGGCAAAGACGCTGGGCGGCAAGCCGGAGAATTACGAAGTCGGCGGAGAGGGGGTGTACCGCAAGGGCGGCGGCGCGGAGATGTCCTTGGCGCAGGCTGCGCAGCACGCCATCAAGCTGGGTGGGATCTACGACGGGCACGAGGCGCCCGCGGACGTCCACAAGTTCACCAAGATGTCCATCGCGGCGCTTGCCGGGCAGGGCCTAGTGGCGGCGGCCCGCGATAATTACCCGCGCGATGGTGCTACGCATTCCTATGTGGCGAGCTTCGCCGAAGTGGAAGTGGACGTCGAGACAGGGCAGTACTACATCGTAGATTTTCTGGCGTATGCCGACGTGGGGAGCGTGATTCATCCGGCCGCTCTCGGCGGCCAGATTCTGGGGCGTTCGACCCTGGGGATCGGGCACGCGATCGGCCAAAAGTGGGTCTTTGATCCGCACTACGGCGTGATGCTTTCCAAACGTTTCTACCAGACCAAGCCTCCGACGATCATGGACGTGCCGGTGGACATGCAGTGGGACGCACTGGATATACCCGATCCAGAGACGCCCGCGGGGGCACGCGGCGTCGGTGAGCCACCCGTGGGCGGCGGATGCGCCGCGATTCTGAACGCGCTTTCCGACGCGTTGGGAGACGAAGTGTTTCAGCGCGCTCCGGTGAACGCGGACACGATTCTGACTTCGCTGGAAGCGGGGCGGCCCATGCAACATCCGCTGGTGGCGCACATTTGATGGAGAGGTGAAAGGAGAGAGCCGATGGCCGTGATACGAGACGTCATGCCTGCGTTCGAGCTGCTTCAGCCCAGCTCCGTTAGCGATGCGCAAGAGCTTCTGGAGCAGCACGGCGCGGACGCCTGGGTGATGGCCGGCGGGCTCGACAGCTTTGATTGGCTCAAGGACCGCATCAAGAAACCGAAAGTGGTGGTGGACTTGAGCGGAATCGAGGAGCTGAGGGGAATTCGCGCCAGCAGCGACGGCATCGAGATCGGCGCGATGACCACGCTTACCGAGGTGGTGAATAATCCGCTGGTCAAGAAACACTACGGAGTGCTGGCGCAGGGCGCGGAGCTGGCGGCGTCGCCGCAAATCCGGAACCAGGGAACGATCGGCGGGAACGTGACGCAGGACGCGCGCTGCTGGTATTACCGGGCGGGCTGGCCATGCTACCGCGCGGGGGGCAACATTTGTTATGCGGACACGCCGGAGGGGCGCAACCGCGAGCACGCGATTCTTCATGCGGACCGCTGCGTGGCCGTGAACCCCTCGGATTCAGCGCCGGCGCTGATCGCGCTGGACGCGAAATTCGTGCTGCGCACGCCCAAGGGCGAGCGCGTAGTGGACGCCGAGGACTATTTCATCGGTCCGGAGATTGACATCACGCGACTGCACATTCTGCGCCCCGGGGACTTGCTGACGGCGATTCGGATTCCGTCCACATGGGCGAACGCGCAATTTTATTTCGAGAAAGTCCGCGACCGGAACGTATGGGATTTTCCGCTGCTGAACGTGGCCTCGGCGATGGTGATAACGAACGGCACGATCGAGCGAATGCGCATCGCGGTGAATGGCGCAGCCGCCCGCCCGTTGCGATTGAAGGCCGTGGAAGACGCCGTGCGCGGCAAACCAGCGAACGTAGCAACCGGGACAATGGCAGGGAACCTGGCGGTGCAGGGAGCGGTGCCCTTGCAATTCAATGCTTACAAGATCCCGCTGATGAGAAACCTGGTGAAGCGCGCCATCGGGGGAGTGGAGGAGGCAACATGGGCCTCGTAGAATGGGCGACCAGCCCGTGGGGGCAGCGCGTCCCGATTCACATCGCGTGGTTCCTGATATGGGTTGCGGTGATCGCCGGACTGCTGTTCCTGATAGTGCACGCCACGTACGTCCGATATTTCGCGAAGGGCAAGGAGTTTGCAACCAGCAACTCATCGCTAATCGCGGCGCGGATACCGGAACGCGTGCCCAGGCACTCGCTGACGGCGCGGCTGTTCCACTGGATCATGGCGGCGGCGATGTTCACGCTACTGTTCACGGCTTTTCTGCCGAAGGTGGGGATGCAGTTCGATTGGGTGACGTACCATTGGATCGCGGGGACCGTTTTGACGATCTCGATCATGTTTCATATCATCCACGCGTCGTTCTTCATGGATTTCTGGTCCGTTTGGCCGGACAGGATTGACCTGCGAGACGCCGGGCGAAGGATGCTGCGGTTCGCAGGCAGGCCGGCGCCGCCGCCGGACCGGTTCGCGAAGTATCCCTTGGAAAACAAGCTGTACCACGGAGCGATCATCGCCGCGGGGCTTTCTGCGATCGTGACCGGCGTGTTCATGATGTTTCGGGTGCGGACGATCTTTTTTCCGCGGAATCCGTATCTTTTCGGGGACATGACGTGGGGCATGATGTACGTGCTGCATGGCCTGGCGGGCGTGGGGCTGATCGCGTTGATCATGATGCATGTTTATTTCGGATTGCGGCCGGAGAAGCGCGCCATCACCAAGTCCATGATTTTCGGTTGGATGAGCCGCGATTTTTACCTGAAAGAACACGATCCGCAGCGCTGGCCGGCGGAGCCTCCGGGACCGCCTTCGCAGACCGAGGGCGCCGCGCCCGAGGGATTAACGGATGCTGGCTGACATCGCGGAACGCTGCAACACCATCGAAGAGTGCTACGAGTTTATGCTGGCGTATGCGGCGCAAGGGCTCCCCAGCGATGAAGGGAGCAAGGCGGGCGGACAAATCCGCGAATATCTGGGCCGCGCCGCAAACGCCATCGCGGGTCTCGCTGAGAGCTGTGCGACGGCGGCGCAGCAAGAGCGCCTCGAACCGGCCGCACGGTATCAGGCGTTTTTTGAGGTGCTGGCTCGCGACGCGAGCGATTCGCTTGCGGCGATCGAGTTGGTGCTGGCGCAGCCGACCGTCGGCTCGCAGTTGATTGACAACCTGAATGCTTCTATTCATCTGCGCGCGCTGCTGACGGATCTGTTTCTGCTCAGCGATATTGTAAAGTCTCAAGGCGCGCCCACAAGGCAGATCGCATCCAGCGATTAGGATTTCTTTCACGACGGATTTGGCTCACGGAAACCTGCGCGATCGGATCCGCGACGCCGGGGTTCGCAGCTGAGAGCGGGCATTCTGCGCAAATGACAAGGAACGGCAGAGGCTGAGTTGTACGGCCAGAGCGTGGAGAATGCGTTAGCTTTTCTGGATGGAAAGCCGGTGCGCGTGATGAATCCGGAAGCTTTCCGCGTCGTTTGATTGCCTGCCTCGCCTCAGAAGGGATAAAGGATACGGAATCCGCCGGTTGGGCGACGGCGGGTGCGTCCTCAGGCCTTTCCGACACGAAAATAATTCAGGTATCGCAAGGGTGCGGGGATACATCTATTGGTTAGGGCCCGGGACTGAGGACTGGCGGCGAAGTGGGGCGAAGGCGCACGCGATAGCGGGAACTTATCCGGTTGTTTAATCCGCTGAGACGTTTAGAATCATTCTCCGAACAAGAGCTGGGACCAACCATGGCGAAACCGATTTTGTTGAGTGTGGATGACGATTCCGACGTGCTGAGGGCAATCGAGCGCGACCTGCGTTCGAAGTACGGCGCCGAGTACCGCGTGATGGCCAGCGATTCACCCGAGGGGGCGCTGACCTTGCTGCGGCAACTGAAGGTGCGAAACGATAGCGTGGCCCTGCTCCTTGCCGACCAGCGCATGCCGCATATGGACGGCGTGGCGTTTCTGGAGGAGGGAATGAAGCTGTTTCCCGAGGCCAAGCGGGCACTGCTGACCGCCTACGCCGACACGAACGCGGCGATCAGCGCGATCAATCAAGCCAACATCAACTACTTCTTCCTGAAGCCGTGGGATCCGCCAGCGGAGCATTTGTACCCGCAATTGGATGACTTGCTGGACGATTGGCGAGCTTCGTACCGGCCCGCTTTTGAAGGAATTCGCGTGCTGGGTACGCGCTGGTCGCCACGGTCGTATGAATTGCGGGATTTTCTGGCACGCAACCGCGTGCCGTATCAGTGGATTGACGTGGAGCTCTCCGCGAACGACCCGGAGACGAAGCGTTTGCTGGATGCCTTGGGGCCGGAAGCGGCCAGCTTGCCCATCGTGCTGTTCCCGGACGGGACCAAGCTGCTGGAGAGCGTACCGGCGCAAGTGGCGCAAAGGGTGGGATTGCGGACGCGCGCGCAGACCAATTTTTACGATCTGGCGATTGTGGGCGGAGGTCCGGCGGGGCTGGCGGCCGCGGTTTATGGCGCGTCGGAGGGACTGCACACGGTGATGATCGAGCAGGAGGCTCCCGGCGGCCAGGCGGGCATGAGCTCACGCATCGAGAACTATCTTGGATTTCCGACGGGACTCAGCGGCGGGGACTTGGCGCGGCGGGCGGTGGTGCAGGCACAGAGATTTGGAGTGGAGATACTTTCGCCGCAAGAGGCGGTCGCCGTTCGCGTCGAAGGACCCTACCGGATCGTCAAGCTGGCGGACGGGAGCGAGATTTCCTGCCATGCGTTGATGATTGCGACCGGAGTGCAGTGGAGACGCCTGGAAGCGCCGGGAATTGACCGGTTGCAGGGCGCCGGAGTGTACTACGGGGGCGGCGCGACCGAAGCGCTATCGTGCAAGGGTGAAGTTATATACGTGGTGGGCGGCGCGAACTCCGCGGGGCAAGCTGCGATGAACTTCGCGAGGTACGCGGAGCGGGTGATCATCGTGGTGCGGGGGAACTCGCTATCGAGCACGATGTCGCAGTACCTGATTGACCAAATCAAGGAAATGCCCAACATTCAGCTGTGGCCGAACGCCAGCGTGGCCGAAGCGCACGGCGAAACGCATCTGGAGGAAATTTCATTCCTGTGCGCGGACAGCAACAAGATCGAACGGGTCGCGGCGAATGCCATGTTCATCTTCATCGGCGCGCTGCCGCGAACCGATTGGCTATCGGGGGTGGTGGAACGCGACGAGCGCGGGTTCATCCTGACCGGCCCCGACCTGGTACGAGAAGGGCAGCGGCCCAAGGGGTGGGGCCTCGACAGGGATCCCTTCCTGCTGGAGACGAACGTTCCCGGCCTGTTTGCGGTGGGCGACGTGCGGCACGGCTCTGTGAAGCGAGTGGCATCCGGCGTCGGTGAAGGATCGGTGGCCGTGCAATTCATCCATCAGTATTTGAGCAAGGTATAAATGGTCGAAAAATCGGAACTTCTCGCTGTCCCGGCATTCGCGGATCTGCCCGACGATCAAATTGCATGGTTTCTGAGCCAGTCGCAAGAGTTGTGCCTGAAGGCGGGCGATTCGTACTTCCGCCAGGGCGACCCCGCGGATGCGATGTTTGTGCTGCTGGAGGGAGAGCTGCTGGTGCGGGGCGAGTTGGGCGGAGAGACGGTGGTGATTCCGATCAAGCCCCGCAGCGTAACCGGCGTGCTGCCGTTTTCCAGGATGAAGCAGTTTACGGTGGGCGCACGAGCGACGACGGACGCCCGCGTGCTGCGCTTTCCCTCCGCACTGTTTCCCGAGCTGATCCAGAGGATGCCGGAGTTGACGCAGCGGCTGGTGGGGCTGATGTCCGATCGCATCCGCGAAACCACGCGGATGGAGCAGCAGCGCGAGCGATTGGCGTCGCTGGGGAAGCTTTCGGCGGGACTGGCGCACGAACTGAATAATCCGGCCTCCGCCGCCAGGCGCGCCACCAGCCAGCTGCGGGATATCCTGAAGCGCATGAAGGATGCAAGCCACGAATTGGGGGCGCGGGAACTGACCGATGCCCAGAACGCGGAGATCGAAAAGCTGGAAGCGTCGTTCGTGCAGAGCGAAGTGGTGCCGCCGGACCCGCTGACGATCAGCGACCTGGAAGAGCAGATTGATTCGTTGCTGCGGAGCCACGGGCAGAGCGACATGTGGCAGATGGCGGCGGATCTGGCGCGCAAGAACGTCAAGCCCGAGGCATTGGAATCGCTGTTTGCGACTCTGGACGCAGAGAGCGCGCGAGCGGCGCTGGTGAGGATTGCGGCGTCGGTAGAGGTCGCAAGCCTACTAAACGAAATCGAGAGCGCGACTTCGCGGATATCGGATCTGGTGCGTGCCATCAAGGAATACACCTTCATGGACCAGACGCCGCTGCAAAATGTGGACGTGGTGAAGAGCCTGGAAACCACGCTCACCATCATGAATCACAAGCTGAAACATGGAGTGGTAGTGCAGCGAGATTACGAGCGAGTTCCGCTGCTGGTGAATTCGTTTGGCAGCGAGCTGAATCAAGTCTGGACCAACCTCATTGATAACGCCATTGACGCGATGGGCGGCAAAGGCGAGTTGCGGGTGCGAACGCGTCGCGACGACGATTGCGTGGTGGTGGAGATCGCCGATAACGGCCCGGGGATTCCGGCGGGGATTCTGCCGCGGATTTTCGAGCCGTTCTTCACGACCAAGGGAGTGGGCGAAGGCACGGGACTGGGCCTGGACACCGTGCAGCGAATCGTGAAGAAGCACCGCGGCGATATTCAAGTGAGCTCGAAGCCGGGCGACACACGGTTCCAGGTTTGGTTGCCGTTAGCTGAAAAAGCGGCCTAAGACGTTTCCCCCCTGAGTTTCGATCAGTGGCCCCGTTGCAGGGTTTGCGATTCCCGAGGAAAGCCGAAAACATCGCTGACTGGCGAATTTCGCTGTGAGAAACGGCGCGATGGGCCTGCTGCGATATGCAAATGCGGGCCACAATCCCCCAATGGTTCTGCGACGAAATGATTCGATAACGTGGCTTGACGCCGGCGGCCAGCCAATCGGAATGTTTCCGGACCTGACGCTGGAGGAGGGCGTGGTTCAACTGGATCGCGGTGATCTCGTACTTGCCTACTCGGATGGGGTGATTGAGGCGATGAATCCGGCGGGCGAGGAGTGGGGAACGGAGCGCCTTCAGAGAGCGGCGCTCCAATGCAACACGTGCTGCGCCGATGAGATTGTGAGCGCAATGTTCGCGGCGCTGGATGAGTTTTCGGGAGGACACCAGACCGATGATGAAACGCTGGTGGTTTTGCGCGTGCGTCGAGGGGCTGGCCCATGCGCAGAAGGTCAACGCCTACAAATCAATGTTCGTTCCGGGAATAAATGTTTTAGAATGAGTAAAGTCTGCGCGCCCGTAGCTCAGTTGGATAGAGCATCTGCCTTCTAAGCAGAGGGTCGGGAGTTCGAATCTCCCCGGGCGCGCCACTGTCTCCTTCTCTTTCATTTAGATACAGGCCTCGATTTGCTCGGTCTCTTCTCTTGCGGTCGCACTGTCACGAAAACGTAACGGTTTGCGACCGCCTCTTGCTTTCCTCTGTTCAACACCTGGCAACGTCTCTTGTGCGGATTCTTCACAAGAAGCGTCGCTCGGACGTAACAGCGACCGTCCCTCGTATGTTTTTTCGTTGACCTGCTCAAGGTGCTGTCGAACCTGGTT
>JBAQJS010000128.1:0-2135 GCA_049300435.1 Candidatus Acidiferrales bacterium | reverse complement strand
CAATATGTCCCGCAGCTCGGGCGTGGCGGGTGCGAGAAAGCGGTCTTCCTTCTCGTCGTGCACGAAGCCAAGGCCCGCGAGGTCGGCAGTGCGCTCGCCATAGACCTTCGGCGTGACGGCCGCATAGTGCCGTCCGAGAATGATCTCCTCGGTCTCCGCGATCCGTTCTTCGAGCAGCGGCGGAGAGATGGCGCACTGGTATACATCGAAGAAGGTGACGTAGTCATAGGCGACCTTATGAAGGAGGATGATGAACTTGACGAGGTTGGTGTAAGCCTGCTGCCAGAAGGGTTCCTTGCCTCGGCCAAAAAGGTTGTTCAAAAGCGAGGCGATGTTGTATGCGAGGGCGTACGCGTCCAGGTCGTTGTGAAGAGGGTTGTAGCAGTACTCGGAATCGAGGCTGATTTCGATGTAATCTTCGGCCCGTTGGTGACGGGCGAGGATGTCTTTTACCTTGCGGCAAAAATCGCCTTTCACCTCAAGGATCAGCCCGCCGATGCGCCTCTCTTTGTCGGCGGCTTGGTAGGCCAGAATCTGCTCGGCGAACGGAAGCATGCAGCAACTCGTCTTGCCACTACCAATAGCTCCCAAGATGGCGATTCCCGTGAACAAACCGCGCTCGGGAATCGTGAGCCAAGAGGGAGCCTTGGCGGGCACCGGTTTGCGAGGGTTGTGCACTTCCCCGACGACAAGAAAGAGGTCGGTTCTCTTACTGGGATCGGGATACCTGGGAAGGCGACGTGGCGAGATGGTGCGGCGCGCTTTCAAAGTAAAGATGTAGAGGCCGGAAAGCACGGTCGAGCAGACAAGGTAAGGGGTGGTGAACAGGAGCGCGTAATAGAGGTATTTGAAGCTCAAGAAAGCGTGCGGAGCGCGCGAGGCAATGACACGAAGGAAGATTTGCTCATCGGGGAAAGGACGTGTGTAAAACAGGAACGCTCCTGCGGCCATGGCGAGGATGGCCGAGATGAAGGCGCGCGATTCCAGCGTTCTTTGCATTAGGCCCTCCCTCGCGCTTCGGTGGGTTGGGGTTTGTCGGGGCCGAGCTGTGCCGTGCGGCGCGCTTCGCGCCACTTCCGGTAGTCCTGGTCCCGCCAGAGCACTTTCTTCAGGACGGCATTGATGACGTGGTCCGCGTTGCTCTCGATGAACCGGGCATAGTCTTCGAGCAGTTCGTTGACCGGCTCTTCGAGTCTTAGTTCCCGAGTCATGATTACTGGTGCTTTTTTAACGAGCGGCATACTGTTCCTCCTCTGGTGATGTGTGTTTCTTCCGAACTCCCTGTCACCGTGGAAAAAACGGCGGGCACGATTTACCGTGCCGCAGGGCGGGAGCGACCCCACGAACTTTTTGGGCGGCTGAAAGCCGAAAAAGTGGGGTCGCTCCCACCCGATTTGACGTTTTTTCCACGGTGACTTTCGCTTTCCCCGATTTCGTATTTCTCCGGTTTCAGAGGACTTCGAATCTGGTGCGGGTGAAGAAGTATCAATTTCAAAAAGTGCAGAGCGTAATTCTTACCTTCTTCACTCGCTATTCGCTGAATCCGCGACAGGCCCAATGCGTTGCAGCAGAAACGTATTGAAGCCAACGCTGCGCTTCCTGTCGTTCGTTCCAAACTCCTGCCGGATGCCGATTTCGCTGACGCGACCGTTTTTCCATCCGCGATACAGGCCTTCGAATCTTTCCCCGGTAAACCGAGCACGCGCATGGTTCCGAAAAATGAGGTCGGCATCCGTCACCGCTGCGTACTGTTTTTCGTCCCAGGCTTTGCGCACGCGGAAGTAGTGAAGCAGATCGCTAGCGATGTCCGATTCGAGTGGAATCTTCACGAGGGAAGAAAAGATTTCCGTGGCCTTCCCGAAGTGCGAATCGGTACGGGATACATAGACCAGCCGGAACTCCGAAAGCTGTCGGAAAAGCGGGAGATAGCTCTCCAGATGGCGGACAAAATCCGTGAATGCCGCTGCACCTTCATGGATGTAGGTAAACGTCACCACAGGCGAGGGAGGAATGAAGAACATCGGGAACTTATCCACGAAATGCCGGACGGAAGTGCTGGAGGTCTTCCTACCTAAGTAGAGTCTGGCCGGAAGATAGTGCTTCTCGATGTTCAAAGCCCCGCAAAAGAAGCGGAC
>JBAQJS010000127.1:0-5823 GCA_049300435.1 Candidatus Acidiferrales bacterium | reverse complement strand
CGATATCCACGGCCTGCTGGCGCTCACCATCGCCGACGGCATGGAATCCGACTACGACGCCATCATCATTAAGAAACAGCTTCCCGGCCTTTCCATGATGCGACAGGCCGAAGCCGAGGCCAATACGCTGCTGGCGATTGATCCCACGCAGCAGGACGCCAACGTCGCCCTGGGCATGAGCAATTACGTCATCGGCAGCCTGCCCAGTTACAAGCGCGCCTTCCTGTGGTTCGGCGGGCTGCACGGCGATAAACAGCGCGGCATGGACCAGATGGGCTCCGCCGCGCAGCACGGCCACTACCTGAAACCCTTCGCCAAGGTGATGCTCGCCCTGGCCTACGAGCGTGAAAAGAAGCCGGATCGCGCCCGCGAATTGCTGGCCGAGTTGGCCGTCGAGTTCCCCACCAACGCCGTCTTTGCGCGCGAGCTTACCATCGTTGATAAACAGGCCTGCTGCACTCGCTGATCCCCTATTCCGCCTGCCGCTGCGTTACCACTTCACCCGCACGCGATACGTCAGCGTTGCGCTGCCGTCCTTCGCCACCGGCACCTGAAACCCGATCGTCGTGGCATCCAGCTTTTCCGGCTTGAAATTGGATTCCACCACTTCCCAATCTCCGCCCACCGGCTCGCGCACTTCCACCGTCACTGGCCCGTCTTTGTGATTGCGCAACGCAATTGCATACTCCATCTCGTACAAATTGCTTGCGAGCTTCTTGTAGTCCGTCTGCTTGCGCTCGCAGACCACGTCGAAGGCGTCGCCGATGTAAATCTTCAGCGCTTCGTCCTTGGGAGTGTGCTGGATATTGTCTTCGCCGACGAACTGCACGCCGCCCTTGGCATCCGCCTGATACACGCGCACCGTCCCCGCGGGCAGCGGCATTCCGAGTCCGCTCTTTTCATCATTCTTGAACCGGTAATACACCTTCACCGGCTGCGCGATCGCGTTCCCGATACCCTGCGGATTGCGGTAGTAATAGGTCTGGCCCTCGACCATCAGAAATTTCTCCACCGGCACGCCCGTTCCGTTCAGCAAACTGATCTGCTTCGACTCGTTGTTCTGAATCGAAGTCCGGCGCTCCAGCGAGTACAAGTGATATTCCCCGAATGATTCCTGCGCGAATTGATTCGCCGGCGCCGCTTCGCTGACCAGCATGGACGCCATTGCGCGGCCCATCGGCGCCTCCGGCTGCACCTGATGAACCTGCCCGGCCACCAGCTGCAGCTTGGCGTTGTCGTACGCCGCGCCGCTGTTGTTCGTCAGCGTCACCCAGCCGTCCAGGTCCGCCGCCTTCTCGTCGCGCGTCACCGTCAGGACGTAATCGGCGCTCCAGTTCATATTGCCGGTCAGGTACGAAGCTTCCACTTTCTGCGCGTCCGCGCCGCGATTGTCGAGCATCCACACCAGCGTCGGCCGGCTGTAGAGATTTCCCGGCAGGTCCGGAAAGCTATAGACCTGCGCGTTGGGCACAATCTCATCGCCGATCTTCCACACCGTGCCGCCGTTGTTATCCGCCAGCAGCACCGCTTTCGACTCCACCCATTTCGTCCCGTCGCTGCTGGAGACGGTGCGCATCACCGTCAGTTCTCGCCCCACGTATTTTTCCAGCAGCTTTTGCGGATCCAGCAGATCGTATTCGTAATTCTGCTCTACCACGCTCAGCTTCGCGGGCGCGCTCAAAGAGCGGAAATGCACCGTCGCGGGTTTGATGGACGCCGCCACGTCCTCGAAGTGCAGCGGAAATACGCCGGACGAAAGGCGAATCTGCCGCACGTCGCGCACCAGCGCCAGATTCGAGTTGTAAACCGTCACGGCAAGGTCCACCTGGTCCTTTCCGGTCGTCGTCAATGCCTGGGTCGCGGCCGGTGGTTCGGCGCCCTGCTTGTCGCCCGCGCGGGACTCGCCGCCTGCCGCGCGAACTCGTTGCAAATGCCCCGCCAGCGGCGCCACCACAAGAATTGCCATCAACGCCGCCGCGCCAAATGCCTTCCGCATGCATGTAACCATGGACTTTCGCCTCCGTGGATTGGCTCTTCACGGTTAGAACGATGCGGGAGGATTTTCTTGCAGGATAAGATCAGGGGAGTCGCCCGCGCGGCAGGCGGCTATTTCGCGGCCGTCCAGCGCTTGCCGCCGTCAGTCGTCCTGAACTTTCGCCCATCCGCCGCGGTCACGGTCGCCGTCAGTTCGTTTTTCGCCACAATGCTCACAAGATCCGTCTCCGCCGGCGCGTTTATCAAAGTCCACGCCGCGCCATCCGCGGTGCGCAGGACGAGCCCGCTCGCCCCCGCCAGCCAGCAAATCTTCGCCGTCGGCGCGGAACCCGCGGCGATTCGCGCCGGCGTCTCATCCATCTGCGTCTTCCAGGTGGCGCCGCCGTCTTCGGACCTGCTGACCGCGCCCGCGCTTGAAATCATCCACAATATTTTCGAATCGGGTGTCTGCACCACCACACCCGCCAGGTTCGACGAAATATCCGCCTGTTGCATCCTGGCCAGCGCCGCGGCTCGGCTCGCGGTGAAGCGCATTTCACTTGTGGACTGCGCCGAAGTCGTCCCCGTCGCGGATTTCGCTTTCGCCGCGCTCGCCTGTTTCTCTTCCGGGGTTGGTTCACCGACGCCCACGCCATTGCCGCTGCCGGTCTGCGTGTGTGGTAGGTCCGTCAAGGCTTGCGCAGCTGCCTGATTTTGCGACGTGATTTCCGCCGGCGCAGCTTGCGTCACCGTCACGCTCTGCATCGCAGAATTCGGCGGGACCGCGGGCGCGGCGGGAGCCACCTGAACGTGGGCTGACTCTACGCCGGCTGCGCGGCCCTCCGGCGTAGGTGTCGCCGCCGGTGCGAATGCGCTTTGCTGCGAAGACCGCGTCCCCGCCGCACCGCCCGGCCGAATTTCACCCCCTGCCGTCGCGCGCCGCTCGCCGGATTTCTTGCGCATTTCCCCGTTCACGGGAGCCGCGTTGGAGGTGGCTGACGCTTGCGCCGGAGCGGCAGATTCCTTCTGCGCGGCCGGCGGCACGGAGAAATCCCGCGCCGCAGACCCAGACGGGCTCCCGGACGGGGGCGCAGCTTCCGGCCGCGACATCGCCAATTCATTCGCACTTGGTGCAGCCGGCGCTACCGGCTTTCTGCCGTGCCAGACGATCCCCGCAACCGCGAGCACCGCCACCAAAGCCGCGGCCGCGGGCATCACCCAGCGCGGTTCCCACAACCAGTTCCGCCTCCCGCTCGCAACCTCTCTCTCGCCGCCAACCGCGCCGCCGGCCCGCGTCATCGCCGCAAGCTGTTCCCGGCACAGCGAGCAGCGCGAAAAATGCAATTCGTAGCGCGCGGTCTCCGGCGCATCGAGCGCGCGATCGCAGTACGCGGCCAAAATCTCCGGCCCCGGGCAGTCCTCGCCTGCGCCCGCGTCTTGCGCGAGGCTGCGCCGCAACAACCCGGCCATCGCCTTGTCTTCTTCCCGCGCCATCATTCCTTCCTTGTGCCGGCCGCCCGCAAACTTAGAACGCGCGAAACCCGAAATCTTGCACCGGCGCCCCGCCCCTCACTCCCCCGGCGAAAGCGCGCGCGTCAAATCAAACGGCCACTCCTCGCGCGCGTATTCGTAGCAGAGCTGCAGCTGCGCCGCGCTCAGCTTCTTCTCCTGCCGCAGCGCCCCTTCCACGCGCTTGCGAATTTCCCGCCGCGTGCGCTCCAGTTTCCGGGAGACGGTCGCTTCGTGCTCGCCCGCCAGCCGCCCGATCTCCGCCAGCGTCAGCCCCTCGACGTAATAATATGCCAGCCGCAAGCGGTCCTGCGGCCCGAGCGCTTGTAACGCCGCGGTCAGCGCCGCCTGCAAAATCGCCAGATAACGATTGCGCTCCGGGTCGGCATCAGCGGACGCGTGCGCGCGCTGCATGCGCTGCTCCTGCGCCGCTCCGCGCCCTTCGTCGCCCGCCGCGCTTTCCTCCAGCGGCTCGCTCTTCCGCGCGCGGCGAATTCCATCTACATGACGCTGCGCCAGAATTGCGTGCAGCCAGGTCGTCAGCTTGCTGCGCCCGAGAAAATAATCGAACAGCGATTTGCGCCGCCCGCCCGCTTCCCGCAATCCATACAGCTCCGCGTACAACGAATCCGCCAGCTCGCGTCCGCCCGCTTCCCCCGCAATCGCCCGCCCCGCCCGATACAGCTCCGGACGATACTGCGCCATGAAAAAATCCCACGCCGCGGCGTTCCCCTCGCTGCAAGCGCAGGCCAGCGCTAGTTCCGCGACGTGCAAGGAATCCAGATACGCCTGAATCGCGCGCGCATCGGGCACCGCCGCGCCAGGCGCGCCTGACGCCCGCGCTGAATGAAGACCGGGATTCACATCGGAAGAAACTCGCGCGGCCGGTTCGCAAGAAGATTTGGCGGGCGCGCCTGCAAAACGATGCGCCACGCTGCGTTCCAGTGCCGCCTGGAAACGCTCCGCCGTCAGATTCCATTCCGCCGGCGCCGCGCCCCGCTGCAACAGGCGTTGCGCCATCTCCATCGTAATCAATTGTCCCGCCGGGCTGGACGGCATATGCGCCTGCGCGTACCGCGACTGGGCCGAGCTGCTGCAGAAGATGATACCCGAATCCGCGGCCGAGTTGCTTGGAGCAACATGTCGTCCCCTGCGAACTTTGCGCTCCTGTCTCTGCGCACTCTGCGTTAAATCCTTTGACTTAGCTTTTGCAGTCGTTGTTACCGTTGCCGCGGCCTCGCAGCCCTCTCAGTGAACTCTCTGCTCTTTTCTCTGTGTTCTCCGTGTTAAATCTTTTGACGTTGCTGTTGCCGTCGAACCCCGCAGCGGCGCACCAGCCGCACGCCCGCCTCCTCACCATCAGAAAGCTGCTAACATGGCGCGCCGATGTACACCTGCCTCGAGTGCGAGCAACCCATCAACCAGGCCAGCGACGTCTGCCCCTACTGCGGCGCCGACCAGAAGATGCTCGCGGAAAATGAATTGCTCCTCGCGGGCAAAACCCCGAAAAAAACCAGCTACCTGCGCGTCGCCATCGTCTGCGGCGTGCTCCTCGCAATCCTCTGGGCCATCGCCTGGTTCGCCGTCCCTTGGAAACTTTCGGGCTCGCAAGCCGAAGCCGAAACCCAGGCCCGCGCAGCCATTGCCACCGTCCAGCAAGCGCTCAACACCTACCAGCAAAGCGAAGGCAGCGCGCCGCCGTCTCTGGAAACTCTCGGCGATTCCGTGCGCAAAGCCGCGCAATCCGCGCAACGCGTGCACTACATTCTGCAGTACACTCCCGGCAAACCCGATGCCGCCGGACGCATCACCAGCTACACTCTCACCGCCCGCGCCGGAAATTTCGGCTACCGCAGTTTCTACACCGACGAATCCAGCACTCTCCGCGCCACCAGCGAAGACCGCCCCGCCACCGTCGAAGACCCTCCATTCAATCCGCGCCCTTGAAGCATTTCACGAAGCCCCGCCGCGCGACACAAATCCCCGCGCGAGAATCTGTGCGGACCGCCGTGCCGCCTCTGACTCCGCGGTGGCGCGCGGCACCCGTCGGCGCCGCGCGCCCCCTCGGCCAAAGCAAGCCCGCCGCATCAAGCGAATTTCTGCAGCAGCTGCCTCGTCCCGCGCGTTTCCAGCCGCAGCCGGCATCCGTGCTGCGCGCCACCTCTCCGCCAACCCACGCCGCGGCAAATCTTGATGCTATACTTACCAGCGCAGGCCGCCGCATCACGAGCCATTCGTTTCTCCCGCGGAGAGGTGCTGGAGTGGCCGAACAGGGCTGCCTGCTAAGCAGTTATCCCGACAAAATCGGGATCGGGGGTTCGAATCCCCCCCTCTCCGCCA
>JBAQJS010000126.1:0-1636 GCA_049300435.1 Candidatus Acidiferrales bacterium | reverse complement strand
GAACCGCCACTGTTATTTCGTTACGAGCAGGCCGTCGAAGATCCGCGAGACGGGCTAACGCTATTTGGTCCCCTCGATAAGGGAAGTCCGTATGGAATCAGGGCAGGTGTCGTTGGCACAAAAGATGGCATTCGTCGATTTCGTCAATGGGTCACCAAAATACAGCGTCCGATCATCGGGCCAGACCGGGAGGAGTATTTTCAACTTTCTCACCCGCCTTTTCCCGGCTTTGAGGCGGCCTTTCGTATACCGTGGAAGCCTGACCCTACCCTTGAACTCACGATTGATGATAACGAGTTGAAAAGCGTCTACCTGAACGAGAAGCATCAACGCGTCTACAAGACGGTTGATATCTATGCAAATCGGATCAGTGACGCAATCGGGAAACAGGACGTGGGAATTGATGTTTGGTTTGTCATCGTCCCGGATGCCGTCTACAAGTACTGCCGACCGCAGTCTTCAGTGGAAGCGCCACTGCGGATCGCGGTCAATTCGCACCTTTCACTGACATTGGCGAGACGGTTGTGGACTGAGCAGTCTCTATTCAAGGAACTGAATATCGACGCCGAGCAGTATAGGTTTGAACCTGATTTCCATAATCAACTAAAGGCAAGATTGCTTGAACAGCACGCCCCAATCCAGATTCTTCGTGAGAGCACAATCGCTCACCATGAGTTTTTGAATACGCGAGGGAAGCCTACCCGCAAGCTAGATTCCATGATTTCAAACATTGCGTGGAACATATCGACAGCCGTGTTTTACAAGGCGGGCGGTAGGCCGTGGAAAATCGCAAAGATCAGAAGAGGCGTGTGCTACATCGGCCTGGTTTTCAAGCAGGACAAGATTGAGGAAGACCCAAGGTCAGCTTGTTGCGCCGCACAGATGTTCTTGGATTCCGGTGATGGCGTTGTGTTCAAGGGCGCGGTCGGCCCGTGGTATTCTCCCGAAAAAAGAGAGTTCCATCTGAGCCGCAATGCCGCGGGCGAACTGGTAATGCTCGCTGTCGAAACTTACAAGGAGCACACGGACGAGAAGGACGCCAACGGTAACAAGAAAGCCCCGGCTGAGCTTTTCATTCACGGTAAGGTACGATTCGACGACGAGGAGTGGGCCGGATTCCAGAGTTCTGTCGATGCGTCTACGAATCTAGTGGGAGTCCAAATTCGATATGCAAAGCGGGTGAAGCTCTACCGTGCAGGAGAATACCCTGTCTTGCGAGGGCTGGCGTACGTCCAGGACGATCACACAGCTTACTTGTGGACGAATGGCTTCACGCCGCGAATCCAGACGTATACCGGGAAGGAAGTCCCCAACCCTCTTCTCGTAAGCGTATGCCGAGGCAAGGCTCCTATCGATGTCGTTCTTGGCGACATCATGGCCTTGACCAAGCTGAACTATAACGCGTGCAAGTTCGCGAGCGGTTTGCCAGTAACCCTGCGATTCGCCGATGCCGTGGGTGAGATTCTGACGGCTGGCCCGCTAAAGGAAAGGGCACCGTTGCCATTCAAGTTTTACATCTAGTTGTGGAGTTTGACCAAAGAGCATGGCTTCTATTCGTCAAATACGTGGTGCACTTCTTGAAGAAATTGTCCTTTTTCTATTGGAGCGTTCGGGTTACCGAAGGGTGCTCGTCGGA
>JBAQJS010000125.1:0-1895 GCA_049300435.1 Candidatus Acidiferrales bacterium | reverse complement strand
GTGGAGGGCGACGTTGCTGCGTTTGCTGCGACGCTGAGCGAGGACTATGTGATGATTCGCGGTAACGGCGTGTTCTCTTCGCGGGAGGCTACGCTGGCTTCGTTCGCGAAGAACTTTGCCCAGGCGGCCTCGGTTCGTTTTGAGCGGTTGACGGAGCGGGTGGAGCTTTCGGAGGCGGCTCCGCTGGCTGCGGAGAGTGGGCGCTGGGCAGGCAGGCTTGCGGATGGTCGCGCGGCGTATGGCGGGACCTATCTAGCGATGTGGATGAGAAGCGAGGCCGGATGGGTGATTCGCTCAGAGCTATTTGTTCTGCTGACGTGCTATGACCGTGATGTTTGCGCTGCTTATCAGAAGATGGCGGAGCGGGCGTAATGGCGGATAGCGACCCTTTTGATCTGAAGAGATTTGTTGATGCGCAGCGGGGCGTGTTTGAGCAGGCGTGCGCGGAGCTGCGGCGCGGGCGGAAGACGGGGCACTGGATGTGGTTCGTCTTTCCGCAGATTGCGGGGCTGGGGATGAGCGCGATGAGCCAGCGGTACGCGATCGGGTCGCTGGGGGAAGCGCGGGCGTATTTGGCGCATCCGGTGCTGGGGGCCCGGCTGAGGGAGATTTGCCGGATTGTGCTGGGGATTGAGGGTCGGACGGTGGAGGAGATTTTTGGATGGCCGGATGATATGAAGCTGCGGTCGTCGATGACACTGTTTGCGAAGGCGGCGGAGGAGAATGCGGTGTTTGTCGCGGTGCTTGAGAAGTATTTTGGCGGGAAGCGGGATGCGAGGACGGTGGAGTTGCTCAGGGAGCGCCAATAACCGCTCAAGTGGTGCGACTCATTTTTTGTGTGCATCGATCAGGGTCTCGGAACGGTGATGGAATTATCGCATGGGGTGGTAGTGGACTCGGGACGGTTCGATCTTTCCCACCCTTTGCGCTAAAAGCGACGCAAAGGATGGGGCACCCGGCACCCGGCGGCGGTGATAGTGGGGATGGTGCTGGCGTTCTTTGTGAGGAAAGGGTGATGGGAATCGTTCCCACATCTCTTCGAGATGTGGGGCACCCGCACCCGGCACCCGGCTCGATTTCGCAACGATTGTGATGGCTATTTATTTGCCGAAGTTGATTTCCACGCAGACTTTGACCGGGACAGGTTTGCCGTTCTGGAGGGCGGGGTGGAAACGGTATTGCTTGACAGCCTCAAAGGCATTTTTGTCGAAATCGAAGCTATACGACTTTTCGACGTACACATCCTGCGGCTTGCCGCTGGTATCTAGCAACAGGGCAACTTCGACTGTGCCGGAAAACTGGCGTTCTCGAGGGTCTGTTGGAAATTTGGGCTCGACGCTTTTGGCCAATATCGGAGCTGAAACTGCGTCGGGATCAGACTTTGGAAGAACGTAGAAGATGGAAAGATTATCGAAGTGATCCAACTCACGTCTGGGATGCAATATACATGCCCCTGCGGAAGCGAGATAGATTCGTGGCTCTGAAGTTTGTGCGGGCGCAGCCGGGCATGGAGTAGTGGTTGCAAGGAGGAAAGCACATGCCACGAACAAGGCTTTGGGCACCGCCTTATAAAACATCATGGGAGTTCCTATTGCTGGTAGATTCGCACGAAGTTTATCTCGTGGCAAACCGGAAGGCAAGGTCGAAAATGGTGGTTTTCGAGTTGGGTTCCCCCTGAGGATTTTGGCTGGATGGGGGCGGGGTTCTGGGATAATGGAGATGCTCTGGTGTGTTGACCGCGCTTTTGCTGCCTTTGGCGGCGGGCGGTGCTTCGCGTCTTGATGAAGCCCCTAAATTTGGTTACAACTCCGACTCGCAACCGGCGGCTGAATGAGCTGATCGGGGTGCTGGTGCTTACGGCTGCGATTCTCCTTTTCCTCTCTTTGGTTTCATAC
>JBAQJS010000124.1:0-1641 GCA_049300435.1 Candidatus Acidiferrales bacterium | reverse complement strand
CGCCGCGCGCCGATTCCGCAGCCTTGTCCATTTCGCGGTGATAAGGAAATATCAGGTGAGCGCGATCGCTGAGGAATAGCCTTCCGCGGACGTCAATCCCGGACCTTTTCAGATTCTCAAGCTCGGCTACCAGTGCCGCGGGATCCACCACCGTCCCCGCTCCGATCACCGCTTTCTTTTCTGGACGCAGGATGCCGCTGGGAATTAATTGCAGGACGTAACGATGATTGTTGAAGATTACGGTGTGCCCGGCGTTGTGGCCGCCCGCATAACGCGCCGTGTAATCGAACGATTGGGCAAGGTAATCAACTACCTTGCCTTTGCCTTCGTCGCCCCATTGCGCGCCGACCACACAGATTGCTTTCGTTCGAGACTTCTCAGTCACCCTGCCGCCCCCCCACCCTCATCAGGCCGCACCTTGCCCGCTCTCGTTCACAACAGAAGCGCTACAGGCACGCTAAAGCGACAAACCCCAACTGAACAATCCTACCCCTCGACAGACCCGCGTGCAAGCGCGTCCCGGCGGGAGGCCTGAAACTAACTCACCTGCGGGTGGCGAAAGCAATCGCGTGCGTGATCGTTGACCATCCCGACGGCCTGCATGAATGCGTAGCAGATCGTCGTCCCCACAAACCGAAATCCGCGGCGCTTCAGATCCTTGCTCATCGCGTCTGACTCTTCCGTGCGCGCTGGGACGCCCCGCGAACTGCTCCATTTATTCTTCTTCGGGCTGCCACCGACAAACTGCCAGATGTACCGGTCAAAGGTGCCAAATTCCTTCTGCACGGCGAGAAACGCTTGCGCGTTGGAAATCGTAGCGGAAATCTTCAGACGATTGCGCACGATCCCTGCATCCGCCAGCAGCTTGCGGACTTTGCGCCCGTCGTAATGCGCAATTCTCGCGGCATTGAAATCGTCGAACGCGCGCCGGTAATTCTCGCGCTTGTTTAGAATCGTCTCCCAGCTCAGGCCAGCCTGCGCCCCTTCGAGTATCAAAAACTCAAAAAGCACGCGGTCATCGTGAACGGGTTTCCCCCACTCCTTATCGTGGTACTCCACCATGAGCGGCTTTTGCGCCCAATGGCACCGCCGTTGGTCACTTTCAGGTTTGGCCATTCGCGTCATTCAGCATTTCTCACAGTCTGCTCAGAGGCCGCCGAAAGACACCGCGGGCACAAACAATTGGCGAAGCGTCCGCGCAGCTCGTTCAATGCCTGATTCGTGAGCTTCACTTCTTCACACCAGCAGCCAGCAGCGCGCGCGGCGCAGGAGAACTGCTCCCCGCACGCCGCGCATACTTTCGCTTCCGGCTCACAACCAGCCGCTTGCGCGTTCGGGCTGCCGCCGTCCATAGCCATCGTCCTGCCCTGGGAATTGCGCCTAGGAAATGTGGCGCTGGAGGACTTTCTCGATCTGCTCTTTGGGCACCGCGCCGACGATCTGATCGGCTACCTGCCCGCCCTTGAAAACCAGCAGAGTGGGGATGCCGCGAATGTTGAACTTCCCCGCGGCGTTGATGTTTTCATCCACGTTCAGCTTTACAACTTTCAATTTCCCGGCGTGTTCCTTCGCGATTTCTTCCACCGTCGGCGTCAACATGTGGCACGGCCGGCACCAATCCGCCCAGAAGTCCACCATCAC
>JBAQJS010000123.1:0-23015 GCA_049300435.1 Candidatus Acidiferrales bacterium | reverse complement strand
CCACACCCCTGCGCGCAGCCGCGCCCCGCGCGTCACGCTGCCGCCCATCCGCCTCGCGCCCACACGCGCCAGGACCGCCACCCTCTGCACTGGCACCGTCGCCCAACTCTTTTTCACTCGCACCATTCGCATTTTTCTCCTCACCGCCCCGGCCGGAGCATAGCACGAGCCTGTAGGCGTGGCGTTCGCCATCCGCAACCTTGTGACGCATGAAAAAACCTGGTGGAGGACGGTGAATCGTGGATTTACAGTCCGTTGAAGATCCGGTCTCTGCTCGCCTCTGTAACCGCCGCCTCTCCCGTCGTTCGCGGCGGAGTCGGCGCTTCTCCCGCTCACAAGGTTACCGCAGCACTCGCTGGCGACGGCTCTCGCTCATCTCCCGTAGTCCCGCGCAATCCGAAATCCGTAATCCGCGTACTGAAACTCCGGGGGAATGCTCGAACGCGCCGCGCACCGCGAAACCTTGATCTGGTGCCGCCACGAGCCGCCGCGCGAACTTCGCCTCTGCCCTGCCGCCGCACCTTGCGGATTTCTTTCCGGCGACGCGCGATAGTATTCCGCGCCAAACCAGTCCGCACACCACTCGTGCACGTTGGCTCCGATGTCGCAAAGCCCGTACGCGTTTCGTTCCGCTTGCCCCACCGGCTCCGGCCCATTTGTCCAGCGCGAAATATAGTTTCGCAACTCTTGCGCCGGTTCGTCGCCCCAGGGAAATTGCTTCTGCTCGGCCCCGCCGCGCGCCGCGCGTTCCCATTCCGCTTCTGTCGGCAAACTGTATCTCCGCCCCGCAATCCCGCTGAGCCATTCACAATAAGCCACCGCGTCAAACCAGGAGGGCGCCACCACCGGCTGTTGCGGGTCCGAAAAATTCGCATCGTTCCTATGCAACGGCGCGCGGTGCTTCGTCGCGGCCAAAAACTTCGCGTACTCTGCGTTCGTCACCTGGCATTCCGCCAATTCAAACGCGTCCACCCACACCCGATGCACCGGCTGCTCGTTTTCCTGCCCGGTGTCGCTCCCCATCAGGAACCACCCCGCAGGAATCACCAACATCCGCGGCTCGCTCGCATCCGCGCGCGGCCCAGAATCCACACGAAGTGTTTCACTCACCAGTCCACCACTACGCGACGCTCATCCGTCGCAAGCGCCGACTTCCCCCTGGCTCCTTCGCCGTTGGTCTCGCCTTTGCTCGTATGAATCGCCCGCAAAGCGATTCACACCAGGATTCGGCCGCGCCGAATGTAAGGACAGCGGCCGCCACGGTTTCATCGAACGGGGCTGCCGTTGCAGTTGCCTTTGAATTTGTAGCGGCCGGTTCGGTTTCATCGAACCGGGCAGCCATTCACCGATGTAGCAGTTCCAAACGCCTCCGCGCCTCCACCGACCGCCGCGCGCACCCTCAATCCTGCCCCGTCGCATGCCGCGTCTGGCTCAAGAGATTTACGAACAACCGGTACGCCCCCGGCACCCCCGCCGGCAATTCCCGGAAGAAGGAAAGGCCCGTATAGATGTACAAGCCCCTTCCGTCGCGCGCGTAAACCAGCGACCCGCTCGTCTCCGCTTCGTTCGGATCCGTCAACCCCAGTACCGGCGTGTACTTCGCGTCAAACGAACCCCAAAAATAAAGTCCGCGCTCCTGCACCCAGCCCTGAAAATCATCGAGCGTGATCTTGTTCGGTGAATTCAGCAGCGGATCGTCTGGCGCCAGAAATCGCACCGGCGAATGCGCATCGGTCACGCGCGAAGTGCTCTCTGGCATCGTCGCCCGGAACGGTGCGGGCAGCTCTGCGTTCCACGCGAAATCCCGCTGGTACTGCACCAGCAGAGTCCCGCCGTGCGTCACGTAATCCAGCAGCCGCGCATTCGCGCGCAGCAGGTCCGGACGCAATTCGTACGCGCGTATTCCCACCGTAATCGCGTCGTACTTGCTCAGGTCGCCAAATGCCAGCGCCACGTCGTCCAGCAGATCCACGCGAATCCCGATCTGCTTCAGTATGTCCGGCAGCGTATCGTTCTCCGCCGCGATATAGCCGATGTGCAGTCCCGCCGGCACGATCAGATTCAGCACGTGCACCGTGGCATCGGCCGGCTCGCTCCAGTTCCGCGTCGGCAGCGTCGGAATCGGTTCGAGCGACGTGCTGAAAGTTTCCTCTCCGATTCGCGCATACGGATGGAGCGTGTACGCCCCCGCCGCAGTCGCCGCTGGGGCTGTCACCATGAGCGGCACCAGCACGTCCCCCGCCTTCGCAAAATCCAGCGTTCCGCCGCCGTTGGCCGATTCCACCGTCCAGCCCTTCGGCGCCTCCAGTCCGAACGTTACCTTAGCCGGCGTCGTCCCGTGGTATCGCACCCGCGCGAATAATTTCACCGGAATCGCCGCCTGTTTCTCCGGAGCCATCACCTGTTTCGGCTCCACGGTCAGCGTTACCGCCGGGACCAGCTCCAGCGGATATGTCCGGATCCCGGTGGTCGTCGCCGCCATCGAATTCACCGCTTGCCGCAAAGCGAACTCGTACCCTGCAACCTGCACCGGCAGAGACAACTCCACCAGCGGTGGTGGAAACGGCAAGATCGCCTCCGCGGGAGTCACCGTCTGCCGCGCCCCCGCTGGAATTGCCACCGTAAATCGTGCCGCGTCGCCCCCGCCTTTCTCCTCCGCGGGCGTGACGCTCCAGCCGTTCGGCGTCACGATGCTGGACGCGTCGAGCGTCCACTTCACCGGCACCGGCGGCGCGCCTGCAATCGTCACATCCACCGCAAAGCTCTCACCTGCCACCAGTTCGTGGCGGCTGGCTTGTGTCTCGATGGGAAGCGCAATGTCGTCAGTCAGCGCCAGATTGATTCGCGCCCGCACATCGTCCAGTTCCCACACCGCGTCCTTTGCTTCGCCGCCCGCCGTCTTCGCCAGTTGCGCCCGCAAACCGCCAATCGCTTTGCCCGCCTCCGCGAGCGATTTCGCCGCGCCCGCGCGATCCAATTCCAGCGCCGCTTTCGCCGCTGCCGCCAAGTCCTGCTCCGCGCTGTTCAACGCCGGAGCCATCGCCGCCTGCTCCTCCGGAAATCGCGCGGCCAGCGAAGCAAGAGGCTCCGCTAGCAGCCGCGCATCGAATTTCCCCGCTTCGCCTTTCTCGTTCTCCAGCGCCAAGAATACCGGCCGCCGGAAAAACGCGTTTCCGAAAAACGCCGGAGTCCCCTGCGAGCGGTGCTGCGCGTGCCCTTCCATTCCCATCTCTACGTACGTCTTTCCCCACAGTGGCGAGACATCGTTCACCGCCAATTCCACCGCGTCCGCGTTGTTCCCATTACGCGCCGGCCGCGTCTCCAGCCTCACCTTCCACGGCTCGAGGCCCTCCGCGATTTGTTCCGGAAACATCTTAGGGTCGGCCGCGTCCGCCACCGCTTGCGGTGTCAAAATGCCGCTTTCCTGATGGTGCCCGTGCCCCGAATGCACGCCGCCCCATCCGTTGATCACCACGTCCGGGCGGTACGTTCGAATCACCCGCACCATGTCTTCCAGCGCCAGATTGCCCCAGACCTTTCGAGCCTGCTCCGGACTTTTCACGTACCCGGTGTCCAGCGCGCGCGTAAAATATTGATGCACCCCGTAATGTTGCCCGGCTTCCAGCAATTCTTCCGTCCGGACCACTCCCAACTCTCCATCTTGTTCCGGCCCGATCGCATTCTGCCCGCCCTGGCCGCGCGTGATCGTCAGCAGCGCCACGTCCGCGTTCAACCCGCGCGAAAGATAGGCCAACAGGCTCGACCACTCGTCGTCAGGATGCGCGGTGATAAAAAGTATCCGCGTGCTCACCTGTGCCTTATGAATCGCCTCCACCGTTTCCGGCAGCGACTGCGCCTCCGCGGGCCGCGCTGCGCACAGCAGCCAGCACCCTCCCAGGATCATTGCCGCCAATCCAAAAACCCCACGCCCCATGTTCCGCCTCAAGACCCGGCCTCCTCAAAGGGCCACTGTCGCAGCATTCGCGCGCGTCCCATGTACACCAGAATACCCGCTGCCATCGCTGCAAGCGAGGCCAGCATCGGTATGCGCCCAGTCGAAATGAAAACCGCCACCCAGCCCGCAATCGCCAGCACCACCGGAGCCGGATAAAGCCACATCCGGAAAGGCCAGCGCTCGGCCTTCCATCGCCGGTGCAGCATCATCAGTCCTACCGCCTGGCCGACAAATTGGATGAGGCAGCGCATGGCCAGGATGGCGCGAATCACCGAGAAAAGATTGAAAAATAGGCAGATCACCACCGAAGTTCCGCCCAGTGCCAGCAGCGCCACGTGCGGGAATCTTTTCGTCGGATGCACCCGCGCGAACACCGCAAAAAAATTTCCGTCCAGCGCCGCCGCGTATGGCACGCGCGAATATCCCAGCGTCGCCGAAAACACCGACCCGAACGCCAGCACCAGAATCAATCCCGTCGCCAGCGTCGCCCAGTTCGTTCCGAACGTGCGCTCCACGAACAGGCTCACCACAAACGTCGAACGCTGCGCCTCCTGCCACGGCACCACGCTCAAAATGCTCGTCTGCATCAAAAAATACAAAATCGCAATCCCGAAAATCGAAATGAAAATCGCCCGCGGAATATTCTTTCCCGGCTCCTTCATCTCGCCGCCCAGGTTGCACACGTTGTAATAACCCAGATAGCTGTACACGGTCTGCACCGAAGCGTGTCCCAAGCCGGCGAAGAAAATCCAAGAAAAACTCCACGCCCCGGGCGGAAAAGTGAAAAGATTTCCCGCGTTGAAATGCGTCGCGCCGCCGTAAATCAGCCACAGGATCGTTCCTAGCACGATCACCCACAGCACCGTCGAAATTTTCCCGATCGCCGTGATCCGCCGGTACAACAACGCTACCGCGACCGCGATCAGCAGCACCGCGATCGCCCGGTCGTAGTTCGCCACAATGCGGCTGGCATATTCTGCGTGCCCGCGCAGCCAGGCCGTCACCCCGGGAATCTTCGCCGTCAGATAAATCGAATAATCCGCAAATCCCAGCGCGCCCGAAGAAATGCTCAACGGCGCCTGAAACAGCGTCTGCCAGATGTACAGGAACGACATCAGCCGCCCCAAACGGTTCGCGCCATACGCTTCCCGCAGAAATACGTAACTCCCGCCCGCCTGCGGCATCGCCGCGCCCAATTCCGCCCACACGCATCCGTCCAGCGCCGCCAATATCGCGCCCACCACCCACGCCAGAATGCATTGCGGTCCGCCCATCGCCCGCACGATGAACGGAATCACGATGAACGGGCCGATCCCCACCATGAACGTCATGTTCAACGACGTCGCTTCGATCAGCCCCAACCCGCGCTCGAGTTTTTCCGGTTCGCTCATGCCAAAATTTCCGCCCGCAAACGGGAAGCCAGCATAGCAAGAAAGCCCCAAAGCCCACGCTGAAAACAGCGCCACTCCGCGCCATCGTCATGCGCTTGCAGTAGTCGCGCGCGTAATCTTGCCCGCGCTCTTGCCGTCGTTACTCAGGTAATCCTGCCCGCGTTCTGGCAGTTCCCGTTTCATCGCGACTCGTCGCTCCGCCATCCGCACTCGCCTCTGCATCTCACCTCAACCCATCCTTCTCCGTTCGCCCCGACCATAAGTCCAAGCCTGGGCGCCATACGCCTCGCCGTTAGAAGCGTGGCGCAGTTGCCGCGGCTCGCGCCACCTGCGCCCACCGCGCAAGAAACCCCGCGCCTCTGGGTTATCATTTATCCCCGCGCCCATGCCAGACGCCCGCACACTCCTCGGCCTGACCATCACCGCCGCCACCGTTGCCGTCCTTCTCGTCGGATATTTCCGACTCCCTCGCCGCCGCGCCTTCCCAGCACACGGCTGGCTAGGCTGGCTCGCGCTCTTCGGCGCCGAAGCTCTGCTCTTCGCGCGCGTCGAGCCCGTCGCCGCGTATTTCACCCCGATCGCCTGGAGTTCCTACCTCCTCATCGCCGACGCCGCCGTTCTGGCCCTCACCAATCGCTCGCGCCTCAATGACGCGCCCATCGTCGTCGCCCGCTTGGCGTTTCTCTCCATTCCCCTCTGGCTGGTTTTCGAGGCCTACAATCTCCGCCTGCGGAATTGGACGTACGCCGGAGTGCCGCTCGCCTGGCCCGCCGCGCTTCTTGGTTATGCCTGGTCCTTCGCCACCATCACGCCCGCCATCTTCGAAACGGCCGACCTCGTGCAGGCGCTTCTTCCCCCTATGCCGGCTAATCCCTGGAAAATTTCCCGCGCCGCCGAATCGGTCCTGATGAATTGTGGCGCAGCCTGCCTGCTCCTCCCTCTGCTCGTGCCGCAACGCCTCGCCGCCCATTTGTTCGCGCTGGTCTGGATCGGCTTCCTCTTGCTCCTGGATCCCCTGAACCACCGCCTGGGTCTTCCATCGTTCCTGGGCGATCTGGCCGAAGGTTTCCGCCGCCGCCTCTGCGGATTCTTGCTCTCTGGCTGGGTCTGTGGCTGGCTATGGGAATTCTGGAATTATTGGGCGGCGGCGAAATGGCATTACACCTTTCCCATGTTTCAAGCCTGGAAGATCTTCGAGATGCCAGCGCCCGGCTTCCTCGGCTTCCTGCCCTTTGCGCTGGAATGCTTCGTGATGTACGTTACCGCGGCATGGCTCCTCGGCTGGCTAAAGAGAGTGAAGTGAAAGGCGTGCGCCGTCACATCCATCATTCGTCTCCGCCAGCCATCTCGAAAAGGGCGGCTCCGGAAAGACGCGGCCCGGCTTCTCGTACCGCCGGATTTGAGTCCTGCCCGAGGAATGTTCGCGCGGCCACGCATCGAGTTCCGCCTCCGGTCCTCGCGCTCTGCTTCGCATTACTCTCGGGACTATTCGCCGCATCGCCCCTCCGCGCCGGCCAGCCCCTCATTCCCCCGGACGCCGCGCGGGCCATGGACAAGATGTACGCAGGCGACCCCGACGCCGCCATCGCCATCCTCCGCCCTCTCGAGCAGGCCCAGCCAGATAATCCCCTCCCTTTTCTTCTCGAAGCCGAAGCGCAATGGTGGAAAATCTACTGTGCCAACCTGGAAGTCAAATACGGCATGGTGGATGCCTGGAAACGCGGCAAGAAGCCCGAAGACGAAGCCTACTTTCAACTCGCCGAAAAAGTCATCGCTCTCGCCCAGGCCCAGATCGCCAAATCCGATACCGCCGAAATGCATCTCTACGCCGGAATGGGCTGGGCGTTGCAGGCCCGCCTGCACGCCTTGCGCGGTGAAAATCGCGCGGTTGCGCATACTGGCGTCGCCGCGCGCGCCGAATTTCTGCGCGCTCTCCAGCTCGATCCGCAAATGGCAGACGCCACCGGCGGCCTCGGCCTCTACAATTACTACGTGGATTCTCTCTCCGCCGCCGTCAAAATCCTGCGCTTCTTCATGGGCATCCCCGGCGGCAGCAAGACCGAAGGCATTCAGCAGATGCAGGTCGGCATGGACCGCGGCGTCCTCGCTCCGGTCGAAATGCGCTTCCACCTCGCGAAAAATCTCCGCACGTTCGACCAGGAATATCAGCGCGCCGTCGCCGTTGCTCAGCCGCTCGCCGCGCGCTATCCGCAAAATCCGCTCTTCCAGTTGCTTCTCGGCAACCTCAACGCCGAACTGGGCCGCGACCAGGGGGCCGCCGGATACTTCCAGGCCGCGCTCAAAATCTCCGCTCCTTCCGCCGCCCGGAATTGCCCTTCCTGCGCCTCCGGCCAGGATTGCTCGCCCTGTTCCGAGTGTTCGGCTCGCGTCCGTGAAATCGCCAATTCCTTCCTGCTCTTGCCGCACTAGCCGCGCGTGGCACCGTCCGCTTAAATCCTAGCCCCAAAAGCTCGCGTCTTTTTTCCGCCGCCTCCACCGCGCGGCGATATAATAGAACGCTTCAGAATCGCTGGCACAAGCACCAGGAGGCGCGCCGATGAGCACCGTGACCCCGTTCAAGAGCACCAAGCCGATGGAAACGGTCTCCCTTGACGAATGGGTGAAGCAGCTTTCCGCCATCCCGGAAAAGCAATTCACCATTCCTCGCGTTCTGGAATTCACCCAGCGCAAAGCCATCCAGCCCGAAACGCTTGCGCCCTATATTTTCTATGCCAATAGCCACTACACCCGGAACCTTATCTACAAATGCAAGCTCTTTGAAATCCTCGCCATCTGCTGGAATGTCGGCCAGCTCAGCCGCGTCCACAATCATCGCGACCAGAATTGCTGGATGGTCACCCCCATCGGCCGCCTCCGCGTCCAGAATTTCCGCGTCGAGGATCGCGACGCCGCGCGCGGCCGTTGCCACCTCGTTCCGTCCGATTCCTACATCATGGACGCCGCTCATCCCGCCGTCGTGCGCCCCGAAGAGCCCGTGCACCAGGTGCAGAACCTCCCGGAATTCGCCGCGCCCGCCACCAGCGTGCACATCTATTCTTACCCCTACGATTCCTGCGAAGTGTACTCCGTGGATAAAGGCGCCTACGCCGACGTCCCGCTGCACTATTCCAGCGAATACGGCAAGCTCTCGCCCGACGAAAAACTCACCTAGTCTTCACCCTCGGCGCGAATCACCCGCGGCTCTCAACTGCCGCGCGCGGTCCAGCGCGCAATAAACGCCTTCACCCCGCCGGTCGTCGCAAACTAGAGTTGCGGCGAACAAGCCGATTGACGGACCCCCGCCGCCCCGCCTGCCCGCGCATAGTTCTCAATCCGCCATAAATCATTCGTTGTGTCCCATGACATTTGTAGCCACACCATGCCACAATGGAATTAGCCAAGACCATGCCCGGCACAAATCATAGTGTCCAGACGGAAGCCCTTCCCAACGGGCTTGTCGTCATCACCGAGCCGATGGACCACGTCCATTCCGTTTCCGTGGGCATCTGGCTGCGCACCGGCTCGCGCTGCGAGCCTTCTGGCCTGAACGGCATTTCGCATTTCATCGAGCACATGGTCTTCAAGGGCACCACCCGGCGCACGGCAGAAGACATCGCTCGCGAAGTGGATAGCGTGGGCGGCATGCTCGACGCCTTTACCTCCAAAGAAATGGTCTGCTTCAATACCCGCGTCCTCGATGAGCATCTCCCCAAGGCCTTCGACGTTCTCGCGGATATGGTTCTCGATCCCAAATTTGCCGACGAGGAAATTGACCGCGAAAAATCCGTCATCCTCGAAGAAATCCGCATGACCCAGGACAATCCGGAAGACCTGGTGCACGAGCTCTTCACCCAGAATTTCTGGTCGCCCCACGCTCTGGGCAAACCCATCCTCGGCACGCCCGAAACCGTCTCGGCCTTTACCCGCGATACCCTGCGCATTTGGTTCAAGCAACGCTACGCGCCGAATAACATGGTCATCACCGCGGCCGGCCACCTCACCCACGCCCAGCTCCTGGACCTGGTTTCCGAGCGCTTTGCCAGTGGCACATCGTCACTCGAGGACGCCGCCGAAGCTGCGCCCCAGCCCGCTTCCCACGTTACCCTGCGCACCAAGCGCGAGCTCGAACAGGTGCATCTCTGCATCGGCGTGCCGGCTCTGCCCATGACCGATCGCCGCCGCTTTGGCGTTGCTGTTCTCAACAACGTTCTCGGCGGCGGCATGTCCTCGCGCCTCTTCCAGAATATTCGCGAGCGCCAGGGCCTGGCCTACGCCATTTTCAGTGAGCTCAATTCCTATCGCGACGCTGGTTCGCTCTCGGTCTACGCCGGCACTTCTCTGGACACCGCTTCGCAGCTCGTCCGCTCCGTCCTCGATGAATTCCGCCGCCTGCGCGACGAACCGCTCGACGCCGCCGAACTTCGCCGCGCCAAAGACCACCTCAAAGGCGCCACGCTCCTCGCTCTCGAAGGCAGCGGCCAGCGCATGAACAGCCTCGCCCGCTATCACATGTACTTCAAACGCCACTTCACCGCGCAAGATTTGATCGCTCTGCTCGAAAGCGTCACCGTCGAAGATGTCCGGCAACTCGCCCGCGAATTCTTCCAGCCCGGCCGCATCGCCGCCTCGGTCGTCGGCAACCTCAACGGCTTTCAGCTCACCCAGGACCAGCTCGCGATCTGAATCGCCCTCGCTTTTCGCACTTTTACAAATTGACACTTGCCTTACGATGTCCTAGTTTGCCCTCGCAGCATGCGGAGGAACCTATGAATCTACGCCGGTACCTTTTGCCTTTTGTTGTCCTCGTTTTCCCAGCCACTGCCGCAGCACAGAACGTCCAGGTGGATCAGCAAAATCGCACCATCGAAATTGCCGCCACCAGCTCCATCGAGGTGGTCGCCGACCGCGTCACCGTCACCGTCGGCTACCACAATTACGGCCCGACCCACGAAGCTGCCTTCGCGCAAAACGCGCGCGTCGCCGCGAAAATCCTGAAAGCCTGGACCGACGCCGGCGTCCCGCAAAAGAGTATTTCCACCAATTCGCTCACCTCGCACTTCACCTCCCAGGATGATTTGAAGGACATGGCCCCTGCAGAACGTAAAGAGAAGCAATACGAGGTCGAGCAGTCCTGGAAGATTACCGAAAAGGTTGATGTCGCCGAAAAACTCCTCGACATCGCCGTGGATGCTGGCGCGAACGACGTGCAAGACCCCGAGTGGGATTTGGCCGATCCCGACGCGGCGGAAGCCCAGGCCTACGCTTCGGCCCTCGAAAAGGCGCGGGTCATCGCCGACCAAATGGCGAAATCCTTCGGCTCAAAAACGGGCGCGCTGCTCTATGCCAGCAATCAATCCCAGGCCTCCCGTTTTTTGACGACCTTAAATACCGTGTCCGTCAGCGCTATCGCCAAGA
Organism: Candidatus Acidiferrales bacterium; assembly: GCA_049300435.1. Taxonomy (GTDB): domain Bacteria; phylum Acidobacteriota; class Terriglobia; order Acidiferrales; family UBA7541; genus Palsa-295. The sequence goes on along the minus strand of JBAQJS010000123.1, from coordinate 12,254 downwards.
AGAACTACGCCGCCCGGCCCGAAACCAAGCTGCTCCCCCAAAAAATCGAAAAAAGCGGCTACGTCCGCGCCATCTTCGCGCTGCAATAATTGCCAGCGCCCGTTAGTCTCTCGCGACTTCATATTGACGGCGGCTCCGCGCTTTGCCATCATCCCATTGCGGCGTCGCGTGCAGTGGCTTGCAGGCGCGGCGCGCGGGGGCAGCGCATCTCGTTTCGCGTATCCATTCTGGCGTCCGGCAGCACGGGCAATTGCACCTTGCTCGAATCGGGATGTACCACTCTCCTCATTGACGCCGGCCTCGGCAAAAAAGAAATGTTGCGCCGCTTCGAGGCTCTCGGCTGCGCCCGCCCCGAAAAAGTGGATGGCATCCTCGTCACCCACGAACACAGCGACCATTCCACCGGGCTCGCGCAGCTTTCCCGCGATTGGAAATGTGCCGCCTACCTCACTGAGCCCACCCACCGCGAAATCCGCAAAATGTACGGCGACAGCTCCAAAACCAAAATCGAATCCGTGCAGTACATCCGCCCCGGCATAAAATTCGTCATCGGCGATATCGAAATCACCGCCTTCACCATTCCGCACGATGCCGCCGACCCCGTCGGCTACGCCTTCTGCGCCAACGGCAAAAAAGTTGCCATCGTCACCGACCTCGGTTACATGCCCGAGCTCGTCAAGCATCATCTCCGCGAAGCCGATTTCCTGATCCTCGAATCTAACCACGACCTCGAAATGCTGAAAGTCGGCCCCTATCCCTGGTACATCAAGCAGCGCGTCATGAGCCGCACCGGGCATCTCTCCAATTCAATCGTCAGCGAATTTCTCGCCGACTCCGAAGTCTTCGATGGGCGCGCGCGCCATCTCGTCCTCGCCCACGTCTCCGAGCAGAACAACACTCCCGATCTCGCCCGCATCTGCGCCGAAGAAGCCCTCAACCGCCGCCCCGGCGAATTCGCCTTTCGCGGCACCCTTCACGTAGCCTCCCAACGCATCCCCCTCGGCCCCTTCGACCTATAATCGCCGGCAAAGGTTGCAGTCGCCTGCAAACGACTCGCCTGTCTCGACATTTCCATCAAGCGTAAGGCATGCCGTGCCCACCCTTGGTTTTGCTTATGTAGCGGGCATCCCCAATCGTCCGCGCCCACCCTTGGTTTTGCTTATATAGCGGGCATCTTCCGTTTTCGCCATCATCGAACCGCTAGCGCGATTCCTCCCGCCGCGCCAAATCGCCGAAAAAAAAATCGTGCACCACCCGCGTCTTTCCATCCTCCAGATCGCCGCCGCGCACGATCGCCAGCCGCGCATCGAACAGATTCTCCGCGTTCAACGCCACGCCCGGCGCCACCTCAATCTGCACCAAATCCGCGCCGCGGTGTCCTTCGCCCGCGATTTGCTGCAAGCCGCTGCACTGGTAACACACTCCTGCCTTGTTGATCAGCGCGCAAAGCCCTTCGTAGTCTTCGATCATCTTTGCCCGCCCCGCCGCAAGTCTGTGCCGGAACACCGGCTCGGAAACTCCCAGGATCCCGGCCGCCTCTTCGGCCGTAAATCCCAGCACCTCCTTGAGCATCAAGGCAGCCTGCTCTTCCGGTGGCAGCGTACGCGCGACGCAGGAAAAGCAGAACGCAATGTGCTCGCGGATCTCAAAGCTGAATCCCGGCTGCTGCATCAGGCCGATCAACCCCTCGGTTTTTGCCGCGTCCGCCGTGCTTTCCTTCTCTCCGAGCGATTGCGCTTCCACCCGCCAGCGCTTCTTCGCGCGCAGATGATCCAGGCACACGTGCGTCGCGATGCCGAAGAGCCAGCTCTTGAACCGCGCCTCGCCGCGATACGTTCGTATGCCTTCCAGCACCCGCACCAGCACGTCCTGCAGCAAATCTTCGGCGTCCTGCCGCAGCAGCACCATCCGGTAGATGTACCCGAAGAGCGGCTTCCGCCACGGCTCCAGCAGTGATCCGAATGCGGTGTTGTCCCCCTGCCGCGCTCGTTCTACCAGTTGCGCTTCTTCCTGTGGAGCAATTTCCGGAAGCGGTTGCACACCCATCGTTTTTCTCCTTGGCAGTAATCGAGCCGCGCCAGTTTACATCCACACACGAAACCGGCGCGGCTCTTCGCGTTGCCGCAATCGCCTACGCCTTCATCAGTTGCTGCGCAAGCTGTAGCCGGTTCCCGGCAGGGTCGCGAAACACCGCCAGCTTCACCACCCCCGGAATTTCCTCGATCTTACCTTCGAACTTCACTCCCGCGGCTTGCAGGCGCTTGTGCTCGCGTTCGATGTCCTCCACTTCCAGCACGATGGTGGCGCCGGGTTCTTTGCCCGACGGCGAATTCACGGCGATGCCGATCGTCTCTTTCCCTTCGGCCTCCGCGAATTCGGCCCACTGCTGCATTTCGAACACCTTCTTCAGCCCCAGCACGTTGCCGTAAAACTTCTTCGCGCCTTCAAAATCATCCACGCTGAACCAGGAAACTTTCACTTTCATTGAATTGTTCCTCCTTCGATTGAGATTGCCCTGCTGTGTATTAAGTCGTTTCACCGCCACATTTCCGCCAAACACATGAAAATAAATGCCTTCGCCCCGCCCTCCCAGGCGAAATGCCGCGCTTCGCTCCCTCGATTGAATTCGGGTATGATGGCTGAGGTTTTTTCAGCCTGTGGTTTTAACTTCGTGGATCGCCGAGGTGCGATTCACGCGAAGACTGTGCCGGTGGAAGGGCCCAATCGCAGGCGAGCGCTAAGGTTTTGACTCTGAAGCGGCCACCTTTTCGCCCTGGGAGCCTGCCAGTGGCTGGCTCGACTGGCAGGTCGGCGCCTTTGCCTTAAACGCTGCACCGGCGCAGCACGGTACCAAGCGTCATCATCCGAGGAGCCAAGCTTTGATCGTACGTTACACCCGCGCGGAAATGGGCCGCATCTGGAGCGACGAAAACCGCTTTCAGAAATGGCTGGAAGTCGAGCTGGCCGCCACCGAAACTCTCGCCGAAGCCGGCGTCGTGCCCCGCGCAGCCGCCGCAAAATTGCGCGAGCGCGCCCGTGTGGACGTCCCGCGCATCCACGAAATCGAAGCGAAAGTCCGCCACGATGTGATCGCCTTCACCATCGCCGTGCAGGAATCCGTCGCCGACCCTGAAGCCGCCCGCTGGCTGCATTACGGCCTCACTTCCAACGACGTGGTGGACACCGCGCAAGCCCTCCTCATCCGCGAAGCCTCCCACGGCATCGAAAAATCCATCGAAGCTCTCGGCGAAGTCCTCGAGCGCCGCGCCTGGGAATTCAAGGACGCTCCGGAAATCGGCCGCACCCACGGCATCCATGCCGAACCCATCACCTTCGGCCTGAAGATCGCCAATTGGTACGCCGAAAATCGCCGCGACCTCGCGCGCTTTCAAGTCGCCGCGCAGCAAATGGCCGTCGGCAAAATTTCCGGCGCCGTCGGCACGTGCACCCATCTCGGCCCGGAAATCGAACAGAAAATCTGCCACCGCTTGGGCCTCGCCACCGCCCCCATCACCTCCCAGGTCATCGAACGCGACCGCCACGCCCAATATCTCACCACGCTGGCCGTCGTCGCCGCCTCGCTCGAACGCATCGCTCAGGAAATTCGCCACCTGCAGCGCACCGAAGTTCGCGAAGTGGAAGAGCCCTTTGGGGGCGAGCAACGCGGCAGCTCGGCCATGCCCCACAAACGCAATCCCGTTTCCAGCGAGCAGATCTGCGGCTTGGCCCGCGTCGTGCGCAGCAACTCGCTCGCGGCGCTGGAAAATGTCGCTCTCTGGCACGAACGCGACATTTCCCACAGCTCCGTCGAGCGCGTCATCCTCCCCGACTCCACCATCCTCGTGGACTACATGCTCCATCGCACCGCTGAAATCGTCGCCCATATGAAAGTCTTCCCCGAACGCATGTTGCGCAATCTCAACCTCACCCAAGGCCTGGTTTTTTCCGGGCAGCTTCTTCAGGATTTGGTCGAACACGGCGCGCCGCGCGAAGACGCCTACAAATGGGTGCAAGCCCACGCCATGGCCGCCTGGGAATCCGAGACCAGCTTTCAAGCTCGCGTCAGCGCTGATCCCCACATTCGCAAATTTCTGGACGAGCAGGCCCTCGCCCACACCTTCAACCTGCATCGCCAGCTTCGCGCCGTGGACGCCCTCTTCCTGCGCGTCTTCGGCGCAAGATCCGCCGTCGCGGTCTGATAATTTACCGGGGAATTACGAAGCGTCCGTATCGGGGCAGGTGTCTGCTTCAAACCAACTTGCGGATATAAAAGAGGGTTTTGTAGCGGCCGCTCCGTCCCGCGTCTTTCGGGACACAGCGGGCATCCTTCTTCTCAACGTCTCAAACTACTGCACTCTCTGAATGTACCGCGCCTCGGAAGTATCTACCTTGATCTTGTCCCCATTTCCCACAAACGGCGGCACGTTCACGACCAATCCCGTCTCCAGCTTTGCGGGCTTCATCACCGCGCTGGCCGTCGCTTTCTGGATGCTCTGCTCGGTTTCCACCACCTTCAGGTCCACCGTATCGGGCAGCAACACCCCAATGGGCTTCTCGTCGTAATACTCGATTTTCACCGGCAGGTTGGGAATCAGGTAATCCTTGCTGTCGCCCACGATATCGTCCTGCAGCGCGAGCTGTTCGTAATTCTGCGTGTTCATGAAATGGTGCGTGTCCCCGTCGCTGTAGAGATACTCGAACGCGATCTCGTCCACCACCACCTTCTCGACGAATTCCTCCGCCCGGAACCGATAATCCATCATGGATCCGTTACGCAAATTCCGCATCTTCGTTTGCATCGAGCCGCGCTTGTTCCCCGGCGTGCGGTGGTCCACGCTATACACCACGCACAGGTCGCCCTCGTGCTTGATGATCATTCCGGGGCGCAATTGGGTTGCCTTTAGCATTACTGCTCCTGATTTCTGGTCTGGAATTCCCCGCTCAGTTTCGCGCGAGGTCGTTGTTGGCTGCTGCCGCGCCGCCGCTCGATTCCCATCGCGATCGCACGCAACTGGAACGCCGGCCACTCCTTCGGCGCGCATTTTGCCCGCCGCCGAAACAAGCATTATAGCGGCCTGCGCCGCACACGGTCAAACCGCGCCGCATTTACGACCGACGGTATAAGAGGGGCTCGCGCCGTCGCCCGCCACAAAATCGCCCGCCTGCCCTCGTGCCCGTTAGAATAGGCGGCGATGTTCCTGTTGCGCAGACCGGACGAAACCGCAATTCGTGAATTTCTCGCCGCGCAGGCTTCCCAGCCGTTTTCCTATCCGGATGTCGGCGCATCGCGCCATCGCGCGCCGCATGGCTACACTGTGGACCACAACCGCATCCAATTGGGTCGCGGCCGCGCGGATTTCGCGCAAGCCGTAGCTCACCTCCGCGCCTGGAAAATGTTTGACCTTGGCTGGCTGCAGCTCTGCTGGCCGACCACGTCGCCTCAAAAAGACGCCACCGTCGCGGTCCTCGTGTCCCACTTCGGCTTTTGGTCGCTCCATCCCTGCCGCGTCGTTTACGTTCTCGAAGAGCGTGCCCCAGTCGAAAAGTTCGGCTTCGCCTACGGCACGCTGCCCGCGCATGCCGAGCGAGGCGAGGAGCGCTTCACCGTCGAATTCCGTCCGCGCGACGAATCAGTCTGGTACGAAATCTACGCTTTCTCACGCCCCGGGCCGCTGGCTAGCGCCGCCTATCCCCTTGCCCGCCTCCTGCAGAAAAAATTCGCCGCGGATTCCCAACAAGCCATGCTGCGCGCCATGCGCCGGTTTTGACTCTATAGCGGCCGCCTTTAACTTGGCCGTTGCAAAAGCGCAGGTCAGTGCGCCACCAACGCCCGCCGCGCGAGTCCGCCCGCCCCCGCGCCTGGAAAACTACTTCCCGGTGTAAACAATCCTCCATATCGTATTCGACGCATCGTCCGTGAAGAGCAGCGATCCATCCGGCGCTTGCGTCATCCCCACAGGCCTGCCCCACACCTTGCCGTTCGGCAGCACGAACCCGGTCACAAAATCCTCGTACTCCCCGCTGGCGTGGCCCGTCTGGTGCAGCGGCACGCGAATCACTTCGTACCCCGCGCGTACGGACTTGTTCCACGATCCGTGCTCGGAAGCAAAAATGTCGCCCTGATACTCCGCCGGGAATTGCTTGCCCTGGTAGAAAGTGAATTCCAGCGACGCATTGTGCGGTTGCAGCAGCACGTCCGGCGTGATCACCTTATCCTTCAGCTCTGGATGCTTCCCCGCGTGGCGCGGATCCTGGTTTCCGCCCATGTACCACCACGGCCAGCCGTAGAACCCTCCTTCCTGCACGTGCGTGATGTAATCCGGCACCAGGTTGTCGCCCAGTCCGTCCCGTTCGTTCACCGAGCACCACAGCTCGCCCGTCGTCGGGTTGAACGCGATGCCTCCTCCCGCGTTGCGTATCCCGTACGCGTAGATGCTCTCCGCGCTGCCGTCCGGATTGAACTCCAGAATGTCCGCGCGATTTTTTTCCGCCGGACTCGTGTCCGGATCGTCCACGTTCGAGCCCGATCCCACCGCCACCAACATCTTCTTACCGTCCGGTGTGAACTGCACCGAGCGGGTGGTGTGGGTCGGCTCGCCCGGCACGTCCACGATGTGCTGCTGCGGCCCGCGCGCCTTCAAATCGCCGTTCTGATACGGAAAGCGCAGCACCGCATTCTCCGTCCCGATGTAAACCCACTCGGGGTTCGCTCCGGGAGGATAAAACGCAATCCCATAGGGCTTGTTCAGCCCCGCCGCGAACGTCTCCGTTTGCTCCGGCTTTCCCTCTGCCGTCATCCCGCGAAAAACCTTGATGTCGCCCGGATCCATCTCCGTCACGAAAAAATCGCCGTTCGGCGCGGTCACGATCAGCCGCGGATTATCCAGCCCGCTCGCGTACTGCTGCACGCTGAACCCCGGCAAAGTTTGCGGCCACGCGTCCTTGGGGCGCGCCACTACCTTCGGAGCGTTTCCTGCAGACTTCGTCGCGTACGGCTTCGGCAAATCCTGCACCGTGATTTTGCGCACCGTGCCCGGCTTCTCGAAGCGATAGTCCGTATACGGCGCGCCCGGATTCGCCGCAGCAGACGCCGGCCCCGCCGTCGCGTCTCCGGAGGACGCGCCAGTCGGATTCACCGTCGCGCTCGGCGGATTCGGGTGCCCGAGCGCCTTCACGAACGTAATCACCTGCCAGCGTTCCTGCACGCTCAGGTTCGACCACGAAGGCATGCCGCTGTCCGGATCGCCCCGCGTAATAAACCAGAAAATCGCGCCGTCCGGCGCTTTCTGCGCCGCCCCTTTGGCGAGAGCCGGCACGTTTCCCGTTCCCTGGCCCTTGGCGCCGTGGCACAGCACGCAGTGCTTCGCGAAAACATTTGCGCCCGCCTGCGCCGCTTCCTTCTTTCCTGCGTAAGGATTCTTCATGTGACTCGCTGACGCCGGAGCGTCGTGAAAAGCAGCAGTCTGTGCCTGCACGGGCGAATCAACGCCGCTCGCCCCCAGCATCAACAACGCCATAAATCCCACTACGAAAAATGCCCTGTGTTTCCAGCTTCCGTTCCTCGCCGCCTTCAAGGGTCCCTCCCCCGGTAATTATCGCTAAGGCGATTGCAATCCGTGCTTGTTTCGACTCCTGCAGCGGGGTTTATGTTACATCAGAAAAACCCCGAACCGCCGCTGCATCCCCACGCCTACCAAGTACCGGCGGGCGCTCGGTCCCGCGTTCGTCAAAACGCAGCGGACCCGCCTCGCTTCGCGCACGGAACTTCCCGCAGCCCTGCGCAGCCGCCTGCCATCGCGCGAATGAGATTCCAACTCGAGCATGGGCAATTCCAGAGCGGTTGACAAGAAACACCGTCCGCCCGCGCGACGCCAATTCCCAAAAGCGGGCAGCACCCCCTCCAGCCGCCCCCCACCTTCCCCGTAACCCATTGCACCATATATAGTTCAGCGCATTCCCACTTGGTAGCCAGCGTGCACCCCGCCACGCATGAATTCCCCTGGGACCGCAAAATGAGATCGTTCTTTCAGGATTTTCGCTACGGACTTAGGCAGTTGCGCCTCAGCCCCGGCTTCGCACTGGTGGGCATTTTATCTTTGGCATTGGGCATCGGCGCGAACACCGCCATCTTCCAGCTCATTGACGCTATCCGGCTCCGCGCCATTCCGGCAAAAGATCCCGCGCAGCTTGCCACCATCCGCATCGCCGACCGCAGTTGGAGTTCCGGCAGCTTTTACAGCAGCTATTCCGACCTCACCTTTCCCATCTGGCAGCAAATCCAGCAGCGCCAGCAAGCCTTCTCGCCCATCGCGGTCTGGGGCACCCAGGATTTCAATCTGGCCACGGGCGGGGAAGTCCACAACGCGCACGGCAACTGGGTGAGCGGCGATTTCTTCAACGTTCTCGGTGTCCAGCCCTACATCGGCCGGCTGATTTCCCCCGCGGACGACGTGCCAGGCTGCGGCTCGTCCGGCGTGGACCTCAGCTATTCCTTCTGGCAGCGGCAGTACGGCGGCGAAGCCTCGGCCATCGGCAAGCAAATCACCCTCGACGGCAATCCTTTCGTCATCATTGGCGTCACGCCGCCGGGTTATAACGGCATTGCCGTCGGCGATGGCTTCGACATCGCTGTCCCGGTCTGCTCCGAGCCTGCGCAAGACGGCGAAGAAGCGCGCCTCACCGTCCGCAGGGACTGGTGGCTCGCCTCGATTGGCCGCCTGAAACCCGGCTGGACGCTCCCGCAAGCCAACGCGCAGTTGAAAGTGATTTCCTCCGCCGTGATGCAGGAAACCGTTCCGCCGGAGTACGACGCCGAAGGCGTGAAGCATTTTCTCGATTACAAGCTCGCCGCCTATCCCGCCGCCACCGGGTTTTCCGACCTGCGCAAGCAATCCGAAACCCCGCTGTGGCTGCTCATGGGCATCTCCGCGCTCGTTCTCCTGATTGCCTGCGCCAATATCGCCAACCTCATGCTTGCCCGCGCCACCACGCGCGACCGCGAAATCGCCGTGCGCCTCGCCCTCGGCGCTTCCCGCGGACGCTTGATTCGCCAACTGCTCTCCGAAAGCCTGCTGCTCGCCGCCGCCGGTGCGGTTTGCGGCTCCTTCCTGGCCTGGTCGCTCAGCCAGTCGCTCATCTCCTTCCTCAGCACTCCCGAAAACCCGGTATTCGTGGACCTCGCCCTCGACTGGCGCGTCCTGGCTTTCATGACCGGCCTCGCCTTCCTCACCACGATCCTATTCGGGCTGGTTCCCGCGCTCCGCGCCACCCGCACCGCTCCCGTCGAAGCCTTGAAATCCGGCGGCCGCGGCATGACGGCTTCGCGCGAAAAATTCGGCTTGCGCCGCATTCTGGTGATCTCCCAAGTGGCTCTTTCTCTCGTCCTGCTCGTGGGCGCGCTGCTCTTCGCCCGCAGTCTGCGCAATCTCTTCACCCTCGATGCCGGCTTCCAGCAGAACGGCGTCTTGATTGCCAACCTGGACTTCTCGCGCCTGAAAATTCCAGACGCGCAGCGTGCCGAATTCGATCGCAATCTCCTCGAACATCTTCGCGCCATCCCCGGCGTCGCATCCGCTGCCGGAGCCATGTCCACTCCCATGGGTGGTTGGTTCACCAACGAAAGCGTCCTGGGCGACACGCCGGAACAGAAGCGCGGCGTCACCTGGGAGAACGACACCACCCCGGATTTCTTCCAAACGCTGGAAACGCCCCTGCTCGCAGGCCGCGACTTCAGCGATGCCGATACCGCAGCCTCGCACAAAGTCGCCGTCGTCAACCAGGCCTTCGTCGCCAAATTTTTTGCCGGGCAAAATCCCTTGGGAAAAACCTTCCGCCTGCAGCAATATAAGGGCGAGGAAATTCCCTCCTTCGAAATCGTGGGCATCGTGAGGAACTCGGTCTATCGCGATATGCACGAGCAATTACTTCCCATCGCCTACTTTCCTCTTTCGCAGGCCACCCATCCCCGGCCCGTAGTCGCCGCCGTCCTGCGCTCGCCCGAAGCCCTCCCAGTCCTGATCAATTCGGTGAAGACTGCCGTCGCCGCCGTCAACCCCGAAATTGACATTGATTTTCGCGTCTTCAAAACCCAAGTCCAGGAAACCCTGCTGCAAGATGAGCTGATGGCCACCCTCTCCGGTTTCTTTGGCCTGCTCGCGGCGTTGCTCGCGGTCATCGGCCTCTACGGCGTCATTTCCTACATGGTCGCGCAGCGCCGCAATGAAATCGGCATCCGCATGGCGCTCGGCGCCCAGCGCCGCGACGTGGTCCGTATGATGATGCGCGAGGCCAGCATCCTCGTCGCCTCGGGCCTCGTCATCGGAACCGTGCTCGGCCTTGTTGCCGCCAAGGGCGCGGCCTCGTTGCTCTTCGGCCTGAAGCCGCGCGACCCGCTCACCTTCACGGTTTCCATCGCCGCTCTCGCCCTCGTCGCTTTCATTGCCAGCTTCCTCCCGGCCCGCCGCGCCTCGAGGCTTGATCCCTGGACGGCCCTGCGCGGCGAATGACCCGCCTTCCATCTCCGCGCGCCGAACCCCGCCCTGTTAACTACCTCGCCGCTTCCCCCGCGAATCTCGAAGATCCTCATTTTTTCCGCTGTACTTTCGCCCCGAATGTGTTATTCTCTCTTTGCGCTTAATACCTCGGTTGTGTTGTGCGGCCTCTGGTGAGCAGTTGATCTGAGATTACCCGCCCTTCAGTTCCCTCCGTACGTCTTCAGCGTAATCTAAACAAAGACTGGCAAGTCCAGTTGCTGTGCCCGCAACCGTTGTGTGCAGTACGTGTGTGCGCGCCGCCGCGGCTTTCGCCAGATAGAAGGCAACACCCAGATGGATAGCATTACAGAAACATTTTCACAAATGGCGCTTTCCGCTTACACCAAAGAGCGGCTGGCTTTCGCCAAATTCTCGATTCCCACGCCGGTGCAGTCGGCGGCCATCCCGCAGGCCCTGGCTGGGAACGATGTTCTGGCTACCGCGCAGACCGGCACGGGCAAGACGCTTGCGTTCTTGCTCCCGGTGATGGAGCGCATGCTCCTGGAGAAGACTCCCGGCATTGCGGCGCTCGTGCTGGTACCTACGCGCGAGCTTGCCATGCAGGTCGTGGACCAGTACAACTCGTTGCGCGGCAAGCAGCTCGGCCCCGCGGCCCTGGTCGTCGGCGGTCTCTCCGAAGGCTTGCAGCTCACCAACCTGCGCAAAGGCGCGCGGCTGGTGGTTGCCACTCCCGGACGCCTCGAGGATTTCCTCTCGCGCAAGCTCGTGCATTTCCGCGACCTGCGCGTCCTGATTCTCGACGAAGCCGATCGCATGCTGGATATGGGATTTCTTCCCGCCATCCGCCGCATCGCCTCCGTGCTGCCTAGAGAACGGCAGACGCTGTGCTTTTCGGCCACGCTCGAAGCTTCCGTCGTGCATCTCGTTAAGGACTACATGCGCAACCCCGTACGCCTCGCGTTCGGCTCCGTGCTCAAGCCCTCCGAGAATGTCCGCGTGCAGGCTTTCGAAGTCGCTACCGATCGCAAGCTTCCGCTCTTGCACCGCTTGCTCGCCAAGGAAACCGGCCGCTGCCTCATCTTCGCGCGCACCAAGCGCGGAGCCGAGCGCCTGGCGATCGCCTTGAACCGCGATGGATTCGCCGCTGCCATGATTCATGGCGGGCGCACCCAATCGCAGCGCACTGCGGCCCTTACGGGATTCCAGCAAGGCCGCTATCGCATTCTGGTGGCCACCGATCTCGCTTCTCGTGGCATTCACGTGCAGGATATCGCGCACGTGATTAACTACGATTTGCCCGATCTCGCCGAGAATTTCATCCACCGCGTCGGTCGTACCGGACGCGCGGGTGGAACCGGCGTGGCCTCCACTCTTTTCGGTCGCGAACAGCGCGCCGAGCTGATGGCCCTCGAACGCACTCTGGGCATCAAGATCGAACGCATGCGCGCCGAAGGCGATCCCGGCGAAAAGCAGCCTCCCGCGGTACGCAGCGCGCTCGAACGTTTTCAGTCCAACACCAAATCACGCATCGGCCAGCTTCCAGGCGAAATCCTGCAAGCCCAGGTGTAATACCGGCCCCAAATCGGTGAGCAGCGCGGCGTTGCAAAACGCGGCTGCGTCCGGAGACAAAGCAAGGTTCTGATTTAGAAAGTTGCAGACAGAAAGCAAAACGGCGGCCTCAAAAGGGCCGCCGTTTCTATTTCCTCTCGAACTTGCCGCTGAATTTGTTTTTGAATTTGCCGTTGAACTTGTAGTGCCCGG
>JBAQJS010000122.1:0-83164 GCA_049300435.1 Candidatus Acidiferrales bacterium | reverse complement strand
GGCGAAGCGGGCGCCGGCGAAATGTTCGCGGGCGCGGCGGCCGGAGCGAAAAGGCCGCTCAGCACGCGCGACGCGGCGTTCGCCGCGTTGGCTTCCTCCTCGCGCAGCGATCCGTGGCTCGCGCTTCCCGCATGCAGCAGGCTTTTTACCCGGGCGATCAGGTCCTGCGGCTGAAACGGCTTGCGCACCAGCTCATCGGCCTTCACCTGCATGGCCTTTTCGGCGACGGTGCGATTCACCACGCCGGACATCAGGATCACCGGCGTCTTCCCGAATTGTTCGTGCTCCTTGATGAACTGGCAAACCTCGTAGCCGTCTTTATCCGGCATGATCACGTCGGTGATCACCGCGTCCGGCGCGGATTCTCCGAACTGCGCGAGGGCCGAAGCGGCGTCGGCGCAGGTGATCACGTGAATGTTTTCCTTGCGGAAGGCGATCTTGATGACTTCGCGCATGGTGGCGCTGTCGTCAATGAAATACACCGTCGGAGTGCGGGCCGCCGTGAGGGTCTGCGTTTCGCTCATGACAATTCCTTCTCCACTTTATCTCTCTCGGGATCTCGTTCCGGGTCTCGTGCGGAATCTCTCTCGGGTTCCCGGCCGGAATTTTGCGCCAGCTCGGGATCGGAGTCTCTTGCGGCTTCATCGAATTCGCGCATGGCGTCCAGCAGCAGGTCGGTGGCGGAGCGCAGCACGGTGCGCTGCGCGGCCGTGGCGCCGTACACGAACTTGTACACGCCCTTGTCCGCGCCCTGGCAGGTGGCGACGATCTGGGTCACGGCCTCGTCGCCAAACAGCAGGCCGCATTCCGCGTGGCTGATTTCTCCCGCCTCGAAAAAAATAATTCCGTCGGCGTCCACGGCGTTGATGTGCAGCGCGCCGGTCTGGCGCGCCTGCCCCAGCATCTGGATCACGCCCGGCAGATCGAGATGCGCCAGATTGCCGCTCAAATCCGTTTCCGCGCTGGTGAGCATTTGCGTGGGCTGAAAACCGTCCTGGCGGCTCACCAGGAAACTGCGCACGTGCGCGGCGATGTCCGCGGGCGAGCGGCGGCGATCCACAAAATCGTCGCAGCCCGCGCGGTAGGCTTCGAGCAACGCCTGATCTCCTCCGCCGACGCCGCCGACGGCGATCAGTGGAATGTGCGCGGTCTGCGGATCGGCGCGCAAAATTGGAGCCATTTCCAGCGCGCCCATTTCGCGCAGATTGGTGGCGCACAAAATCGCCGTGGGCGCGTTCCATTCCAGCATGGTCAGCGCGTACGCCGCCTGGGTGCAGGGAACCACTTCGAAACCGACGGCTTGCAAAGCGTCGCCGACGCGCTTCGCGAAATACACGTTGCTGTCCACGAGCAGGATGCGCGGAAGATTCGCCAATGCGTTCATGGGCGCGCCTCGATGCGGGCGGCGCTCGCGGCGGCGGGCGCGACGCTCACCAACCTTTGCAAGTCGAGGACCTGGATGGCTTCGTCTTCGATTTCGAGAATGCCCGAAAAATATTCCGGAGCATCCGGCGCGGGCGGCTGCATTTCGGCGTTGGCCAACTCGCATTCGCCGTTCACGGGAATTGCGCTGGCTTCCCTGCCCGAGCCGAAGGCCCGCTCGGCAATCAGGTAAAAACGGTGCACGGATGATTCCCGGCCGCAGAGAACCGGAGCAACGTCGTACACCGGAACGATGCGGCCGCGCCGCACGATCACTCCGGCGATCAGGCGCGAGGTGTGCGGAAAATGATGCAGGCGCACGGGCGGAGCAAGCTCCATCACGGATTCCGCGGGCAGCGCGAAACGCCGGTTGCCGACGTGCAGCAGCACCCAGGATTTCCGTTCGCGCTGTTCTGCAATGCTCATGCTTGCGCGGCCCCTTCCAGTTCGCGATTCGCTTCGATGGTTTTCGCCGCGCGATCCAGGCGCGCGAATTCTTCGGAAGTCAGGAAACCGTCCGGCTTGATCACCGGAATCACGCGATCCTCCAGATAGGTGAGGCCGCGATACCAGTGGCGCTCCGCGCCTTGAAACGCCTGCGGCAAGGCATGCACGCTGGGAATTTCGGCCATGCGCTCGATGGAGTCCACGAGTACTGCCGCGCGAATCTGGCGCAAAATCAGGACGAGAGTCGGACGGGTAACGCGCAGGCCGAAATGCGCGCAGCCGCTGACGACGTAGTAGGTGCGCTGCCCGCGTTCGACCAGATGGCGAACCTTGGGAACTTCGGCCTGCTCCATTTCCACGGCCGCGCCCGCCAGGCTGTCCGTGCTGCGAATTTCCTGCACCGCGTCCGCCGCGATGGCAAAGGTTTGCGCGCCGATGCAAAACAGAATCACGGCTTCGCTGGAGCGGGAACGGCGGGACTTCGCTGCGTCCTGGCCGGCAATTTTCATCGAGCACCCACGGGCGCGAGGCGGCAGATTTTCGCGACGCGCTTTTCGATGGCCGCGCTGATCTGGTCGAGAGCGAGAACCTCATCCACCGAGCCTGTCTTGATGGCTTCGGCGGGCATGCCGAAAATCACGGAGGTGGCTTCATCCTGCACGATCACGTGGCCGCCCGCGGCTTTCACGGCTTGCACGCCTTTCGACGCATCGTTGCCCATTCCGGTGAGGACCACGGCGACGGTGAGCGGGCGCGTGAAGGCTGCGGCGGATTCGAGCGCGACGTCCGCGCAGGGGCGATAGCCTTCGATGCGCGGGCCGCCGTCGAGCGCGATTTTTCCGGTGGAAGAAATGCGCAGGTGATGCGCACCGGGGCAGAGATACACCACGCCGGCCTGCGGCGCTTCGTTGGATTCCGCTTCCTTCACCGGCAAGCGCGAAACTTCCGCGAGCTGGATGGTGAACTGGCTGGTGAATGCCGCGGGCATGTGCAGCACCAGAAAAACGGCCGCGGGCAAATCCTTGGGCAGGCCGGCGACAACGCGCATGACCGCCGCGGGACCGCCGGTGGATGCGGCGATGACCACGAAGGGAAACTTCGAGCCGTTGTTTGCGGCATTCAGCGCAGCGGCCGTGGGCACATGCGATGCATGAGAGGCTTGCAGGTGCGCCGCGGGCAGCTTGGAAAGGGTTGCGGTGCGCACCACGCGCACTTTCGCCGCCATCTTGAGCTTGCGGGTCAGCTCTTCGCGGATATTTTTCATATCCAGGTCAATGCCGCTGGTCGGTTTCGGCACGAAATCAATCGCGCCCAATTCCAGGGCACGCAAGGTGCCGGAAGCGCCTTCGCGGGATTCCGAGCTGACGATGACGATGGGCCGGGGATGCTGGGACATGATCAGCTCGGTGGCCTGGAGGCCGTCGAGGTGCGGCATATTAATGTCCATGGTGATGACGTCCGGGCGGAGCGATTCCGCTAGCGCGACCGCCTCGCGGCCGTCGCGCGCCGTGCCGGCGACTTCGAGCTGCGCGTCCGAGCTGATGATTTCCTTCAGGACGCGGCACATGAAGGCGGAATCATCGGCGATGAGCACGCGAATTTTCTTTTCAGGGACCTTCGTCATTTCAATCCTGGCGCACAGGAGCGTTCATCATGCGGCGCGTCTCCGGCTTTTCGCTGCCGATCAATTCCTCGACGGTAGTGACGAGCTGATCTTCCTGCACCGGCTTGGTGAGAAACGCGGAAGCGCCTTCTTTCATGGCGCGGTCGCGATGCTTCGCTCCGGCGCGGGAAGTGACCACCAGCACCGGAATGCGACGAGTGACCGGGTTTTGGCGCAAGTGGGCCATTAGTTCATACCCGTTCATGCGCGGCATTTCGAGGTCGGTGACCAGCAGATGGCAACCCACCTGGGCGACGATTTCGGAAGCTTCCAGGCCATCGGCAGCGAGCTTCACGCGATAGCCGGCTTTTTCGAGCATGCGTCCCACGAATTTGCGCACGCTGATGGAATCGTCGGCGACGACCACGACGCGATCGTTCTCAATAGAATCCATGGCTCCGGCGGGAATGCTGCCGGCCGCGACGGCTTCGGCGCCGGGCGCGAAGACGCGCGCCGCGGGAGACGAGGCGGAGAGAGCATTGCGTTCGGCGGCATCGGCGGAGGCCAGGCGATTCAAATCAATCAGCAGAATCAAGCTGCCGTCCGGCGCGATGGTGGTGCCGGGGAAAAGCTTCACGCTGCGGAGATAATCGCCGAGATTCTTGATGACGATTTCGTCCTTGCCGAGAACTTCTTCGACGACGACTCCGACCTGCTTGCCGGCGACTTTGACGATGACCATGTGGAAATAGCCGTTGAGCGGTTCGAGCGGGGGCAGCGCGAGCTGCACATCCAGGCGAACGACTTCGGTGACCACGTCGCGCACGCGGGTGAGCAGCTTGCCGCCGACGTCCTCGATTTCGGCGGGCTTGAGGCGGCGAATTTCCTCGACGACGGCCAAGGGCAGCGCGAAAACGGACGCGCCGCAGCGCACGAAGAGCGCTTGCGAGATGATCAAGGTCAACGGGACTTTCACGGTGAAGCAGGCGCCGCGGCCGGGTTCGGAGCGCACTTCGATCTCGCCGTTGAGGGCGTGCACGTTGGCGCGCACCACGTCCAGGCCGACGCCGCGACCGGCCAGCTCCGTCATGGAGGAAGCCGTGGTGAAACCGGGGCGGAAAAGAAATTCGCGCAGCTCGCGTTCGGTAAGCTCGGCGGCGGCGGTGGGGGACATGGCGCCCATTTCGACGACGCGGCGGCGCGCGCTTTCGTAATCAATGCCGCGGCCGTCGTCCTCGACTTCGATGAAGATGTGATTGCCGCGATGATAGGCGCGGACGCTGACGCGGCCCTTTTCCGGCTTGCCCTCGCGGTTGCGGGTGAAGCGGTCTTCGACGCCGTGCGCGACGGCGTTGCGCACCAGATGAATCAGGGGATCGGAAACGTGCTGGATGATGTTGTTGTCCAGCTCGGTGTCCGCGCCTTCGAGAGAAAGCTCGACGAGCTTGCCAGTGGCGTTGGCGGCATCGCGCACGGTGCGGGAAAGGCGGGTATAGAGATTGCCGATGGGCACCATGCGAGCGGCGGTGATTTCGTCCTGGAGGTGATGGGCGAGCTTGGTGAATTCGTCAATGTCCGAATCCACGCGGCCCATGAAACCTTCGAGCTGGGTGAGGACGACGGTGACGTCCGCGGAGATTTCGGTGAGGGAACGGGAAAGAATATTGACGTCGTCGTAGCGATCCATTTCCAGCTCGCTGAATTCGAGCAGGTCGTTGGAAGTGACCGCGGGCGCGGATGAGAAATTCGGGCGGAAGGTATCCATCTGCGGCGCGTGGCTTCCGGGAACGAGCAGCGGCTGGATGCGGCTGAATTCGTGCTTTTCCTGGAACTCGCCGACTTTGCCGGAGAGGCGGCTTTTCGAGAAATTCAGAATTTCGACCAGCTTGGCCAGCTCGGCGAGCCTGCCGACCATGCGAGTGCGGTTGATGACCAACTCGCCGACGGCGTTCATCATGCGGTCGAGGCGCTCGAGGGAAATGCGCACGGACTTGGCTTGGGGCAAGGCTTCGGGGGCGGCGCGGCGGCGTTCGGGCGCGACGACGACGGATTCGGGAGCGGCGGGTTCGTCCGCAGTGGCGGGCGCGGGCTGCGCGGGCGCACCTTCGGCGGCTTCCTCCGGGGCAAGCTCGGCGATCTGGGCGAGGAGCGGATCCACGGCGGCGCGCATTTCTTCTTCGCTGGACCATTGCTTGTGCAGGAACTTTTTCAGGACGTCCACGGATTCCAGGCAGATGTCCACGATATTGGCGCTGGGCTTCAAGACGCCGTCGCGCAACTGGCCGATCAGATCCTCGACGCGATGCGCGACCGCGGAAAGACGGTGCAGGCCGACCTGCGCGGCGGAACCTTTCACCGTGTGCATCGAGCGGAAGAGGCGGTTGATATCCTCGGCGTTGGGATTGGCTTCGAGCGAGAGCAGGCATTCGGTGACGGCCTGCAAATGCTCTTCGGCTTCGGGAACGAAGAATTCCAGAACTTCGGCCGGCACGTCGCTATCCTGCGGAAGGCGATCCACGAAGGAATACGCGGGAGGAGCCGGCTCCGCGTATTCGGCGGGATCCGGCGGCGCCGCAGCGGGCTCGCCGGCGGGGCGGGCAGAGGGCGGCGCGGGAAACGCGAACGAATAGCGCAGCTTGAACGCGGCGATATCGCCTTCGGTCTCGGTGCCGCCGGAACTGATTTGCAAAAGATCGAATTCGAGCACGGAAATGGCGTCGGAAATAAATTCGGTGAGCGGGCCGTGCATGTCCGAAGTGAGAGTGGCGTTCATGGCGTAGTGGAAGATGTGCGCCATTTTCGCGGCTACTTCGGAAAATTGTGGAAAGCCGTAACTGGCGGAAGTGCCGGCGAGAGTGTGCGCCGCGATATAAAGCTTTTCGAGATCCTCGGGGCGAGACTGCGGCTCCTGCAACATGCCGGAATATTCCCGCAGATACTGGAGGTGCTCGGAAGCCTCCTGGAGGAAGAGCTCGACGGATTCCTGGTTCGGCCCGTTCACAGGCTTTCCTCCACCAGGACGGATGCGGGACGCGAGTCCGCAGCGGCCGGCTTGCGATAGATGCGGCAATCGCCGATGACCAGCGATTCGAATTTCATGGGGACATTGGAGAGCGTTTCGGCGTGGCCGAGCAGGAAATATCCGCCGGGCTCGAGCGCGTCGTAGAAGCGGCGCAGAATGGCCAGGCGGCGCTCACCGGAAAAATACATCAGCACGTTCATGCAGAAGATGCAGTCCATTTTGCCGACGTAGGCGGGCTCGAGCAGATTCATCTGCGCGAAGGAAATCATTTTGCGGATGCGCGGCTTCACCTGATAGCCGTGCTTCGTGGCGGTGAAGTGCGCGTCCACCTGGCCGAGGGAAACATCCTGCAAGGCGCGCTTGGTGTAGAGGCCGCGTTCGGCGTGGCGCAGGGCGCGGCGGCTGATGTCCGTGGCGAGAATTTCGATTTCCCAAGCTTCGGCGAATTTGAGCGCGTCGCAGAGAGTGATGGCGATGGAGCAAGGCTCCTCGCCGGTGGAGCATCCCGCGCTCCAGATGCGCAGGGTGCGAGGGTTCTGCCAGAATTTGCGCTCCTGGACTTCGGGCAGGATGCGTTTTTCCAGCGCGTCGTAAATGGCCGGATAACGAAAGAAGGAAGTTTCCTGGGTGAGCAGGCGTTCGAGGAGCGCGTCGTATTCGGCGCTGGAGCCTTTTATCTGCTGGAGCAGCTCGGCGCCGGCGGCGAGGCCTTGCTCTTCGAGATATTCGCGGACGCGCGTGGAAAAGAAGCGCTCGCGCGAGGCGTCGAAAAGAATGGCCGAGCGCTGCTCGATCAGCGTGCGGATCTCATCGAGTTCCGCTTCGCTGAGTTTAATCGTCGTAACTGGATGTGGTTTCATGTTCGGCGCACGTTCGCGGCCGGCGTGCTCCGCCGGCGCGAGAAATCACTGTGCCCTAACGATGCGCACCCACCGGAGCGGCCGGACGGGGCTCATCCGCCGCCGGTTCCGCCGCGCGCCCCGAACGGAACTGGGCGAGAGCTTCGTTGAGCTGTTCGGAGAGCTTGACCATGTTGCCGACGGTGGAAGCGGTCTGCCGCGCGCCCTGGGTGGTCTGGCGAGTGATGCCGGAAATAATCTGCATCGCGTTGGCCACACCTTCGGTGCCGCGCACCTGCTGCTTCGACGCCAGGGAAATTTCCTGGACCAGCTCGGCCGACTGGCGGACGACGCTGGAAATCGCTTCCAGGGCTTTACCGGCCTGATCGGCGAGGCCGGCACCGACCTCCACTTCGCGCGTGCCATCTTCCATGACGACCACGGCTTCGTTAGTCTCGGCCTGAATGGCCTTGATGAGCGCAGCGATGTCCTTGGTGGCGCTGCGGGAGTGCTCAGCGAGCTTGCGGACTTCGTCGGCGACGACGGCGAAACCGCGGCCGGCGTCACCGGCGCGGGCGGCTTCAATGGCGGCGTTCAGGGCGAGCAGGTTGGTCTGCTCGGTGATGTCGTTAATCACGTTGATGATTTCGGAAATTTCGAGAGAGCGATCGCCGAGCGATTTGATTTTCTTGGCGGTGGCCTGCACGGAGGCGCGAATGCGCTGCATGCCTTCGAGGGTATCGCGGACGGCGCGGTTGCCCTGCTCGGCAGCGTCCAGAGCGCGGCGGGCCGCTTCGGCGCTGGCTTCGGCGTTATTGGAAACCTGCTTCATGGAGACGGTGAGCTCTTCGACGGCCGAAGAAGTGTTGGTGATTTCCTGGTCCTGCTGGGTAGCTCCGGCGGTCATATCGTCGGCGGCATCGAGAATCTGATTGGCGCTGCCGCTGACGTCCACGGCGGCCTTGCGGACGCGCTCGAGAACCTTGGTGAAGTTATCGAGCATGAAATTGACGGAATCCACGACGTTGCCGAGAGCGTCGTTGGTGACCTTGCCGCGAATGGTCAAATCGCCGCGCGCGACCTGGTTGATGGTGTTGAGCAGGTCGGTGATGCTGCGCTGGAGGGAATCCTGCGCCTGCTGATTGGTGACGGCGTGGGCGACCTTGGCGGCGCTGCGATTGAAATTTTCGGCGATGAAGCCGAACTCGTCGCTGGAATCGATCTCGACGCGGGCGCGGACGTCGCCGGAAACCACGCGCTCGGAAAATTTGGCGAGCTCATCCACGGGCTTGAGCACGCGCTTACCGAGAACGTAGATCAAGGAGATGACGGCGATGAGCGCGAGCACGGCCGCGCCCACGAGCGCGCCATTGGCGCCGCCGGGAATCGCGGAGACGTCGGTGGACTGGCTGGCGGCGTGGGCGCCGGCGTAATAGGACAGGCCAAGGACTGCGCCGAGCGTCAGCGCGACCCAGAATACGAGCAGCCAGACCGTGGAACTCAAACGAGCTTTCATGACTTCCTCCCAAGAACGTGTGCGCCCAATCACTTCTGCCGGTCCGCGATGCGGAACGCGGCGAAATGCACGTGGCCCAAAAGCGTGTGACCCCTGAAACTACCTAAGCTGCCTGCTGCGTCCCGAAAAGCGCGGGAAGCGGCGGCCGCTGCCAAAATTGCCGGCGGCGCATTTCTTGCCCCGGCGCCGGAGCTAAATCACCGGGACCGGAAAGACGTCCACCAAGCGACGCAAGTCCACGACCAGCGCCAGGCGATCGTCGTGCCGCAACATGCCGCGGCAGTGCGGCACGTCGGCGGGCGCCTGATCAAGCAGAGCGTCTTCCGTGGCCGAATAGGTGCCGATCACTTCGTCGGCGGCAATGCCCAAGCGCATATCCTCGCGCTGCGCGTCGCCCTTAAGGATGGCGACGACGACGTGCTTGGGCAGCAGGCCCGGCCGGCGGCCTTCGGTGAAGGCGATATCCACCAGCGGGACGATGGTGCCGCGCAAATTGAAGACGCCCATGAGAAACGCGGGCGTCAGCGGAATGCGCGTGACGATAGGCCAGTCCACAACCTCTTCCACTTCGAGAACCGAAAAGCAGAAGCGCTCGCGCCCGGCGCGAAAGACGCAGTACTGACGCTCGGGCAGGCGCTCCTCGGAAAATATTTCACTTTCCAGGAATGAGCCGTTATCCAGCTCAGCGGCCAGCGGCGAATTTTCACGCTCGACAGGCATCAGGCAAACCTTCTCACCGCACTGAGCAGCTCGTCCGGAGTGAAGGGCTTGGCGACGTACCCGTTGGCGCCCTGCTGCTCGCCCCAGTAGCGGTCGCTGGGCGCGGTTTTCGACGTGACCAGAATCACGGGAATATTCGAATAGGGCTGCTGGCTCTTGAGGTCGCGGCAAGCCTGAAAGCCATTGCGTCGCGGCATCACTACGTCGAGCAGAATCACGTTGGGCCGTTCTTCTTCGATGGCTTCTTCGATCTTTGTGGGGTCGGAAATGCCGACGGAATGAAAGCCGCCCTGCTGCAGCATGGTCTGCATGAGGTGGAGCTCGGCTTGCGAATCGTCAACAATCAGGACTTTCTTGGACATTGACGCACCTCCACAAAAATATCCGCTGAAAGAAATGCAAGTTCGAGACCATGGCCGGGCCGTTTTTCGCGTTCTGCGACTACTTAGCAACAGGCTGTCTTTTCAATGGGTTACGCGGCCGGCGGTTAGCGCAGCAGGGCCGGGGCAGGCCGCTGCGCTGCGCTCTCCGTCTCAGCATGAGATTCTTTCTCACCGGCGCGCATCTCCGCGGCAAGCGATGAGAATCGCTGCATGATTTCGTGCAGACGCAACGCCATGGTGTGAACGGTGCGAATTTGCTCGCGGGCTTCGGACGGCAGGGCGCCCGGTTCGAGAAGCAGCAGGTCAGCATTGCCAAGAACCGAGGTGAGCGCGTTGTTGACGCCCGGCCGCATTTCGAGCATGTAGCGACCGAGAGCGGCGTGGCGCTGCACTTCGATGCCTGCGCGCTCGGCGCGTTGGGCGCGGGCGACCGCTTCGGAGCGGCGCAGAGCTTCGCCGGCAAGAAGAATCAAGGTGCCTATCCAGCGATCTTCGCGCGGCAAGACGAGAGCGTGGGGATGCTCGGCGGCAAGAGGCGCGGCGTCGTGCGCGTCACTGGAGACGTAAATGGCCGCGGTGGCGGGGAAGCTGCTGAGGGCGGAAAGGATTGCGGACGCATTGCTATTGCGCACCGGGCCGACGATGACGAGATGGTAGCCTTCGGCGGAAGCGGCCTGCCAGACGTCACTGGTAGTGAGAGTAATCTCCGGAACGCGGCGTTCGGCCTGCCAACGGGCAGCGACCGTGCGCGCAAATTCTGTGT
This sequence comes from Candidatus Acidiferrales bacterium, assembly GCA_049300435.1. GTDB lineage: Bacteria > Acidobacteriota > Terriglobia > Acidiferrales > UBA7541 > Palsa-295. Next base: position 72,449 of record JBAQJS010000122.1, on the reverse strand, counting down.
CGTCCGAAACGATCAGGACGCTGGCGTAGCTCAAGACACAACTCCCAAGACTTTATTCGCTTCAGGGCTGAAGTTTTTCCGCTTCCTCGATGAAGGAAAGCAGACGCTTTGTGCTGATCCCCAGATTTACGGCCGCTTCGGTGTTCTTCGCGCGCTTGGCCTGTTCGACGCGCCCCTGGAAATAGGAAACTTCCGATTTTGCGAGGGTGAGCGCCGCGGCGAGCTGGCTGAGGTCGCCGGAACGCTTGCGCTCGTCCATAGCCACGGCGAGCAGAGCGCGCGCCACGACGGCGCGGCGCAGGTCTTCGGCTTCCTGGTCGCCCTCGGCGACGAAGGCTGCGACTTCCCAGGACGACAGAAGAACTTTCGTATTCTGCAGGACGACGGTGGACATGGACCGGCCGCGCGAAGGAGGAGCGGCGATCAATTGCTCCCAGATTGCCTCGAGGCACTTCTCCATATCGAGCGCGCCGGCGGGCGCGGCCGGAGCTTCGGCGGCGGGCTTCTCCGCCTGGGTTACGTTTGCAGGGGCGTGCGATGACGCGGCGGCGGAGGATTTTTCCGGTGCGGGTGCATCGGAATGCTTTGGCGCGGGTGGATTCGGCGGGGACACCTGCACGGCAGCAGCAGGCGGCACGCCCGGTTCGGGCGAGCCGAACAATTTATATCCGAAGGAGGATTCCTGGCGCGACATCTCCTCCGAGGGAGCGAATGCCACCGGCGCGCCGGACTGGCCGCGCGCGAGAGCTTCTTCGAGGTCAGCGCGGAGGGCCAGGAGCTGCTCGAATGCGCGGCTGACGGAGGTTTCGGTGTAATCCTTGTGAAAGGGCTGTTTCCAATTTTCACAGTAGTAGCGGAGCTGGGTGGTGGTTTCCGCGGCGGAGAAGCCGGCGCGGCGGCAATCCACGGTCTTCACGCCACTGGAATCCAGAGTTTCAGCGGCCTGGCGGACGGCGCTCAAGTCCGCATGCAACATGCGGATAAATCCGCGGCGGAGCAGAAAATTGAAGCGGCAGAAGGCAACCAGCGCGGCGGGATCGTAGAACATGGCGCCGGCGGATTCCTTCAGCAGGCGGCCCTGCTCGAGCAGACCCAGCTCCATCATGTCGCGCAGGCTTTCGCAGTGTGAAACTTTTTCGAGAATTTGATCGAGAGGCTCGCACCATTCCAGAGCCGTGGCATCGGCTTCGGCCAGCGCGGGCTGGAGCACGGCCGCGACGTCCTGCAGGTGAATTTCCTTGCGATAGAGCTCTTCGGGCGCGCAGAGGGCGAAATACTGGACGGTCAGCAAGTCAATCTTGTCGCGATCGGCCGTGGACTTTTCCAGCTTGCGCAACTGGCGCTGCAGCAGCGCGCGCAGGCTTTTTTCGCTGGCGTTCAGGATTTCAGGGGGAAGCTGGCGAATCTGATAGGCGCGGACTTTTGCGTCTATTCCGTCCATCCATTTCAAACCGGCGTCGAACACTTCGCGGGTGGGGCGCTGGGCAGGCTGCTCGCCCGCGGGATGGGGCAGCGGGCCGAAGTCGAATTGCGCCGACAGCGCCGCGTAGAGCGGATAGGCGTCGCGCGCTTCGATCCATTGGGCGACAAAATCGCCGGGGCTGGAGGCCGCGCCAGAGAGAGGCTTCAAGGTAGTGACGTCTGATTTGGAGGTCATCGTTTTATGATCCAGTTGCCCACTTCACCCACGAACCGGGCAGCAACAGCCTTTCTTCCGTGGTGATAGCGCACCGCGACTACGATGGCGCGGGCGTCCAGCGAACCATCGGCATTGAGCACACGCACTCCGTCTTCAAATTCCAGGGGCAGCGAGGAGGAAAACAGAACCTCCTGCGCGGTACCGAATTCGATCACGGTGCGCTCCTCAAGAGGACGACGCGCGGAGGCGAGGGTCAAGACGCGCACCGGGATCCTCATGGGCGAGGCGCTGGGAAAAAGTTGGGCTAATTTCTCGACACAAGTTTGCGGCGCGTCGGCTGTGGCAACTGCTGCTTCGCTGAGCACGAACCCCCCCTGTCCTGTGGCACCTTGCGCCCGGAGACGTTGTGCAGCGGTGAGAAGCCCGGGACGGAAAGACCGGGAACACCACGGGCGCACAAAAACATCCGGAGAGGTGAATGCACGAAGGCGGCCAAAGGCGGGGGTCGGGAAAAACTGCTAAGTTATTTGCTTTCTGTATGTTCCGAAGAGGGTGGCGACGGGGAGGTCTTGCGACTGTCTCAGGCTGATACAGATGCGTCTCACCGATGCGGTGGCGGCCCGAAACCGGAACGGGTTGGCTGCGCCCGCGGGAGGGCTAGGAGGCCATTTGTATGTCGTGCTTATGACTGGCCCTGAGAGGAATATTGTAGAGCTTCAGTTTGCGATAGAGCGTGGCGCGGCTGATGCCGAGCATGCGGCCGGCGAGGGCTTTATCACCGCCAGCCTTCTCGAAGACGCGCAGGATGGTCATGCGTTCGAGGTCGGCCAGCGCGGTGGTGGAGAGCGACGACGCATCGCTGGCGGCGCTGGCGCCTTCTTGCGGCGCGCGAATCGCCGGAGGGAGATCGCCGACGTCAATGGTGCGATGGTCGCCGAGAGCGACGGCGCGGGCGATGCAATTTTCCAGTTCGCGCACGTTGCCGGGCCAATCGTATTGCAGGAAGCTTTTCATGGCCGCGGGCGTGACTTGAATACTTTCACCAGGGGCGTAGCGATCCAGGAAGTAATGCGCGAGCTGGGGGATATCGGAGCGGCGTTCGCGCAAGCCGGGGGAATGCACGGTGACGACGTTGAGGCGGAAATAAAGGTCCTTGCGAAACGTTCCGGCGCGGTACGCGGCTTCGAGGTCGCGATTGGTGGCGGCGATGACGCGCACGTCCACCGGGACTTTGTCGTTACTGCCGACGGGGCGGACTTCTTTTTCCTGCAAGACGCGCAGCAACTTTGCCTGCAACTCGAGCGGCAGCTCGCCGATTTCGTCCAGAAAAATTGTGCCGCCGTTGGCCGCCTGAAACAGGCCGGCCTTGGTCTTGAGCGCGCCGGTGAACGAACCTTTTTCATGGCCGAAAAGCTCGCTTTCCATGAGCGTGGGAACCAGCGAGCCGCAATCCACCGCGACGAAGGGCATTTCCGCAAGCGGGCCGCGAAAATGAATGGCGCGGGCCACCAGTTCCTTGCCCGTGCCGCTTTCGCCGGTGATGAGGACGGGCGTGCGGGTTTCCTTGAGGCGGGAGATCATGCGCAGGACGTCTTGAATCTTGGCGGAGGTGCCGACGATGCCATCGAGGTCGGTGGCGGTGTTGACGCGCTCGCGCAGAAATTGATTTTCGGTGACGAGGCGGACTTTTTCGGCCATGCGCTGAAGCAGCTGGCGCAGGCGTTCGACGCGGAAGGGCTTTTCGATGTAATCGTAGGCGCCCTGGCGCATGGCGTCCACGGCGGTCTCAACGGAGCCGTGGCCGGTCATGATGGCGACTTCGGTGCGGGGCAGCAGTTCCTTAATCTTTCGCAGCAGCTCGACGCCGGAGAGTGCGGGCAACTTCAAATCGGTGACGACCAGATCCGGGGGACTCGTTTCCAGCGATTCCAGAGCTGCTTCGGCGGTTTCGGCTTCGGCACAGAGGAAACCGAGGCCCTGGCCGACGGTGATGCAGAGGCGGCGAATGCTTTGTTCGTCGTCCACAATCAAGAAGCGGAGTTTCAGTTCGTCTGTCATGGTTTCCCGATCGTCTTTTCGACCGCGTCCAATAATTGCTGAACGCGGAAGGGTTTCTCCACGCAGGGAGTTCCGGCAAGGGCCAGCAGCGCGATGGTCTCGTCGCTGGCGGTATCACCGGTGATGAAAATAATTCGCGAGGCCATTTCCGGGCGGTGACGCTGCAGCCAATCGTGCACATCGGAGCCGGTGATGCCGCCGGGCGTGCGGAAATCGGAAATGACGCCGCGGAAATCATGGAGGGCGAGCAGGCGCAGACCTTCCACGGCGGAGGAAGAGGACGTGACCTGGTAGCCGCGGCGTTCGAGAGCGGTGCGCAGGAAGGCGGCGACGGAGGGCTCGTCCTCGATAACCAGAATGTGCGAGCGCGTGGCGGAGGCCGCAGCGGGAGTGGCGGTCATTCGGCACCTCCAGCGGCATGCAGCTGCGCGGCTCTTTCAGCAATCGGCAGACGGACGACGAACGTGGAGCCATCGCCATCGGGATTATTCCTGGCGACGATTTCACCGCGATGCGCCTGGATGATGCCGTAGCAGATGCTCAAGCCGAGGCCGGTGCCCTTGCCGACTTCCTTGGTGGTGAAAAAAGGGTCGAAAATGCGGTCAATTTGAGATATTCCGGGGCCGTTATCGCGGAATATGATTTCAATTTTGTCGGAGCGATGGACGGTCTGGACTTCGATCTTGCCGCTGCGGCGAGTATCCTGCACGGCGTCGTAGGCGTTGTTCAAGATATTGAGGAACACCTGCTGGAGCTGGTGCGGGTCGCCGATCACCACGGGAAGCTCCACGGCATATTTTTCGCTCAGCTCGACGCCGTGATTGGCGAAATCGTAGGCGCGCAGCTTCATGGTTTGCTTGAGGATGGTGTTCACCTGGGCAGGCTCGCGCTGCGCGGGCATCTGGCGCGCGAAACTCAGCAGGTTTTGCACGATCACGCGAGTGCGCTGGGCTTCCTGCAAAATCACCTTCAGCTCTTCCTTCGCGTCGTCCGGGACGGCGGAATTTTCGAGCAGCAGATCGGTGAAGCCGACAATCGCCGCGAGCGGATTATTCACTTCGTGGGCCACGCCCGAAACCAACTGGCCGAGCGCCGCCATTTTTTCGGTGTGCATCAATTTGGCTTGCAGGTTCGCGGCATCGGTGATGTCGGTCATGACAACGACCACGCTATTGATTTCTCCCTGCTCATCGCGCATGGGGCTGAGGCTGATGGAAAATTGCCCGGCGGTGCCGCTGCCGCGGAAAAGGGGGACTTCGAGATTATCGAGCGCCGCGCCTTGCAGGGCGTGGTTGAGCGCTTCATTAAACAGAGGGCGGCGCGCCGGAGGAACCAAGTCGGCGAGCGGGCGGCCCATCAGGTCTTGTTCGCGGTAACCGGCTTCGTAGCAGCGGCGGTTGGCGTAGCTGACCAGCCCGGCGGTGTCTAGGACGAGAATCATGCTTTGGGTGTTGTTGAGAATGTTTTTATTGAAATCGCGCTCGCGACGATAGCGACGCTCGGCGAGGCGGCGATCGGTGATGTCCTTCATGACGTGAATGGTGCGCCAATCCTTGCTTTGGGCGTTTTGAATGCGCGAAGCGGAGATCAGGAAGGTGCGTTCGCCGGATTCATGGATGAATTCCTCGTGCGCGACGCGCGGATTTCTGCAGAAGGGGCAATGCCCTTCCTTGGGCGGCGAGCCGAGAATTTTCAGGCGGTCAATTTCGCGGCCGATGACCTCGATGGGCTTCAGCTCGAGCACGTCCGCGAGGGCGCGATTGAGGCGCAGAACGCGGTTTGCGGCGTCGTGCACCACGATGAAATCGGAAATGGCGTCGAAGTCTTCGACCCATTGCTTGCGGGACTGCTCGACGCGCGAGAAGAGGCGGACATTCTCCAGAGCCATGGCCGCGTGACCGGCGAGCGCTTCGACGAGCTGCCTTTCCGTTGCGGAAAGCTCGCGCGACAAGTCCACCAGGCAGAGCACCCCCAGCAGCGCGCCTTCACTTCCGGACAGGCGCGCAAGCGCTAATGCATCCCAGGCGAGGACTTCCGCCAGACCGCGGCCCAGCAAAATTTGCGCGGAAGCTTCACGCAATTCCGTGCCCGGAACGCCGGCCTGCTCGGCGAGCGCGGTTGCCAGACGATGCTGAGTCATCGGATCCCAGCGATGCGCGGGCCCGCTGAGGGCGGCGATTTCCCACTGGGTGTCGTCGCCCAGAGCGAGGACGGCGGCGCGAGCACCGAACATTTCGGCGGCGCGAGCGGTGAGACGGCGTGAGAATTCGGCGGTGCCGAGGGAAGGATTCAGTTCGAGCGTGGTGGCGGAGAACTGCGCGAGCAGGCTCTCAAAGGAGCCATTGAGACGAGGTGAGACTTCCCGAGTTCGTTTTAGTGCACGCATGGAGGCTTGGGGGCACTGCGCGCGCTCCGCCTATACAGGAAAGACGTTACGGTGTGTTCTCAATTTGAGTCAAGCGAAGCGGGCGGAGGTGTTGCGTAAGGAACAATCTCGCGCCGTCGCAAGGTGAGACGGCGGGAGGGCTGGGGGGAGCCGGTTGAGACAAGCGAGGCCCGGGAGGGCCCTTGGGGGCGGTCTCGCGATTTCGGCTAAGGCATTTGTTTTTAGCTAGATACATGGCTGTTTCCAGGATTTCGGAGCGGCGCAAAGAACAGTTCCCCGATGGCATCGTCATTGCAATTTCCGCCGCGGGACCTTTCCCTCGATTGAGGAGGCGTACGTATGAACCGCAGATTGCGAGTGTTCGGCTTCGGCTTGGCACTGGTGATGGGGGCATCCATGGTCGTGGCCCCGCGCGCAGGCGCGCAGGAAAATTCACCGGAGCCCGCCAAACGAAAAGTACGAACGAAAGCCGTGCCGGAGTATCCGCAACTGGCCAAACAGATGAACGTCACCGGAAAAGTGAAACTGGAAGCGACGATTGCGCCGGACGGGCACGTGACCAATACCAAGGTCATCGGCGGGAGCCCGTTGCTGGTGGGCGCAGCGCAGGAAGCGATCAGAAAGTGGCGTTACGAGTCGGCAGCGAAAGAATCAACGGAGATCGTGGAGTTCGATTTCACGGGGCACGATTAAGAGCGGGTGATTCGGGGGACCTGTGCCGCGGCACAGGCGGGGAGTGGAGGCCGTGCACATGACGATTGGAAAGAAGCTGTATTTCGGGTTCGGCGCGATTCTGGCGATCATGCTGTTATTGCTGATCATCAATGTGTTTACCGTGCGCCGCGAGTACACCGCCCAGGAAAGCGTGCGCGCCACGCTCGCGGTGGTGGAGAGCATCGAAAACGCCCGTTTTCAGATGATGGAGGACCGCCTCTATCTTGGAAATTATTTGCTGAGCGGCGACCTGCGCGACGAGGACAAGACGAACAAGGGCGTGGCAGATTTGCTGGCGCTGATGAAAGAAGCGGAAGGCAAATCCAACGACGCCAACCTGCGCAGCGCGCTGGCGCAAGTGGCAGACACGGAGACCAGCTGGTCGGACAATTTCGCGAAACCGATGATCGCCAAGCGGCACCAGGTGGACTCCGGCGACGCGACCGTCTCCGACCTGCAGATTTTTTACTTGCAGCACGATCCGGCGTCCTGGGTGAACAAGTCCACGGCCATGCTGGACCAGGCGGACGCCACAGTGCGCAAGTCGCTGGAAGATTCGAACGGCTCGGCCGCATCCGCGACAACCTGGAGCACCGCGATCACGACCGCAGGGACGCTGCTGGCAATTCTGATGGGAGCTTTGATTGCATTCTACACCGCGAAGTCCATCAAAGAGCCGCTCTACCACTTGATTGACGTGGCGCGGCGCATCGGAGAAACGGGCGACCTGGATCAGACCATTGACACGCACCGGCAAGACGAAGTGGGTGTGCTGGCGGAAAACTTCAACAAGATGATCGTGCACTTGAAGGATATGGCAGCGGTATCGGCGGCGATTGCGGAAGGGCAACTGTCTGTTTCGGTGCAGCCGCGCTCGCAGCAGGACACGATGGCCAAGGCGTTCGCGCAGATGACGCGCGGATTGCGCGAATTGGTCCGCCAGGTGCGCGACAGCGCGGCGCAGGTCGCCAGCGGTTCGGGGCAGATGGCCAGCGCTTCGGACGAATCGGCCAAGGTGAGCGTGCAGGCAGCTTCGGCGATTGATGAAGTGACCAGCACGATGCACGAGATGAGCATCAACGTGCAAAACGTGGTGAAGAACACGCAGGTGCAGGCGTCCAGCGTGGCGGAAACCTCTGCTTCGATTGACCAAATGGTGACTTCGATCGAGCGCGTGGCGGACACCGCAAAACTGCTGGTGGATATTTCGCACCGCTCGCGCGAGGAAGTTCAAACCGGCATGGTGACGATGACCAAGGCCACCGAAGGGCTGAACCGGACGAGTCACGCCATCCAGTCGTCGGCGGAAATTATTGACGTGCTGGGGCGGCGCGCGGACGACATCGGCAAGATCATCGAAGTGATAGACGACCTGGCGGAGCAGACCAACTTGCTGGCGCTGAACGCCGCGATTGAAGCGGCGCGCGCGGGGGAGCACGGCCTGGGATTCGCGGTGGTCGCCGAGGAAGTGCGCAAGCTGGCGGAGAAATCCACGCAATCCACGAAGGAAATTTCCGAGCTGATTCAGGGAATCCAGAAGGAGGCACGCGAAGCCGTGGACAACATGGAAAAGAGCACCAACATGGTCCAGGAAGGCTTGCTGCTGAACAAGGACCTGAGCTTCGCGTTGGAAAAGATTTCCGACGTGGTGTCTGAGGTCTATAAATTTTCGCAGGAGATCGGAGCGGCGACTACCGAACAATCCAGCGGCTCGTCGCAGATCGCCAAGGCCACCAACCGCCTCACAGAGATCACGCAGGAAATCAATTCATCGGTGGAAGAGCAGGCTTCCGGATCGCAAGCGGTGGTGCGCGCCATGGAAAAGATGCGGGAGCTGGTGCAACAGTCCACTTCGAGCTCGACGGAACTGGCCGCCGCGGCCGAGCAGATGTCCAAGCTTTCGCGCGTGCTGCTGGAATCCATGGACCGCTTCGTGCTGGACGAGGGATTTGGGGACAACCGCCGGAATTTCGGGCGGCGCCAATCCCCGGGAGGATCGTTCGGCGGCGCGAACGAGAACGACCGGAAGACCCAGGCCGAATACGCGGAAGTTTCCCGGTCCTAAAGAGCGCCCTCGAAAAACATGGACAAAGACATTCAACTCGTAGGATTCCGGATCGGGCGTGAAACATTCGGCTTGCCCATCGCCATGGTCCGGGAGATCGTGCGCGTGCCGGAAATCACTTCGGTGCCGAATGCGCCGGAGTACATCGAGGGCGTCATCAATCTGCGCGGACGGATTATCCCGGTGGTGGATTTGCGCAAGCGATTCGGGGAAAAGGTGATCGAAACCAGCAAGCGCAATCGAATCGTGGTGGTGGAGATGGAAAATCGCTCCATCGGCTTGATCGTGAATTCCGCGTCGGAAGTGATCAAGATTGCGCCCTCGGACATTGAAGCGCCGCACTCTGTGTTTCAGGAGGGTGAACTGAACTACATCACCGGCGTGGGTAAACTGCGCGGGCGGCTGGTGATGCTGCTCGATTTGAGCAAGATTCTGCAGCGCGGAGAACTGCGCCGGCTCGAGGATGCGGCGGAATCCGTCGAAGCGGTCACGACCGGCAGCATGGCACGCAATTAGCGGACCAGCGCGGGAACGAACAAACGAGGAGCGCATGTCCACACTCACAGCCCAAATTCCGCTGACCGAACCCGAATTGAAGCTTCTGCAAACGCTGGTGTACCAGGAATGCGGCATGTATTTCGACGAACGCCGCACGCATTTCCTGCGCGACCGCCTGCAACGGCGGCTGAAGGCCTGCCAGATTGATTCGTTCTATACGTATTACCGCCTGCTCACGAGCCGGGAGGGCAAGCAGGAGCTGGTGGCGCTGCTGGAAAATCTGACCGTCAACGAAACGAGCTTTTTCCGGATCCGTCCGCAGCTGGAACTGTTTCAGAAGTCGGTGCTGGAGGAAATTCTGCGCCGCAAGCAGGAGCGGCGCGATTGGTCGTTGCGCATCTGGAGCGCCGGCTGCTCGACGGGCCAGGAACCCTACACGCTGGCGATCCTGGTGTGCGACGCGCTGGCGTACTACTACCTGCGAAATCCGCTGCCCTTCGAGATGCCCACGCCGAAGCCGCTGATACCGCCGCCGTGGAAAGTGGAGATCGTCGCTTCGGACATCAGCTATTCGGCTTTGCTGACCGCGCAACAGGGAATCTACACCGAAGCACAGATGGACACGGTGGACTACACCTGCCGGCTGCGCTACTTCGACAAAGTGGGCGACAAATACGCGGTAAAACCGGCGCTGAAGAGCCTGGTGCAGTTCGATTTTCACAATCTAAAGACGGAATATCTGCCGCAACGCAACGATGCGATTTTCTGCCGCAACGTGATGATCTATTTCGACGAGGCAGAACAGAAACGGCTGATTGACAAATTCCATCGCTGCCTGAACCCGGAAGGCTATCTGTTCGTGGGCCACGCGGAAAGCCTGTTCGGGCTGACCAAGCGCTACCACATGATCCATCAGAACAACGCGACCGTGTATCAACGGATCGAGGGGCCGCAGTGACGTTTTCTCCCGACGACCGGGCCTCGGAACTCCGCGAGCTCTTTTTCGAGAGCGCGGAGGAGATTCTGCAGGCGATGAACGACGCCGGCCTCGCGCTCGAGGAGCGGCCGAGCGACAAGGAGAGCCTGCGCGCGGTGCGCCGGGCGGTGCACACGTTGAAGGGCGATTCGGCGGCGTGCGGCTATCGCGAATTGAGCGAGCTAGCGCACGAACTGGAAGACGTGCTGACGCCCGATCTGGTGAAGGAGCACGCCGGACTAATCGCCGAAGTGGTGCTGACGGCCGCCGACACGTTCCGCGACATGCTGGCGGCTTATCGCAGCAATTTGCAGCCGCCGGACGGCGGCGCACTGCGCGAACACGTGCAGCGGTTGCTGCACAAGCCCGCGACGGTGCGACCCGAAAAGCCCGTGCCGAAAACGCCGGCGACTTTCAGCTGGACGGAATACGAGCGCCTGCTGATTGCCGAATCGTTTCGACGCGGCGAGACGGTTTATCAAGTGGCGCTGCACCTGGCAACGGAGGCGCTGTTGCCCGCGGCGGCGTACGAATTAGCCAAGAAAGCGCTCGAACGCGCGGGAAAAATCCTGGCGCTGCGCCCGGAAACGAGCGCGGAGGTAATCAACGGCGGCGTGGTGGAAGCCGCGCTGGCCAGCAGCAAACCGGCCGACTGGATCCGCAAGCGCTGCCAAGTGCCGTCGGTGGTGGCGCAGATTTCCGTGGAGCGCGTTCCGCTGACGGAGACGGCGCCGCGCGACGTGCTGGACATTCTCGTCGAGTCCGAAGCGGCGGCGGTTTCGGCCGGGGTGGCGGCGGAGTCCTCGGACTACAACGGACTGGATGAAGACGATTCGCAGGCGACGAGCGCGCCGGCGGGCCTGGCGCATGCAGCCGCTGAAAACACGCTGCGCGTGGATGCCGGGCGCATTGATACCGTGATGAACCTGGTGGGTGAGCTGATCATCGGAAAATCCATGCTGCAGCGCACCATTGCGGAATTCGAACGGCGCTTCGCGAAGGATCCGCTGCGCGGAAAGTTTTCGGACGCGCTCGCATTCCAATCGCGCATTCTGAACGAGCTGCAGAAATCGGTGATGAAGATTCGCATGGTGCCGGTGGAGCAGCTTTTCCGGCGCTTTCCGCGGATCGTGCGCGACGTGGCCAAGATGCGTAATAAGGAGATCGCGCTGGAGATCGCGGGCCAGAGCACCGATCTCGATAAGAGCATTCTGGACGCACTGGCCGAGCCGCTGGCGCACTTGATTCGCAACGCGGCGGACCATGGCATCGAATCCGCGAGCGAGCGTGCCGCCGCCGGCAAACCCGCGAACGGCACGGTGCGGCTGGATGCGTATCACGAAGGCGATCAGGTGGTGATCGAGGTTTCGGACGACGGCTGGGGAATTGACCGCGACAAAGTGATCCGCCGCGCGATCGAACGCGGCATCGTGCAGCCGGAAGACACATCGCGCCTGAATGAAGCGGAAGTCCATCACCTGATATTCACGCCGGGATTCAGCACGGCGGATACGGTGACGGAGATTTCCGGGCGGGGCGTAGGGCTCGACGTCGTGAAGTCCGCGCTGGACAATTTGAAGGGCTCGATCGAAATCGAAAGCGAGAAGGGCAAGGGAACCACGTTCCGGCTGGTGGTGCCGCTGACGCTCGCGAGCATACAGGCGCTGCTATTCCGCGTGGCGGGGCGGCTGTACGCCGTGCCCATCGCGTCTGTGGTGGAAATCACGCGGATCACCGAAGACGAAATTCATCGCGTGGACGACCACGAAGTGTTTCAACTGCGGCAACAGGTGCTGACGCTGGTGCGCCTGGAGCGCCTGGAATCGGCGGAAGCGGCCGAGCGGACGAAGCGCGTGTTCGTAGTGATCATCGGCGCCGGCACGCGCCGCTTCGGGCTGGCTGTGGAGAGCCTGATGGGCGAAGAGGAACTGGTAATCAAGGCGCTCGAGGATCAGCTGGTCAGTTCTCCGCTGGTGAGCGGCGCTTCGATTTTGGGAGACGGCACGGTGGTATTGATTTTGAACATTCCGGCGGTGGTCTCGCATCTGGCGCGCATTCCCGCAGTGGGAGCCACGGCATGAGCTCGAAAATCCGAGTCCTTGTGGTGGATGATTCGGCGTTGATGCGCAAGCTCATTCCGCAGGTGCTGCAGCGCGACCCATCCATCGAAGTGGTGGGCACGGCCATGGACGGAGAGATGGGCTTGCGAAAGCTGGAAGACCTGCGGCCGCACGTGGTGACTTTGGATCTGGACATGCCGCGCATGGACGGCCTGGAAATGTTGCGCCAGATCACGCGCAAGCATCGCGTGCCGGTGATCGTGGTGAGCGCGCAGACCGACCGGGGCGCTTCCGTAACGCTGAAAGCGCTGGCGCTGGGCGCATTCGATTTCGTCACGAAACCGCCGGACGCGGCTTCGGGACGATTGGAGCAGATCGCCGCGGAACTCGCGCTGAAGATCAAGGTGGCCGCTTCCTCCGGCGCGCCGAAGATGATCATCACCGTGCCGCCGATGAAGCGGAAGGAGCATTCACGTTCGTCCATGCCTAACTGGCCGACGCGGGTGGTGGCCATCGGGATTTCGACCGGGGGACCGAATGCGCTGCAGTATTTGTTCTCGCAACTGCCGCAGGATTTTCCGGGATGCATCCTGGTAGTGCAGCACATGCCGGAGGGTTTCACGGAGATGTTTGCGCGGCGGCTGGACGAATGCTCGGCGATTGAAGTGAAGGAAGCGCAGTCGGGCGACCTGCTGCTGGCGGGGCGCGCGCTGATTTGTCCGGGCAACCGCCATATCAAGGTGCGGCGGATGGAGCACGGGAACGTGGCGATTCTGGTGGACCAGCCGCGCGTGAACGGGCACAGGCCGTCGGCGAACGTGCTGTTTCATTCGGTGGCACAGGAATTCGGCAACAATTCGGTTGGAGTATTGATGACGGGCATGGGCGACGATGGCGCGGAGGGCCTGGGCGCTATTCAGGCCGCGGGCGGAATGACCATCGCGCAAAGCCCGGACAGCTGCATCGTGGACAGCATGCCGCGTTCTGCGATTGAGCGGGGTTTTGCGGGACGCGTCGTCTCTCTTTCCCATCTTTCCAGCATTTTGCAGGCGAAGTGCGCACCGGAGCGGGTGCCCAGCGAGCCGGTGAACGAGCCTGCCGCGACGGACATCGTTACCAGCGAATCAGGATTACGAAGGAGATCGTGATGAAACAGTTTGAAGCATTGACGCGAAAAAACGACCATCAGGCCGTGAAGTATCTGATCGTGGACGACTCCGTCTTCGCGCGTAAGAGCATCGCGAAGATGGTGGAATCGTTCGGGGGCAGCGTGGTGGGAGAAGCCGGAGACGGATGCACGGCGATCACCGAGTACGCACGCACGCGCCCGGACATCGTGCTGATGGATATCACCATGCCGCAGATGGAAGGCATCGAGGCGGTGGAGCGGATCGTGCAGGAACATCCCGACGCGCGCATCGTGATGGTGTCCTCGGTCGGCTATCAGGACAATATCCTGGCAGCGTTGCAGAAGGGCGCGCGGCATTTCGTGCAGAAGCCGGTGAAGCCGGACGCGCTGTACGAGATCATCCGTTACGTGCTGAACGACGACGGCGTGACCGCGCCCGTGGGCGCGGCAGAGGAGACCTCGCGATGAGGATGGACCTGATCCAGCCGTTCATCGGCTCGCTCGACGCCGTGCTGGCCGAAATGATGAAGGTGCCCGCGACGATCGTGGATTTAACGATGGAAGAGGAAGGCTATCGAAAACGGGGAACGGCCGCGGCCGTGAGCTTCAAGGGGCAAATCGAAGGCCGGGTGATCCTGGATATGGAACCGCGCGCCGCGGCGCAGGTGGCGAGTTACCTGGCGGGCGACGAAGTGGATCCGGCGGAGACGATCGTGACGGAAACGGTGTGCGAGCTGGCCAACATGGTAATCGGCAACGCCGTGACGCAGTTGAACGACGCGGGATTTCACTTCAAAGTGCTGCCGCCGGAGATTTTGACGCAGGAACAGTGCGAAAAAGCGGGGCAGGATTCGGAAGCGACGATACTATGTTTTGAAACCCCCGGCGGGAACGTGCATTTGAATATCGCAATGCAATATCTGCAGCGCCGAAGCGGGGAGAGGTCGCCCGTCGCGGTATCCTAGGAGCGGGCTCGCACCCGGGACGTTCCGCAAACTCCAGAGACTATGGCTTGACCGTTTCCGGCCTGCGATACTCCACGCCGTGCCGGAACAAACCTGCCTTGGGCATTTCTTCGCAGTAAACCACGCGCGCCGGAATGAAGATGTTGGCGACCTCCGGCGTGTAGGGAACGGCGACCTCGATCGCGTCCGCCGCTTCGTAGCGACGCTTGCTGCGGAAGCACATCCCGACCGGTGAAATATCCTCACAGACGGCCAGCTCGTCATCCGTGTTGGCCTGGCGAACGCAGGCTGTGAGCCGGGTCTTGACGCGAATTCGTTCGCGCTCCCGCTGCTCGCCGCCGGCCGGAACTTCTCCCGCGGCGGCCTGGCGGCCGCGCGCAGCCCGCGACGCAAGTTTCTTTTCGCTCTCGTGCGGTGCCTGCGTCCAGATGCTGGGCACGGAGCAAATTTTGCAATAGCGCGCGATTCCCCGCGTGGTTTCGAAACCGTGCAGCTCCAGCTCGTTCAGGTAAGCGACTTCCCGCCCGCGGCAATAGGTGCATTGCAACAGCATCCGCGCTACGGCCTCCTGCGATTCCGCAATGGCCGGAAACTCGATTCCCCAAACGTCTTTTTCGGGCTGCAGAATTTCGACGCCGTACACGTAGCCCTCCTTCTGGCGCCCGAATTGGCCGACGACGCGGACGTTGCTCTGGCGGTGCACCTCGCTGGGCGCCAGCCGCTTGATCAGAATGTGCTGATCGGCGCGCAGCTCACGGTCGAGGAGGATGACCGCGCCGGTGCGGTTGATCTGCATGGTGCGGGCCGGCTGCGCAAATTCCTCCCCATTAACGTCCTTTCCGGAAGCTTCCAGCAATAAAGTGAGCGAGACACGATCACTGCGGCGCTGCGCAGCCGTCGCCATGCGACTCCTCCTGGGAAAAAGCTGGATGACCTGCCAGCCACGATAGCATATTGAAGGCGCCGGTTGCTCTTCCGCACGCCGCGCATTCTTCCGCAATTCGCCGCTTGTTCGCTGGGTTATGATACGCGTGCGTTGCCGTCATGAAAATGGCGCCCCACTCACACGGAGGGTTGGTCTTTGGCCGCGAGCGTCTTGCCGGAAGGGAGAATCGCCGGGTGTTGTCGCGGATTCGGGGCGGCGCTGAGCCTGCTAATACTGCTGGCGGCGCCGGTGTGCGTCGCGCAGGGTAGCCGAGTCGAAGGGGTGGTGCGAGATTCCAGCGGCGCTGCGGTGACTGGCGCGCAGGTGGAATTACACGCGGGGTCATTTTCCGCGTCCACTGTCAGCGATGCGTCCGGAGCGTTCTCCTTCGAGAATGTTTCCGCGTCGTCCGGCACGCTCGAAGTGACCGCCAAGGGCTTTGCGAGGTCAGAGAAGAGCTGGAGCCGCTCGGACGGACAAGCAGTCCATTTGGAAATTGTTCTGGCGCCATCAACAGTTGACCAACAGGTAGAAGTGACCGCGAATCGCGCCGCGACGTTGCTGAGCGATGTTCCGGTGAGCGACGTCCAACTGACGCGCGAGGATTTGCAAAACACGCCGGCGCTGGAGATTGACGACGACCTGCGCCAGGTTCCGGGCTTCAGCCTGTACCGGCGCTCGAGCAGCCGCACCGCCAACCCCACGACGCAAGGCGTTTCCCTGCGAGGCCTGGGCGCGAACGGCGCCAGCCGCGCGCTGGTGCTGGAAGACGGCATTCCGCTGAACGATCCGTTCGGCGGGTGGGTGTACTGGGATCGCGTGCCGGCTGAATCCATCACGGACGTGGAGATTTCGCAGGAGGGCGCATCCAGCCTGTACGGCAGCGATGCCCTCGGCGGCGTGGTGCAATTTATCTCGCGACCGGCGCAGCCCGGCGGCATTTCGCTCGAGACTTCCTACGGCAACCAAAACACTCCGGACCTATCCCTTTGGGCCGGCGGACAAAAAGGCAAATGGGAATCCACTTTTACGGGCGGGGTGTTTAACACCGACGGCTACATACTCACTCCGCAGGCGGACCGGGGAACGGTGGACGTGAACGCCGGTTCGCGGGACGGCACCGCCGATTTGATGGTGGGACGCGAAATCGGCGAGCACAGCGAAATTTTCGCACGAGGCTCCTACCTGGACGAAACCCGCGGCAATGGCACGCCGCTGCAGCGCAATGACACGAAGCTGGGCCAGGGATCGCTGGGCGCAAACCTGCAGCTCGGGAACCTGGGCGCGCTCACGCTGCGTTTCTACGCGGAGGCGGAGACCTATCACCAGACATTTTCCGCCGTGGCCGCCGATCGCGATAGCGAAACGCTGACGGATTTGCAGACCGTGCCGTCGCAGGGCGTTGGCGGGTCAGCACTGTGGTCGCGCCAGGCTGGAAAGCGGCAAACGCTGGTGGCAGGATTCGATTACCACGAAGAAATCGGCGCGAGCCACGAAGTACTTCTTTCCGGCGGCACCACCGATCTTACCTCCGGCGGAAGACAGCGCACCGTGGGAATCTTCGGCGAGGATTTGATCCAAATCGCCCCGCGCTGGCTGCTTACCGCCAGCGTCCGGGAAGACCACTGGAGCAATTTCGACGCTTCGACTTTGCGTATCCCCGTGATGCCTCCCAACCCACCGACCGATACGATTTATCCGGACCGCTCGCAGAACGCGTTCAGCCCGCGCTTGACGCTGCGGAACCAGATCAATTCGCACGTGTCGTGGAACGCGTCGCTGTATCGCGCGTTTCGCGCGCCCACGCTGAACGAGCTGTATCGCTCGTTTCGCCAGGGCAACACAGTAACCGAATCGAATGCAAATCTGATTGCGGAGCACCTGAGCGGCGGCGATGCGGGAGTGGCCGTGACCGGATTCAACGGCAAGATCGAAGCGCGCGGAACCGTTTTCTACAACCAGATTGTGGACCCCGTGGCGAACGTGACGCTGACCACGACGCCGACGCTGATTACCCGGCAACGGCAGAATCTGGGGCGGATCAATGCGCCGGGGATCGAGCTCGGCGCGACCGCCCATATCACGCGCAAATTCGATTTATCGGCCGGATATCAATTCGTGGATTCGAAAGTAAGCTCCTTTCCGAGCAATACCGCCCTGGTGGGACTGTGGGTTGCGCAGGTGCCGCACAATGCCTTCACGTTTCAGGCGCGCTACGCCAATCCCAGGATCGCGACGGTGTCCGTGACGGGAAGAGCGATCGGTAATGCGTTCGACGACGATCAGAACATGTATCCGCTGGGCAGCTTTTTTGTGCTGGACGCGATGGTTTCGCGCAACGTGGGCGCGAGCCTGGAGGTTTACGGCGCGGTGGAGAATCTATTCAACGAGCAATACTACACCGCGGCGACGCCCGTTCCGCAGCTGGGCCTGCCGATTGCGGGGCGCGTCGGCTTGCGCTTTCAATTTCCACGGCAATAGTTGAGCGAAAACAGATTCACGGAACGGCCCGACTGAATCCGTGATTAGTGCGAGGTCAGGTCCGGCGGGGGATATTCGGGGAGCTTGGCGTTCTTCTTGTCCGTGCGCTTCACTTCCAGCTCATCGAACAGAATCGAAGGGCTGATCACCGTGGCGGGGACGGCGCCTTCGCGGTTGCTCACCAGGGGATCGTTGCCCGCGGCGATCAAATCGTTGCGCAGGGTGCGCGTATCGAGTTCGTTGAAGACGGCGCCGCGCACGAGCTCTTCGTGTCCGTCGCTCACGTAAACGCGATAGAGCAGGCGCGGGTCGTATCCCACAAGAGTTTCCGCGTAATAGCCGTAGGGCTTGCTCTCCTGCTTGCACATCTCGATCAATTTCTGCTTCAGCTCCGCAGGCGAGTTGGATTCCTTGGGCTGCAGGATCAGAACGCCAAAGTTCGGCGAGGGCGCCTGCCCGGGACCGGCGCGGCCGTGCCCATTGGAATCGGGAAAATCGCGGATGGGCGTACGGCCAAGAAGATAGTTCACAAGGATTCCGTCCTGGATGACAGGAAGCGGCGCCACGCGCACGCCTTCTTCGTCAATCTGGTAACTGCCGATCAACGATTTGCCCTGGAACGTCTGCATTGTGGGGTCGTCCACCACCGTCAGGAAGGTCGGAAGCACACGGCCCTTATAGTTCGACGAGAACTCGCCGGTGGTCCGCGCGGAATCGCCGGGCTTGGGGCGGATGCCCAAAACATTTTCGCCGATCATCCCAGCCAGAACGTCACTGGCGGAGTCATTCGAGAAAAGAACCGGACCGCGATAGTCTTCCTCCACCATCGGAGCATCGCGCAGCGCTTGCAGGGTCTGCAGCGTCTTGGCGGTATCCGCCAGTAACTTTTCCTGAGAAGGCAATTCGTCCGCTTTTCCGGCGACATAATAGGGCGAGCGGCCGAGCTTCATTCCATCGTCCGCCTGGGTCTCCGCGGAAAAGTTGAGGGAATAAGTGGCGTGGCCCTGACGCGTGACGGTGCCCTCGGTGTTCACGAAATAATCGTTGACGGCGCGGAACCTGAGAAACGCGGTAAGGGATTGGATCTTCGCGTCGCTGCGATAGAGGTTGGTGGTTTTTTCGAGCGTTTCCTTCCACGGAGCGGGCGCGAAATCGAGCTTCACAAGCGGAGCGAGCGATTGCAGAGCCGGGGCGTGCGCAAAATCATCGAAGGGCTGGCCAGCGGTGTACTGGCTGAGCACCGCCTTCTTGGACGCCAGGGCTTCACTGGCGATTTTGTAGGCGCGATCGGTGGCGAGCCACAATTCGCGGCGGAGCGCGATCGCGTCGTCATCGAGCGGCGCAAAGGTGACGACTCCCGTGCCCGGACCGTAATAACTATCCTGCTTGTAATCGCCGACGCGCACCACCACGCGCAGGGAGCGTCCGTGCATGCGCTGATCCTGGCGCAGCGCGCCAAACGCGGCCTCAGCTTCGTACTGATCCACATCGGAGAGGCGATATTCGATGTAATAGGGCGCCGGGACATTATCCATCTTGAGCTGCGACTTCGAGCGATCCAGCTCCTCGCGCATGGCCTTGAGAAGCGGGTCAGCCGCAGCCGCAGCGGATGCCCCGGAGGGAGCTGCGGCGGACTTTTGCTGTGCAACAACGGCGGGAACCGCGCCAGACAGGGTCACAGCCAGAACAAACACAATCGCAGAACTGCGCAGCGGCCATCCGATCAATGCTCGCACGCGCGCACGGGTGGGGTTCATCATGGCTTGGCACCGGGCGCAGCAGGTTTAGCCGCGCCAGCAGGCTGCGCTGCAGGCGTTGACTCAAATCCCGGTGGCGGCAGAATCGGCGGGCGTTCCGTGCCGCGCCGGCGCTTCTGCACCTCAATTTCGGAGAACAGCATTGCGGGCGCCACGGCGGCTACCGGAACCTGGCCCGATTCCGCGCCGCAAATTCCGTTGAATACCTGCAGCGTGTCTCCGGTGAGCACAATATTATTCAGGGACAACAGAGGCGTGCCGACGATGTCCACCCCGCGCACCAGCTCATCTGGGCGCCCGTCGGCATACACGCGATAGACCATGACGGGAATCACCTGGAAAGCCTGCGGCGAGGCGCGCTGGGTGATCGTGAATCCGCCCTGAATATCGTCGAAATACAGCCCGTACGGTTTTCCGGACTTCTTAATCTCTTCGATGAATTTCTGGCGCAGTTCGGCGTCCGGCACGGTCTTGGTGGAGGTAACGATCAGATTTCCCTGCCGCCCGGTGGGCATCAGCCCCGGCTGCCTGCGCCCGTGGCCGTTCGACTGGCTGAAGTTCTTGATGGGCATGCGCGACATCAGGAAACTCTTGAGCACTCCGTCTTGAACGGCGACGACGCGCTCCGCGGGAACGCCCTCGTCGTCATAATCGTAATAGCCGGCAAGCTCGACGCCGTTCAGTTCCTTCATGGTGGGATCGTCGGTGACTGTCAGGAACGGTGGCAGAACCAGCTGATTCACCTTCTTGGTGAACGTCTGGCCTTCGTTCTCATCGCGCTGGCGGTGTCCTTCGAGGCGGTGGCCGAGTACTTCGTGAAAGAAGACCGCAGCCGCGCGGCCCGAGAGCATGGCGGGACCGGCGTAGGGATCGGCCGACGGCGCCGCACGCAGAGCCTTCAGGTCCACGGCCATTTTGTCCACTTTTGACGCAAGTTCCGCGTCCGACGGAAGCTGATTGCCGGATGCCGCCTGAAACGATTCCACGCGCATCAGTTCCATTCCATCGTCGGCGCGGGTTTCCGCCTGAATCACCAGGCGCGCGATGGCGCCGGGACGAACTAGTGCCGTGCCTTCGCTGGTGGCCAGGTAGGAACGATCCGCCGAGACCGTAAAGCTGACGTAAGAGGAATACACCTCGGGATATTTCAGGAAGGCGGCGGAGATTTTTCGGGTGCGCTCCTCCCACTCTTTCTGGTCGGGCGAAGCGCGCAGCGGGGAGTTATCGAGATGATGCTGCGGAGGCTCGCTGGAAAAATCGGGAGACTTATCCTCCTCTTCGGAGCGCACCGCGTTGCTGGTCTTCACTTTCAGGAATGCGGCGGAGGCTTGCTCGTACTCGCGGTCGGTAAGCTCCCAGAGGACGCGCGCGATCGCGTCAGTATCGTCATCCAGAGGAAGCAAGCCGGACATGATTCCGGAGCCGCGGCTCTGGTTATGGGTATTGTCGAGAGCCATGGAGCCAACACGCATCATGACGTCGGCCTCGCGGCGGTTGGCGCTGCTGGAGAAGAGCACGCTGCCATTGGATGCGATCACGGCCGTGCTGCGGCTATCCGTAACCGCGTAGCTCAAGTAGTACGGCGCGGGGTCCGTCTTCGCCAAAGATTTGGTGGCGCGCTGCAATTCGCGCTGCATGGTGGCCAGCAGGACGTCGGTGGCGGCCGGGGCGGAGCGAAGCACCGCCAATGGGAAGGCGCAGAGCGCCAATAGCAACAGTATCGGAAACCAGGGGAGTGGTCGTCGCATCAAGCTGGTGGATGCTTTATTCAAAGAATAAATGTATCACACCCAGCAACTCCGCCCGCAATCCGTTCGCGAAATGAGTGTCGTGCGGAGCAAGCGGGGTCGCAGGCTAGCGCCACGAGCGGGCGCCGGCAAACGCGACGAGCAGGGCTTGTGTGCTTGTGCGCGTGGGGTGCAGGGAACAAAGCCACGGAGGAGTGAATATTGCGGCATGGGATTCCGCGAGGAGCGTTCACAGCGGAAAGACGGGAAGAAGGTGAAGAAAGCGTTGGGAAGGATCAAGGCCGGTTCAGCGAGGCCCAACCGAACCGGACGAAACTAGGATGGGAGGAACGGAACGTTGCGAGGCGGCCGCTGGCGATTGCTTGTGACGAAAACGGTGAACGAGCGAAAGGTTACCTCGAGACTGGCCTGGTGACTTCGAGCCCGGCCAGCCCGCGCTCCGCTCCGGTCAACGACAGGTGCTGGTCGTCTTCGTAGAGTAATGATTTGCCGTCGTAGAAATAGCATTTGCTTTCATCGCAAAGCGACTTCTTCAAATCGTATGTTACTGCTTGATCCGTGGAAGCGACGCTGTCAATAATGGCCGAAGCCTCATTGTCGTAGGTGGGATCAACATTCTTCCGGGGTTCCGAGTAATCGCCCAGCGATACCGTGGGCGCCAGAATCTTGGCGAGAAGCATGCGTGGCTTTATGAACGAGCCTCGGACGCGAAGAACGGGATCGAAGTCGAACATCGGATTGTCCTTCAGCACGATGACCTTTTTGCCCGAAGAGCGCAACGCTTCCACCGTGTCTTGCAGACCCTGCTTGAGGTTCGCCCGGCTCTGCGCGGGCGAGACGGACTCGCCCGGCTGCCCGTCCGCGATGAATCTGTCGCCCTCTTTTTCGTGGACGAAGGGTGCCGACCAAAATCCCGCCAAAATGACGATTTTGATGTTGTCGTCCGCCTGCACGTGCGCGAGAGTCTTTGCATTGAACTGGGCACACTCGCGGTCATGCCGCGGATGGGCGGGCATCAGACGAGTCACGTCCAGCAAGGGCGGACAAGACGATTTTGTCAGTTCGACAAGCCGGAAGCCGCTATTGCCTCCCAATTGCCTTAAAGCTCCGGCAAGTGCAGCGGCATGACTATCGCCCAGCAGGGCAACTCCGGGGACGTTCGCCGGGCCCTCCGGCGCGCATGCGGCCGATAGGTTGGGCGCAGTATCGCCGTATTGCGCGAGGCAGCGGTCGGTCTTCAGCTCCGCGCCGCTGGCCTCGACCTGGGAAAGGCCCGGAAACCGTGCGGGCCAGCCATGCGTGGCAAGCATGACGATCAAAGGAAGCGTCATGGCGAGCGCCAACGCGAAGTAGCGCTTCAAAATTGTTGGATTGTCGCTGGACGATCTGCGAAACGGCTGCTCGATGTAGCGATGGGAAGCGATCGCGAGCAGAAAGGACAGCACGGCAATCGTGACGGCAGCCTGCACGCTGATCTGGCCGACAAGAATTCGCGCGAAGCTCAAGAGCGGCCAGTGCAACAAGTACCAGGAGTAAGAGATCAGGCCGACGAAGACCATCGGTTTCGACGCCAGGATGTAGCGATTGATCCAACTGCTCGGCGTCATCACCAGCAACGCCGCGCCCGCCACCGGCAAAGAGGCAGCCAAACCGGGGAAAACCGTGTAGCGAGTGTATGAAAACGCGGCTATGGCGAGCATTCCCATCGCAAAGACGCTCAGAGCGTTCGCCAGCCAAGGACGGCTCACGCTCCCTTGGCTGGGTTTTTCGGCCTCGCGCATGGCGATCAAGGCGCCGACAGCAAGTTCCCAGGCGCGAGTGGGAAGCAGGAAAAACGTCGCGGTAGGGTCGCTGCGCGTACCCAACACCGAGAGCACGAAGGAGGCGAACAAGAGTACGGCGATTGCCGCAAAACGCTTCTGCTTTCCGAACTTGCTGAGCAAGAACATCAATACCGGAAAAATCAGATAGAACTGCTCCTCGACTCCCAGCGACCAGGTCATCAGCAGCGGGTTCAGGTCCGCGTTCGCGGCGAAATACCCCGACCTTAGCCAGAAGAGGACGTTAGAGGCGGATACGATTGTGGCGAAGGCATTGTGCGCGAAGGTTCGAATCTCGGCCGGGGACAACAGAACGAGCGCGAGGACGTAGCAGGCCAGCAACACTGAGAACAATGCCGGCAGAATCCGCTTGGCGCGGCGCGCATAGAATTTTGTGATGCTGAACGTTGCGCTGTCTATATCGCTGCAAATGACTGACGTAATCAGATAGCCCGAAATCACGAAGAAGATATCAACGCCTACGAAACCTCCACCGACGCCGGGAATTCCGGCATGGTAGGCGACGACCGCCAGAATGGCAACCGCGCGCAGGCCGTCAATATCCGGGCGGTAGGTTCTTCCTGGATGACTGGCTCGCAACTGCGCTTCGGATTGTGATAGCGTGTCGAGCATTTTCGAGGGTTCGTTGGTGATTCCTGTGGAAAGTCTGACGGCGTATTGTTCTGCGCGGCCGTTGCAACAAAAAGCCGGAATTCAAATGGCTGTGATTCGGGGGAGTGACGGCGCGGTCCGCGGAGTGGCGTCGCCGCGAGCCGGATCGGAAGCGGCACCCGTGACGGGAGCCTCAGGCTTGCCGCTGCGCCATCGTCCTCTTGATCATGGCCTGCAACACCATCCCGAAGAACGGCAAATCTTCGAACAGGTATCTTTTGCCCAAGCGGCGAGGTTCCGTCTTTATTCTCCACAGCCATTCCAGGCCGTTTCGCTGCATCCACAACGGCGCGCGAGGAATCAATCCACCGACAAAGCTGAACGAAACACCGACGCCGATGGCGAACGATACGCCCGAGCCTTCCCCGTAATCGCACATCCACTGCTCCTGCTGAGGAGCGCCGAGCCCGACGAATAGAATGTCCGCGCCGCTCTCGCGAATTCGCGCCTGAATCGCTTTGTTCTGTTCGTCGCTTTTGTAAAATCCGAAGGGCGGGCATTCGCAGCCGGCGATTTTCAAATCGGGATGGCGCTGCTGGAGTTTTTCGCACGCGCTATCTGCTGCGCCGGGACTGCCGCCGAGCAAGAAGACCGAATAGCCCCGCTCTGCCGCAAACTCGCAGGTGCGCTCGAAAAGGTCGGTGCCATTGACGCGCCCTTTCAGCGGCGTACCAAGCATTCGCGCCGCCCAAAGCAGCGGCACGCCATCGGCCACGACCATATCGGCTTTGCCGTACACGGCCCGGAACTGCGGGCTCTTGCGAAACTTCACGGTGTGATCCACGTTCGGTGTCACCGCGTAGGCGAAGTGACGGCCCTCGACGATTTCGCCAATGGCCAAAAGGGTTTCGGCGATGGTCAGGTTGTGAATGTCCATCCCCAATAGATGAATGCGCTGGGCGGAATCCAGGATGTTGGAATGTGCCGCTTTTCTGTCGTCGGGGTTTGTCATTTTTTGGGGGTCCGCCCTCACGCGCCACGGCGCAGAATTCGCGCGAGGCGTTTTGCGCCATACACTGCCGATTGCCAGCTCGTGAGGTCTCCACGGCGTAGCCTGCGCCAGACCGTGATGAACGCTCCGCCGCGTCGCATCCATCGCCGCTTTCTCGCCTGCGCCGGAGTTTCCTTCAGGTCCAGCCAGGGGAAACTTTGGGGCTGCTTGGCCAGCTTGGGCGGAACGCCAAAGACCATGATGTAGGCGACGCGCGAGCTGGCCGATAGGTTAGGCCCGGCGCTGTGCAAGGTGCCCGGCAAATGAATCACGCCTGCACCCGCCGGCAGCGGGCACGCCACCACCTTCGATTCGTCAAATTGGCCCACGCATTCGAAAACCTGCGAGGTGGGATCGTCATTCAGCGAGTGGTGCGGGAGCACGGGATTGGTGTGCGAGCCGGGAACGTAGCGCAGGCAGCCGCTTTCGGGCGTCACGTCCTGCAAGGCCACCCACATGTTCATTTCGGTGTATTCGAAGCGCGGATCGCGAAACGCCAAATCCTGATGCCACGGCGTGGGCGCGCCTACCTGCGGCGCCTTCAAAATGGTGAGATCGAAAAAACAGCGCGCCTCCTCGCCCAGGATCTGCTTGGCGAGCTTGAGGGAATTCTTGAAACACGCGGTCTTGCGCAGCCTCGGATAGTAATTGACAGGGTTGATGATTTGCGGCGCGGTCTTGGGCGCCTCCGGGTGATCTCCCGCGACGAAGTCGTGATTCGCGCCCTCGTTTTCGCCGGCTCTTTTATCGAAGAGCTCTTGCAGGGCGTTTCTGATTTCGCCGGCCTCTTCCGGCGTGGTGATGGGATTCAGGGTCAGGAATCCCTGGGTGTTGAGAAGCTGAATCTGAGCGGCCGTAAGCTGCACGTCTTGCGCAAGAGCTTGTATCGCTGCGGCTGCGGGATGCGCATCCGCTGTCTGGTTGACGGCTAGGCCTGGGACCGGGGTGGACATTCGCTCCCCTCTTTCGTTCTTCGGCGCGGGTAATACGGCGCTCCAGAACCGAGGCGTTTTGGTTAGCATATCAGTAATAGAACGGGTCCGTTCTCCTAAATGAGACGCCGGCGTGCCGCTGGCGTTTCGTTACTGCCTGAATAATATTTACGGATGGTCTGCCGCTCAGGTTCGCGCGTAATCCGCTACAACCGAACCGTAAATGTCCAAGTATGGTTTCACGGCGCCGCGCCAACTGCACGTCGCCGAAACTTCTCGCGCTTGCCGACCCATCAATTCCAAAGCGCTGGGTTCCATGGCAAGCGCGGCGCGCAAGCCGTTCACCAGGGAGTCCGGCTCGCTACCCACTAGAAACCCGGTCTTGCCGTTGCTGATGAGCTGCGGGTGAATGCCCACGCGCGTCACCACCGGGACAGTGCCGCTGCTCATCGCCTCGATCGTCGAAAGACCGTAGCCCTCGTAGTTCGATCCCGAGACAAACAGATTCGCCTGCGAAAGCAAGCGCTCCAGTTCCGAGTTTTCTACTCGCCCGGTCAGCGTCACCGCGTCGCCCACTCCCGCCTGTACCGCCAGGCTGCGGAGCTGCTCGATGCGGCCTTCTTCATCGGGGCCCGCCCAGACGAGATGAACGTCCGGGCGCGTCTTGCGCAGCTCGGCCACCGCGTGGATCAGCAGGTCAATGCGTTTATTTTGCGCCACGCGGCCGATGCCAACGAGCAGACCCGGCGTGATCGTCTTCTTGACGTTCGCGTAGGATTCCACCTGCACGCCGTTGCGCACCAGATGCAGCTTGCTCGTCGGGACGATCAGCGAAAACATCTCGTAATCGTGCTCGCTGACGCAGATTACAGCGGCGACATGCTTCAACGACTGCCGCGTGACCGTGCGGAAATACGCGGATTTCAGCCAGCTCAGCCAGCGCGTGTGAAAGAAGCCGCCGTGCGTGCTCAGCACGATGGGGCGGCGGTGAAACCTTCTGCTGATGCTCAGAAAATCCACGAAAAAATCCACCGCATGAATGTGCAACAGGTCCGAACCGTTCAGATGACTCCATACCGAGGGTGCGATGGGATAGCGGCGCGGCCCCCAATGCGCAATGCGCGACACATTCAGGCCGTGGATGACCGCTTCTGCCGGCAAGGCCTCGCCGGTCACAAAGATTTTCCGCAGCGTGACCACGTGCACTTCGTGGCCGGCATCCTGCACGGCACGGCTGAGGCCATCCACCGCGGATTCCAGACCGCCGGTGGACGGCAGAAACTGACGCGTAATCTGCAGGACTTTCATGCCGGTTGCCGTACAGGCTGCGGGTGGCGCCAGGCGCGCAGGGTGCGCCGGAGGGACGGCTGCATCAGCCACATCGCGCCGAAAATGGAGACGTCCATATAACCCGGTTTGCCGTAGCGAAACATTTCCAGAAGAAGTTTCGGAATCGCCCACCAGGCGCCCTGGGCCGAGGCCTCTGGCGCGAGCTGCGTGGAGATAAATCCGGCATACGCGCGCGGAGTCAGCCGTTCCCGATTGGCGCGCAGCCAGCTCAAGGAGAATTTCCAGTCGGGCCGACTGGTGATGGAGTCGCGGCCTTCCTCGAGATACAGATGAATCAAGGGCTCGGGCACAAAGTGAAAATGCGCGTCCGGCACCTGCGCGACTCGCAGGTACCAGTCGAAATCCTGATGCTTACGAAGCCCGCTGGTGAAGGGCACCCGCTCCATCAACGAGCGCCGCGTGAGGAGCATGGACGTCTGCAGCTGACCTTCGCCGCGAGCGAACGACTTGCGATTGAACAAATATTCGCAGAGGGGTTCGGATTGCGCGGGAAATCTTCGCGGCCACACAAAATTTCCGTATGGGCTTTTGGCGATCAATTGCGCGGATACCACGGGATACGGCTCGGCCGCCTGCAGAGCCACGGCCATCTGCTTTTCGATCTTCGTGGGCAGCCACTCGTCGTCATCGTCGAGGAAGGCGATCCATTCGCTTCGGGCGTTCTGCACGCCGATGTTGCGCGCGTCGGAGCCACCTACGCTTTTTTCCAGCGCGATAATTCGCAGGCGCTCGTCCGCCACGCCGCCCAGGACCGCGCGAGTTGCATCGTCCGGCCCATCAATGACCACGACGATTTCGATCGGGTCGTAGGTCTGCGCGCGCACGCTGGCGATCGCCCGCTGGAGAAGGTCGGGCCGGTTGCGAGTGGGTATGACCGCAGTGACGAGAGGATTTGGCATTTTAGTATTTCGGGCGTTACTTAACGTGACGGGGCGTTGTCGAATGCGCGGGCGATGGCATCCCATGCCGGCTTAGGATTCATGCTCTCGTCATAGGGCAGCGGCCGCACCGGCGTGCCGTCGGGACGCGGATTGTTGGTCTCGGTCCAGGTGTAGCGGTCCGTCAGACCCCAGGTGAGCACGGCCACCACCGCTTTCTGCGCGAGCACTACATTCAGATAGTTGTAATAGTCGTCGGCCACGGTGCGATCGCGACTCGCAATATCGTAAGGGAGGTGTTGGTCGCGGACGTCCATCTCGGTGACCAGAATCTTCAATCCCATGTCGCTTACCTGATTCAGAAATTGCTTGAAATGCGGCCCCGCAATGTTCGTGTGCCCTCCAATAAGATGGGACTGCAGCCCGATCGCCTGAATGGGCACGCCGCGGGAGAGCTGATCCTTCAGATGCTGCAGCAAAAATTTCCTCTTGGCGTCGCCCAAGGAGGATTCTTCTTCCAGCCAATTTTCGTTCCAGGTCAAGAGCGCGTGCGGGTCGGCCTGCGCCGCGGCGCGAAACGCCAGTTCGATGTAGCCCGTTCCCAAATTCCTGAGCCAGGGGCTGTCGCGCAGCCCGTCCGGGCGATTGTCGGGCGGCCAAATGGCTTCGTTTACTACGTCCCACGAGTGCATTTTGCCGGCATAGCGGCCCATTACCGTGGAAATGTGATCGAGCAGCAACGGCTTGGCATTTTGCGGAGTGATGTAGCCGGCGAACCACGAGGGCAAAGCCTGCTGCCACAGGATCGTGTGGCCGCGCATCTTCATTCCATTCTGCTGGGCAAATTGAAGAAGCCAGTCGGCGCCGGAGAAGCTGAAGGTCGTGGGCGTGGGCCTCAGATGGTCCCACTTCAATGCGAGTTCCGGGACGAGGATGTCGCATTGCGCGATAAATGCCGCTTCCAGCGGCGGATTTGCGACGAATTCCTTCTGCTGCGCGGATGAACCGAACAAGAGCCCTTTTTTCTCGGCCCGGTCCTTGAGCGGCACGCTGGATGCGCCGGAATCTTGCAGCGGATCTCTCCAGGATGGCACCGTGAATCCGAGCGGAAGCGCTGCCAGCGCACCCACGGCAGTGCCGGCATTGCGAATGAACTTGCGTCTGGAAACTTTACTGGCCGTCATTCGTGCTCCCCAGAACATCGCGACTTACGATTTGGCAACACTGACGGGCTGGAAATCCGCATGCAGCGATTCGCCGCCGTTCGCCGCTACGCGGCGCGCGAAAATCGCTTCTTCATAAATTTGCTCGAGTTTTCCGGTTTGCACCTTCAGGTCGAACTCTCGCTCGACGAAACTGCGTCCCGCGCGGCTGAAGCGCGCCCACAGACCGCTTTCCACCAGCAGCCTGGCGATGTACTCCGAGAGCGCCCGCCAATCCTTCTCCGGCGCCAGATAACCGCTTTCGCCGTGCCGCACGGCTTCCGGAATCCCGCCGGAGGCGAAGCTTACCACGGGCAGCCCCGAAGCCTGCGCTTCGATAAAAACCATTCCGAAGCCTTCCGCGTCTCCCGACGGCGCAACCACGCTGGGAGTGCACAATACCGACGCGTGGCTCATCCATTCGCGAATGCGCACTGCCGGCTGGGCCCCGGTGAAAGTAAACCGCCGCAAGAGCGATTTTGCCAGTTGCTCCAGCGAACTGCGCAGCGGGCCGTCTCCAACAATTACCAGTTCCACTTCCGGCATTGCCTTCTGAATGGGCTCCATCGCGCGAATCAGGTATTCGCAGCCTTTCTTCTCTACTAGCCGGCCCACGAATAGAACCTTGCGCTCGCGCGCGACTTCGCAGCGCGGTTTGAACTCCTCGGTGTTCACCCCGATATAATGCACCTGCACTTTTTCGCGCGGGAAGCCTTGTTCGCTGAGCTTGGCCGCGATGAAATTGGAAACGGCCAGCACCGTCGTTGCGCCAGATTTCAGGCGGTCACGACGCCTCAGGTACCAGCGGCCGGCGCGAGTCTGGGCGTACGTTCCGTCGCTAACCGTAGCGTCGAAGCCGTGAAACGTCACCACCAACGGAATGTTCAAGGCGCGAGCCAGCGGCAGGGCGAGCGCGCCGTCTGGGCCAAAATGCGCGTGCAGCAGGACCGGATGATATTTTCGCAGGCCCGAGACCAGCGTTGGCGCCAGCCCGGTGGTCCGCAACAAAATCTTCTCCGCCCAGCCCGGCAGACCCGGACGCATCAGCACGGCGGGCTGGCGCGCGCTTGCCAATCCGTCGAACCGGACGCAGCCAACGTACACCGCATCGAACCTTGCCAGCGCGTCAACCTGCGCTCGAATGAACGTTTCCGAAATCGGCAGCAGCCAATCGCGAAATACGGCTACTGCGGGCACGGCTCATATCCGCCAGCGGTTGCCAGCGCTGGTTGCGGGGGCGGCGCCAAGGACGGCGCAGCCGCGCTGCTGAAGCTCCAGGCGCGCTGCGTGGAAACCGTAACCAGGACGTAGGCGATCCACATGAAATTGTTGGGCAGAATCAGGTTGATCTCGAAAAGGCCGTACAGAAGAATCACGCTCAACATCAGCAGCGGCCATTGCGATTCTTGCGTGCGCTCGCGTGCGATCAGCTTCACCGAGCGCCAGGCGGCGATAACCGTGTTCAGGGCAAAAATACACAGACCCACCACACCGAGTTCCAGAAGAATGTCTATGAAACCGTTATGCGCCTTGCCTGGCTTCCAGTTGATGCTCAGCCAGACGGCGCCGCTGTTCACGGCCCAGAACCCGCCGAAGCCGTAGCCAAGCCCTCGATGCGCCTCGGAAAGGGCCAGCACGGTTTTCCACAGAGGAATTCTGCCGGTCAGGGTCGCGTCCTTTCCCAGCATTTGAAGAGCGATATCAATATGCGACAGCAGGTAGCCGACAGCGACGAGCAAAAACGCCAGAATGATCGTGCCTGCAGGGATCAGCCTCTTCCAATAAATATGCAAGAGGCGAAACAAGGGGATCAACACTATCGCGGCGAGCATCACCACGTAAGAGCCGGCGGACTGCGAACCAATCAGCAGGCCCACGCTCAACAGGACGAGCAGCCATTTGCCCGCTAATTCGAAGATGGTCTCGGCGTGAAAACATAAAAACGTAACCGTCGCGACGACCATGTACAGGCCTAAAGCGTTCTTATGGAAAAACACGCCGCGCCATGCGCCGGCATACGCTGCATCGGCGCCGTAGTCCGGCAACACAACTAGGAACGCAATACTGAGAACGACGCAGATGGCCAGCGCCAGCGATACCAGGCGTATTTGTTCCCTGGGCTCGAATCTTGTTCCAAAATACAGGGCAAATGTGGTGGTGAACAGGAACACGATGGCCCGGCGCAGAGTGAAAAGAGCCACGGGAGACCAGATGCAGGACAGCAGAACCAGCGCCAGAAGGCTGCAGAGAACCAAGTTCGACTTGAGAACGGCCAGCAGCTGCCTTCGGTGCGGAATGATAAAAATAACCGTGCCGGCGTAAACCGTCAGTTCCAGGATCAGGGAGAACGTGTCGGAAGCTTGCGCTTCGGAAATCTGATGGTTGGGATTTTGCAGGAGCGGAATGACCGCGCCCATAAAATACAAAAGGGCCGCGACCACCAGAAATTTCTCCGCAATGAAATAGAGCCTTTCAGTCTGCGAGCGCATAAGCTTCGTTCCTTTTCTGCCCGGTTTCCCGTTGTGAGCGGCGCAGCACGATGCGCAGCGCCACATACAGGGAAACCGCCAGCAGTCCATCACAAGCGATACTGGACCAGGCCGCGCCGCGCCACGAATAGCGCGGGATGAGCCACAAATTCAGTCCGACATTCGTCAGAGCGACCGAAACCTGAGCGGCCGCCCGAATCCCCTGATAACCCGCGCCGGTCATCGCATCCGCCAGAAAATAATGGACGGTTTTGAGCAGAGGCAGCAGCGCCAGCCAGCGCAGCGCCTCAACGGTGCGCGCAAACTCCTTGCCGATGATCAGCGGGAAAAGCGGCGCGAACACATACAGCCCGGCAAAGGCCAGGATCGAATAGGCAATCGTGCGCGGCAGCAGCTTCTTGGCGTAAGCGTAGCTGGGCGCGATGCCACGCGCCCCACTGCGGAAGAAATTCGAATACGCCGCGTACAAGACCGACTTCACCGGGGTGAACGATACGTCAATCACGCGATAGGCTGCGGCGTAAATGCCGGTGGCGTCCAGCGTGGAAAGGCTGGCCAGCATGGTCTTATCAATGTCGTTGTAAATCGTCTGCGCGCTGAGGCCGGCGCCGAAATAGAATCCTTCTCTAAGCTCCGGCGGGATGCGCGAGAGGCACGGTTTTGGCGCGCCCAGCTTCCAGGTGGTGATGCTGACGGCGATGATGCAGGATACCGCTGTGCTTCCCAGGTAAAACCAGCCCCAGATCATCGCCGTAGCGTGATGCCACAGCGCGAAAACAATCGCGGCGGAAATCATACGCAGCAGATAGGGCAGCAGGCTGAAATTCGCGGTGTACGCCAACTGCTCCATCGCCTGGAAGGCTTGCGCGGCGATGTCGGTGATTCTGGCGCCGATCAGGTCTGACAGACAGATCACGACGACCAGCAGCAATGAAATTGCCGCGGGCAAAACCAGGTGCGCCACCAGGACGACGATCCCCAGCAGCACCAGGCCCGATACCCCCAGCATGAATAGAGCGTTGCCCCAGTAAATGGCAAACAGCGATTTGTCCCGGGAAACATTCTTGACCAGAAGGTTCCCGGAACCCACTCCGGCGAAGGGAGCGACGATCGAAATCAGCGCGGTGGCGCCGACAAAGGCGCCGTATTCGTGCGGCCCCAGCGCCCGAGCAATCAGGACGAAGTAACCCGCCTGGACGAAAATCCGCACGCCGTAGCCCATGAACATCCAAACCGAATTACGCGCCAAGATGCTGCTCTTGACGCGTTCAATCAACGATTTGGCGTATTGGATCATGTTTCCGGCTGCGTTCAGTTTTCGCGCTCGAGCTCTTTTCCTCGGCTCTCGAACCTAAGAACGCGGCGCTTTCAGGCCGCCGGGGGATTGCTGATCATCGCCGCGACGGGCGCCGGGAGCTGAGACTCCGGAGCAGCGTGATGCACGATGGAAGACATATGCTGCGGGACTCCGGTTGCGCGGCCGATGCTGTGATACATCAATCCCGCGTTCGTCATTTGCTCCGGGTCGTACAGATTGCGGCCGTCAATCACGATGGGATACTTCAGCAAAGAGTGCAACCGCGGCAGATCCAGCGACGCAAATTCCTTCCATTCCGTCAGGATCAGCAGCGCGTCGCACCCGGCCGCGGCATCGTAGGCATCGGCGGCATAAAACACGCCTGCTTCAGGGAGGGCCTCCATGGCTCTGGACTTCGCAGCGGGGTCGAATACGCGAATCTGCGCGCCCTCTTTCAGCAAGGAATTGATGATCGCGATGGCGGGAGACTCGCGGATATCGTCCGTGTCTCCCTTAAACGCCAGGCCCAGAATCCCGAGCTGCTTGCCGCGCAGGGTCCACAGCGCACTCCTGACTTTCTTCAGAAAGCGGCGGCGCTGCTCGAGGTTGATGTTCATCACTTCGGTGAGCAACCCGAAATCGTAGCCGCACTGCGTGGCCACGGCGTGAAAGGCTTGCACGTCTTTCGGGAAGCACGACCCGCCATAGCCGATTCCGGCATTCAAGAATTTTGGGCCGATGCGCGAATCCGATCCGATGCCGGAGCACACCTGTTGAATGTCCGCGCCGACCGCCTCGGAAATGTTGGCGACCGCGTTGATGAAGGAAATCTTCATCGCCAAGAAAGCGTTCGAGGCGTGCTTGATCAATTCCGCGCTCTTCGCGTTCGTGACGATGATCGGCGCCTGGGCATGCGCGTAGCGCGCAAACGGAATCGCGTTGAGCTGGCTGTAATAGCTGCCGGAAGTGAGCGGACGGTAGATTTCCTGAAGCAGCGAAACGCTGAACTTGTCGTCGGCGCCGATCACGATTCGGTCGGGGTACAAAAAGTCCGTGACGGCCGTGCCTTCGCGCAGGAATTCGGGATTGGATGCGACCGAAAACAAGCTCGCCTTGGCTCCATTCAACAAAAGCGTCTTACGCAGCGAATCACAGGTGCGCACCGGCACCGTGCTCTTTTCGATCACCAAGGTCGGCCGGTGAATGGCCGTGGCAATCTCGTAGGCGACCGCCTCCACGAACGACAGATCCGCTTCGCCCGTCTCCGATTGCGGAGTCCCCACCGTGATGAATACCGCGTCGGATTGCTGCACGGCTTCGGGGACCGAAGTGGAGAAACGCAGTCGGCCGCCGCGGTGGCGCGTCAGCAATTCCGGAAGAAATCGCTCGTGAATGGGTACTTCTCCGCGCTCGAGGGCCGCAATCTTGGCGGCGTCGTTGTCAACGGAGATGACCTCGTGACCAATCTCAGCGAAACACGCGGCCGACACCAATCCTACGTAGCCCGAACCGACTACAGCAATGCGCATATCCCACCCCCAAGAGTTGCTCCCGGCGCGCAGAGTGCGCACAGGGAGGTATGAACGACCGTTTTGAACCGCTCACCAGGAGAAATGAAGTTGGATTTTGAGCCCGAAGGCATCCGGAAACGGCTCAAGCCGCCCCCGAGCCTTTCAGAACGGCTGGAATCGTTCGAGCCAGGATTTTAATGTCGAGCCAGAGAGACCATTCATCCATGTATTGCAGGTCCAGCCTCATCCACTGATCGAACGCGATGGTGCTGCGTCCGTTCACTTGCCAGAGGCAGGTGATGCCGGGACGAACGCTGAAGCGGCGGCGCTGCCAATCCTCGTTGAATCCCTGATAATCGCGCACCGGAAGCGGGCGCGGGCCCACCAGACTCATATCGCCCTTCAAAATATTGAAAAGCTGGGGCAGCTCGTCAATGCTGGTGCGGCGCAAAATTTTGCCGATGGCCGTGACCCGAGGATCATCCATTATTTTGAATACGGGCCCGGAGACTTCGTTGAGATCTTCCAGGGCGTCTATCATCTCTTCCGCGTTTGGCACCATCGTGCGGAATTTGTAGATTTCGAATTGCCGCTTGTTCACGCCCATCCGCTGCTGGCGGAAAAATACGGGCCCCTTCGATGTCAGCTTGATCAACGCGGCCACGACGAGAAGTACAGGCGACAGGAAGACCAGCAGGACGAATGAAATCGCCACGTCCAGCATGCGCTTCACGGCCAGCGGCCAGCCGTCACGCACTCCCGTGTAAGCTGCGATGTGATGGTCGCCGCCGAATTCTTCGCTGCGAGACCGCGCGGTCTTCAAGCCGAAAATATCGGACGCGAAGCGCATCACAATGCCGTGCTGTTCGCAGAGTGCGGCAACCTGTGAAGAGTGTCCGTAAAACGATCGCAATGGCAGGTAGATGGCCACTTCATCCACCACGTTACGGCGCAGGAACTCGGCAAGCCCCGCGTAGTCGCAGCTGAGGTTGAAACCCGTGGCTCTGAATTCGGTCATCCCCGGCCATTCTTCATCTACGAACCCAAGCAGCTGATATCCCCGCTCCGGCGCCGCTTCGATCTTTCGCGCGAATTCAATGGCGCGAGGATTCGTGCCCAGCACCAATATATAGCGCAGATTGCGGCCGTAGCGCCGCACCACGGCAAGCCAATATTGCAACGAAAGCCGCGATGTCACCACCGAAAGCGACAGGATTACCCAAAACGCGAAGAGAAACGGCGCGGTGATCATGCGCACGGAGAAAAAAGTCGAGACCAGCGCCAGGCACGCCGTGGACAGCGTTGTCGCCTTCAGAGCATCCACGCTCTCCGCCACCCTCGTGGACAGCCTCCGGGATTCGTATAATCCGCAGAGGGAGAAGGTCGCATGGCAGAAAAAAAGAGCCATCGCGAAAATCGCGCAGTTCGAGAGCTTCACCCGCATGGCCAGGAAGTCGTGCAGGGAGACGTTGTGATACGAGCGAACGATCAGGAAAGTGGCCAAGCCGAATGACGCTATGATCAATCCTAGATCATATATTTTCAGCGCATTCAAAAGAAACCGACGCTTTACTTCGTTCACTGTCTCTCTCTCTTTGGGCCGGGCTTTTGGGTAGCGTTTCGCATCCGACTACTCGACCTACGACGGAAGCCAAAATCGAATTTAGCCGCTTCGGGAAAACTCCTAATGAGTGATGGATGCCGGGCCTGATAGCTGCGATTGCGATTTCGAAAAGCGAGCGCTTTTCTTAAGCCGGTTCGACCGTAAAACCCGCGATGCGGATAGCGATGGACCTGTGAATCAATTCGACGGAGACAACCAGAGTCTGATCCCCGTGCACGGCGGTGAGGATTCCCTGGAGACCGTCCAGCGACCCTCCCTTGATGCGTATGCGCTTGCCTACGCTGAGATACGGGTGCGCGCTGACCGGAACTCCCTGCGCAACCACGGCTTGCACCCGTTCAATTTGCTCGTTGGGAATCGGAAGCCCGATGCCGCGCGTGCCCACGAAGTTGGTGACCCCGTTGGTTCGCAATACCGAAACCCTGGTGTTCAGGCTCTGCGCGATGCGCACGAAGACGTACTGCGAAAACAACGGCATCTCCACCACGCGTCGCCGGTCGCTCCATTGCCGCACCGTGGGCACCAGCGGGAGAAAAGCGCTGATGCCCTTCTCCTGAAGCTCTGCGGAAACCTTCTTTTCGTGTCTGGGCCGGGTCTGCACCGCGAACCAAGCCGGTGAAGCCACGGCGTCCGAATCCGCCGGGAAGTAATCGAGTGCTGTGGTTTGCAGACAGGACATAGATGAAGCTCCGCTATTCTCAGTCACAGCGCTCTGTGGCTGATGTGCCAACGGGATTTACCCGTCTGTTTGCCGCCACTGCCGAAAACTCGACGATGAGTTTCGCGCTGCACCCAGATCCTTGCCAGAAGAATCCTCGCGCCCGAAATCGGGAGCCCTACAACCTGTTGTACAGCGTCTCCGGAATCGGGAACGTGCGCTTGTTCAGAACCGCGCCCAGGACGCGAATGTTCGAAGCGCGCAGATTCTCCGCGACCTGTAGAGCCGCTTCCCGGCGCGTTGCATTCGCTTCCAGCACCAAAATGACCCCATCGGTCATCTGGCCGAGGGCCGTCGCATCCGCGTAACGCGTCAGCGGAGGAGTGTCAATCAACACGAAGTCGAACTCTTTGCGCAATTCCGCGAAGCGCGTCTTGATCCGTTCGGAATTCAGCAGGTTCGCGGAATCCGCGGCCAGCGCGCCGCTGGAAAGCAGCCACAGATTTTCACCGCGCACGAGCTTGGCGAAAGAACGGATCGGCCCGTCCTGCAGCAGCGCGTCGGTGAGCCCGTGATGGTTCGTGGTGCCAAACATCTCCGGGAGCGCAGGCGAGCGCAGATTCGCTTCCACCAGACAGACCGAGCCGCGAATATTCTTCGCGAGCGTTTCCGCGGCGCGCATGCAAATCCGGCTGCAGCCGCTGCCGTGGTCAATGCCGGCGAACACCACCATGTGCGGCGGTTCTTGCGTTTGCAGCAAGAAGACGCGCTGCACCAGGCGCAGAGCTTCTTCGCCCGCAAGCTGGTCCAGGTCCAGGCCATCCGCCTCGCGGTGGCCGTTTCCGCCGCCGTTGCCGTAATGCACGGGCGCCGCCGGCTCGATTTTGCGAATAGGCCGGAATTCCTGGTCCTTGCCCGTTTGTTGCATCAATTCGAAGTTCTTGCTCATGGTTTTCCTGCCTCTGCGGGTGCAGCATTCGGAGACTGCTGCGCCGCGCGCTGTGTGTCTGTCGAAAGCGTTGCCGTTACTGGAATGCGGATCTTCTGGCCCGGATGAATGCGGTCAGGATCGTTCAACCAGGGGTTGAGCCCTTGCAATTCCTGGAGCACCTGGGCGTTGTAATGGCCCATCTTATTCACGCTAATCTGATAAAGGGTCTGACCCGGCAGCACGCGAACCGCCTGCGAGACCTCTTCCGTCTTGACGCTCGCCGGCGCGGCCGGAATTGCAGGTGGAGTAGCCGACGTAGCCGCCGGAGTTACATTCGCAATTGCAACTGCGGTTGCAGTCGGAGCAACTGGCGCTGAAATCGGTGCCGCTTCCACTGTCGCCACGCTCGCCGCCAATTCGTCTTTGCGTGAATCCCGCCGGTCGAAGCGAAGAAGCATGCCGCCCACAGCCAGCAACGCCAGGACGCCCGCAGCCACCTTGGGAACCCAGCCACGAAATGCCGGAATCTTCGGCGCCGCGATGGAAAGGACTGGTGCCGACTGATCGCGTCGCGGGGACGACTTCCCCGTAACATTCGGGTTCTCCCGCAGCGGTTCCAGATCCAAGTCGGCAATCACGTCGAGGACGACGTCACGATCAATCGTCTTGCGCTTCAGCGCGCACGCCAGTGA
The DNA here is from genome assembly GCA_049300435.1 of Candidatus Acidiferrales bacterium. Lineage (GTDB taxonomy): Bacteria > Acidobacteriota > Terriglobia > Acidiferrales > UBA7541 > Palsa-295. Next base: position 34,001 of record JBAQJS010000122.1, on the reverse strand, counting down.
CATTGCGTTGAAGCAGAGATTATTGATATTGCGAGGAATGCCCTCGCTCTGCTCGGCGATCAGCTTTCGCGCTCCCACCGTAAAGAGCGCAGGTTGATCGCAGCCCGCCACCCACAGCCGGTGATCAATGTAGGCGTTCACTTCCTGGTGCGTGAAGGGCTCGATGCGGATGACCATCGAGACCCGCTGGCGGAGCTGAGCCATGGACGGGCTCGCCAGCCGGTCAGCCAGTTGCGGCTGACCCGCCAGCACGATTTGCATCAGCTTCATCCACGGCGTTTCGAAATTGGAGAGCAGACGGATGGACTCCAAGACCTTCTCTTCCAAATTCTGCGCCTCGTCAATCACCAACACGAAGCGCCGCCCCGCTCGCATTTCCTCGGTCAGCAGCCGGTTCAAGGTGTCGTGCATCGCGGGCAAATCCATGCCCGCAACGTCAACCCCTAAATCCAGCAGCAGATGCCGGATGAATTCCCGCGAGTCGCAGTCGGTGCGGAAGACGAACGCGGTGCGAGCCTTGTCGCGCAAGTAGGAAAGGTAGTGATAGAGCAAGGAAGTCTTGCCCATACCCGGCTTGGCAATCAGCGCCAGGAATCCACGATTGCTTTCCGTGCCGTACACGAGCGAGGCCAGCGCTTCCCGATGCTTCGGACCCAAAAACAGGAAGCGCGAATCCGGCGTGACGCCGAACGGCTGCTCCGCGAGTTTGTAGTGCTCTAGAAACATCTTTGCTAGGCCGCCTTCTTGGGCATGGACGCCAGCACCGGCAGTTTCAAAGTCTCCATCACTTCATCCGGAGTGCGGAAGGACGGATCCAGATACTCAGCGACAAATGCCGCTGCGACGCTCAGGACCACCGCCATGATCACGCCGAGGAACATCACCAACCACGGGCTGTGCGCCGGCAATACCGGCACGACTGCCGGAACGGCAATCGCCACATTCGCGATGCGTTTCTTGTCGAGCGCGTCCGAAGTACGTTCTTGTTCGCGCTTGCTCAAATACAGCAGGTAGTTGCCCTCATCGGCTTTTTCATCGCGGATCAGGGCGGCCTGTTTCACCGCATCCACGTCGAACTTGACCATTTCCGCGTTCATGCCCTGAACGCTGCTGACGAGCGCGGATGCGGTGGCCTTCTCCGAAGCCAAATCCGCCTCGGTTTTGGCTTTGTCCTCGCGCAGAAGCTCGAAGGTGGGATCACGGTCCGTCGTGGCGTTGAGGTATTTTTCCTTCTCGGCGTTCGCAATCGATTCTTGGTTCTCCGCAACTTCCTCGTCGGCTTCCTTGACCAGCGGATAGTCGGGAGCGTACTTCATCAGCAGTTGCGACCGCTTCACCTGCGCGGCCAATAAACTGGCTCCCAGGTTTTCGAGCAACAAGTTGGCCGAGACCGAAGATTCCGCGGTGGAAGATCTCTCCGGGGTGCTCTTCATCTGCTCGTTGATGCTCTCAATCCGCTTTTCATCGGCCGCAATCGCCTGCTTGGCCTGATACAAAGACGCTTGCGACGTCGCGACTTGCCCGGCCATGTCCGTGCGCAGAATATCGGGAGCGGCAACTCCCTCCGTGCGGCTGAAGTCCGTCAGGCGATCTTCGGATTCCGCAAGGGCCTGGCGGTATTTTTCGGTCTCTTGCGCGAAGAAGTCGGAAGAACCAGCGGGGCGCTGCAATTGCAGATGTTTTTCCAGGTACAGCTTGCCCAGAGTTTGCAGCACGCAGGCCGGCGTTTCCGGATCACCCGTTCTTCCGTATTGCACGTCAATCACATCCGACGTCGTAGCGGCCTCGACCTTGATCTTCTTGGCCAGGGTGCGGCTCGCCGCCTCCAGCTTCATCGCCATGCGGCGCTGCGGATCGCTGGGAAGCAAGACGTCGAGCGGAGACGATTTCGCCAGACCGCAAGTGGCTGCCACGGTTCGCAGCATGTCCTCGCCCTGCAGCAGCGTCACTTCGGAGCTAACCTCGTCTATGGTCACCGGTTTGTTGTTCGCCACGTTCGCCACCTGCGCGCTGGTGACGGCAGGATCGGAGCGATCCTGCTCCACCACAACCTGCATGCTGGAAACGTAATACCGCGCCGCCCAAACCCAGGCGACCAAGATGGCGGCCGCGAGCACGCCGCAAAAGGTGACGATCACGATACGACGGTGCCGGAACAACGGCGCCAGCATGTCCCGCAACGTCAAATCCGGCATTTCTTGCCCCACGCCGTCCCTGCGATTCGTTTTATTCATGTTCGCTTCGCCTCTCGGATATTCTTGCCGTCCGGAATTTGAATTAGAAAACGCCCTGATCCACCGACCAACCGGCGCCAAAGCCGTAGGGAACGTACTTCCTGAACTTGGTAATGAATTTCTCTGGGACGAAAATCATGTCGCCCGGCATAATGTGCGAATCTTCGTTTACGTTTTTCCCGTGCAAAATGTCGTTGAGCTTCAGTTCCCGCACTTCGGCCCATTCGTTGTCCACGCGGTGGTAGAGAAACACCTGCGTCTTCGCGCCGGCCGTAAAACCGCCCGCGATAGCGATGGCCTCGGTCACCGTCATGTCGTAGCGGAGGTCGTATTGGCCCGGCTTATTTACCTGCCCCAGGGCCACAAAGTAGGGCTTTTGAAAATCCTTCAGGTCCACGTCAATGATCGGATCGTGCAGCGTCTTGGAATAGGTCTTCTTCAACGCCGCGACGACGTCGGGCACCGTCATTCCCTGAACGTACAGACTGCCCGCATTCAGCAAGGTAATGTAGCCGTCGGGCTGAACCGTTACCGTCTGATTCAGTTCCGGAGACAGCGCGAACGAAATCATCAATATGTCGTCTCGCTGGACTTGGTAGCGGGGGTTGCGCTGTTGAAGCGCCGGCCGATCGTCCGCGTGATGCGCGGAAGCGGCGGCGGGTGAGGCAGCCGGTGTAGTGACGGCCGCCACCGCGTTATTCTGTTGCCCCCACAGGCTCGCCGGAGCCACCGTCAAGAGAATCGCCAACCCTAATGCCTTCATCGTAGCCATTTGTTATCCTCGCCGATCAAGTTCTGCCCCCCGGTTCTGGGACACCAGTACATAGGTACTAACGCGGATGCATCTGGTTTCGCAACTATTGGGCCACTTTGCAACAAATCTAAGTCCTTATTGCAGAGCCCTTTGCGGAACGCCTTCCCTCCCGAAGGAGTAAGTTTTCCACAATTACTACAACATTTTTCACTGTTTCATCCGGACGCCGTAAAACGTCAGTAACAGTACTCGCGCTTCAATCGCAATTGCGTTCGCGTCTGTTTACATTCGTCTCAACACGAGACACGTTCGCTCCTGAGTTCACTTCGTCTCTCGCTCCAGGTAATGGGAAATTGCGCCGACACGAGGGCGCCTTGAGAATGTCATCGAAGAAGCAGGAAGCGCGAGTACCCGCGAGCTCCTGGATAGCAGGAACAGTCGCCACAAGCGGTCTCGCGTCAATTCGGTAGGTCATCAGGAGCTACATGGTAACGAAACGAGCGTGGATGATTAATTGAATCTTCGGGGTACATGGATTGAAAAAAAAGATTGGGCGGTAACAACGGGAGTACGAGATAATCAGAATTCGGGGCGTTTTTCTTGGTCCTAGTACCTTGAACGTTGCCGCAAGACGTGCTGCGGCGATTGTCGCGCCACGATTTACGTCTGGGCTTCGGCTTGCGGAACGTCCCTCGTTAACGGCATCGTAAGAGAGAGATATCCGTCACCCTCGCATCAAAAGTCGTCCGCGCTTTGACGAGACTCTTCCGACTACCTCAGGATTCAATTTCAATCTGAATCGCCAATTTTGAAAACGATTTTCGAATTTGCAAACCGACGCAGACATTTCCTGCTGGCCAGAGCAATCGTCGGCAGACGCAAACCGATTCGCAACAAATTCAATTACTTCCTGGTTCAAATGTGCGGCGGCGCGCGTTGTGCGCAATTCCGCCGCTGCAATTCACCGGGATGCGCGCCATACGCGACGATCACCGAGCGCAAACACGTTTCTTGAAATTGAGAGCCGATCAACTCGAATGGAAAGTTTGGTAGCGGTACCGGGAATCGAACCCGGGTTTTCAGGTTGAGAACCTGACGTGCTAACCCCTGCACCATACCGCCGCTGGTGTACAACGAAGAGCCCTGTCGCCGTTTCCGCGGGACAGCGCGACTGCCTCGACCATCAGGATTGTAGCATTGCGAACAACATGCGGGGAAGTGCCGGCGCGCGGACAGACAAGCGACACGCACACCAAGCGCGCGACTTCGGCGTAAGAAGCCGATGCGTCATCAACGAGCGCCATGCGGGAAAAAAATCCCGGTGAGAGGGGCGGTCGCCCGCCCCTCTCGCCGGTAACAGCTACGGCAGGTAGTAACGGAACGAGGTCAACCACATCGGCTCGGAAACCGCGGGTTGCCCAGACACTCCGTAACCGCTGGTGGATGTGGTGTCGCCCAGGCCGCTCCACGTGTTGCGCTGTACGTACGAGTACTGCATCCCGTAAGCGACTGCGCCCTTCGGCCCCTTGTAGAAGCGATACCAGAAACCAATCGTGCCTTCGAGTATGTTCCGTGTATCGCCCGTGCAGTTCGACAGTCCACCCGGAATGTATCCCGAGCCGGCGTTCGTTCCCGCAGGGACGGTTGTGGTTGGCAGCGTCTCCGTCCAGCAACCAGCGTTGTTGAAGCCGAGCGCCCCGTACCCTTCGTTCGGAAGCGTAGCGCCCGCCTTCGTGTACTGACCTCGGGACACATATTCGCCGCCCACGTTCAAGTACACGTCCAGCTTGGGCGTCGGGTGAAATTGCAGAGTGCCCAACGCCTGATAGCTGCGCAGCAATGCAATCGTGCCGTCGGGACGGATCGTGGCGTCCGCCAATCCGGCGGTGCCGTACCGGCCGACGCCGCTGCCGCCGAGGAAGTGGACGCCGAGATCTACCTTCTTGGCCAACAAACTCCAACGAGCATTGGCGCCAACGCCGCCGCCCGTGCGGGAGTCGTTCGAGGCGAGCACCGCGGAAGGCGCCATGATCGCCGGATCAAGTGTGCAAGGTGCAGTCGCCGAGGCGGTTGCGCATGGGAAGACGCGATCCCGGAACTGGCTTACGATTCCGAAGATCTCATAGTGGCCGAAGCCCGGTTCCAACACCGCCTTGAAGATCAGGTCGGGAGCTGGGTTGTAGGAGTAGTTGGCAAGCGGATTGTAGAGGCCGCCGCCTGTTCCTGGCTGACCAATTAGGAAGTTCGTGTAGGTTGTGGTAGCGCCGCCGACGGTCGCCGTGCAGACCGCAGGTGCAGGGCAAGCGGTGGAGTTCGGCACCAATACAGTCGTGGTGCCGGTTGTGACGGAGCCGGTTGGATTCCCATGAACCGTGAACGTCGTCTGGGGCGCTTCGGCGGAAAAGCCCAGGGTCAGCTTGTCGTCGAAAAGGCTCTTCGTGACGCGGAAGCCGTACTGGCGAGCCCAACTGAAGCCGACGGTGTACTGTGGATCAATCGTCATCGGGAGCGCCTCGGTCCGGTTATCCATCGCGTGCAGAGTTTCAGTGACCAAGCTCCACATCTGGCCACCAGTGATGGTCAGGCCGTCGTCGAACTTGGCCTGCGCCCAGAACTGCCGTTGCCGCATCGTGTAGCTGTTGCTCTCGTTGTCGTTGGATGTGGTGCCGGCGGACAGAAAGTCCGTCTCGTAATACCCGCCGATTTTTACGTTCGCCAATTTCCCTTCTGCAAGCATGCTGATGCGGGACTGCCGGGCACTGGCGTTGAACTCGGAGATGCTACTCGCCGAGGATCCGGGGAGCGGCACGCTGTTGAACGGGGTGTTGATGTCGGAGCTGGTGGCCTTACCGCGCCACACTGTTTCAGCCGCGAAGAATCCACCCGGCGTGAGCGTGATTCCCTTGTAATGCAACGCAATCGGATTGTCTGGACTGGCATCCTGTCCGTTGCTCGTTCCGATGGCCAGGTTGCCGCTGTTGCCACTCGCGGCCGCCTTCCCATTGGGATTCGGAACACGGCTGTCTGGAGCGGCTACGTACGAAGTATCCGCGGGGGTGGTGGCGGCCTTCAATTCCACTTCCATGGCCTCCACTCTGGCCTGCTGTTCCCTCATTTGCTCGTTCTGCATCTGGATCTGTTTGGTCTGAGCCTCCAGAAGGTCCCGCAGCTGTTGCATTTCACTTTCCAGACTGGTGGTTGCCGGCACCGCCTTCGGAGACGTCGCGGCGTTCGAGGTTGACGTCGCAGCAGCGCTGTCTGCCGCGTCAGCCGTCTTGTCCGGCGTTTTATCCGCTGTCTTGTCCGCCGTGGCCTTGTCGCTGGTTTTCGCGGCCGCGCCGTCCTTATCACCCGCCGTACTCGTCTTGGCCATTGCTGGCGTTGCGACGAGGCCGAGGGCTAACATCCATGCAACGAATGCTCGCATTCCTTCCTCCTTGAAATTGAATGCCACTGCTTTGGTGACGATGAGATTCCAGGCCTGGAACCCGAGGTTCACTAACCCTTCGCTCCCCCCAAGACGCTCGATTGGCAGTCCCGCCCCAACCCGCAAGAAGACGGTTGGGTCCGTGGCTGGCGCACGCTGAAAAAAATGCACTTACCACTCGAAATGGCCGTAGATTGAAGAAAGCAACACCCCCACACCCTCACCCAGAGTGTTGGGATGCGCCCAAAATTGCCACACGCGGCGTGGACGGGGAACGTTAAGCGGGCCGTTTGAACCTACCGTGACGGCCATGTTAATTGTGCGTTACTACCCGTTCGGCGGGTCGTTCGCGCCTCTTTGCTCCGCCGGACTGTGCCGACTGAGTGCCTTCAATCGCAACAGGACGATTTCGTCATACCTTTCCTCCTCCTTGTCCTTCCAAGCTCGCTGTCGTATGCGTCGGAAAGACTCTGCCGCAAAATAAAAAACCCACCTGCCTCGGGAACTTCCGGCGGTGGGCTGATAACTTCCCGGCTAGGTGCGTATCCTTAGCTGCCTAGCCTCCCGAAGCCGGAAGACACCCCTGCACGACACTGACAACGGCAGCGCGCGCAACCTTGGCGGCAGATTTTCATGGGGGTGAGGCTACACCAGAACCCCGAGGTTGGCAATTATTTCCGCGGGTTTCGCGGGTTCATCACTGGCCAAGCTGCGAAGCCGGGCGCGACGGGTTCTCGATCTTGGGAGATCTCTTCGCCAAAGGAATGATTGCATCGAGAAGCGCGTCAGCGTGCAGCCCGCTCAGCGAACTTGCAGCAGGAAATGCGCGCTAGGAGCTGGCGGCGCGGGACGTCTGCGCCTCAGCCACCGACGGCAGGATCCGCCGGAATTGCCGCGCGCTGAAGAAACGATAGCGGCAAGGATCGCAGCGATAGGCGGGAAAGCCCAGCCGGCGTTTCAGGAAGAGGAGCGTCCCGGTTTCCACTCGTTCCCGGGATATATGCTCGAGGTCGAAATTGCCGCAGCGCGGGCAGTGCGCGTAAAGTTCAAAGATGGCCGCCACCCGCCACGCATGAAACCTGCGCTCGCAGCTGTGGCAACGCCAGGGTCGCAGGCCGATCCAACTCGATAGAAAGTCCGCTACTCCGTCGCGGTGCGAGCGAAAACAATTCACACCGCGACACCGGGGGCAAATCATCGTCACTCCGAATCTGTTGCGCAGGATACCGAAAAGTGCGCTCCCGGGCAAGACGTCTGCGGGAAGGCGTCGGCGGTGCGACAGCTAAATTCGCGGTGTCCTCGCCAGGTTCGCCGCCGCCGACGCCGCACCCTAACCGCGCCTCGTGCGTAACCATCCCAAGCTTCGGGGATAGACTTCCCGGCACTCCTCAGCCATAATTCCGTGCAGTCCGAGCGGCCCTGCCGCGACCAAGGAGGCTCGATGAGTTCGACCCCGAATACGCCCGCTGAAGGCGCGCCCATCGTTGAATCGTCAGCTTTGCCGCGCTGGGTCACGATTCTTTTCGTGGTGGCCTTCGTGCTCGTCGCCTATTTACTCTATGCCGGCTACACGGAGCGGCAGGCGGCGCAAAAGGGCCTTGAGGAGGCAGACAAGAAAACTCAGGCGCTGGCGGCCGAACTGGATAAGACCAATTCGCGCATCGCGGATTTGAAAGGGCAGCTCGATGTAACTTCGCAGAAGCTCGGACTTACCCAGGACGAGCTGGCGCGCGCCCGCGGCCTGGCCCAATCCATCAAGAAAGACCAGCAGAAGAGCGACGAACAGTTGCGCGCGCAAATTGGCGCGGTACAAGCCGATACCACTACGAAATTTGGCCAGGTGAGCACCGAGATTTCCGGCACCAAGAGCGAAGCCGACGCCACCAAGGCCGACCTGGAATCCACCAAGGGTAAGCTGCAGAGCACCATCGGCGATTTGGGCGTGCAGAGCGGCTTGATTGCCACCAATCATGAAGAGGTGCAGGAATTGAAGCGGCTCGGCGAACGAGACATCTATGAGTTCGACCTCAAGAAGTCTTCCAAAGGTCCCCAGCATGTCGGTCCGATTCAGGTGGTGTTGCGCAAAGTGGATACCAAACATTACAAGTACACCTTGAACGTGGTCGCCGATGACCGCAGCATCGAAAAGAAGGACAAGACCGTCGGCGAGCCCATTCAGTTCTATGTCCGCGGCGCGCGCGCGCCTTACGAAATCGTGGTATTCGATCTCGCCAAAGACGAAGCCAAGGGATATTTGAGCACGCCGAAATCGGCGAGCGCCGCTCCGCCTACGACGCCTGCTGCGAAGCCGGGCAAGTAAAGCGGCCATTCAATCGGCGTTAGTCGCGGCTCGAATCCACACCCGGCGGCGGACAGCGTTCAACCGCGCATCCCGCGCCGCGACCGAAATTGCGCGGTACTCACTTTGAAGCGCATCTGCGACAGCCCGCGTCTGTCCCCTCTTTCTCCTGTCGTCGCCCTCGCCATCCTGGTCGTCTGCTTGCTGATTCCCCGCTCTTCGCTTGCGCAGCAGCCTCTGGGCGCTGCTCCGCAACCGCTGCAGGTGACCACCGAGGTTGTGCAGATAGACGTTAGTGTGCTGGCCGCCCATGGAAACTTCGTCAGCGGCCTCGAGCGTAAGGATTTTCGCGTTCTCGATGGCGGAGTCGAGCAGCCGCTCGTCTTTTTTGCCCCCACCGACGCGCCAGCGCAAATCCTGGTGATGGTGGAGACCAGCCCCGCCGTTTATTTGATTCAAAATCAGCACCTCGCCGCCGCCTATTCTCTGCTCGATGGGCTAGCACCGGACGATCAGGTGGCGCTGGTCACCTATTCCCAGGCGCCGCACGCGGTTCTGGCGTTCACAACCGATAAGGCCGCGCTGCTCGCCGCACTGGGGCAGATTCAGTTCTCGGTGGGCATGGGCGAACTGAACTTCTACGACTCGATATCCACCGCTCTCGATTGGCTCGCTCCCGTCACCGGCAAGAAAGCTCTGGTGCTCTTGAGCACCGGGCTTGATTCCTCGCCGCCCGGCCGCTGGGACGCGTTGCTGCAAAAGCTTCGCGCGCGTGACGTGGTGATTTTTCCGGTCGCGCTGGGCGGTTCGCTGCGCCTGGCGCGGAACAAAAAGAGGAAGGGAGCATCGCCGTCGCAGGACGACGCTCCTGTCTTTGCCGGAGCGGACAAGGCGCTCCTATCGCTCGCAGCCACTACCGGCGGCCGCGCCTTCTTTCCCCAATCGGCAAAGGACTTCGTGCCGATGTATCAACAGATCGCCGCCGCCCTGCGCCATCAATATCTGCTCGGCATCGCGCCGGCGCACGATGGACAATTCCATCCGCTGACCGTCCAGGTTCTGGATGCCAACGGGTTGCCGTTCCCGACGGAGGGGAAAAAAGCCACGCGCCATGTTTTTTCCCGCGAAGGATATCTTGCGCCGGGCCCATAACTCGTATAATCACCTCCCGTCAGCGAAGCACGGCGTGTTCGCGATCGCTGCCGCTGTCACCGGAGGGACGATGAATCGGCGTCGCGCGAAATACCTGCTTCCCTGCTGCATCCTGTTGTGCGGATGGGCCGCGCGCCCCGCATCGCCGGTGCAGCAGAGCAGCGCGCCGCCGCAGGACTCCACCGCCGCGCGCTTTTTCTTCGGCGGAAACGCCGCGCAGATACCGGCTGTCTTCCTGCGCAATCTGATCTTCCTGCCCGCGCGCATCAACGCCGGCAAGCCATTCTTATTCGAACTGGATACGGCCGCCGAGAAGTCTGCGGCCGGCCGGAACCAGGCCGGAGCCTCATCCGGCGACGCGCTTCCCTACGCCGTGCTCACACTGCCTGGAGTCCAGATTCCATTCGTCACCCTGCCCGTAGCGTCCCCGGACGATTTTGCGCCGCAGGTCGGGCAGGTGTATCAAGGAACCCTCGGCAAGGATTTCCTCGACCGCGTCATCGTGCAGGTTGATTACGTCCGGGAGACCGTACAGCTTTACGACCCGGCCGTCTTCACCGATTCCGGAGAAGGAAAGAGCTTCCCGCTCACGTTCGACGGCTCTCTGCCGCTGATTCGCGCGAAGTTCGAAGTTTCCGGCCACAAATCGCTCCAGGCCGATTTCGTGCTGGACACCGCGCTCGACGCCGGAATTCTTTTCTACCGGGAATTCACGGACTCGGAGCGTATTTCCGCGGCGCATTTTAAGACCGAAGCCGCGTCCTATCCGGAGGTGGATGGCGGCGCCAAATTACTGCTCGGCCGCCTCAAGAGCTTTCAGATTGGAGCGTACGGTCTGGAGGACGTTGTCGCTGCCTTTTCCCAGCAAGCGCGCCAAAACGGCGCGGGCAAGAAAGTTGCCGGCGCCATCGGCAGCGATTTCCTGCGGCGTTTCTCCATCGTCTTCGATTTTCCCCATCAGCGCGTGATCCTGACGCCCAATTCCAATTTCAATCATGACGCCGATCAGGACATGAGCGGGCTTTCTATCATCGCCAAAGGCTCCAATCTCAGGGTTTTCGAGGTCGTGGCAGTGCAACCGGACTCGCCGGGCGGCAAAGCTGGCCTGCAGCCCGGCGACGTGATCGCCGGGGTTGACGACGAGGCCGCGGCCGACCTCAGCCTCTCAGCGGTCCGCGATCTGTTCCGCCAAATCGGCCATCAATACAAACTGCTCGTCGAGCGCAAAGGGCAAACCTTCACGGTCCCTCTGCAAATGCGCCGCCGGATTTGAAGCTTCATTCGTAGGTATTTTGTTTCGCGAAATCGGATGGATCGTCTGGAAAACGGCAGCGAATGCTCGCTTCGTCGGGAACGAAAACGGCCGCCGGGCCAGCCCGTTGCTAGTGTTCGAATTTCTTCACGGTCAGCGCCATCTCGTGCAGACGCTCGTCCACCTTGCTGAACACCGTATCCGGCTCGTGTTTTCCAGTGGAAAGCCGTTTGCCCGCGTGGCGTCCGGTCAATATCTCGATGCCCTGCTCGACGGTGGCCACGGGATAAAGATGGAACCGGCCTTTCGCCACGGCGTCAATCACTTCCTCGCGCAGCATCAGGTCGTCCACATTCTCCGCCGGAATCAGCACGCCCTGATTCCCCGTCAGCCCCTTCAGTTTGCACACGTCGTAGAACCCTTCGATCTTCTGGTTCACGCCGCCGATGGGCTGGATGTCTCCCTGCTGATTCACCGAGCCGGTCACGGCCAGTTCTTGCCGGATGGGAAGGCCCGAGAGCGCGGAGAGCAGCGCGTAAATTTCCGTGGAGCTGGCGCTATCGCCATCCACGCCGGAATAGGATTGCTCAAAGCACAGGCTCGCCGAAAGCGCCAGCGGCTTATCTTGCGCGAACGTCCGCCGCATGTAACCGGAAATGATGTGCACGCCTTTGTCGTGGAACCGCCCGCTGAGATTCGATTCCCGCTCGATATTGATGATGCCCACTTTCCCTGGTGAAGCCGAAGCGGTGATGCGCACCGGCTTGCCGAACGCATAGCCGCCGATTTCCAGCACGCTCAGCCCGTTCACTTGCCCCACGCGGGTCCCGGTGGTGTCAATAAAAAGCAGATTCTGCTCCACCATTTCGCGGATTTTCGTCTCGGTCAGGTTGTGCCGTTCGATCTTGGAATCCAGCGCCTTGCGCACGTGCTCGGCGGTGACCACGAACTGATTCTCGTTGCGCGCCACATAGGAGGCTTCGCGCGCGAGGTCCGCCAGGTCGAAGAACCGCGTGGTGATTTTCCCGCGCCGTCCGGCCAGCCGCACCCCGTGCTCCAGAATCGCCGCGAACGCGGTGCGGTCAAAAGGGCAAAGCCGCTCGTCGTCCGTAATCTTGCGCAGCCGCCCGGCGTAGAGCCGGATGACTTCGTCGCTCCATTTCATTTCCTCATCAAACTCCACGCGCACCTTGAAAATCTTCTTGAAGTCTTCCTCGAAATCGTAGAGCAGCTCGTACATGTCGCGGTCGCCGATCAGAATGATCTTCACGTGCACGTCAATCGGCTCCGGCTTCAGCGCCGCCGGGCTGAACGGGAAAAACACGTCCACCGGCTGAATTTCCAGCTTGCCGTGATTCAGGGTCCGTTTCAGCGTCCGCCACACGCCCGTTTCCGTTAGCGTGTCCAGCGCGTACATCACCAGGAATCCGCCGTCCGCGCGCAGCAGCGAACCGCCGCGCAAATCCATGAAATCCGAGCTCCATCCGCCGCGCGCGTCGTAGCTGCGATGAATCGTGCCGAACAGGTTTGCGTACGTGGGGATGGTCTCGAAGATCACCGGGCATTCCTCGCGCTCGCCGTGCGCCAAAATCACGTTCACGCCGTACACTCGGAAGGGATCGCGCTCCTGCCGCTCCACGCGCGGTCCCCCGCCGCCTTCCGAAGGAGGCTGCTCGTCTTCCCCTTCGCGCTCCTTGAACGGTTCCAGGTTATCGAGAATGTGGTGGCGCACTTCCTCCAGGTATTCCGCGATCTGCGTGCTGGGATATTTCTCTTTCAACTCCTCGATCACGCCGTCCACCAGCACCGACGCGGCTTCCTGCTCCAGATAACTCATCTCGCTGGCCAGTTCGCGCGAAAGCGACAGCGTCTTGCGGTACACCACCGTGAATTCCTGCCGGAACTGATCGTATTTGCGCTCCAGCTCTTCGGCCGCAACACTCTCGAGTTTCCCGTCCTGCACCATCTTGGGAATCTCCTCGATCGGCACCATTTGCCCTTCCAGCACCGGAAAAATCTCCGGCAGGGCCACCGCGCCCACTTGCATGCGCCCCAGCGCAAATTGCTCGCGCGCGATGCGCCGCGTAAAATCGTCCATCAATTCCTTTTCGCGCACGGTGAAGCGCTCCACAATCCGCGTCTTCTGCCGCTGGAACGGCTCCCCTTCGAATACTTGCGGAATCCGCCGCCGCAAAAAATCAATTCCGGATTCCACTTCCTTCTTGAAGGCGTTCGCCTGTCCGCGCGGCAAAGTCAGCAGCCGCGGCCGGTCGGCGTTCTTGAAATTGTTCACGTAGGCGCGATCCGGCGCTGGCTCGCTTTGCGGATGCATTCCTTCGATCATGCGGACGATCATGCCGCCGCGGCTGGTTCCCGAAAGGCCGCACACGAAAAGGTTGTAACCCGGCGCGGTCAGATCCACGCCCATGCGCAAGGCGCGCAGCGCGCGTTCCTGCCCCGGATCTCCGGCGGAGGGCGGCACTTCGGCCGTCGTCTCGAACGGAATCGTGGCGGGATCCAAGCGCCAGCAAAGTTTTTCCGGCGGAAGGGTAGCGTGCCGTGGCGCCGCGTGTTTAGGTTTGGAGTTCTTGCTCATGCCTGCATCCGAAGGGCGCTACTCTAGCACGGCGCCGTATTCCTTCCCATCCGCTTGCGCCCCGTGTTTCCAGGGGGCGTGTTGGGCGCGTACAACTCCAGCAGGCTGGCGGCCGTAGCCACCACAATCGGCCCCACCACGATGCCGAGCATTCCAAACACGCTGATTCCTCCCAGCACGCTGATAAACACCACCAGGCCGCCCATCTCCGCTCGCCCGCTGATAACCCACGGACGAACGATGTTGTCCATCAGCCCCACGACCACGCTGCAAAACACGGCCACCAGAATTCCCGCGACCACGTGCCCATCCACAATCAGGCTGATCGCCGCAGGCACCCAGATCAAGGCGGACCCCACTACCGGCACCAGCGAGAAAAATCCCATCATCACGCCCCAAAACACCGGCGCCTTGATTCCTGCCAACCCGAACGCCAGGCCTCCCAGAACTCCGTGCGCCGCGGCGGCCAGCGCGCTGGACACCACGCTCGCAAATATCAAATCGCGCGCTTCGCGAATCATCCGGTCGCTATGAGGCGGCTCGAAAGGCAAAACTTCGCGCACTCGGGCCACGATGGATTCGCCGTCGCGGTACAGGTAGAACATGGCCAGCATCGTGACGCTCAAATGAAAAAGAAATAGAGCGGTGTTCTTCAGAACGGTCCCCAACCGCGCTGCAGTGTACGTCGCCGCCTGATCGGCATAGCGGGTCAAGAGCGTTCCCAGGCTGGTCGTATCGCTTCCCTGAAAACGCATTTGCAATCCAACCCACAGCCGGTTCACCCAATCGAAATGCCCGCTTTGAATTTGCAGCTGCAGTTCCTGCACTGCCTGCACGCCCTGGCGCACAAACGCAGCCATCACCAGCAGGGTCGGTATAATCAGGATCAGCGTTACCGTCACCGTGCAAATCAGCGCAGCCACCGTCGGCCGGAAACGGTGCGTCAGCCGCAAGTAAGCCGGATAGGAAACCACCACGATGACGCTGGCCCACGCCAACGCAGCAAGAAATGGTTGAAACACCAGGAACACGAAGTACGCCAGGATCGCCACAATCCCGTAAAAGAGCACCATACCCAGGCGTTTCTGCGTGCTTTGATCTACGCTCAATGGTTCTCTCTTCTCGCCGGCTGCCAGGAGACTGATAGTTTCAATCGGCTCGTTTGTCAACTGCCGCCGGGCGCGCGCGTGCCGAACCAGCCAGTGATATAATCCGTGGAGCTTTTTGGAATGCTCATGTTAGCACCTGCCCCTGCCTGCCAGCACAAACGAACGCAACTCATCGCCAAGGATGAAGACGCGCAGTACGTCGAGTGCCTGGACTGCGGCGAAATCCTCGAAGCCGGCGAACTGTCGGAAGATCCCGGCTTCGGCGAATCCCTCTCCGACGCCTGAGCCGGCTCTCCGCGCAACGCAATTCGTGGCGCGGCCAGAATCTTGCCCAGGAGCCCCCGGCGCGGGAGTACAATCCAACTTCACCCCACTCATGTCCATGCATTGTGGAGGCGCTATGCGGATTATCGTTCGCGTTGTCTCGGCCCTCGTCCTGTCGTGCTTCGCGATTTCCGCTCAGCAGACGCCGCAACCTGCCCCAAGCGCGGCTGCGAAATCCGCGGTCCCTCCTGATGCAGCCAAGCTTGCGAATCCCGTGAAACCCACGCCGGCCTCGCTGGCCGCAGGCAAAAAATCATACGGTTTCGACTGCGCGATGTGCCACGGAAGCGATGGCGATGGAAAGGGGGACCTGGCTGCGGATATGAAGTTGAATCTTCGCGATTACCGCGATCCCGCGGCGCTGAAAGACTCGACCGATGGCGAGCTCTTCTACATCATCAAGAATGGCAAGGGCGATATGACCGGCGAAGGTGATCGCTTGAAGGCCGACGATATCTGGAATCTGGTGAACTACGTCCGCTCGCTGGCCAAGAAAGATTCCGCCGCAAAGCCCAAGACCCCCGCGCCGTAATCTCCGGAATCTTGCCGCTCAGGCGGAAAAGAAACCAAATCGCGCCGCGCGGCCTTTCGCTGCATGCCGCGCCACGCGCGCGAATACGCTCAGCGAATGCCGAGTTTCTGGATAATCCGGCCGACATCGGCGGTGGAAACGTCGTACAGCGCATGTTCGTCTTCCTGTTCCAGCCGCTCGCGCAGATATTCAGCTCCGATATAACTGGCCTCGCGATCGCTTAGATCCCGCCCGGTCCGCCCTTGAAATTCCACGAACCCCGGATGCGCCAGGCCCAGCACCACGCCCTTGCCGTCCACGAAGAATTTACAATCCATCGTGTCGGCGTGGCGCGTCGCGATGCCGTTCCAGCAATGCGAGAAACGGCAGCGATACACGTAATCCGTCACTTTCGACGGCACATCGAAGGCGCCGATGAAATCGCTCATCGCGCCGACGTTCGGAATCCACGCTGCTTCCGTCTTGGCCATTTGCTCCCCGGTTTGTTTGGCGCGCGCGGCCGCGGCACCGCGCTCCCGTTACTTCCTCGCTACCGCAACCGCGCTCTGCCCTACATTCTGATAACTGCGGATCGCGGCCGCTACGCCCGCGCCCGCCGGTACCCGCAATCCTTGATCCAGCAGAACCTTTTCCAATGCGGCCAGGAACAGCAGCACGTTGGTGTTCTGGTTGGAATAGCCCATCAATCCAACCCGCCAGATTTTGCCCTTCGCCGGGCCAAATCCGCCGGCGATTTCGATGTTGAATTCATCCAACAACTGCAGCCGCACCTTGCGATCGTCCACGCCCGCGGGAATGTTCACGCTCGTCACCGTCGCCAGGCGATCGCCCGGCTCTGCGACGAACATCTGCAGCCCCATCGCTTCCAGCCCGGCGACGAGCGCCTGTTGATTGTTGCGATGGCGCTCCCAGCGCGTTTCCAGGCCTTCCTCCAGCGTCAGGCGCAACGCTTCGCGCAACGCGTAGATCAGCGAAATCGGCGGTGTGTGATGGTAGGTCCGCTCGCTGCCCCACATCGTCATGATCGGCGTGAAATCGAAATACCAGCTGCCCACCGGAGTCTTGCGCGCGCGTATCGCCTCTTCCACCCGCGCATTCACCGTTATCGGCGACATTCCTGGAGGCGCGCTCAGCGCTTTCTGCGAACCGCTGAAACAGATGTCAATCCGTTCGCCGTCAACATCCAGAGGCACGCCCGCAAGCGTCGCCACCGCGTCCACTACCAGCAACGCTCCCAGTTCGTCCGCGACCTTGCGATAATCCGCGATGCGCTGTACCACGCCGCTGGAAGTCTCGCCGTGCGCCAATCCCACGAACTTGATTTTCTTGCCCTTGCCGGCCCGGCGCACTTCCTCCGGATCCACCGTGCGTCCGTAAGGCGCCTCCACCCGAATCACTTTCGCCCCACTGCGCTCGGCGATCACCGCCATGCGCTCGGAGAACCATCCGTTGGTGCAGACGATGCATTCATCTCCTGCTTCCAGCAGATTCAGCACCGCCGCTTCGATCCCGCCCGAGCCTGACGCGGAAATCGGATAGGTGATCCGGTTTTGCGTCTGAAAAACGCGCCGCAACAATGCCTGCACGTCACCCATCATTTCGATAAACCACGGGTCCATGTGCCCCACCAGCGGAGTGCTCAGCGCTCGGTACACCCGCGCGTCCATATTCGAAGGGCCGGGCGTCAGCATCAACCGGGTGGGTGGCAAAAGCTCACCGATAATTTCTTTCATGATTCTGTTCCTCGCGCGGCAGCCGCCATCTCAGCCTTCGCGGACACCTCCTGAAACCGATGCGCGCCCGCCTGCCGGGATGAGAAGATCGTTGCCTGAGGCCCCTAGTCTCGCTAACTCGCCCGTATTGGGTCAACCTCCAAAATGGCGCCGACCTGGTACCAGGACCAGGTCCCTCGGTCGGGCCCCGTCCCCCCGTTAACCGATTGGAATCACAGGGGGGTAGCAGTTTCGCAACTGTTCCCTCGTCGAGTTGAACGCCCTATACCCGTATGCTAGATTTCTAAAATAGCCCCAAAATAGTGACATGAGTGATAGCAAACTAACCGCGCCGGACAAGCCCAAAATATCTCGCGTCGAGGTGTATTGGCACACCGTCACTTACAAGACGGTCGCGCTCTACATTATCGTGATCGCCGCGATTGTCATCTCCGCGGTCTATCTGGTCTTCCCGGAGGCCACCGCCAGCATCGCCCGGCACATCTCGGACACGATCACTCCGCATGACAGCGGCGTTGCTACCATCAGCGCGCGCCAGGCTCGCTTCGTCAACCTGGACGGCAAGGTCCAGGTGAAAAAAGTGAATTCCGTAACCTGGGAGAGCGCCGACTATCAGTTGACTCTAGACAAGGGCGACTTGATTCAGACCGGTTCGGAGGGAGTGGCGCGCATCGCCTTCGCTGACGGAACGCAATACACTGTAAAGGGCGACACTCTCGTCACTGTGGAAGAAAATCTCGTCGAGCACGATCGCGCCTCGTCCGTCGGCGTCCACATCACCTCCGGCCAGGTGGACCTCGCCACCGGTACCTGGGAAGTGCCGGGCTCGAAGGCCGAGGTTTCCTTCGAGAACGCCGTCGCCTCCCTGCAGGCAAATAGCCGAGCTGCGGTAAGCAGCGATCCGCAAACCAAGCAGCAGGAAATCACGGTTGCTTCCGGCAGCGTGGAACTGAGCCGCGGCAACGAGCATTTGGATATCGGACAATGGGAGCGCGTGACCTTCCCCACGGGCGGCCCCATCACCAAATCGCAAATGCTGGCTCCGCCGGAATTGGTCGAGCCGCTGAACTTGCAGCCCATTACCGTCAACGATCCCAAGCGCGACCCGGTGCACTTCTCCTGGAACGCGGTGCCCACCGCCAAGGCATATGAAATTCAGATCAGCACCACCGCGGCCTTCAACCACGTCGTGATGGATAAAAAGGTTTCCACCGAAGGCGCGGACATCACCGGACTCGATCCCGGCGATTACTTCTGGCGCGTGCGCGCGATTGACGCCGACAACAAGACCAGCGACGTGAGCGACGCTTTCAAATTCATTCTGGTCATTCACGGCAAAGAGCAGGAGATGCTGCTCGAAGTGGATTCCACCGAATTGCAGGGCAACGTAGTCGAAGTGATTGGCAGGACCGAGCCCGGCGCGGCTCTGATCATCAACGGCGAGGAGGTGGCCAGCATTCAGCCCGACGGCCATTTCCGGCATTTTCTGCCCGCCATGTCCAAGGGCAGCCATGAAATCGTTCTCACCGGACAAAACCGGCGCGGCGGAACGGCCACCAAGCGCGTCGAAGTTGTGATCCCTTAAACGAACGGCCCGTACCGCAGCATTCGCAGCACGCATCGCAGACCGGCAAACAAACTCGTCGCCGCAGCGGCGCTCAAATGGAATCTGGGGGAAGCAAGACGTGACGAAAAGCACTTATAGCATGCGGTCGGTCTTCAGCCTGTTCTCTTCCGACCTCGCCATTGATCTGGGTACCGCCAATACGCTGGTGTTTGCGCGCGGCAAAGGCATAGTCGTGAACGAGCCTTCCATCGTCGCCATCAATAAGAACAGCGGCGAAGTGGTGGCCGTCGGCCGCGAGGCCAAGGAAATGCTCGGCCGCACTCCGGGCAACGTGGTGGCCATCAAGCCTATGAAGGATGGCGTCATCGCCGACTTCAAAGTCACCGAAAAAATGCTCACCTACTTCATTCAAAAAGCGCACAACCGCCGCGTGCTGGTGCATCCGCGCATCGTCATCGGCGTACCCAGCGAAATCACCCCGGTGGAAAAACGCGCCGTGCAGGACTCCGCCTACCGCGCGCGTGCCAGCGAAGTCTATCTGGTCGAGCAGGCCATGGCCGCGGCCATCGGCGCGGGACTCCCCATCGAAGAGCCTTCCGGCAACATGGTGGTGGATATCGGCGGCGGCACTACGGACATCGCCGTGATTTCCATGAGCGGAATCGTCTATTCGCGCTCCGTCCGCGTCGCCGGCAATGAAATGGACGAGGCCGTGATGCACTACCTGAAGCGCAAGTACAACCTGCTGGTCGGCGAACGCACCGCCGAACAAATCAAGATCGAAATCGGCTCGGCCTACCCGCTGGAAAAGCCGCTCACTCTGGAAGTGAAAGGCCGCAACCTGATCGAAGGCGTCCCGCGCACCGTCACCATTGACGACAGTGAAATTCGCGAAGCGCTTTCCGAGTGCATCTCCACGATTTTGAACGCCATTCGCGTGGCGCTGGAACGCACCCCACCCGAGCTTTCCGCAGACATCAGCGACCGCGGAATCGTCCTTACCGGCGGCGGTGCGCTCATCAAAAACCTCGATAAACGCATTCGCGAGGAGACCGGCTTGCCGGTGTCCATCGCGGACGACCCGCTGGCATCCGTGGTGCTCGGCACGGGAAAGATGCTCAGCGATTTCCGCCTGCTGCGCCTGGTCTCGATTGATTGAAGCAGGCGGCGCGGTGAGGTCGCGAAGAAGCCGCCCGTCTGGTCGCGCAGCGGGGGATTTGCTTTTTACGGCTGATCCGCCCTTTCGATGGCGCAGCCGCACGTAGAGTGTTCAGAAAATGATTGATACATTTTCCCGTCATCGCCCGCTCGCGCTGCTGGCCACTGTGATTCTGGCGCAGGTCCTGCTGCTCGCCTTTCAGATCAAGGGCGAGCATGACGTGCGCCTGATCCGCTATTGGGCTGTCGCTCTCGTGACTCCCTTGGAGCGCGCCGGAACCTGGACCTTCTCCAAAGTTGGCGGCGCGTGGGGTGGCTACGTGGGCTTACGCAATGCGCGCACGGAAAATGAAAGCATGCACGTCGAACTGGATCGCTTGCGCATGCGCAACCGTGAGCTCGAAAGCCAGGCGGCCGAATCTCAGCGTCTGGCGGCGCTTCTGGGCTTTCGCGACGCCCACCCCGAAGCCCCCATGCTGGCGGCGGAGGTCATTGGCTCCAGCGCGGACCCCACTTCCCACACCCTGTTCATCAATCGCGGGGAGCGCGACCGGCTGCGCATGAATATGGGCGTGGTTACTCCGGACGGAATCGTCGGCAAAATCGTGGAAGTCCTGCCCAATACCGCCCAGGTCCTGCTCATCAATGATAAGGACAGCGGAGTAGGGGCGCTCTTCGCCGCATCGCGCACCCATGGCGTAGTGCGCGGCAGCGGCGATCCCGAGCCGCGGATGGAATACATCGTCAACGATGAAAAAGTGCACGAGGGCGACGCCATTGCTACCTCCGGCGAGGATCGCATTTTCCCGAAGGATTTTCCGATCGGTACGGTGGAAAGCGCCAAGCCCGGCAGCCCGTTTCAAGTGATTCGCGTGCGTCCCGCCGCGCGACTGGACCGCCTCGAGGATGTGATCGTTCTCCTCTCGCAGCAGGTAGTGGTTTTCAAGAAGCCGGAGGCTCCCGCAAGCGCGGTTGCACCCGTTGCGGCGCCCCCCACTCCGCCGGCGGCGAAGCCTTCCGCGCGCCCACAATGAGATGGCGTACATGCTAAATGTCGGCGAGCGCTCGGATCCGAATGTCGAGGTGCACAAGTTCTATGGCGGCACGGTTCTGGCGGCGTGTCTTCTGGCCTTGGTCTTTCAGGCCTTTCTGCACAAATACGGGCGTTGGTCGGAGCTGATTGATCTGCCCCTGCTGGTCACCATTTATTTCGGCGTAAGCCGCAGAAATCCCGTGACGGGCATGTTTCTGGGCGGAACCATCGGGATTCTGCAGGACGCGCTGAGCCACGATAATCCCATCGGCATGTATGGCATCGCCAAAACCATGGTCGGCTATCTGGCATCCTCCGTCGGCGGCCGCATAGACACCGAACACCCGCTCAGCCGCTTCGGCCTCGTCTTCCTCTTCTTCCACTTTCACCAGGCCGTCCTCGCCATCACCCAACGAGTGCTCCTGAATCATGCAGCGCCATTCTTCACTCTTCGCCTGCTGCTCGATTCCCTGGTCACAGCGGCCTTCGCCGTCCCCCTGTTCGCGCTGCTCGATCGCCTGCGCAAACCTTCCTGATCGCGAGCTTTGCTCGAAGTCTGCGCCGTTACAAGAAATGAAAAAGGCCGCGAAGACTCCGCATCTTTCACGAAATCCTCTCGGCCCCATCTGTCCGCGCCTGGAAACGCAGAGCCGACGCTCTATTGCGGCGTCAGCTTGACGTAATCCCACGCGAGCGTATAGCCACTGCTCGCGGCGTTCTTGCCGATCACCGTAAACTTAAACACATTGTTTCCCGCCGCCAGTGTCACCGTTCCCACGTCGAGCTCCTGCCACACGTTCGTTGCGGCGTACTGATCTTCGGTCGGGCCCAAATTCGCCCCGTTGACTGCCAACTGCGCGATCCCGCGATCGTTGTACATTTTCACCGCGTACTTCACGTCGTATGTCCCTGCCGTGGGAACGTTCAGCGTGATTGCTACGTTGTCCCCCACCTTGGTGCTCTCCAGCTCCGTGCCATTCCCGTTCGTGAAGCCCGTCCAGGCGAAGGCGATATAGCGGGGCCCGGACGTGACCGTCGAAGTCAGCAGATTTTCGGTTTCGTATTGAATCGAATTGGTGGACGGCGTGTAGCTCCAACTGATGATTTCCTGCGTGGACGATGAACCTCCCGTGCCGGCCGTGAACCCGACGTATGCGGTGGAAGCGCCCACCAGCGACGGGATATTCACGGTCCAGCTCGTCGAAAACGACGTGCCCGCCGTCGCATCCGCGATGGTCATGGACAGAATCGTGCCGTCGTAATTCATTTGCACGTTCATCACATCTCCGCTGTGCAAATTCAAACCGGAGTTAGTCATATCGATGGCCGGTACCGTCGGTTTTGCGCCTCCGCTGTATTCGCCTGTGGAATCCGATCCTTCGCCCGAATTGCTGTATAGGTCGAATTTCACCGCGATGCTCGCTCCCATCGCCGGGCCGTAGCCCAGGCTGCCTCCGACGGTGCCCACCGCCGTGGGCCCGGCATTTTGGATCGTGAATGTAAATCCGTCCGCCACCGGATTGGTGAGTTGAAACGAGAAGTCGTTCGTAAACTTCTGCACGCTAACGGGCGTCGTATAAAATGCGCTGCTCGCCTCATTGCTGCCGCCGTTGGTCAGCGTCAGCCGGTTAGCCGCTTGATTCCAGGTAGCGGAGCCGTTCAATTGCAGCCCGGTGGTGGACGTAAACCCGCTGCTGAAATTCACTGCGCCCGGCGGTATCGAGGCGAACGTCCAGGTTTCGACGTTCTGGATCGCCGTAGAGCCGCCCGAGCCGCCCGTGAATCCCACATACGCCGTATTGCCGCCCACCGTCGAGGGAATATTGATGGCCCAGCTGTCTGTGTAGGTCTTGCCGGTCACCTTATCCGCCAGAGTCATCGTCAGCGTCGTTCCGTCGTAGGTGATATGCGCCGCGATGGCGTCTCCGCTGCTGAAGACAATCCCCGAAGAGGTGATATCCACCGCCGGCACCGTGGGATTAGCCCCGTCTGTGTACAGCCCGGTCGAATCGTTCCCTTCGCCGCTGTTATTGTAAATGTCGAACTTGATCGCCACGCTATTCAGGATCTTCGTGGTCCCGCCATATCCCAGGCTTCCGCCGATGGCCCCGAGCGCCGTCACTCCGGCGCTGGAATTTTGAATCGTGAACGTCATTCCATCGGCCTTCGCGTTCGAAAGTTGGAATACGAAATCCGTGGTGAAGCTCTGAATGTTCATCGGCGTGCTGAAGAACGCGCTGCCGGCCTCGTTGGCGCCGCCGTTGGTCAATTCCAGCGCCGTTCCGTTCAGGCTAGTGCTTCCGTTGAACTGCATTCCGGTGGAACTGCTGAAGCCGGAGGCAAAGTCAATGGCGGTCGTGCCTCCGGTATTGATCGTGTAGGTCGCCGCGCCCACGCCGCTGTCCGCCATGCCCGCCTCCGAAGCGATCGCGTTGATCGTGGTCGTCGTGGCCACCGTGATCGGCCCGGAGTACACCAGGGAACCGTGCGTCGGCGTCGTTCCATTCGTAGTGTAGTAAATCGTCGCGCCTGGATCAGTGAGCTGCACGCTCTGCGTGGAGGTATAAGTTCCCGTCACGGGTGAGAACACCGGCGCGGGCGTCTGTGTCTGCGTCGCGATCGTATAAGTCGCGCTGGCCATCGCGCTGTTTGCATATCCACTCGCCGTCGCCATCGCATTCACGGTGGCGGACGATGACAGCGCAAGCGCCGCGCTGTACTGCTTCGTCGTCCCCACTCCCGGCGCTGGCGTGCTCCCGTCCGTCGTGTAGTAGATTACCGGGTTCACGGTCGTGTCCGATATCGTGATCGCCTGGGTTGACGCAATCGCGCCCGCGGCGGGGCTGAACGTCGGCGCTGCGGCTTGTTGCAAGGTGAAAGTCGCCGTCGCCACACTGCTGTTTGCGTCCCCCGCAAGTGTGGCAATTGCATTCACAGTTTCCGTTGCGCTGACGTTGAACGCGGTGCTGTATAGCTTCGTGGTGCCCACGCCCGGATTCGGAACGCTTCCATCCGTGGTGTAATAAATCGCGGCGCCGCCGGTCGCATCCGTAAGCATCACGCTGATTGATCCGGTAAACGTCTCCGTTCCCGGTGCGATCTGCGGCGTCGCCGCCACCGGAGGCGTTGATACGAACGTCCAGCTTTCGATTTTCTGGCTCGCCGTCAAACCGCCCGACCCGCCCGTAAATCCCACGTAGGCCGTATTCGCTCCCACCGTGGCAGGAATATTCACCGGCCAGCTGATCGTGTAGGTTTTGCTGATCACCGCGTCGGTCAGCGTCATCGTCAGCGTCGTGCCGTTGTAGGTGATATGCGCTGCTATGGTGTCTCCATTGTCCAGTTCGATCCCCGAAGCCGAAATGTCCGTGGCCGGCAGCGTGGGGTTCGCTCCGTCCGTGTAAAGTCCCGTCGAATCGTCTCCCTCGCCGCTGTTGTTATAAATGTCGAACTTGATCGCCACGCTATTCAGGATCTTCGTTGCCCCGCCATATCCCAGGCTCCCTCCCACCGCCCCCAGCGCCGTCGCTCCAGCGCTGGAATCCTGGATCGTGAACGTGATCCCGTCCGCCATCGCATCCGAAAGCTGGAATGTAAAATCCGTGGTGAAATTCCGGATGTCCATCGGCGTGGTGAAGAACGCGCTGCCCGCTTCGTTCGGCTGACCGTTGGTCAGTTGCAAACGGCTGTCGTCCAAATCGGTGTTTCCGTTGAATTGCATCCCCGTGGGAATGCTGAAGCCCGATCCGAAGTTGATGGAAGTCGTGCCGTTGGTGTTGATCGTGTACGTGCCTGCGCTCACTCCGCTGTCCGCCAGTCCCGCCGCCGAAGCGATCGAATTGATGGTCGTGGTCGTGGACACGGTGATCGGTGCGGAGTACACGCTGGAATTACGCGTCGGCATCGTTCCATTCGTCGTGTAATAGATGGTCGCGTTGGCAGTCGTATCCGAAAGTTGCACGGATTGCGTTGTCGTGTACGTTCCGGGCGCAGGGGAGAGGTCCGGAGCCGCTGTGCCCGCGGCGATGGTGTATGTCGAGGTTGCAATCGGGCTTGCCAGGTAACCGGTCGCAACCGCTATGGCGTTGACCGTCATCGTGGCGATCACTGGAATGGACGTCTGGTACAACTGTGAATTCGTCGTCGGCGTCGTCCCGTCGGTCGTGTAGTAAATCGCGCCGTTCGGCGTGGTCGTGCTCAAAACCACCTGCACGCTCCCGGGATACGAGCCGCCGGGAATCGAAAATGTCGGCGGCGCGGCCTGCGGCAAATCGTTCAGCAGACCGAACACATCCACTTCCGTTCTCGTCCCCACGTACACTTTTCCGTTCACCACCGCGGGCGTAACGAACTTCACCGCGGCGCCAAGTGTGTCTCGCCCGTCGGTAAGGCTGGAATCGTAGAACAGATTCGCAACGTCCGTGGCATCGAACGCTCGCAGAACCGACGGCGTTTGCGTCGCATACCCGGACGAATCCACGACCCACACGATTCCGTTCGTCGTCCCGTTGGCGGAAATCACCGGCGTCGAGCCCGGATAATTCGTGATGTTCGCGGACTCCGACTTTGGGCTCGTGGAAAGTAATCCGTTCGATAGCGAATAGGCCCGCAGATAATCGCTGGTTCCCAGAAAATACACGTTGCCATTCCAATACGCCGGCGCACCCCAAAGTCCGCCGTTTCCGTTTACGGTCTGAATGATTTCCGGATCGCTGGAGCAGTTGTTGCAATGATGACTGCCATCGCTGGTCATCGCATCCCGGTTTATGACGTATATCCGCCCCTGCTTTCCAACCTCTATCAGGATGTGAGGATAGGGACCTCCCTGGTTGGGCGGTATCAACACGCCTCCGGATCCCAGATCCGTATCTCCGCTATCCAAGCTGGCGCTGTTATAGGGAGTGAAGTAGTCCGTGGGAGTGATTTGCCCGGTGGAGGAGGTCGTGAGCTGCACGATGCTGTCGCCAAAATCCACGCTGGCAGAGGGCGCAGGCGCTGGGTTTGGCACCACGTTTCCGGTAGCGGGGTAGTCTCCATTGCCGGTGGAAACAAATATTCTTCCCGTTCCCACCGTGTCAGCGGCCAGCCCGGAGCCCGCACCCCATATGCCGCCGCCAATCCCGTTAGGTGATGTACACCACGCGCCCGCGGCCTGCAGCGTGCTCGCGTTGAAACTCAGAACCCATCCGTGCCACGGACCATTGTCTCCGTGTGACGCAAACCCCACATACACATATCCGTTCAGCAGCAGCAGCCCGGGCCGCTGATTCTCCCATTGGCTGCTGAATGGCAACGTTCCCGTAGTGCTCCCGCTCCCTGTGCCCGGCACCGATGGCTGCAGAACCACTGGGCCGCCGAATTTCTCCGCGCCCGAAGTGATGTCAATCGCGTGCAGCCGCTGCACGAAGTTGCCGTTCTCCAGCGATTTCGCCACAACGTAAAGCGTGCCGCTCGAAGGATCAATCACCGGCGTGCCGGTGACGCCAATCTCTGGATTAATGTCTCCCGCCACCACGTCCGTATTGGGAACCGCGGTGCCGCCGTTGGTCAATAAAGTGATCATCCACAACGGCGCGCCGCCAATATCTCCGTCGAACGCATACAGACTGTCGTTTTCGGTCGCAACGTACACCACATTGTGCGATCCGTGCCCGGAGACTGTCACATTCGGCATGTACAGTGGTTGCGCGTACACCTGCCCATCCACGCTCAGCGCGAACAGTTTTCCAAACGTTGTCGCATTCACGTTCGTCGGAGTGAGTGCCGTCTCCGCTGTATTCTGCCCCGTCCGCAACATGTCGTAGTGCTGCATCGCAACGTTGGTCTGCGCGGAACCGCTTGGCGCAACGCAACTTAGAATGCTCGCGATCCCCAGCACACCAATCGCAAAACGCCTGCTGCCCTTCCCGGCTATGCTCCAGTCTTGATTTCGAAAATATGATCCTAGGGGCCGGCAAATCCGCATCCTGGTCGCCTCACTCGCTGGAATCCGAAACTTGCGCGCTATAATTTTTTCCTGCGGGGGGAGCGTACGATACCACGAGCGCGCACACCTCTCGCTGAAATTTCTGTAATCGTTTGCATCAGGAAAGCTAGTCCCAGTACTGATAGCACGCTGCCAATCTCTATTCGCCAAATCATTGCCGCTCTCAAGAAAGCTGGACTGCGCACCTCGCGCTGGGAGAGTTGCCGATTTCGATCGCCAATGGGCAACGGCTCTAAGGAAGAATTGTCAGTTGTTGCGTCTGCTGCGCCCGCCCCACGGTCGAAGCCGTCACAATCAACGTCGCTTTCGACGCGGGCTCACGCAGTTCCATCCCAGAAATCGTGGCCTGCGTCTGCCGCGCCGGAATGCGAAAATACGGCGGCAAGCTGTTTAGCGTGCCCGCTGGCGTGGTCTCCAGCTTCACCCACGCGCCCGACGCCGGCGCCGGAGCATCCAGCGTCAGCGTCAGGTCCACCGTATCGTGCCCTTTCACCGTGTCCACGCTCTTTCCATTCTTGGTGAACTCCGCGTCGTTCATCGGAGTCCGTGCATACACCTGGATGGTATTGCGCGTCACGTACACGTGATCTCCCGGCGGATCGCCCAGGCAGTGCACCGTGAGCTTGGTGATCACTGTCTGCGGTCCCGGTTCGGCCGCCACGTGCGTGTCGTCCCAAAACAGATAGACGCCGTTCTGTATCACCGGAACTTTGGTGTAGAACAATTTCGTCTCCGCGTTCGTATCCGGCTTGTGCTCTCCGCTTCCGTCGTTCCAGTCAATCGTCGGCGCGAAATTATCGGCATAAGAGCACGGGTTCGTGATCAGCCCGATGGGCGCGTGGGATTGCACCGTGCGATTGGAAATTCCGGCTTCGTAGTCAGTCACCGTCAGAATCATGAAGTCCGCGCTCGCGCGAACCGTCCGCAACTTCGCCGCCAGAAGCAATGCGCATGCGATAATCACTACGATTCCTGCGGACAGCACTGATTTGTTTTTCATGGCCGTGAATTCTACTCCAAACGAGCGACCGCCGGGGCCTTGGAAGTTGCCATCGTAACGGCGCGCACGAATCCGCCACTCATGCCGTCATCCGGCCCACCACGCATCCCCGCACTCACGATACAGATGGAAAGGCGAAACGTGTCGTCCGGCCAGTTGACCGAATGGACATGCCCCAACTTGCGGCCCCAGCGCCGCTAGTGATAGCTTGGTTACCACTTCGAATTGTCCCGCGTTCGAGGCGTTCCAGAGGTCCAGAGTCCAGTAGGGCGCAGCCGGAGCCGTGTAGGAGCAGGAAGTCCTTTGCCATCGTGGAATGTTAACGACCAGAAGATCCCCCAGGGTCGCCTTGCCCTTGTTTCCTATGTTTCGGTGGTCTGCGTCGTCCTCTTGATGATTGGTTTCTGGAAGCTGCAAGTGGTTCAGTCCGGGCACTTTGCCGACCTCGCCGACCGCAACCGCATTCGCTCCATCCCCATCATTGCTCCGCGCGGCGCCATGCTGGACCGCGAAGGCCGCGTCCTGGTGGATAGCTATCCTTCCTTCAGCATTCTGCTGTTGCGCGACGATCCCAAGTCCATCGAGAAAAGCCTCCCGCAGGTCGAAGACGGCCTGGGCATCAGCGCTGATGATCTGAGGCAGGAATTGGACGCCGCCAAGAACGAGCCCAAGTTCCAGCCGGTCGTCATCAAGCCCGCCGCATCCGAGGCGGATATCGCCTTCGTCGAATCGCACCGCGCCGACCTGCCGCTCCTTGAGCTGATGATGGTCCAGCGCCGCCGTTATCAGCAAGGTGAAATGCTCGCCAACACCATCGGTTACGTCGGCGAAGTTTCCTCACAGCAATTGGAGGATAGCGACGGCCATTACCGCCCCGGCGATATCGTCGGAAAAGCCGGCCTGGAACGCGAGTACAACGACCAGCTCGAAGGCACCGATGGCATGCGCCGCGTCGTCGTCAATAGCGTCGGAAAAGTAATGCGCACGCTCGACAATATCGAAGCCATTCCCGGCAAGCCCATTCAGCTCACCGTGGACTACGACCTGCAGACCATCGCCGAAGCGGACATGGCCAATAAAGAAGGCGCGGTGGTTGCCATGGATGGCCGCACCGGCGAAATTCTCGCCATGGTCAGCAAACCGACCTTCGACCCCAACGACTTCGCCGTGCGCATCCCCGAGGAAGAATGGCAGAAACTGAATAGCGACCCCGAAACTCCCCTGCTGAACCGCGCTATCCAGGCCCAACTCGCTCCTGGCTCCGTGTTCAAAATTGTCATGGCCACCGCCATGCTCGAATCCAAAGCGATTCCGGAATCCTATACGGTGTTTTGCCCCGGGCACGCGGATTTCTACGGCCGCGAATTTCATTGCTGGCGCCCGCAGGGCCACGGTTCCGTGGATCTGCACAAGGCCATCGTGGATTCCTGCGACATCTACTTTTACAACGTCGGCAAGCAGCTCGGAATTGACAAGATTTCCTATTACGCTTCGGGACTCGGCCTCGGAAAGCGCACCGGCATTGATCTGCCCAGCGAAGAAACCGGCTTGATGCCTTCCGAGCAGTGGGTCGAGCGCGTATTCCATCGCAAGTGGTATGCTGGCGAAACGATCTCCGTCGCCATCGGCCAGGGCGCCGTCACCACCACACCCATTCAACTGGCGCGCATGATTGCCGGCGTGGCCAGCGGTGGCATGCTCGTCGAACCCCACTTGCTCAAGAACTTCCCCAATCCTAAAGTGGATCACTTCCCCATTTCCGACCCCACCGTCGAGCAGGTCACCGACGGCATGTATGGCGTGGTCAACGAAGGCGGCGGCACAGCCTCCGGCGTAAAACTTCAGAATATCGAGTTCTGCGGAAAGTCCGGCACCGCGCAAATCATCAATTACGACCTGCGCAGCCGTCTGGGAAAAGTCAAGGAATTCAAGGACAACGCCTGGTTCGTCGGCTACGCTCCGCGCCGCAACCCGGAAATTGTCGTCACCGTCCTGGTGCAGGCCGGCGGACACGGCGCCGAAGCCTCCGCTCCCATCGCGCGCGATATCGTCAAGGCTTACTACGAGAAGAAAGCGGCCCGCACGCAGCAGCAAGCCTCCAACACCGCTCCCGTGCCTCTGGCCATCAACCGCCCCTTGGTCGCCACCGTCGGAGGCCAGCACCCATGAAGGATCGCCTCCGCGTTCAGGATTACGATTGGACCCTCCTCGCGATCGTCGCGGCCATCTGCGCCCTCGGCGTGCTGGAAATCTATTCTTCCACGCACGCCAGCGCCATGGCCGGAATGCAATGGAAGCAACTCACCTGGCTGGGCATCGGCGTAGCTGGCATGTTCCTGATTTCACGGATTGATTACCACACTCTCCTGGACCAGGCGCCGATCCTCTATATCTGCGGCGTCGCCGGCCTGCTCGTCGTGATGGTTATCGGTTCCACCCACCTCGGCGCCAAGCGCTGGATCTCCATGGGCGGCATCTTCAATTTGCAAGTGTCAGAGCTCATGAAGTTGATTATAATTATCGTGCTGGCTCGCTTCTTCAGCGAAGTCCGCACCGACCGCCTGACGTTCTCGGATTTGCTGAAAGTCGGTGCCTTGACCGTCGTTCCCGCGGCCTTGATCTTGAAGCAGCCGGACTTAGGCACGGCGCTGGTCCTGTTCCCGGTGGCCATCGTGGGGGCCTTCATCGCCGGCATCGAATGGAAGCATCTTGCCATCGGAGCGATTCTGGTGGCGCTGATGATCCCGGTGGCCTGGAATATGCGGCATCATTTGAAGCCCTACCAGCAGCAGCGCATCGAAACGTTTCTTCATCCGGAAGAAGACCAGCGCGGCGCCGGCTACCAGATTTTGCAGTCGGAAATCGCCGTCGGTTCCGGAGGCTTTTGGGGTAAGGGATTTGCCAAGGGCAGCCAGAACCAGTTGGGCTTTGTGCCCGTCCGCTATTCGGACTTCATTCTGGCCGCGCTCGCCGAGGAACAGGGCTTCATCGGAGTTTGCGTCGTTTTGCTGTTGTACCTGGGTCTGATTCTGCGCCTCGTGGATAACGCGCAGAAAGCCAAGGATCGTGCGGGGATGTACGTGGTCATGGGAGTCACTGCTATTCTGGGCTTCCACGTTCTGGTAAATGCCTCAATGGTGATAGGCTACATGCCGGTAACCGGCATCCCGTTGCCGTTGATGAGTTACGGCGGTTCTTCTACCGCCTTTGTTTTTCTGGCTTTGGGCCTGGTGATGAACGTCCGTATGCGGCGTTTCGTCAATTGAGCCCTCGCCGCTGTGCTGTGCAAATGAAATCGGCTGAGTCCGTACCCGAGCCGCGGTTCTTCCGCCGGCCGGGAATCTAATTTTGAGTCAGGTCAGCATCGGGTGAGGAAATCAAGCGTACAACTAGAGCGGTCTTTCCTGAGCGGCCCGTTGTGGCGAGCGCAAGGCACTTCCTTGCCCCACGCCGGTCGAGCGCGCGCGTTGGTGCGCGCCGCCGCGCCCCGATGCGCCATGAGGAGTTTCCATGTCGAAGGAAATGGTTATTTCGGCGAACCCCCACGAAACGCGGGTCGCCATTCTGGAAGAAGGTCAGCTTTGTGAGTACTACGTCGAAAGGGAAAAAGAGTTCGCGTTAGTCGGCAGCATCTACAAGGGCAAAGTCACCCGCGTGCTCCCCGGCATGCAGTCCGCCTTCGTCGAAATTGGCCTCGATAGCGACGCCTTCCTCTACGTCAGCGACTTCCTGGAAGAAATCGAAGAGCTCGACCACGTCGTCGCCACCGTCGAGGAGAAGACGCAGAAGATGGAAGACCAGGGCGGCCAGGTCTTTCCCGCCGCCACCGGTTCCACGCCGGCCATCGAGCCCACCGACGTCGAATCGTCTCCCGCCGCCGCGCTCGAACCGCTGCCCGGAGAGTCCATTTCGGCGGTCCATGCACCATCGTCGCCAACATTCTCGCCCGCCGTCACTCGTCCATCCGGCCCCGCTCCAGGCGGAGATCGCGGGCGCTTTGACAATCACTCTCGCGGCGGACGTCCCGGTGGCGACCGCGGCGGACGTTTTGGCCATCGCGGTGGTCGCGGACGCAGCGGTGGCAGTGGCGGGCGCGGCGGCGATCGCCGCTTCGGACGCGAGCTTCCCTCCTCCAAGTACGCTTCTCCACGGCCGGCCGATGATCACGCGAGCGAACCGGGCACGCCCGAAGGGCATATCTCCGTTCTACTGCCCGGCGAATCTCTTGCCAAGTTCAAGGAAAAGAGCCCGTCCGATCCTGCAGCCTCCACCGCTCACGCGCACGACGCCGCCGCTGCGCCGGCCTACACCCCGGCGTTCGGCGAACGCGAATCGCGCGTGCCGGAATCCGCAACCCACCAGAGCGCGCAGCATGATGCTCCGGAAGAAGCACTCGATCCCGCCGAGCGCCAGCCGCTTACCAATGAATCCGCGCCTCGCGCATCCTTCCCGGCGCGCGAGAATTTTGCTCCTCGCTCCGCCGGCTATCGCCCGTCCTCGTCCACCGGCCTCGAACCGCTCCCCGGTGAATCGCTTTCCAAATGGAAGACGCATCAGCATCTTCCCCCCGAGCCGCAGGACAACGCGCCCGTTCCCGATGCCGTTCGCTTCGCGCCGCTTTCTCCGTTGATTCCTCCCGGCCCCGAAGTGGATTCCGTGCAAACGCCGGACGCGCACGTCGCCGGGCCTGCGGGCGAAGGCGTGTCCCAAGCCGGCGATTCCCGTGCCGCGCAGGATTGGAACGAAGCGGAAGGCCTGAGCCACGATTTCGAATTGCAGGATGACCCCGCGCTCCAGCACGACCACGAAACGGAACACCTCGAAGGCGAGCATCACGAAGCGGAGCATCTTGAAGCTCATCCTCACGTGGATTTGACCGAAGACGAAGCCGCGGCCCTCGCCGAGCACATCGCCGAAGCGCAGGATGACGATGCCGCCCGCGATGCGCAGAATCGCGTCTTCGCCGATGCGGACGCGGCCGCCGAAGCGGCGGAAGCCGGCGAGTCCGACTCCGGCGCGCACGCGGAACATCACGAAGGCGCAGAACATGAGGGCGAAGACCATCTGCCCGATTCCGAGGAGGCCGAGCTCGAACAGGAAGAAGCCGCCGCCGAGGAAGAAGGCATGATCGCGCCTCCCGAACTCGAACACGCCGACGGAACCGGCTCCATCGCGGCCCACGCCGAAGACGGCGGCCCGATTTCCGCCGCAGGCTCGCAGCCTCCGGCGCAACAACCCTTCCAGGCCCGCGTGCGCGGCGATTTCCGCTCGCGCATGCAGAATCCCTCGCGCCGTGGCGGACGCGATCGCGGCCGTCGCGATGACCGCGGCCGCCGCCCGCAGCACGGTCACGGCGGGCACAGCCACGGCCGCACGCAGCAGCCGCGTCGCACGCAGCTCATCGCGGACATGCTCAAGCAGGGCCAGGAAATCATCGTGCAGATCGCCAAGGAACCGCTCGGCAAAAAGGGCGCGCGCATCACCAGCCACGTCGCCCTCCCCGGCCGTTTCCTGGTTTACATGCCCACGCTCGATCACACCGGCGTCTCGCGCAAAATCGCCTCCGCCGAAGAGCGCGCGCGTCTGCGCCATCTAGTCACCGAAGCGAAGGGCTCCTCCGGCGGCGGCTTTATCGTCCGCACCGCCGCAGCCAGCGCCGCGCCCGACGAAGTTCGCGCGGACGTGGAATTCCTGACGCGCACTTGGTCTGAAATCAAAGCGCGTTCCGAACAGCGCAAGGCCCCTTCGCTCCTGCACCGCGACCTGAATCTCGTCGAGCGCATCCTCCGCGATTACATCACCCCCGATTTCGGCGCCATCTGGGTGGACACCGAGGAGGAATACA